>NZ_PEOG01000124.1 GCF_002761755.1 Roseateles chitinivorans
CCGCCGCCGCGCGCCTGCTGGCCATCGTCGCGCAGGCCCGTCGCGACGGCCGCTCGCCGCGCACCTGCGCTGCGCTGTGGGAATCGGTGCTCGGCCAGGCGATGGACCATGGGGTCGCGCCTCGCCCGGCGGCGCTGATGCTGCTGCGGGCCCAGTTGCTCGCCGCGCTGGACACGGACGGCAGCTTCACCACCAGCGGCGACCCGCTGCAAGGCATTGCCCACGCCTGGACATCGCTGCTGCGCGAGGACCGGGACTGGTTGCGCGCGACGCTGCAGCGCGCGGCCGAGACGGTGACGCTGCGCGAGCGCCTCGCGCAGGCGCTGCCGGAGGCGCTGCTGCCACGCCTGCTGGGCCTCTGGATGGCCGAGTCGCAGGTACGCGCGGTCGCCGACTGGATCGCCACCGTGGCGGCGGGCGACGCGGCGGCAACGGCGCTTGCGACGTCGCCATCGACATCCGCGTCCGCCTCGACGTCGGCTCTCGCTTCGGCGGCGAGGATGGCCACGGCGCCGATGGTCGAGGCTCGCCGCCGGCGCCTCTGGCAGGCCACGCTGGGCTACGCCAGTCAGCCGTCGGCGCCCTTCGATGCGATCCGCTATGAGGCCCGAGTGCGCGAGGACCTGATGCGCCACACCGCGCCCGGTGCCGAGCCGCCAGCGCGCTGGTACGACCGTGTCGTGCGTCAGGCCACCGCGGTGCTCGCCGCGGCGCTGGGCGCGCTGCGCCTGCCGTGGCGCAAGGCCGCAGCGAAAGAAGCGGCTCCGGAGGCGGTGCCGGCGTCAACGCACGCGCCGAACGCGCCGAACGGGCCGAATGCGATGGCGCGCGAAGCGCCACCCGCCGAGTCGCCATCGGAAGTGATCGCCATCGACAACGCCGGGCTGGTGCTGCTGTCGCCCTACCTGCCGCGGCTCTTCTCGATGCTGGACCTGGCCGATGACCAGGCCTTCATCGGCCCCGAGGCCGCCGCCCGTGCCGCGCTGCTGCTGCAGGCGCTCGCCACCGGCGAGGCGGCGGCGCCCGAGCCGGCGCTGGTGCTCAACAAGCTGCTGTGCGGCCTTCCGCTCGACGCGCCGCTGCCGCGCGAGATCACGCCGACCGAGGCCGAGCGCACGGCGATCGACGGCCTGCTCGGCGCGGTGATCCAGCACTGGCGGATCCTGGGGTCGACCTCGCCGGCCGGGCTCCGCGACACCTTCCTGCGCCGCGCGGGCCGCCTCGAGCGCCGAGGGGACGTCTGGCAGCTCGCGGTCGAGCCGGGGCCCTTCGACATGCTGATCGATCAACTGCCATGGGGCTACGCGACGCTGCGGCATCCGTGGATGGAAAGGGTGATTCATGTGGACTGGCGCTGACCCGTCGCCGCGCGCGGCGATCAACGCGCGGGCCCTGGAGGCCGAGCTGCGCTGGCTGGACCGCGTGCTGCAGCTGCGGCTGGCCGGGCACTTCGGCCAGGACGATGCGGCCGGTGTGGCGCTGTTCGCGACCGCGACCGCCGCGACGGCGCCCCTGCCCGATCCCCCCGCCCTGCCCCGCGATGGCGCCACCGACGACCACGACCTCGCCCGCCTGATCCGCCAGGGCGGCCTCGGACCGGCGGAGCGGCTGGTCCTCGCGCTGGCGCTGGCCCCGCACCTGCGGCCGCAGCTGCTCGACCTGCTGTTCGTCAGCAACCGCAACCTGGATCGCGGCTTCTGCGAATTCGGCGGCTGGAAGGGTCGACACCACGGCGGCTTCCTGCCGACGGTGGAGACGGCGGCCTTCCTGGTCGCCGGCGAGGACCTGGCGCGGCGCTTCGAGCTGCGCCGCATGCTGGACGAGGCCGCGCCGCTGCGCCGGCTCGGCCTGGTAAGGCTGGTGCACGACTCGCCGGGCGAGCCCTGGTACGGCGCGGCGCTGCTCGCTGGCACCGACACGCTGGACCTGCTGTGCACCGGTGAGGCACGCAAGCCCGACTACAGCGCGCAGTTCCCCGCCAAGCTGATCGAGACCCGGCTGGACTGGGACGACCTGGTGCTGGACGCCGAGGTGATGGACGAAGTGCAGGCGATCACGACCTGGGCCCGCCATGGCGAGGCGCTGATGCGCGACTGGCGCCTGGAGAAGTCGCTCAAGCCCGGCTACCGCTGCCTCTTCTTCGGGCCGCCCGGCACCGGCAAGACGCTGACGGCGACCCTGATCGGCCGGCAGGTCCAGGCGGACGTCTACCGGATCGACCTGTCGATGGTCGTCTCCAAGTACATCGGCGAGACCGAGAAGAACCTGGCCCAGGTTTTCGACCAGGCCCAGCACCGGCGCTGGATCCTGTTCTTCGACGAGGCCGACGCGCTCTTCGGCAAGCGGACCGCCACCGCCAGCAGCAACGACCGCCACGCCAACCAGGAGGTCTCCTACCTGCTGCAACGGGTGGAGGACTTCCCCGGGACGGTGATCCTCGCCAGCAACCTCAAGGGCAACATCGACGATGCCTTCGCGCGGCGCTTCCAGTCGGCGGTGTACTTCCCGATGCCGGACGCCGAGCAGCGCCTGCGGCTCTGGGAAGGCATGGTGCGGCACACCGGGCGGCTGGACGCCGAGGTGGACCTGCGCGAGCTCGCCGAGCGGCACGAACTGGCCGGCGGCGCGATCGCCAACGTGGTGCGCTTCGGCGCGATCAACGCGATGCAGGCCGGACGCGAACGCATCCTGGCCGCCGACCTGCGCAAGGGCATCGCCAAGGAACTGCGCAAGGAAGGACGCACGGTGTAGCCGCCATGGGGACACGCTCCTTCTTCCGACTTCCGCGCGCCTGGCGCGCGACCGACGAATGGGCCGAGGGCGCCGAGCGCCGAGCGCCCGGGGCCGAGGCCTGCCGCCATTGCGCACGGCTGCGCTGGTTCGTCGGCGGCACGCTGCTCGCGGCGGGGCTGGTGATCCTGCATGCGGCGGCACAGGCGCCGGCAGGCGCGTCTGCCGCCGCGAGGACGGCGTCGTCCGCCCCGCCCTCTTCCTCCGCGCCCTCGTCGTCTGCCCCGTTCTCTTCCGCATCCTCCTCCGCATCGTCATCCCCGCCCGCCTCCTCGCCATCGACGCTCTACGTCGCGACGCCGCGACCGCTGCCCGAGCGCCCGGAGCGCCCCTGGACGGCGACCGCCGCTTCCGGGAGGTCGGCGGACATGGCTTCGGCGCCGGAACGCGCGGCCTCGTCGCCGGCTCGCGACGACCTGATGTGGCTGGTCTACCAGACCGTGCCGCTGCCCAATGCCCGGCTGAACCAGCCTTACAAGGCCCGCGACGTGGTGCGCGGCGGTCGCGCGCCCTACCGCTTCAGCGTGGACGGCGCACTGCCGCCAGGCATGTTCCTGGAGGAGGACGGCGTGCTGGCCGGCACGCCCACCGCGACCGGCACCTTCCGCTTCCTGCTGACGGTGCGCGACGCCTCGCGCCCGCCGCACCTGGACCAGGCCCTGTACCTGCTGCGCGTCGTCGATCCGAAGCCGGCCGCGGCGAAGCCCCTCGCGCCGGCGGCGAGCCGGCCAGCGACGGCCGCGACGGCCGCGACGCGTCCGGCCCGGAGCCGGCCGGACAACACGCTGAGGTCGATGACCGAGGACCAGACCAACCTCACCGTGCCGCGCGATCCGCCGTTGCCGATGACCTATGTGCTGACCGCCGCGAAGCTCGAGGCGATCTTCAAGAACGCCGAGGCGTCGATGGGCGAATCGCTGATGACGGCCGCCAACGCCGCCGCCGCGGTCGAGAACGAAGAGCCCGCGCCCCGACCGCTGGCGGTGAAGCCGCCGGTGCTGGGTCCGACGCTGGACCAGCTGCGCGAGATGCTGACGCCGCTGCAGGACGTCGAGCATCCGACGCGCGCGGTGTTCCAGGACTCGCTGCGGGCGCGGCAGTGCGAATACTTCCTGCGCCACGTCAACGCGCTGGCGCTGGAGCAGCACAAGGACGCGATCCGCCGCTGCCCGCGTCGGGAAGACCTGGCCGAGACCGATCGGCCGCACGCCGGGCCGCCGGCGGCCCGGCCCGCCGCGACGCTCGCCCCCGGCAGCCTGCCGGTGATGAGCTTCCTGGAGATGCTGATGCCGCCGCACCTGCTGGAGGAGATCACCGACGCCGCCGGCACCGAGCATCCGCTGTCGCAGGCGCGGCCGCTGCGGCTCACGCCCGACGGCTGCGGCTGCAGCCTGCAGGACATCGAGAACGACGTCTTCGGCTTCCTGCCCTACTGGATGGGCGGCGAGAGCGACGCGCCCATTCCGGTGCGCTTCGACAAGTTCACCCGCCTGCAGTACATGGGTGCCCTCCTGCGCAACAACGGCGAGTACCTGCGACCCGCGGGCTGGGACAGCCCCGGCGGCGGCTTCGCCCGGCGGGTGGACCAGCATGGCGTCGGCCTGGACCTGGTGCTCTACCGCCGCGACTTCCGTGCGCTGATGCGCCTGACCGATGAAGAGCGCAAGACGGTGCTGGACACCACCGCCGCGCAGGTCGGCGAGATGCTGGACCTGCGCCACGGCGACCTGCAGGGCGGGCTGGAGACGCTGCTGCCCCCTGGCTGGCGCGAGGAGGCGCATGTCTACGGCGGCCTGACCGTGTTCTTCGAGCCGACCGACGACGAGGCCGCGGACCCGAAGTTCGAGCAGTTCTTCCTCGCCTACCTGCATCGCCTGACCGAGACGATGCAGGCTCGCGCCGCGCGCGCCTTCCACCTCAACCTGGTCATCCCGCAGCACCTACTGGGCGACACGGCGACCGCATTCCGCTTCAGGAACCTGCTGGCCATCATGAAGGCGGCCGAGCGCCAGCGCGGCACCGGCGACGATGGCGACCACAAGGAGCGCGGCGCCGCGGCGGCGACCTACAAGTCCTCGCCGGACTATGTCGGCACCAGCGACATCACCGTGCGTTTCCTCGCGCCGCTGGGCACCGGTTCCGACGTGGGCAAGATGCGGCTGCGCTCGCGCACCGACTTCAACGACGAGCTGACCGGCCAGGACCGCATGGCGGTGCTGGGCAGCGTCGTGCCGGTGCTGCTCTACCCCGGCGGCAAGCCCGAGGCGCTGGCGCCGCAGGAACAGGAGTCGCTGGACCGCGACCTGGTCTACATCGGTTGGTCCTTCGGTGGCGTCGCGCTGTGGCCGCTGCCGGTCGCCGGCCTCGGATCGGGCGAGAGCGTGCTGACCGCGCTGGACCATCGCTTCTGGTCCTTCCTGGACCAGGACACCGGCTTCTGCCGCATCGTCTGCCCGATGCGGATGCCGCTGCGGCTGATGCTGGAGGCGCTGATGGTGCTGGTCGGCACGGCGCTGCTGGTCTACGGCTGGAACTGCCGCGTGCGGCGCATGGGCCCGGTCATCCTGATGGGCCTGTGGGCCGGCGCGATCGCCACGCTGGCGGTGGCCTTCGCGATCTTCTCCTGCGACCCGTCGCTCCATGAGCTGCGCAAGGGCAACGCGCTGCTGGTCGCGATCATCCTGATCCTGGTGGTGGGCGGGCTGGTGGTGACCTTCAAGCCGCGGGTGGAGCCACCGTGAGCGCAGCGGGCACGGCGAGCGCGTCGCACACCGCCAGCACCGCCTGCGCTGCCCGCGTCGGGAAAGCGATGAGCGCTGGCACTGCCAGGTGCGCCGTCCGTCGGCGTATCGATCACCTCATGGGGAGCAGACGATGAAGGACTCGACCAGGGACAGCGGCGCGCAGGACCGGGTGCCTGCGGCGATGGCGACGGTGCAGCGAAGCGCCGGGGCGGACGGCGGGGAGTTCTCCGAGGCGGTGGACGCGTCACCGCGCCAACTGGCGCAGCGACGGCGGATCGACGCGACCTTCGGACCGGTGGCGCAGCGCGCGATCGACGCGCTGGACGAGGAGGAAGCGGGCACCGCGCAGGCGGAGGCGGCGCCGGCCCAGCGGCAGGAGAACCGCACGGGCCTGCCGGACGGGCTCAAGGCCGGCATCGAGGCGCTGTCGGGGACCGACCTGTCGGACGTGCGGGTGCATCGCAATTCGTCGCAACCGGCGCAGCTCAACGCGCTGGCCTACGCGCAGGGGAACGAGATCCACCTCGGACCCGGCCAGGACCATCACCTGCCGCACGAAGCCTGGCACGTCGTGCAGCAGCGCGAGGGCCGCGTGCAGCCGACGATGCAGATGGGCGGGGTCGACATCAACGACGATGCCGGCCTGGAGGCGGAGGCGGACCGCATGGGCGACGAGGCGCTGCGTCGCGGCGGGTGAGGCCGCCCAGCGCGGGCCCGCGCGAATCTCCGGCGTCGCCCGCATGACGGTCCTCGGCCGTCGTTGATGCATTTTTTTACGCGCAACCTTTTTCGCGCTCCTCGGAACACACGCAGAACGTCACCGACTTCCGCCTGTGTCCATGCCGACCTTCCTCCTCGCGCTGCCCCCCTGGGAGACGCTGCTGCGGCAGCTGCTGCTGGCGCCGTGCCTCGAGGAAGTCCTTTTCCGGCTCGGCCTGCAGGACCTGCTGGCCGACTCCCGCGCCACCGCGGCGCGCCGCCACGCGGTCACGCTGACGGCCCTCGCCTTCGGCGCCGCGCACGCGCTCGCCCTGCTCGTCGCCGCGGCGCCCGGCCCCTGGCCCTCGCCCCCCGCGCTGCTGCTCGCGCTCGCCACCGTCGCACCGGCCTGGTGGATCGGCCGCGGGTATCGCCGCCATCGATCGCTGCCGCGCTGCATCGCCTGGCATGCCCTCTTCAACGCCTGCTGGCTGCTGCTCGCGGCGCCGGTGGTTCTTCCGCTTCTTTCCACCTCCTGACGAGGCTCGCGCCATGATGACCCTGCCCCGCTCCCGCGCCGTCCCGGACGCCCGCTCCGCGTTCCCCGCCCTCGCCGCGGCGATCGCCGCCACGCTGCTGGCGTCTCCCGCGTTCGCCGCCGATCCGGTCGTCGGCCAGACCAAGTTCTCCCAGGTTTGCGCGGCCTGTCACACCGTGGCCTCCACCGCCGTCGTCGACCGCGGCCGCAACAACCCGGCGATGATCCAGAACGCGATCAACACCATCCCGCAGATGACCGCGGCCCTCTCGGGCAATGTCACCGCGACCGACCTCGCCAACATCGCCGCCTACCTGGGCAACTCGCCGGCCTCGATCAGCTTCGCGCAGACCACCGTCGGCCAGACCAGCGCCGTCTCCACCGTCACCATCAGCGCCAGCCGGCTCACCGCGCTGAGCAGCCTCAGCGCCGTCGCCAGCGGCGACTTCGCCGTCCAGGGCGGCACCTGCGCCAGCAGCGTGCCCGCCGGCACCAGCTGCACCGTCGGCGTCGTCTTCAAGCCGACCGCCGCCGGCGCGCGCAGCGGCGCCCTGACGATCACCCACAACGGCATCTCGACGCCGATCCCGATCGCGCTCAGCGGCACCGCCAATGCCGCGCTGCAGGCCGGCCTGTCCGCCGACGCCAGCAGCGTCGACTTCGGCACGCAGACCGTCGGCGTCGCCTCGGCCGCGCGCACCGTCACGCTGACCAACACCGGCACCGCCTCGCTCGACTTCGGCAGCATCGCCGTCAGCGGCAGCAACGCCGGCGACTTCACCCGCGGCGGCAG
>NZ_PEOG01000125.1 GCF_002761755.1 Roseateles chitinivorans
CCGAGCGGCACGCTGCGCGGCGGCGAAGGCGTGGCCGGCGCGCCGCCCAGCGCCTTCGAGCAGGCACAGGTCGCGCGCGCGCAGGACCAGGTGAAGGAGGGTCAGCTGGCCGAGGCCGCCTGGACCTGGGAAGCGCTGACCGTCCTGCGACCCGACAACGCCGGCTACCGCGACAGCCTGGCGGCGACCCGGCAACTGATCGACAGCGGCGTGGCCGAGCGGCTCGAGAAGGCCAGGGCGGCGCAGAAGCGTGGCGACCTGGAGGGCGCGAGCGCGTCCTACCTGGGCGTGCTCGCGCTGCAGCCGGACAACGAGGCGGCAGCCGACGCGCTGCGCGGCATCGAGAAGGAACGCAACCAGAAGAGCTACCTGGGCAAGCCGACGCGCTTGACGCTGCGCAAGGCGCCCCCGCCGGTGGCCGCCAAGCCGGCGACCGGCGCCAAGGCCCAGGCGGCGGGCGCGGCGGGCAAGGACACGGCTCAGGCCGCGGCCCCGGCCGGATCGGACCGCAACGAACTCGAGCACATCGCGATGCTGGCCGCCCAGGGCGAGCTCGACGAACCCATCCGGTTGCTCGAGCGCCGCGCGCCGCAGGACCGCAACGATCCGTCGGCCAAGCGGCTGCTGGCGGACCTCTACGTCCGCAAGGCCGAGAAGATCTCGACGATCGACAAGTCCGGCGCGGTGATGCTGCTGCAGAAGTGCCTGCGCGTCGATCCGAAGAACGCCCGCGCGACCGCGCTGATGCGCCAGCTCATCGACGAGTCGGCCGCCAAGGCGCCGGCCGCGGGGCCGGCGGCGACGGCAAAGAACAAGGTCGAGAAGCGGTAGCCGCCAGCGGTGGCCCCAGGCGCGTCGGCCAGCGGCTCCGCCCGCGCGGAGACCTAGAACGTCACCGTGACCGACGGCGCGCTGCGCTGCGCCTCGCCATGGAAGACGGCCTCGATGTTGTTGCCATCGGGGTCCAGCACGAAGGCCGCGTAGTAGCCCGGGTGATAGGGCCGCTCGCCGGGCGCGCCGTTGTCGGTGCCGCCGTTGGCCAGCGCGGTCTTGTGGAAGGCATCGACCGCCGCGCGGTCCCGGGCCTGGAAGGCCAGGTGATGCCGCCCGGTCAACTGGCCCTGCGCCGCATCGCTGCTGGCGGTCGACACGAACAGCTCATCGGCCCAGAAGTAGTCGTCGCCCGACCCGCCGATCGGCACGCCCAGCGGCGGCAGGACCGCCTCGTAGAAGCGGCGACTCGCGGCCAGGTCGCGCACGACGAGCTGCAGGTGGTCGATCAGGCGTCCGCGGTGCAGTTGCTGGACTTCCATGGAGGCTCCTTGAAGTGGGTCGGCATGAAGCCGGTCGGGGCAAGCGGCGTTCTTATCCGCCCGGCGCGCCGGTGCCATTCGTTTTTCCATCGACAGCCTGTCGCGCCCCCGGAGTGCGGGACATGGGCGCTTCGTTTGCTCGGCCGCCGCACCGCGTGCGCCGCACGAGCATCGACAGAGTCCCGCCACCATGAAATCGCTTCTCCTTGCCGCAGTCCTTGCCGCGACCGCATCCGGCGTCCGCGCGCAGTTCAATCCGCCCGACGCGCCGATGCAGCGCATCGACGTCAGCGCCGGGGCGGTCGCGGACAGTCGCTCGCAGATCGGCAGCCCGGGCGCGCTGAGCGCCTCGGCCCGGGACGCGGGGCTGGACGGGTCGGGCCGGCCGTTCAGCGTCGACACGAGCGGCTCGACCCGCATCGGGCCGGGACGGCTGTCGGGCAGCCTCGCGACCCGTTTCGCCGGCACTGGCGGTGGATCGGCGTCGCTGTCGGCCTACCAGCACGACGCGATGACCTTCCGCCGCCTGGACGGCGGCCCGGACAGCGAGCTGATCGTCCACTACAACATCGTCATCGCTGGCGGCAGCTCGGCGTCGATCGATCCGGTCAGCCCGTCGGCCTCGGGCGGGGACGCCGGCTCGGTGGACTGGACCTTCGTCCACCGGCTCGACAACTTCTACCTGACGAGCTGGGACAGCACCACCCGGCTGGGCTATGACGGCAGCGTCACGACGACCAGCCACTGGAATGTCGGCGAGATCGGCCAGGTGTACGCGGTCTACTCGTTCTCCGCGGCGGTGCTGGCCGGCTCCGCGGTCGACCTCGACCTGTACCTGGAAATGAACAGCCAACTCAACGCCGCGGGCATCGCCACCGCCGGCTCGCTGTCCGCGGATGCGCCGACGATCTACTGGGGCGGCATCTCGCAGGTGACCGACTGGTTCGGCAACCGGCTCGACTACACGGTGAGCTCGGCGTCCGGCTTCAACTACGCCTTGTCCGCCGAGCCCTCGCCCGCGCCGGAACCGGCCAGTTGGGCGATGTCGGTGCTCGGCGGCCTGGCGCTGGTGCTGTGGCTGCGCCAGCGGCGGAGCAGGGGCGCGGACACGGTTTTCTCGAGCACCCCCGCCAGCACGACGCACAGCACCACCGCCGGCGGGTAGACCAGGAAGGTCCAGGCCTGCGACGCGCCCATCGCGGCGCGATACAGCGCCACCGTGCCGAGCACGACCAGCATGTGGCTCAGGTAGAGCTCGTAGCTCAGCTCGCCCATGCGGGCGAGCCAGCGCCAGCCGCGGCGCGGCGCTGGCGGATGCGCGACCGCGGCGATCAGCAGCGCGGCGGTACCGACGCACAGGACGTACATGCCGCCCTTGAAGAGATGCCGGTGGACGAGCTCGCCCCAGCCGATGACCAGCAGCAGGCCGACGCCGCCGAGCACGGCGAGCAGGCTGGCCTCGCGCGCGCCGGGTCGCCAGCGCCGCGCCAGCAGCGCCGCCAGCACGCCCCAGGCGATCGCCGACATGCCGGGCAGGTAGGCCTTCTCCCACCAGACCTCGTCGCTCGGCGGCACCAGCGACCTCAGCGGCACCAGGGCGAGCGCCAGGGCCAGCAGCGCCGCCACCAGCAGCGGCCGGGGCAGTGCCAGGCACAGCAGCGGGAAACCGACGTAGAAGACCTCTTCGATCGACAGGGACCAGAGCACGTCCCAGGCCGCCGGCGCCCAGCCGGTGCGGCCTTCATACCAGTTGAAGGTGAAGCTCAGCGCCGAGCCCAGCAGGCCGGCCAGCGACTGCCGCTCGCCCGGCGCGAAGCCCGGCACCCCCAGCAGCGCCAGGCCCGACAGCAGCGCCAGCATCACCCCCAGCAGCGGCAGGATGCGGGTCGCGCGGGCCCGGTAGAAGGCGCGCAGGTCGATCCGGCGCAGGTCGCCGCCGCGCGCCAGCAGGCGGGTCGTGATCAGGAAGCCCGAGATCACGAAGAAGATGAACACCGCCTCGTAGCCGTTGAAGCTGATCGCGTCGGTCAGGCGCTTGGGCAGCCAGGTGCCGGCGATGCTGGGTGCCAGCGGCAGGCGGAAGGGCAGGGCCAGGTGATGGACCACCACCAGCAGGATGGCCACGCCGCGCAGGCAGTCGATGGCGAAATTGCGCGGCGTCTGGGCGGTCATGCGGAACAGCGGCGCGAGCTCGCCGAGGAATGAGGGCGGTGCGGATGTTAGCGGCGGCGGGCGCGGGCGCGCTCGCTCATCGGGGTGACGGGCGTTACGTCGACGAGCGGCGCGGCAGCACGATCGGACGGATGCGTCGGGGCGTGGTCGGCGCGGCGTCCAGCATGTCCTGGACGCGCCCATCCGCCTGCGCCACCAGCGGTTCGATCAGGGCCGCCTCCGGCAGGTTGGCCCAGTAACGGCGCGGCATCTCCCGCGTCATCATCGCCACCTTCAGGCGCGCCGGATTGAAGATGCTGCGGTAGTAGGTCAGCCACAGCGCCGCGCCGGCATCCGGCGGCGGCGCCGTCTCCCGTCGGGCCCCGGGGCCGGCGCACAGCTCGATACCGTCCCAGTGCATCGAGACGCGCGGCGACAGAATGGACCAGCGCAGGGTGGCGAAGCGCCGCGCGAAGAACGGCGCGGCGGCCTCGAGCACGTGATGTTCGGGCTCGAACCAGGCGACGAGGCGTTCGCCGTCGCCGTCCTCGACCGGGACGAAGCGCACGAAGGCATGGGTCTTGTGGATCTCGTGTCGCACCTCGCGAGCGAGCCGCTCCGCATGGCGGCGGTCCTCGTCGAACCCGTCGCGCCACTGCGCGGGATTGGCCTTCAGCCGCGACAGCAAGCGGTGCAGGAGCTCGAAACGCCGCGGCTCGCGATGCAGCAGGGCGGACCGGCACAGCGACAGGAACGAGGCCGGCACCGTGAACGGGGCGCTCGCGGCGCGCGCCTTCGACGTGGGCGCTGGGGACGGATCGTCGGCGGCATCGACTGCATCGACCACGCCCGCATCGATCTCGCCCGCGGTCGACCAGAGGTCGCCACCTTCCTCGCCGGTGATCCACTCGACCGCCTCCGGCGCCACGCCGTCCAGCACCAGGCGCCGGGCGGCGCGCCGGAAGCCGTCGAAGTCGACCGGCCCCTCGAGCCGCACGCGGGTCATCCGAACAGCCCCAGTTGCGTCGGTGCGCCGGTCGCGAGGCGCGCGCCCATCGCGTCCTTGGCGGGCAGGCCGGTGGGCGGTATCGCGCCCGGTCGGTGGCCGTCGACGATGACGAACGGCAGCACCCGACGCACCGGCAGCTTCATGTGGCGCAGGTCCTCGGCCCGCACCCGCCGCAGGCGGCGGGCGGCGATCAGCCGATCGACCGAGCCGACGCCCAGGCCGGGCACCCGCAACAGCAGCTCGCGCGGCGCCTGGTTGAGGTCGACCGGGAAGCGCTCGGGATGGGCGAGCGCCCAGGCGTGCTTGGGATCGACGTCCAGCCGCAGCAGGCCGGTGCCGTCGTCGACGATCTCCTCGTGATCGAAGCCGTAGAAGCGCATCAGCCAGTCGGCCTGATAGAGGCGGTGCTCGCGCACCAGCGGCGGGGCCTTGAGCGGCAGCGCTCGCGCCGCATCGGGGATGGGACTGAACGCCGAGTAATAGACGCGCCGCATGCGGAAGCGGCCATAGAGCGCCGCGCTGCTGCGCAGGATGCTGCGGTCGTCGCTGCCGTCGGCGCCGACGATCATCTGCGTGCTCTGGCCCGCCGGCGCGAAGCGGGGAGGCCGCGCGGGCCGGGCCGCGGCGCCGGGGATGACGCGGATCGGCGCCTCGGTCGATGCGCCGGCCGATGCGACGCCCGATGCGCGGGTCGACGCGCGCGCCTCACGCGCTTCGTCGATGTGCAGCCGCAGGCGACCCATCGAGCGATGGATCGCGGTCGTGTCCTTTTCCGGCGCCAGCTGCCGCAGGCCGTCCTCGGTGGGCATCTCGACATTGATGCTGAGCCGGTCGGCATACCGGCCGGCACGACGCAGCAGCTCGTCGCTGGCGTCCGGGATCGTCTTGAGGTGGATGTAGCCGCGGAAGTCATGCACCTCGCGCAGCGTCTGCGCCACCCGCACCACCTGTTCCATCGTGTGGTCGGGACTCTTGACGATCCCACTGCTGAGGAACAGGCCTTCGATGACATTGCGGCGGTAGAAGTCCAGCGTCAGCCGCACGACCTCCTCGACGCTGAAGCGCGCCCGCGCCACGTTGCTCGACGACCGGTTGACGCAGTACAGGCAGTCGTACTGGCAATGGTTGGTCAGCAGGATCTTGAGCAGCGAAATGCAGCGGCCGTCCGGCGCGTAGCTGTGGCAGATGCCCATGCCCTCGGTCGAGCCGATGCCGGCACCACCCACGGAATCGCGCCGGTCGGTGCCGCTGGACGCGCAGGAGGCGTCGTACTTGGCGGCATCGGCCAGGATGGCGAGCTTGCGGTCGAGGTCCATGGAGCGCGCGGAAGTGACAAACAACTGTATGAATATACAGTATTTGAGCTATCCGACTCGCCCCTTATCCGAGCGATGGACGGCGCTTCAGCCGTCGAGCCGCCATGCAAAAGAGGCGCACGCGGCGCCTCTTTTTCGGTTGCCAACGCCGCCTGCGCGGCGAGGTCTCACTTCAGCTGATCGGCCTTGGCCTTGAGCGTGACCGCCTTCTGGCGCTCCAGCTTGGCCAGCTCGTTGTCCGGATCGAGCTGCAAGACCGTGTCCCAGCCGCGGATCGCACCGGCCAGGTCCTGCTTGGCGAAGGCGGTGCGCGCGCTCAGCGTGGCGCGGGCGATCTGCTTCTTGCGCAGGGCCTCGATCTTGGCGGCGGCGCCGGGCTGGTCGGCGGCCTCGGCGCGGCGGTATTCCTCCAGCGCCTTGTCCAGGCGGCCGGCGCGCTCGTGCGCGTCACCGGCCCGCATCGCCTTCTCGCCGGGCGAGAGTTCCGGGACGGGCGGCGGCGAGGGCGGGGCAGCGGGGGCCGGGGCCGCGGCGACGGTGGTCGGCGGCGCGGCGGGCGGAGAAGCGGTGGCCTTCGGATCCGGGCGCGCCGAGGGACGCGGATACAGCGGACCCGCCGGCGGCTTGCCCGGGATACGCAGCACCTGGCCGCCGGCGACCTGGCGCGGCACGCGGATGTCGTTGTAGCGGGCCAGGATGTAGAACGCGTAGATGTCGCCCATGAAGCGGCCGGCGATCCGCGACAGGGTGTCGCTGGACTGCACCGTGTACGCGAAGGACTCGCGGCCCAGCAGCGCCACCGGGTCGGCGGTGATCTGCTTCATGAGGTTGTTGGCCAGCTTGTTGGCCGGATCCAGTTGCAGCGCGCGCTGCAGCTCGGCGCGGGCCTGGTCTTCCTGGCCGGCTTCCAGCAGCTCGATCGACTGCATCGCGGTCTTCTGCGCCAGCGCCTGCTCGGCGGGCGTCGGCGGGACCGGCTCCGGCGGCGGAGGAGGCGGGGGCGGTGCGGTCACCACCGGCTCGGGCGGCGGCGGCGGTGGCGCGGGCGTCTGGCAGGCCGCCAGGGCCAGGCTCAGCAGCAGCACCGAGACGGCCGACAGGGCGGACGGCGCACCGCCTCGCAGCGCGTTGGCGATCCAGGGAGAGGCGGTCGGGGCGTCGGGACGGAAAGTGGTCGACATCGGCATCACGTCGGGATTCGAGCGGGGTGGAGTATGAAACAGCGACAAGCCCCCCGCAGGTGACTTTCGTTCATTGAAGCAGGACCTTTGTCACGCAAACATCCCATGCCAGTCTCTCGAGGTCCCAAAGGCAGCATCATGACCCTCACCCTGCGCGCGGTGTCGCTCAACGACCTGCCCCTGACGCAGCCCATCACCGCGCGCTTCGACGCCACCGGGGGGACCATCGGTCGCGCCGACCACAACACCATGGCGCTGCCCGACCCGGAGCGCCACATCTCCCGCCAGCAGGCCGAGATCAGCGCCGATGCCGGCGGCTTCGTGATCCGCAACGTCGGCAGCGCCAATCCGATCACCGTCGCCGGGCAGCCGGTCGCCCAGGGTCAGGCCGTGCCGCTGCGCCACCTGGACCAGGTCCGCATCGGCGGCTATCTGCTGGAGGTGCAGAACGAGGCGGGCGACGACAGCGGCGCCACCGTCATCCGCCGCGCGCCCGACCTCGCCCGTCCGATCACGCCGGCACCGATGCGCGCGCCCATGCCGATCCCGGCGCCACCGGCACCGCTGGGCACCACGGCGGCACCCGCGGCGCTGTCCAGCTCCAACCCGTTCGCCGACCTGTTCGGCGGCGGGCC
>NZ_PEOG01000126.1 GCF_002761755.1 Roseateles chitinivorans
GGCCGACAGCGACTCGGACGTCGCGGTGGCGAGAATCTCGCGGGTCGCGCGCCGCAGCTGCGCCACGACCGGCCCCTGCACCCGCACCGCGTAGTCCTGCTTGGCCTCGGGTCCGAAGTCGATCAGATGGTCGGCCGAGAAGTTGATGCCGCCGATGAAGCCGGTCGCGCCGTCGACGACGACGATCTTGCGATGCAGTCGCCGGAACGGCTTGAGGCGCCGCGACAGCCGTGGCGGTGGATCGAAGACATGCAGCCGCACGCCCGCCTCGGTGAGGCCGCGGACGAAACCTTCGGACAACTCCGGCGATCCGAAGCCGTCCACCGTCATGTCCACCCGCACGCCGCGCCGCGCTGCGGCGATCAGCACCTCGCGCAAAGCCAGGCCGACCTTGTCCTCGAACAGGATGAAGGTCTCGATCAGCACCTCCTCGCGGGCGGACTCGATCGCGGCGAAGACGGCCGGGAAATATTCCTCGCCGTTCTCGAGCAGCTCGATGCGGTTGCCGCTGGTCCAGTCCGGACGCTTCATAGCCGGATCTCCGCGGCCAGCGGCGCATGGTCCGACAGGTGCGACCAGGGGCGGCGCGGCAGCACGATCGGGTGCTGCACCGAGGCGCCGCGCACATAGATCCGGTCCAGCGGCAGCAGCGGGAAGCGCGCCGGAAAGGTGCGCGCCGCGGCGCCGTAGGACTTCACGAAGACCTCGGCCAGGCCCGCGCAGCGGCTCAGCATGCGATGCGCGCGCTGGCGCCAGTCGTTGAAGTCGCCGGCCACGACCACCGGGTCCTCGGGTGGCAGGCTGTCGATCAGCTGGCACAGCCGCTCGACCTGCCGCTGGCGATGCGACTCGCGCAGACCCAGGTGCACGCAGATCGCATGCAGCTGGCGGCCATCCTCGAGCTTGAGCACGCTGTGCAGCAGACCCCGGCGCTCCGGCCCCTCGACCGACACGTCATGGTTGGTGTGATGGGTGATGGCGAACTTCGACAGCAGGGCATTGCCGTGATGCCCCTGCGGATAGACCGCGTTGCGGCCATAGGCGAAGTCGCTCCAGAGGCTGTCCGCCAGGAACTCGTAATGGGGCGCCTGGGGCCAGGTGGGGACGCGGGCCGCGTGCAGTTCATGCTCGCCGAGCACTTCCTGCAGGAAGACCACGTCGGCGGACACGGCCCGCACCGCTTCCCGCAACTCGTGCAGGATGAAGCGGCGGTTGAAGAAACCGAAACCCTTGTGGAGATTGACGGTGAGGACGGTGAACTTCATGGCCTGCCAAGCGGCAAGCCCTGTGCCCGTCAGGGATTACAGGTCGTCGGACTTCAGCACCATGGGGCCCACGCACAGGACCCCGAAGGTGAGCGCGAAGGCGCCCACGAGAATCGCGCCGATCAGTTCAAGCATGGGGTGCTCCTGGAGGGCGGTGAGCCGCGAGGCGGCGGGCTGCCGGCCTGCGGGCGGAAGGCCCACGGATGCCGGGGAGGAGCGGTCAATACTAGACCTGTCCCGGTGCGCGCCGCAACCGCGCAAGCGGGTGCCCGACCGCCCATCCGGGGGATTCCGCCACCGCGCCAGCAGACATCGTGAACCCGTGCTCGAGCGGGCGCGGTGTCCTGCCTCAGCCGCGTCCGCCTTGCCGTACGCGTTTGCGCTGGGCCTCGTCATCCATCAGTTCGTACCACATCGCATTGAGCACCGCGAAGCCCGCCGCCAGCGGCAGGCCGAGGATCCAGGCGAAGTACCACATGAGCTCTTCCTTTCAAGTCGTTGACGGGGAAGGGGAAATCCGATCCCCCGGGAGTGTGGTGATCGGGCCGGTCAATAGGCGTGGTCGCCGTGGGTAATGTCGCGGGGCCGGACCTTGCCCCAGATGACGCTGTACACCCAGGCCGTGTAGCCGAGGATGATCGGCACGAACACGACGGCGCACACCAGCATGATGAACAGCGTCAGATGACTGGAGGACGCGTCCCAGACCGTGAGCGCGGAGGGCAGATGTGTCGACGACGGCACGATGAACGGGAACATCGACGCGCCCACGCTGAGGATGATCCCGGCGATGGACAGGCCGCTGAAGATCACCGTCAGCCGCTCCCAGCGCGCCCGCAGGCCCAGCAGGGCCAGCAGCGCGCCGAGGAAGCCAAGCGCCGGCGCGAGCATCGTCCACGGATGCGCCGCGTAGTTGACGAGCCAGCCGCCGGCCACGCCGGCCTGGACCGTCTTCATTAGCGGATTGGACGGGCCGTTGGCCAGGTGCGGGCTGGTCCATTGGAAGCCGCCGACCCACTGCCACACCAGCACGCCGCCCAGCGCGTAAAGCACGATCGTCGCGATCGCGGCGACGGTCGCGAAGCGCCTGGCGCGATCGGCCACCGCGCCTTCGGTGCGCACGGACAGCCACGCGCCGCCGTGCATCACCAGCATGGCCACCGACAGCAGCCCGCACAGGATCGCGAACGGATTGAGCAGGCCGAGGAAACTGCCTTCATAGACCATCCGCATGTCGGGCGTGAAGTGGAAGGGCACGCCCTGCAGCACGTTGCCGATGGCCACGCCGAAGATCAGCGATGGGACGAAACCCCCGATGAACAGGCACCAGTCCCAGTTCGAGCGCCAGCGCGGGCTCTCGCGCTTGCTGCGGTACTTGAAGCCGACCGGCCGCAGGATCAGCGCGAAGAGCGCCGCGAACATCGCGAGGTAGAAGCCCGAGAAGGACATCGCATAGATATGGGGCCAGGCCGCGAAGATCGCGCCGCCGCCCAGCACCAGCCAGACCTGGTTGCCTTCCCAGATCGGGCCGATGGTGTTGATGACGACGCGGCGCTCGACGTCCTCGCGCGCGACGAAGGGCAGCAGCGTGCCCACGCCCAGGTCGAAGCCGTCGGTGACGGCGAAGCCGATCAGCAGCACGCCGAGCAGCAGCCACCAGATGACGCGCAGCACGTCGTAGTCCAGCAGGGTGTGAAGGATCATGAGGTTCTCCGGTGCGTTGCGGGCCGGCGGATCAGACGGCGCGGACCTTGCCGACCAGCGGCACGTCGTGCGCGGGCGTGGGCGCAGGCAGCTCGCGCGGTCCCTTGCGGATCGCCGCGAGCATCAGCTTCATCTCCACGACGATGAGCACCGTGTAGATCGCCACAAAGCCCAGCAGCGTGAACAGCACCGTCTCGATGCCCAGGTGCGACACGGCCACCGCCGTGGGCAGCACGCCTTCGACGGCCCAGGGCTGTCGGCCGAGCTCGGCCACGATCCAGCCGCATTCCGCGGCGATCCACGGCAGCGGGATGGATCCCACCGCGACCTTGAGCAGCCACGGATGCGCATCGAGCCGTCGCCGCGCCGACAGCACGAAGAAGGTCGCGGTCAGCACGATGAAGAACAGGCCCAGCCCGACCATCACGCGGAAGGACCAGTAAAGCGGGGCGACCTGCGGGACGGTGTCCCACGCGGCCTTCTTCACCTGCTCGTCCGTGGCTTGGCGCGGATCGTCGACATAGCGCTTGAGCAGCAGCGCGTAGCCCAGCGACGGACTCTGCCGGTCGAAGGCCTGGCTCAGCGCCGCGGGCACCGCGCTGCCCGGCGGCAGGGCGCGGATCTGCTGCAGCGTGTCGTAGGCCGCCTGTCCCTCGCGGATGCGACGCTCGGCCAGTTGCACGAGGTCGAGGATGCCGGGGATCTGCCCGGTCAGCGAGCGCGTGCCGATCAGCCCCATCACCCAGGGAATCTGGATCGCGTAATGGGTCTCGCGCGCGTCCTGGTCCGGCAGCCCGAAGGCGGTGAACGGCGCCGGCGCAGGCTCCGTGTGCCACATCGCCTCGATCGCGGCGAGCTTCATCTTCTGATGCTCGGACGAGAGGTAGCCGCTCTCATCGCCCAGCACGACCACCGACAGCGACGAGGCCAGACCGAACGAGGCCGCCACCGTCATCGAGCGCTTGGCCAGCTCGAGATGCCGCCCCTTGAGCAGGTACCAAGCCGAGACCCCGAGGACGAACAGTGCGGCCACCACGTAGCCCGCCGACACGGTGTGCACGAACTTGGCCTGCGCCACGGGGTTGAACAGCACCTCGGCGAAATCGCTGACTTCCATGCGCATCGTCTGCGGATTGAGCCTGGCGCCCACCGGGTTCTGCATCCAGCCGTTGGCGATCAGGATCCAGAGCGCGGAGAAGTTGGTGCCCAACGCGGTCAGCCATGTGACGATGCAGTGCGCGCGCCGCGACAGCCGCTCCCAGCCGAAGAAGAACAGGCCGACGAAGGTCGCCTCCAGGAAGAAGGCCATGAGGCCTTCGATCGCGAGCGGGGCGCCGAAGATGTCGCCGACATAGTGGCTGTAGTAGCTCCAGTTCATGCCGAACTGGAACTCCATGACCAGGCCGGTCGAGACGCCCAAGGCGAAATTGATGCCGAAGAGCACGCCCCAGAACTGCGTCATCTGCTTCCAGATCGGGCGACCGGTCATCACGTAGACCGTCTCCATGATCGCCAGCAGGATCGACAGGCCGAGGGTGAGCGGCACGAAGAGGAAGTGGTACAGCGCGGTCATCGCGAATTGCAATCGCGACAGGCCGACGACATCGAGCTCCATGGTGAATCCTCCGGAAAACTTGTGGTGGCAAGGGATCGCGTGGAATCGGTGAAACGGCGAGACGGTGAATCGGTGAATCGGTGAAGCGGTGAAGCGGTGAAGCGGTGAAGCGGTGAAGCGGTGAAGCGGTGAAGCGGTGAAGCGGTGAAGCGGGTCAGGGTCCTCGGGCGCCGCGCAGGGCCGCGAGCGCTTCGTCGAAGCCGACCGTCCCGCGATGCAGGTCGGCGCCCAGGCGGCCGTGCGCCAGCACCAGCAGCCGGTCCGCGAGCATCGCCTCGCGCGCCAGGTGGGTGGCGATCAGCAGCGTGCGGCCCTGGGCCTGCTCGTGCAGGCGAGCGAGCACATCGCGCGCTGTCGTCTCGTCCAGGCCTTCGGTGGGCTCGTCGAGCAGCCACAGCCGGGCAGGGCGCAGCAGCAGGCGAGCCAGCGACAGTCGCCGCGCCTGGCCGCCAGACAGGCCCAGTCCGCCCTCGCCCAGCGGCGTGTCCAGGCCGCGCGTGAAACGGGCGATGTCGTCGGCCAGTCCCGCCGCGCACAGCACTTGTGCGAGCCGGTCATCGCCGGCGTGGGCATCGGCCAGGCGCAGGTTGTCGGCGAGGCTGTCCTGGAACAGCTCGGTGCGTTGCGTCAGCCACGCGGCGGGCAGCGCGCACACGTGGCCGGCGACCGGGGTGAGCTCGCCCGCGATCAGCGACAGCAAGGTCGACTTCCCCGCGCCGCTGGGGCCGATCACGGCGATGCGCTCGCCCAGCGCCACGCGCAGATGCAGGTCGTGCACCGCGGGGCGCGGCGCGCCCTCATGCTGGGCCCGCACGCCGCTGAGCGAGCAGGCGAGCCCGGCCTCCGGCGTAGCGGGTCGCGGATCTGTCGAGGCCGAGGAGGGCGGCGATCCGGCGCCCGATGACGCCAGGGAATCGGCCGTGGCGGGATGGGCATCGTCGGCCAGTGCCGGGGCGAGCCGACGCACCGCCAGCGCGCTGCGGCCGGCCTCGATCGCGCCACGGCGCAGCGCGGCGAAGGGCTCCATCGCGGCCAGGGCCACGAGCAGCGCCAGCGCGGCGGCGGGCGCGTCCAGTCGACCGCGTTCGACCAGCGCGGCCGCGGCGAGCAGCACGGCGCTCAAGGTGACGCTGCCAGCGATCGAGAAGACGGCACCGGTGCGCGCCTCCAGACCCTGCAGCGCGAGGTCGGCGCGGGCCAGCCGGGCGTCGGTCGAGCGCAGGGTCTCGCAGTGCGCCTGCAGGCGGCCGGCCATCACGAGGTCCGTCTGGCCGGCGCCGAGGTCGATGGCCTGCTCGCGCAGGCGCTCGATCGCGACCGCGCGGCGCAAGGCCAGCGGTCGGGCCAGACGCGCGGTGCGCGCGGTCACGCCCAGTCCCACCAGCATCAACCATGCGCCAAGGACCAGCCCCAGCCGCACATCGAGCGCACCGACCAGCACCGCGGCCAGCGCCGCGGCGCCGATCGCCGCCGCAATGGGGACCGCGATGCGCAGCACGATCGATTCGAGCGCCTCGATGTCGGCGGTGAGCCGCAACAGCAGCCGCGCGGGGCGGCGATGCAGACGGCGCGCGGCCTCGGGACGGGCCCAGCCGACAAAGAGCCGCTCGCGCAAGGCGGCGAGCGCGGCCAGCGCGGCATCGTGGGTCCACACGCGTTCGCCGTAGCGGCCCGCGGTGCGGAGCAGCGCGAGCAGCCGGATGCCGGCGCTGGGCACGAAGACGTTGAAGGCCGCGGCACTCGCGGTGAGGCCGGCCAGGCCCGCGGCGGTGATGAACCAGCCCGACAGCCCCAGCAGCGCGATGCCGGCCAGCACGGTGAACACAGCGAGCGCCGTGCCCAGGAGCAGGCGTGGGCCGGCGTTGGCGAGCAGCACGCGGGTCAGGGGGCGCAGGCCGCGGGTGCTTGCACGCGCGCGGCGCGTCATGCCGCGCTCCCGAGCGCGATCGAGGCGTGGGGCGGGGCCATGGGGGTGACGATGGGTGTTTTGGTGGGTGGGTCTGTGGGCGTGTCCGTGGGCGTGTCCGTGGCCGTGCCGATCGTGGCGTCGCGGGCGTTCAGGGCGATCGTGCGATCCATCCGCGCGATGAGTGCCGGGTCATGCGTGGCGACGATCAGCGTGCGATCGCGTGCCAGCCGGAGAAGACCCTCGATGACGGCCTCGGCGGTGCGCGGGTCCAGGTGCGCGGTGGGCTCATCCACGAGTAGCAGTCGCGCGTCGGGTTGGACCGCGGCGCGCGCCAGCGCCAGGCGCATCAGCTCGCCGCCGGACAGCCCGATGCCGCGCTCGCCGAGCGAGCCTTCGGGCAGGGCCTGTGCGACCCCGTCCAGCGCGGCCAGGGCCAGCGCATCCCGGACCTCCTCGCGCCGCACGCCGGACCGGTCCAGCGCGACATTGCGCTGGACCGTGCCCGCGAAGACGTGCGAGCCCTGGCCGATCCAGGCCATCCGTGCCCGCAGCCGCCGGGCGTGGACCTCGTCGACCGGCAAGCCGTCGACGCGGATCTCGCCGCCCGCTGCCGGCAGCAGGCCAGCGATCAGCGCCAGCAGCGTGGACTTGCCCGCGCCGCTGGGCCCCACGAGGGCGACCCGCTCGCCGGCGCGGATCCGCAGCGTGAGGCTGTCCAGGAGCAGCGGCTCGCCGGCGTGGCGGAAGCGGAGCTGGTCGATGTCGACGTCGACCGCGGCGTTGCCGAG
>NZ_PEOG01000127.1 GCF_002761755.1 Roseateles chitinivorans
CGCGCCGAGCCGGTCGAGGCCCGGGGCGGCGGATCGCCGTCGCTGGCCCTGGTGCCGCCGGCGCCGGCCAAGTCCCCCGCCAGGAAAGCCGCCACCACGCGCGCCAAGGCGCGCAAGCCGGCGGGCGAGGCCAAGCTGTTCGTGCTCGACACCAATGTGCTGATGCATGACCCGATGTCGCTGTTCCGGTTCGAGGAGCACGACATCTACCTGCCGATGATCACGCTCGAGGAGCTGGACGGCCACAAGAAGGGCATGACCGAGGTCGCCCGCAATGTGCGCCAGGTCAGCCGCGACCTGGACGCGCTGGCCGCCTCGCTCAAGTCGAGCTCGATCGAGGAGATGTCCAAGGGCCTGCCGCTGGCCCAGACCGGTCACCGCGAGGCCGGCGGCAAGCTCTTCTTCCAGACGACGCTGTTCGAGACGCCGCTGCCCCAGGGCCTGCCGCAAGGCAAGGCGGACAACCAGATCCTGGGCGTCGTGCAGGCGCTCAAGGCGCAGCAGCCCGGCCGCGAGGTGGTGCTGGTGTCCAAGGACATCAACATGCGCATCAAGGCCCGCGCGCTGGGCCTGCCCGCGGAGGACTACCGCAACGACAAGACGCTGGAGGACTCGGACCTTCTCTACACCGGGGTGCAGGCGCTGCCGGCGGACTTCTGGGAACGCCATGGCAAGACGATGGAGAGCTGGCAGCAAGGCGGCACCACCTTCTACCGGATCAGCGGTCCGCTGGTGCCGACGCTGCTGGTGAACCAACTCATCTACCTTGAAGCGCCCGGCGCCGCGCCGCTGTACGCCAAGGTCCAGGAGATCACCGGCAAGACCGCGGTGCTGCGCACGCTGAAGGACTACGGCCACCAGAAGCACTCGGTGTGGGGCGTGACCGCGCGCAATCGCGAGCAGAACTTCGCGCTCAACCTGCTGATGGATCCGGACTGCGACTTCGTCACGCTGACCGGCTCCGCCGGCACCGGCAAGACGCTGATGACGCTGGCCGCGGGCCTGTCGCAGGTGCTCGACGAACGTCGCTACAGCGAGATCATCGTCACCCGCGTGACCGTCCCGGTCGGCGAGGACATCGGCTTCCTGCCGGGCACCGAAGAGGAAAAGATGGGGCCGTGGATGGGCGCGCTCGACGACAACCTGGAAGTGCTGGCGCGCGGCGACAGCACCGCCGGCGAGTGGGGCCGCGCGGCCACCAACGACCTGGTGCGCAGCAAGATCAAGATCAAGAGCCTGAACTTCATGCGCGGGCGCACCTTCCTCAACAAGTACGTGATCATCGACGAGGCCCAGAACCTGACGCCCAAGCAGATGAAGACGCTGATCACCCGCGCGGGTCCGGGCACGAAGATCGTCTGCCTGGGCAACCTGGCGCAGATCGACACGCCCTACCTCACCGAAGGCAGTTCCGGCCTGACCTTCGCCGTCGACAAGTTCAAGGGCTGGGCCCACAGCGGCCATGTGACGCTGGCCCGCGGCGAGCGCTCCAGACTGGCCGACTTCGCCTCCGAAGTGCTCTGAGCCCTTCCCACCCGCCTGACGACAAAGCCACCTCACGGGGTGGCTTTTTTCTTGCCCGCGCGCAACGCCGCCGCCTGGCGGCACCCGCGCGAACGAGCGCCGATCAGTCTTCAGGTGTGAGCTTGGATCGGGCGGTCTCCTCGGCCGCGCCCTCGTCGCGGCGCAGCTGGTAGAAGATGAACGCCGCCATCGCGGCCATCGCGCCCAGCGCCAGGTAGGTGCCGTGGAAGGCCGGCACGATGGCGGCGCCCTCGGTGCGCGCCAGGCCGTGCGAGAACAGCAGCAGGAAGGCGCTGGAAGTCGCCACGCCCAGGCTCATCGACAGCTGCATCACCACCGCCAGCAGGCTGTTGCCCGCGCTGGCCGTGCGCTCGTCGAGGTCTCCCAGCGTCAGCGTGTTCATCGCGGTGAACTGCATGCTGTTGACCATCCCGAACAGTCCCAGGTGGATCGCCAGCCAGACATGCCCCACCCCGCGCGGGATCAAGGCGAAGCTCGCGATCAGCACGCCCAGGAGCAGCGTGTTGACGATCAGCACCCGGCGGTAGCCGGCGCGCCGGATCAGCCGGATGGCCAGCGTCTTGGTGAACATCGCGCCCAGCACCGAAGGAATCATCGACAGCCCGGCCTCGCTGGGCGAGAAGCCGAGGCCGACCTGCAGGAACAGCGGCGTCAGGAAGGGCGTCGCGCCGCTGCCCAGCCGCGCGAACACATTGCCCAGCAGGCCGATGCGGAAGGTCGGCACGGCGAAGAGCGCGGGCGAGAACAGCGGCTCGTCGGCACGCGTCGCGTGCAACCAGTAGGCCATCATGCAGGCCACGCCCGCCACCAGCATCACGAAGCACAGGGCCACGCTGACGACGTGCTCGCCGAAGCCCTGCAACGCCAGGGACAGCAGCATCAGCCCCACGCTGAACAAGCCGTAGCCGCCCCAGTCGAAGCGCCGCCCGATCGGCCCCTTGATCTCCGGCATGTAGCGCCGGCACGCCAGGGCACCGGCCAATCCGACCGGCAGGTTGATCAGGAAGATCCAGTGCCAGCTGGCGTACTGGGTCAGCACGCCGCCGAGCGTCGGCCCGAGCAGCGGCCCCACCAGTCCCGGCAGGCTGATGAAGGTCATCACCGCGAGGAACTCGCCCTTCGGGAAGGCCCGCAACACCACCAGCCGCCCGACCGGCACCAGCAACGCGCCGCCGACGCCCTGCACCACCCGCGCCGCGACCAGCACATGCAGGCTGGGCGACACCGCGCAGGCCAGCGAGCCCAGGCTGAACAGCGCGATCGCCCACAGGAAGACGGTCCTCGTCCCGAAGCGGTCCGCCAGCCAACCGGAGGCGGGGATCAGCAAGGCCACCGTCAGCAGGTAGGCCACGACGGCGGACTGCATCCGCAACGGGTCCTCGCCCAGGTCGCGGGCCATGCCGGGCAGCGCGGTGTTGAGGATGGTCGTGTCCAGCGTCTGCATGAAGAACGCGAGCGCGACGACCCACGGCAGCCAGCGGCGCGTGGCGTCGTCGAGGACCGGACGGCCGAGCGCGTCGAGCGGCGTCGTCGAGGAGTCAGAAGGGGGCGGCATGCGCCAAGTATCGGATGACGGCGGCGTAGGATGTGCGCCTGTCGCGGCGTTCATCCAGCCGCTCCCGACACCCATGCGCTTCTACGTTTCCGATCTCGACGGCACCCTGCTCGACCCGCAGGCCCGACTCTCCGACGCCACCCGGGCCGGCCTGACCGAACTGCTGGCCGAAGGCCTGGCCTTCACCGTCGCCAGCGCGCGGCACGTGGTCTCGATCGCCCGCATCCTCGAGGGGCTGCCGATCTCCCTGCCGGTGGTCTCGTCCAACGGCGCCTACATCAGCGACCTGCGCACCGGCCGCCATGAACTGGTCAATGCGATGGAGCCGGCACTCGGCCAGGCGATCTTCGCGTTGGTCCGCCGCCACGGCCTGATGCCGTTCATCGCGACGCACGGGCCCAAGGGGGATCAGCTGTTCTGGCAGGAAGTCCAGAACGAGGGCCAGCAGCGCTTCGTCACCGAGCGCCAGCGCAACGCCGACCCGCGACTGCGCCATGTGGACCGACTGCAGGATCAACTGGCGGACCCGCTGGTGACGCTGCTGGTCGTCGGCCGAGCGGAGCCGCTGGAGGCGCTGCAGGCCGAGATCCTCGCCACCTGCGGCGACCTGGTGACGACGCACCTGGCCGAGGACATCTACATGCCGGGCTGGCCCTGGCTGAACGTGCACGACCGCCGCGCCAGCAAGGACCAGGCGATCGCGTCGCTGGCCCAGCGCTACGCGCTGCATGAGCGCGAGCTGGTGGTCTTCGGCGACCAGGTCAACGACCTGACGATGCTGCGATCGGCTCACCATGCGATCGCGGTCTCGAACGCCAGCGACGATGTGAAGCTCGCCGCCCATCGCATCATCGGCCCGCATCACGAGGACGCGGTGATGCACTTCATCCGCGACGACTGGCGGACGTTGCTGGGCCGCTGAGCACGGCGAGGTCGCGCGCCGCTGGCGCCGCGCTCAGCCGGCGCTCAGTCCGCGCTCAACCTGCGCCGGAGACCAGCTCGCGGATCTGCTGCAGCGCTGCGGGATCGTCCAGCGTGATCAAGTCGCCAGGGTCGCGCTGCTCGCACACCGCCTGGATCGCGCGCCGCAGCAGCTTGCCCGAGCGGGTCTTGGGCAGCAGCTGGACGAAGCGCACGCGCGACGGCCGCGCCACCGCGCCGAGCTGCTGGTCGACGCGCTTGAGGATCTCGCCCTCGAGGACCAGGGCCTCCTGCGGCGTCGCGGCGCGCGCCGGATCCTTCAGCACCGCGAAGGCCATCGCGACCTGGCCCTTCAGCGCATCGGCGACGCCGACCACCGCGACCTCGGCCACCGCCGGATGGCCGGCGATGCATTCCTCGATCTCGCGCGTGCCGAGGCGATGGCCGGCGACATTGATGACGTCGTCGCTGCGGCCGAGGATGAAGTAGTAGCCGTCCTCGTCGCGCAGCGCCCAGTCGAAGGTCGAGTAGACCTGCTGGCCGGGCACGCTCGACCAGTAGGTGCGCACGAAGCGCTCGTCGTCGCGCCAGACGGTCTGCATGCAGCCCGGCGGCAGCGGATAGGCGATCGCGAGCAGGCCCTTCTGATGCGGCGCCTCCAGCACCGCGCCGGTCCGCTCGTCCAGCAGTTGCACTCGATAGCCGGGCATCGGCACGCCGGGCGAGCCGAACTTCGGCTGCGCCGGCTCGACGCCACGTGCCAGCGTTAGGATCGGCCAGCCGGTCTCGGTCTGCCAGTAGTTGTCGATGACCGGCTTGCCGATGGCGTCGGCGATCCAGCGGGCGGTGGGCTCGTCCAGCGGCTCGCCGGCCAGGAACAGCGCCCGCAGCGAGGACAGGTCGTGCCGCGTCAGGCAGGCGGGGTCCTGCTTCTTGAGCACCCGCACCGCGGTGGGCGCGCTGAACATCACCGTCACCCGGTATTGCTCGACCAGCCGCCACCAGACCGCCGCGTCGGGGCTGACCGGCGTGCCCTCGTACATCAGCGTCGCCATGCCGGCGATCAGCGGCCCGTAGACGATGTAGCTGTGGCCAACGACCCAGCCGATGTCGCTGGTCGAGAAGAAGGTCTCGCCCGCGCGGCCGTCGTAGATCTGCGCCATGCTCGTGGCCAGCGCGACCGCATAGCCGCCGACGTCGCGCTGCACGCCCTTGGGCCGGCCGGTCGTGCCGCTGGTGTAGAGCGTGTAGCTGATCGCGTCCGAGGGCAGCCACTCGCAGGACACCCGTGCGCCCCACAGGCGCTCACGCAGCGCGGCGTGATCCAGGTCACGGTCCGCGACGCGCTCGAAGGCGCTCAGGCCGCGATCGATCATCAGCACCTTCGCCGGCTTGTGGGCGGCCAGGCGGATGGCCTCGTCCAGCAGCGGCTTGTACGGCACGACGCGCCCGTTGCGGCTGCCGGCGTCCGCGCTGACGACCAGCACCGGCTCGGCGTCGTCGATGCGGTTGGCCAGCGCATGACTCGCAAAGCCGCCGAACACCACCGAATGGATCGCCCCGAGCCGGGCGCAGGCCAGCATCGCGAACGCCGCCTCGGGAATCATCGGCAGGTAGATCAGCACCCGGTCGCCGGCGCGCACGCCCTGCCCGGCCAGCATCGCGGCCATGACCTCGACCTCGTCCTTGAGCTCGGAGAAGGTGTAGACCCGCTCCTGCCCGACCTCGCTCGAGACCCAGATCAGCGCCGTGTCGCCGGGCCGCGTGGCGGCATGGCGATCGACCGCGTTGTGGCAAAGGTTGGTCCGTCCGCCGACGAACCAGCGCGCGAACGGCGGTCGGCTGGTGTCGCAGACCTGGTCGAACGGATGCTCCCAGTCGATGCGCCTGGCCTGCTCGGTCCAGAAGCCGTCCGGATCGTCGATCGAGCGCCTGTACAGCGCCGCATAGCTGTCGGTCATCGGGGTCCCCTCTTGTCGAATGCGCGACTTCCGCACGGATCCTCGCACCGCGAGCTTTGCTGAAACTTTCGTTCACAACGTTTGGCGGAGGGCCTGTGGTCCAATCCGGGTTTTTCCTGGGAAGGGTCTCGTGGCCACGCCCGGACTTTCCCTAGCCAAGCGCTGCTCCACGGGCATTCGCGCTTGACCGGTGCGGAGATGCTGCCTAGTCTCCGCGCCCAACAACGATGAGAACTGTTCGTCCCTCCCGCTCGGCTCCCTCTCGCAATTCGCTCCAGCGCGCCATGGCCGCACTGGGGCTGATCTGCGTCCTGGCGAGCGGAAGTTGCTGGGCGCAACAGTCGACTTCGTCCACCACCGACCAGCCCAAGGCGCAGGCCAAGGCCGCGCCGGCCAAGCCGGCCTCGAAGAAGAAGCCGGAAGCGAAGAACGCCAAGGCCTCGAAGGACACGAAGGCCGCCAAGCCGGTCGCGTCGAAGAACGGCGCCAAGGACCGCAAGACCAAGGCGGACGACGAGAAGGCCTCGACCGTCGCTGAAGCCGCCACGGACAAGGTCGTCGCGACCAGGCCGGAAGCGAAGCTTGCCGAGAAGGCGGCGCCGGCCAGGTCCGAGACCAGGGCGCCGGACGCCAGGTCCGATGCCCGTGCCGAGGCCGCGCCGCCGGCCGGCACGATGATGGGCGCTTACGGCCAGAGCCTGATGCGCGCGCCCGCGGGCGCCGCGGCG
>NZ_PEOG01000128.1 GCF_002761755.1 Roseateles chitinivorans
GGCTTCTTCGGCTGGATCAAGAACCTGTTCGGCGGCGCTCCCGCGCCGGCCCCGGCGCCTGCTGCGGAGGCGAAGGTCGCCGAGCCGGCCCGGAAGGAACGCGGCGAGCGCGGTGATCGTGACCGCAATGCCCGTGGCGACCGCAACCGCCGTGGCGAACGCGGCGATCGTGCCGAGCGCGGCGACCGCGCCGAACGGGGTGATCGCAACGAGCAGAAGGCCCGTGACGGCAAGCCGCGCGGCGAAGGCAAGCCGCAGCAGGAAGGCCGTGGCGACCGTCCGGAGCGTGGCGAGCGTGCGGACCGCGCCGAACGCGGTGACCGTGGCGAGCGCGGCGAGCGCGGCGGTGACCGCAACCGTCGCAACGAGCGCGCCGACAAGCCGGATCAAGCCGTCGAAGGCGCTCCGCGCCAGGAACGCGCGGAGCGCGGCGATCGTCCGGAACGGGGCGAGCGCGGTGATCGTGGCGAACGTGGCGAAGGCCGCCGCCGCCGCGAGGAGCGCGCCGCCGAGGTGACGCAGGAGCAGCTCGCGCCGCTGGCCGGCACCGAGGCCGCCAACACCGAGTCGCCGATCGCCTTCGCCGACACCCAGCCGCTGGAAACGCCGCTGGGCGAGGCCGGCGAGGAGCGTCAGGGCCGTCGCCGTCGCCGTCGTGGCAACCGCGGTGAGCGTGGCGCGGAAGGCGTCGAGGGCGCCGAGCAGGTCGAGGGCACGCTGGTCGAAGGCCAGGCGCCGGAAGCCGGCGAGGCCTCGTTCGCCGAGGGCGCCGAGTCGGCTGCCGCGCCGGTGGTCGAGGGCGAAGGCGCCGCTGAAGCCGTGGACGGCGCCGAGGGCGAAGGCCGCGGTGAAGGCCGCCGCCGTGGCCGGGGCCGCGACCGCTATCGCCGCGACCGCCGCGAGGGCGAAGGGGCTCAAGCCGAAGGCAGTGACGGCGCGAACGGCCTGATCGCCGAGGGCGAGGTCGCCTCGCCGGCCGTGGCCGCGCTGGACGGCATCGTGCTGGACGCAGGTGCCGCGCCGAAGCAGCTGGAACTGGGCGAATCGCCGAAGCAGGCTCCGGCACAGGCCGTGGCGCCGGCAGCGCTGGCTGCAGCGCCGGCCCCGGTGGCTGCCGCGCCGGCCGTGCCGCGCTTCGAGCTGCCGATGACCCAGCTCAGCGCCGTTGCCGAAGGCGCCGGCCTGGTCTGGGTCAACAGCGATGCCGACAAGATCGCCGCCGCCCAGGCCGCGATCGCCGCCGAGCCCGCCCCGGCCCCGCTGGGCCGCGAGCCGGCACCGGTGGTGGTGGTCGACGACGGCCCACTGGTGCTGGTCGAGACCCGGAAAGACCTCAGCCAGTTCAAGCTTCCGTTTGAAGCCTGATTGACGGCATGAACGCCCTCTCCCGCTTGCGGGAGCGGGCGGGGGTGAGGGCCAGCCACCGCTGAAGCGCCTGACGGCGCTCCCCTCACCCCTCCCTCTCCCCGCAAGCGGGGCGAGGGGGTTAGACAAAGGCACCAGCCAGTCCCCACAGCCGCCGAGGCACCCCCCGGCGGCTTTCCTTTTGGGGCGTCACGAGCGCCCGACCTGACGGAGACAGACCTTGAACACCTCCACCATCGCCGCCCCGGGCGGCGCGGCCGGCAGCGCGGCGCAGACCGCGCCCAAAATGCCGCCGCAGATCCCCTACATCATCGCCAACGAGGGCTGCGAGCGCTTCAGCTTCTACGGGATGCGCAACATCCTGACCGTGTTCCTGATGACCAGCCTGCTGCTGGCCATTCCGGAGCCGCTGCGCAAGGGCGAAGCCAAGGAGGTGTTCCACACCTTCGTGATCGGCGTCTACTTCTTCCCGCTGCTGGGCGGCTGGCTGTCCGACCGCTTCTTCGGCAAGTACAACACCATCTTCTGGCTGAGCCTGGTGTACTGCGCCGGCCACGCCTGCCTGGCGATCTTCGAGAACAACCTGCGCGGCTTCTACTTCGGCCTGTTCCTGATCGCGCTGGGCTCGGGCGGCATCAAGCCGCTGGTCAGCTCCTTCATCGGCGACCAGTTCGACAAGAGCAACCGCACGCTGGCGCAGAAGGTCTTCGACGCCTTCTACTGGATCATCAACTTCGGCTCGTTCTTCGCCTCGCTGCTGATGCCGATCTTCCTGGACCGGTTCGGCGCCAGCGTCGCCTTCGGCATCCCGGGCGCGCTGATGTTCCTGGCCACGCTGATCTTCTGGAGCGGGCGCCGCAAGTACACCCACGTGCCGGCCGGCCAGTCGCACCGCGATCCCCATGGCTTCCTGAAGGTGGTGCGCACGGCACTGCTGGCGCAGGCGCCGGGCCAGGGCCGCGGCGGCCTGATCGTGGCCGGCCTGGGCGTGGTGCTGGCGATCGGCGCGCTGGCCCTGACGCCCAACCTGGGCTTCGTGATCGCCTTCTGCTCGGCCCTGGTGCTGGCGATGGGCTTCGGCGGCATCGGCGCCTGGATGCAGCTGGAACGCGCCCGGGCGGCGCATCCGGCCGAGGCGGTCGAGGGCGTGCGCCAGGTGCTGCGCCTGCTGGTGCTGTTCGCGCTGGTCACGCCGTTCTGGTCCCTGTTCGACCAGAAGGCCTCGACCTGGGTGTTGCAGGCCGACCAGATGGCCAAGCCGGAGTGGTTCAAGTCCTCGATGATGCAGGCGCTCAACCCGGCCCTGGTGATGATCCTGATCCCGTTCAACAACCTGGTGCTCTATCCGCTGCTGGCCCGCCTGGGCCTGAAGGTGACGGCGCTGCGCCGCATGGGCGCGGGCATCGCCTTCGCGGGCCTGGCCTGGATCGTGGTGGGCGGACTGCAGCTGTGGATCGACGGCGGCCATGCGGTCGACATCACCTGGCAGGTGCTGCCCTATGCGCTGCTGACGCTGGGCGAGGTGCTGGTGTCCGCGACCGGCCTAGAGTTCGCCTACAGCCAGGCGCCGCTGGCGATGAAGGGCGTGATCACCAGCTTCTGGAACCTGTCGGTCACCATCGGCAACTTGTGGGTGCTGCTGGCGAATTCGAGTGTCAAGGGCGCCACGGTGACGGCCTACATCCAGTCGACCGGCACCAGCGTGACGGCCTTCCAGATGTTCTTCTTCGCCGGCTTCGCGCTGCTGGCGGCAATGCTCTTCGCGCTGTACGCGCGCGGGTACCGCATGCAGGACAACTACCGGGGCTGAGGCCTCCCACTCCCGCTGAACCGACAACAGGAAGCGACAACGATGAACCGACTCCTCTCGCTGGCCGCCGCGCTGGCACTCCAGGCCGCGATCGCGACGCCGGTGGCGCTGGCGCAGGCCAGCGTCAAGCTGAATCTCGTGCCGCTGCCGTCGGTGCGGCAGCAGGTCGACCTGACCATGGACACCCGCATGAACATGTCCATGCGGCTGCCGGAGAACGCGCCCGAGCAGGCACGTGCCGAGGCCGAGCAGCTCAAGGCTGCCATGCCGATGACGATGACCATGGCGATGCGGCAGACGCTGTCGACCTCCCCCAAGGCGGCCGACGGCAGCTACACGCTGGAGGCCGAGATGGCGACGCTCAAGAGCGAGATGCGCAATGCGGCCGGCCAGCCGCAAGCGCTGCCGCCACCGATGACCTTCCGCTTCACCGCGCGGCTGAAGGACGACCAGTTCGAGCAGATCGACATGCAGTTGCCTGCCGCCGCCGCGTCGCAGGCGCTGAGCAAGGAGCTGCAGGAGCAGATCTTCAACCAGAGCTTCGACTGGATGCGCAAGTTCAACGGCGTGACGCTGAAGGTCGGTGAATCGGTCGAGGTGCCGGTGGAGATGAACCTGCCGATGGGCGCCTCCAAGCAGCTCGGCAAGGTGCTGGGCCGCTACACCCTCACCGGCGTGCGCCAGGGCGTCGCGTCGTTCGATGTGGCCGTGACGATGGCGATGGACGTCGCGCTGCCGGTGTCGTCGCCGGCGTCGGCGGCCTCCGCGCCCGCCGCCACCGCTTCCGGCCCGACGGACCTCACCGCTCCGGCGCCGGCCGCGTCCGCGCCGGCCGAGGTGAAGGGGTCGATGACCGCGAATGGCAGCGGCAAGATGGACATCCGCCTGGCCGACCGTCTGATGCTGCGCAGCACGATGTCGATGACGATGGGCATGGACATGGCGGGACCGCAAGGCAAGCTGCTGCGCATGGACACCCAGATGACGATGGCCAGCACCGGCAAGGCCTTGCCCGCCGCGAAGAAAAAGACGGCGCCGGCCAAGCCCGCGACCAAGGGCTGAGCACCGCGCTCCCCGGCACCCGACCAGACCGCCCCCGGGCGGTCTTCTTTTTGGGCGCCCGGCTCAGCCATGCACCGGAACGAGAGGGATGAGTCGGTGCGCCGGCAGCGGGAGCGGCCGGCTCAGGGCCGGCGCAGTTCGCGCATGCCGGGCAAGGTCGGGATGACCTCGCGCATCACCTGCTGGAAGGCTCGCAGCCGCGCGGGCTGCAGGCGGCGCGACGGATAGACCAGCGAGATCGGCAGCGGCGTCGCGCACCAGTCCGGCAGCAGGCGCACCAGGCGTCCCTGCGCGAGGTCGTCGATGACCGCCCATTGCGACACCAACGCCAAGCCCAGGCCGCGCCGCGCGGACTCGATCAACGCGAACAGGCTGTCCGTGCCCAGCCGCGGCCGGAAGCGGATGTGCAGACGGGCGTCGCCGTTCGCGGCGCGCAGATCGATGCCGTCCCGGTAGAAGGCCAGCAACGCCAGCCACGGCTGCGCGCCGAGCAGCGCCGCGATCTCCTCCGGCGTCTTGCGGTCCAGGCCCTTGGGCAGCTTCCTCGCCAGCGGCGGCGCGGCCACCAGCACCCGCGGCACCTCGGCCAGCTGCGAGGCGATGAGGTTGGGCTGGCTGATCTCACCGACGAGCAACGAGCAGTCGACGTTCTCCCGGCTGAAGTCCGGCAACTGGTCCTGCAGCATCCATTCGACCGACACCCGCGGATGCCGTGTCAGGAAGGCGGCCAGCGGCTCGATCAGCTGGCTCTGCCCGAAGGCATGCGGCACCCGCAGCCGCAGCGTGCCGGAGAGCTCTTCCCCGCCATCGAGCTCCTCGGCCAGCGCCTGCCAGCCGTCGATCAGCTCCTGGGCCTGCGCAGCGCAGCGCTCGCCCTCCTCGGTCAGGCGCAGGCCGCGTGTCGAGCGCTCCACCAGCCGCGCGCCCAGCAGCGATTCCAGCATCTGCACCCGGCGGCTGACCGTCGGCTGGGTGGTGGCGAGCTGCAGCGCGGCCGCCGAGAAACTGCCCGCCTCCGCGACGCGGAGAAAGGTCTGCAGCAGCGCAAGGCGGTCCTGGCCGCCGTCCCGGACAAGGTCGTTCATGGGGCGCTTTATACGCCGGACGTATGGCCGCTGTGCGCGCTGGGCCGGTTCCGCCGTCGGGCGCCGATCCGAAGAATGCGAGGCATCCGCGGTGCAGACGCGCCGCCCGATCGTTCCCCCGCTTCTTCGATACCCTCCGGGAGTTGCCATGTCCACCCTGCCGTTGACCTCGACACCGACCTTGACACCGACACCGATCCCCGCCGCCTCGCCGCCAGAGGCTGGCACCACGCCCTCGGCGCCGCTGATCGTGCTGCTGGCCGCATCGGCCGGCCTGGGCGCTGCGTCGCTCTACTACAGCCAGCCGATCCTGGCCCCGCTGGCCGAGGATCTGCATGCCTCGACCGGCGGCATCGGCGCGGTGCCGATGCTCACCCAGCTCGGCTACGCCGCCGGCATCCTGCTGCTGACGCCGCTGGGTGACCGCTTCGATCGCCGCCGCGTGATCCTCACCAAGTTCGTGCTGCTGATCGCGACCCTGCTGATGAGCGGCTTCGCACCGGGCTTCGCGCCCTTCCTCGTCGCCAGCGCGCTGCTCGGACTGACGGCGACGCTGGCGCAGGACGTGGTGCCGATGGCCGCCGCGCTGAGCCCGGCCGAGCACCGTGGGCGCATCGTCGGCCAGGTCATGACCGGGCTGCTGCTGGGCATCCTGCTGTCGCGCGTAATGAGCGGCGTCATCGCCGACCTGCTCGGCTGGCGCTGGGTGTACGGTCTGGCGGCGCTGGCGCTGACCGTCGCGGGCCTGGCGAGCTGGCGCTGGCTGCCGTCCTCGCCACCGGCGATGCGCACCACGTATGGCGGCCTCCTGCGCTCGCTGGGCGGCCTCTGGCGCGCCTGGCCGACGCTGCGTCGCGCCGCCATCGCGCAAGCCCTGCTAGCCGTCGCCTTCAGCGCGTTCTGGTCGACGCTGGCGGTGATGCTGCATGCGCGCTTCGGCCTGGGCAGCGCGGTGTCGGGCGCTTTCGGACTGGCC
>NZ_PEOG01000129.1 GCF_002761755.1 Roseateles chitinivorans
GACGCCGGCCCGCCGAGGCCGCTCGCGATGGCCCCCCGGGCGATGCGGCCCTCGCGACGACCTCCGGCGCCGCCGGTCCGCTGCGACTGCGCAGCGCGGCCCAAGCGGGCGCGCCGGCCAAGTACGCCTCCGGCGATCCGCGCCGCCCGGGGCTGTGCGGCGAGATCGTCGCCGCCGTGATGCGCGTCGATCCCGGCCTGCGCATCGAGGGCCTGGACCAGGCCGTTCCGCTGCGTCGGCTCGAGCTGATGCTCAGCGCCGGTGAGCTCGACGTGTTCTTCTGCCTGCTCAAGGCCGAGCACCGCCATCCGCTGATGCGCTACCTGCCGGTGCCGCTCTATCGCATCGCGCATGTGCTGGCGATGCGGTCCGATGACGAGCGCATGCCGCGCACCTGGGACGAACTGCGCGCCTTCGCCCGCCGCCAGCCGCTGCTGCTGGCGCAGGGCACCAAGCTGGCGTCGACGCTGCAGGTGGCCGATGTCGCCTTCCGCGACTCCGCCCGCAGCGACCGCGAGGCGCTGCAGATGCTGGTCAAGGGCCGGACCGCCGCGGTCTACGGCCAGGACGTCAACCTGCGCCAGGCCGCGCGCGGCGCGGGACTGGAGGGCCAGGTCCGCATCGGTCCGCAGGTCTTCGAGGAGGAGACCCAGTACGCCGTCGTGTCGCGGCAGTTGCCGGAGCAGGTGGTGGAGCGCCTGACCGAGCGGCTGCGCCAGCTCAGCGCTTCCGGCGAGATCGCACGCCTGGCGGAGCGCTACCGCTGAGACGCTGCGTCCCTGCGGCGGCGGCCTTCCTACAATCGTCGACTTTCCCCGCCCGCGGCTCCGCGCCCGCCTCGCCATGAACCCGCCCACCTATCGCATCGCCCCCAGCATCCTGTCCGCCGACTTCGCCAACCTGGGCGAAGAGGTCCGCAACGTGCTGGCCGCCGGCGCGGACTGGATCCACTTCGACGTGATGGACAACCATTACGTGCCCAACCTGACCTTCGGCCCGATGGTCTGCGAAGCGCTGAAGAAGCACGCGGTCAAGCCCGACGGCACGCCGGCGCCGATCGACGTCCACCTGATGGTGCAGCCGGTGGACGCGCTGGCCCAGGCCTTCTGCCGGGCGGGGGCGAACCTGGTCAGCTTCCACCCCGAGGCCAGCCAGCACGTGGACCGCACGATCCAGCTGATCAAGTCCGAAGGCGCGCAGGCGGGGCTGGTGTTCAACCCGGCCACGCCGCTGGACGTGCTGGAGTGGGTCATCGACAAGGTCGACCTGGTGCTGATCATGAGCGTGAACCCCGGCTTCGGCGGGCAGAGCTTCATTCCCAGCGCGCTGAAGAAGCTGCAGCAGGCGCGGGCGATGATCCTGGCCAGCGGCCGCGACATCCGGCTGGAGATCGACGGCGGCGTCAAGGTGGACAACATCCGCGAGATCGCCGACGCGGGCGCGGACACCTTCGTCGCCGGCTCGGCCATCTTCGGCAAGCCGGACTACAAGAGCGTCATCGACGCGATGCGCGCCGAACTGGCCCGCTGAACGTCCAGGAAGCGCGGATCCGGTGACCCGACTGCTGCTCGTCTGCGCGGCCAACCTGTGCCGCTCGCCGATGGCCGAGGCCGTGCTGCGGCTGCGCGCCGGCGAACTGGGACTGACCGGGGTGGCCTCGGCCGGCGTGTTCGCCTCGTCGCGCGCGCATCCGGTCGACAAGCGCGCGCTGGCCGTGCTGGAGCAGCGCGGCTACGGCATGGACCGGCGCTGGCGTTCGCGCAAGGTCAGCCCCGAGGACTTCGACACCCACGACCTGATCCTCGCGATGGACCGCCAGGTGCTGCGCGGGCTGCGGGCGATGAAGCCGGCGGTGTCGCCGGCGCGCCTGGGGCTGTTCCTGGCGGGCATGACCGGGCTGGGCCTGGACGAGGTGCCCGACCCGTACTACGGCGCGGGCAGCGGCTTCGTGCATGTGCTCGACCTGATCGAAGCCCGCGTGCACACCTGGCCGCGCGACGTGACGGTCTTCCACAAGTCCGTCACCGCCTGATCGCCGCACGCGCTCCTGTCACGCTGCGACCGGCGGCGCGCCAGAATCGCCCGTCCATGAACCGCCGGGAGGGGCGACGATGAGCGAGCGATTGGCGCAGGGGCCGGACGGCCAGTGGCGATGCAGGTGGTGCGAGGCAGCGGGCTTCGACGCCTACCGCGACTACCACGACCAGGAATGGGGCTACCCGGTCCACGAGGACCGGCGGCTGTTCGAGAAGCTCTGCCTGGAGGGATTCCAGTCGGGCCTGTCATGGCGCACGATCCTGGCCAAGCGGGAGAACTTCCGCCGGGCCTTCAAGCAGTTCGAGATCGCCAAGGTCGCGAAGTTCAAGGACGCCGATGTCGAGCGGCTGCTGGCGGACGAAGGCATCGTGCGCCATCGCGGCAAGATCGAGGCGGTGATCCACAACGCGTCGCGGGCGCTCGAGCTGCAGCGCGAGGCCGGCTCGCTGGCCGCGTTCTTCTGGCGCTTCGAGGAGCCGGGGGCGGGCGGCGATGTGCGGCCGACGTCGGACACCTCGGTCCGCCTGTCCAAGGAGCTGAAGCGGCGCGGCTGGAAATTCGTCGGCCCGACGACGGTCTATGCCTTCATGCAGGCGATGGGCCTGATCAACGACCATGCGCCCGGATGCATCGGGCGCGAGGCGGTGGCGCGCCAGCGCGAGGCCTTCGAGCCGCCGCGGTGACCTGCCTCAGTCCGCGAGCCCGGGCGCCTGCCGCGTGGCGGGCACCACCTCGCGGGTGTCCGGCCCCTGGCCGCTGAAGCGGTCCAGCGCCAGGTAGATCACCGGCGTGATGTAGAGCGTCACCGCCTGCGACACGATCAACCCGCCGACGACGGCCAGGCCCAGCGGCTGGCGCAGCTCGGCGCCGGCGCCCAGGCCCAGCGCGATCGGCAGTGCGCCCATCAGCGCCGCCAGCGTCGTCATCATGATCGGGCGGAAGCGCAGGATGCAGGCCTCGCGGATCGCCTGCGCCGGCGCCATGCCGCCGTTGCGCTGCGCGTCCAGGGCGAAGTCGATCATCATGATCGCGTTCTTCTTGACGATGCCGACCAGCATCAGGATGCCGATGGTGGCGATCACCGTCAGCTCCATGCCGGCGAGCTGCAGCGTCAGCAGCGCGCCCACCGCCGCGGACGGCAGGCCCGCGAGGATGGTCAGCGGATGGATGTAGCTCTCATAGAGCACGCCCAGCAGCACGTAGATCACCGCGACCGCCAGCACGATCAGCAGCACCTGGCCGCCCTGAGAGTCCTTGAACACCGCCGCGTCGCCGCCATAGCTGGTGATGATGGAGGGCGGCAGGCCGATCTCCTTCGTGTACTGGTCGATCTTCGCGGTCGCAGTGCCCAGCGGCACGTCCGGCGCCAGGTTGAAGCTCAGCGTGATCGCCTGCAACTGGCCCTGGTGGTTCACCGCGGTCGGACCCAGCTCCCGCTTGACGCTGGCGAAGGCGGTCAGCGGCACCATCGTGCTGTTCCTGCCGCGCAGGTAGATCTTGGAGAAGGCGTCCTCGCTGAGGCGGTCGTTGTCGGTCGCCTCCATGATCACCTGGTAGGTGTTGCTCTCCGCATAGATGCTGGACACCTGCCGCTCGCCGAAGGCCGAGTACAGCGCATTGCGCAGGTCCTGCATCTGCACGCCGAGCAAGGTCGCGCGCTCGCGGTCGATGACCAGGTTGGCCTGCAGGCCGCGCAGCTGCGAGTCGCTGGTGACATCGCGGAAGGCCGCGTCGTTGCGCAGCTTCTCCTGCAGCTTCACCGCCCAGCTGTTGAGCTCGCCGGTGCTGACCGACTGCAGCGTGTACTGGTAGCGGCTCTTCGATTGCCGCCCGCCGAGCTGCAGGTTCTGCACCGGCCGCAGGTAGACGGCGATGCCGGGCACCGCGCGCAGCTTCTTGCGCAGCTGCTCCAGCACCTGCGACATCGCGGGGCGCTCCGAGCGCGGCTTCAGGTTGATGAAGAGCCGGCCGGTGTTGACGTTGCCGCCTCCTCCGCCGCCGCCCACCGCGGCCGCGACCGAGGCCACCGCCGGGTCGTCCTGCACCAGCTGCGCGACCCGCTCCTGAAGCACCGTCATCGCGGCGAAGGAGATGTCCTCCGACGCCTCGGTGCTGGCCTGGATCTGGCCGATGTCTTCCTCGGGGAAGAAGCCCTTGGGAATGGCGACCCACAGCCAGGCGCTCGCGACGAAGCTCGCCAGCGCCACCGCGCCGACCACCCGGCGGTGGCGCAGCGCCCAGTCCAGCGAGCCGGTGTAGCGGTCCAGCACCCAGGTGAAGCCCGCTTCGAAGACGCGGCCCAGCGCGTTCTCCCGGACCTCGTGGTGGTGGCTCAGGAAGCGGCTGCACAGCATCGGCACCAGCGTCAGCGACACGCCGGCGGACACCAGGATGGCCAGCGACACGACGACGGCGAACTCGTGGAACAGCAGCCCGATCACCCCTGGCATGAAGAAGATCGGGATCAGCACCGCCACCAGCGAGATCGAGATCGACAGGATGGTGAAGGCCATCTCGCGCGCGCCGCGGATCGCCGCGTCGAAAGGCGCCATGCCGTCCTCGACGTGGCGCACGATGTTCTCCAGCATCACGATCGCGTCGTCCACGACCAGGCCGACCGCCAGCGTGATGCCCAGCAGCGAGATGTTGTCCAGGCTGTAGCCCAGCGCGAACAGCAGCGTCACCGCGCCGATCAGCGAGATCGGCAGCGACAGCGTCGGGATCAGCGTCGCCACCATGCGGCGCAGGAACAGGAAGATCACCAGCACCACCAGCGCCACCGTCAGCGCGAGGGTGAAGTACACATCGTGCAGGCCTTCGCGGATGGACACCGAGCGGTCGTTGAGCGTGCTCATCTGCACCGAGGCCGGCAGCTGCGCGGCGAAGCGCGGCAGCATCGCCTTGACCGCGTCGACGACCTTGACCGTGTTGGCGTCGGGCTGGCGCTGCACGGCCAGCACGATGGAGCGCTCGCCGTTGAAGTTGGAGAAGGACTTGACCGTCTCGTAGCTGTCCTGGACGTCGGCCACGTCGCGCAGGAACACCGGCGCGCCGTTGCGGGTGGCCACGACGATGCCGCCGAAGGCATTGGCGTCCCGCAGCTGCTTGTTGGCCTGGATCGTCAGCGTCTGGCGGGACCCGTCCAGCGTGCCCACCGGCGTGTTGGCATTGGCGCCCTTGACGGCGGCCTGCAGCTCGTCGAGCGTGATGTTGCGCTGCTCCAGCAGCTCGTTGCGCGCCTTGATGCGCACCGCGAAGCGCTTCTGGCCGTAGATCGACACCTGCGCCACGCCGTCGATCGTCGACAGGCTGGGCGTGATCAGGTTCTCGGCGTAGTCGTTGAGCTCGGACAGGTTGATCGACGGCGAGGTCAGCGCCACCAGCAGCACCGGCGCGTCGGCCGGGTTGACCTTGCGGTACGACGGCGGTGTCGTCATCTCGGTGGGCAGCGCCCGCAGTGAGCGGAACAGCGCCGCCTGCACGTCGACCGCGGCGGCGTCGATGTCGCGGGACGGGTCGAACTCCAGCGTCAGCGAGCTGTTGCCCAGCGTGTTGGTCGAGGAGATCGTCGTGATGCCGGCGATCGTCGAGAACTGCTTCTCCAGCGGCAGCGCGACCGAGGAGGCCATGGTCTCCGGGCTGGCGCCGGGCAGCACCGCCTGGACGTTGATGACCGGCGTGTTGAAGCTGGGCAGCGCGGCGACCGGGATGCGGCTCCAGGCGGCGATGCCGGCGACGACCAGCGCCACGTTCAGCAGCACGGTCATGACCGGCCGCCGGATGAAGAGTTCGGTGAGGTTCATGGCGTCGTTCGCGGCGAGGGCGGGAGGCTTCGAGGCGGAGCCGGAAGGCGGCTCAGGGCGCGGCGACGTCGGTGGCGGGCACGCCGGCGCCTGCGGCGGCGGAGGCCGCGGCC
>NZ_PEOG01000016.1 GCF_002761755.1 Roseateles chitinivorans
CGCCCGCCACCGTCACCACGCAGCTCTGCACCACCACGCCGGCGGTCAGCAGTTCGGGCGCGCGGCAGGCCGGACGTCCGCTCCCGCCCAGCCCCCGCAGGGGCTCCCGGATGCGCGCGAACGCGTCCAGGCCCTGGTCGCGACCGACCTCCAGCGGCGGCGCCGCCCAGAGCTGCATGACCTTGCCGGGCGGCAGGTCGGCCGGCTGCTGCAGCAGCCCGTCGTCGACCACGCGCATCGTCCAGCCGGTCGGCGCCTCGTAGGCGCGGGCGGGCGGGGCCGCCATGACCAGCACCAGCGACATCAACGGCATCAGGCAACGGCGGAAGGCATCCAGGCGCATGACGATCCTGCGGCAGTGAGGAGCGCGCAGTGTCGGGGCGATGGGTCCGCCCGCGTCCCCCAAGCCCTAGGGAGTGCCAGAAATGCGAAGCGGGCCCTGAGGCCCGCCGGAGTTCCTCGAGCGACGCTCGCGGATCAGATGGAATAACCCAGCAGCATCGCCACGCCGGCTTCCTTGTTGGGACGCTTGAAGCCGTCGCGGGTCAGGCGGTTCATCGGGATCGACAGCGCCGCGGTCTGGAACCACTTGGCGTAGAGCTGGTCGATCTCGCCGCTGGCATAGACGCGGCTCAGGGCGCGGTCCACCACGGTCGCGAGGCGGGCGTCGCCCTTGCGCATCATGATCCCGTAGGGCTCGACCGAGAAGGCCATGCCGCCCAGGCTCAGGCTGTCCAGCGCCTTCTCCTTGGAGGCCAGCCCCAGCAGCAGCGCATCGTCCTGCGCGAACGCGCGGGCCTTGCCCTCGCGCAGCGCCTTGAAGGCCTCGCCGTTGTTGGCGTACTGCGTCAGCGTCATCCGGGCTTCGCCGGAGTTGTTCAGCTGGTTGAAGAGCTTCTCCGAGGTCGTGCCCTTGGCCAGCGCGATCGTCATGCCGTCCAGGTCCTTGATCGTCTCGACCTTGGTGCCGTTGGCCAGCAGCACCCGCATGCCGGCGACGAAGATCGTGTAGCTGAAGTCGACCTGCTCCTGCCGCGCCTTGGTGTTGGTCGTGGAGCCGCACTCCAGGTCGATGTCGCCCTTCTGCAGCTTGGGGATGCGGTCCGCGCCGGTGACGACGACGTAGTTGACCTTCAGCTCCGGCAGCTTGAGTTCCTTCTTGATCTCGTCGACGGCCGCCAGGCACAGCTCGACCGAGTAGCCCTGGCCCTGCTTCTGCTCATTGACGAAGGAGAACGGACGGGACGACTCGCGCACGCCGAGCGTGATCGTGCGGGACTCCTTGATGCGGGCCATCGTGTCGATGACGGGACCGGCGGCGGCGGCCGACAGCGAGGTCAGCGCTGCGGCGGACATGACAACGGCGCCGCTCAGGCGCCGGATCGCGGATGACATGGGCGAGTCTCGGGTCGGTGAAAACCCTGAATTCTAGGGAGTCACCCTCACCGAAGCCTCACCAGCGCCCCCCGCTCGACCACCGGTTCGGAACCGTTGGACCGGAAGCCGGACCCTTCCGTGAAATCAATCACAGGTCGACAACCGAACTTACCGGGACGGCGCGGTCGCCGGCGCGCCGCCCGCCGGCTGGCCACGCACCAGTTGGCGCATCAGCAGGGCGGCCACCAGCGTCGACCCGATCACGACATAGCCCACATGCGGGAAGTCGTTGACATGGCCATCCGGCCCGATGTGGACGATGTGGCCCGCCACCAGCGAGGCCACGCCGCCGGCGAGTTGCTGCAGCGCCGAATTGATCGCGTTGAACGATCCGCGCTGCTCCGGCGCGGGCACGCCGGCGAGCGTCGCCTGGGCCGGGATCATGCGCGAGAAGATGCCCACGAACATCACCACGTTCACCAGGATCAGCAGCCACAGCGGCGACGGGCCCAGGTGGGTGTAGACGGCGACCGTGGCGATGGTGATCGCGCAACCGGCGTAGAACACGGGCATCGCGCCGACGCGGTCGGCCATGCGGCCGATCAGCGGCGAGAAGACCAGGGTGCAGATGCCGGTCACCAGGTAGATCACCGGCAGGTGATCCAGCGGGATGCCGACGTTGTGCACCACGAAGGCGCTGGCGAAGGGCATCAGCATGAAGCCACCCGTCGTCAGCAGCGCGGTCAGCGCGAAGGCGAGCTGCTGGCGCGACACGCGCACCGTCTGCAGCAGATGCCGGCCGGCGCTGTGCCGGCCGGTGCCGGCCGCGCCCAGGTGCGCATTCACCGGCTGCAGCTTGACCATGATCACCAGCGCGGCGAGCAGCCCGAACAGCACGATCGCGATGAACGGCGCATGCCAGTCGAAGCGCGAGGCCAGGAAGATCGAGAACGGCAGCCCCAGCACCTGGCTGGCCGCGAAGCCGCCCTGCAGCAGGCCCATCACCCGGCCGCGCTGCGCGGGCGGGAACAGGTCGGCGGTGATGGCCATGACGATGGAGCCGATGACGCCGCCGAACAGGCCGGTGACGATGCGCGCCGCCAGCAGCGAAACGAAGCTGGTAGCCAGGCCGCACCACAGCGTGCCCAGCAGGAAGCCGCCGAAGAAGAACAGCAGCAGCCGCTTGCGGTCGAAGCGGTCGGCGAAGCCGGCGGTCAGCAGCCCCGCGATGCCGGCGCTGAAGGCGTAGGCCGAGACGGCGGAGCCGAACTCGCCGGCGCTCATCCGCAGCGCCGGCATGATCATCACGCCCAGCGGGGACATGATCATGAAGTCCAGCACCACGGTGAACTGCAGCAACGCCATCAGGCCGGCGGCCAGGCGCTGGTAGGGCGTGAAGGGCTGCATCGCGGCGGGTGTCGCGGCAGGTGTCGCGCCGGGTGTCGCGGTGGGGGCCGCGACGGGGTCGCCAGCGGGAACGGATTTGTTTTCGGGCATGGGGCGCGATTCTGCGCACCGTCGGTCTCCACTGCGTAAAGACATGGCCGGCATCCGGAGAATCCCCGGGCCGACGGTCCCCCAAGTCCCTCCTTTCACCGGAAACAGGGGATGAATCGCGGCGGCGCGAGGTCTAGACTGGCGCCACGCCGGCAAGGTGGTGCCGCGCACCGACGCACGACAGTGCGCGCGCGGCCGCCGGCAGGGCCAGGGAGCGGTCCTCTTCGGGGCGATCGATGCCGAGCCGGGAAGCGCTTCTCCGCATCATCGAGATCCACAGCCAGGTCGCCCAGCTGGGACTGGACCTGGCCGGCGTGATGTCGCTGTCGGTCCACGGCACGCTGGAGCTCGTCGATGCCGACGGTGCCGCGATCGAGCTGGCCGAAGGCGAGGACCTGGTCTACCGCGCCGTCGCCGGCGCCGCCTCCCATCAGCTGGGCGTGCGGGTGCGCCGCGACGGCAGCCTCTCCGGCACCTGCCTGCGCCAGGGCATCCCGCTGATCTGCGAGGACGTCGAGTCCGACAGCCGCGTCGACCTCGAGGCCTGCCGTCGTGTCGGGCTGCGCTCGATGGTCGTGCTGCCGCTGTCGCACCAGGGCACGCCGGTCGGCGTGCTCAAGGCCTTCTCCGCCCGCACCCGCAACTTCGGCAACCGCGAGGTGGAGGTGCTTTCGCTGATGTCCAAGGTGCTCGGCGCGGCGATGTACTGGGCCACCCGCTACGGCCGCGACGACCTCTTCCACCGCGCCACCCATGACGACATGACCGGCCTGGCCAACCGCTCCCTCTTCATGGACCGGCTGCGGCATGCGACCGCCGAGGTCGAGCGCGGCGACCCGCCGATCGCCGTGCTGCTGCTGGACATGGACGGCTTGAAGCTCATCAACGACAGCCTCGGCCATGCGGCCGGCGACGCCGCCCTGATCGAGTTCAGCCGCCGCCTGGCCGCGGCGACCCGGGAGTCGGACACGGTCGCCCGGCTGGGCGGCGACGAGTTCGCGGTGCTGCTGACGCATGCGGGCTCGGCCGCGACGCTGGAGACGACGCTCGATCGCATCCAGGCCGCCGTCGAGGGCCCCTTCGGCTACCTCGACCGGGTGCTGCGGCTGCGGGCGAGCATGGGGGCCTCGCGCTGCCCCGAGGACTGGCGCGACGCGACGGCGCTGATGGAGTGCGCCGACATGCGGATGTACGAGGCCAAGCGCACGCGCCAGGGCCGGGACCGCACCGGGCCGGCGCCGCTGGACCCGCCCTGTTGAGCGCTCCGAGCGGCGCCCGGCGCCGGCGCCGAAACCGTGCGGGGATCACACGCCGCGCCACGCCCGCGTGCATGTCCGCATTCCCTTGTCACGGCCGCTGCTGATAATTGGCCGCACATCAAGAGCCCAGGGAGGGACCGATGACCGACATGGTGTTCGCCGACGAGCTGCCGGAACCGGGGGAGGACCACCGGACGCGCGCGCTCGATCCCTGGGTGGTGATGATCGTGGACGACGATCCGGCCGTGCACCAGGTCACCCAGCTGGTCATGGCGGACTTCGAGTTCGCCGGCCGCAGGCTCCAGTTCCTGAATGCCTACAGCGGCAGCGAGGCGCGCGACGTGCTGCGCGACCGCAACGACATCGCGCTGATCCTGCTGGACGTGGTGATGGAGTCGGAGCACGCCGGGCTGGACGTCGCCCGCTTCATCCGCGAGGAGCTGCGCAACACGCAGGTGCGCATCGTGCTGCGCACCGGGCAGCCGGGCCAGGCGCCGGAAGAGCACGTCATCAAGACCTACGACATCAATGACTACAAGGAGAAGACGGAGCTGACCAAGCGCAAGCTGATCACCGTCTTCTATTCGGCGCTGCGCTCCTATCGGGACATCGTCATCCTGTCGCAGTCCCGCGCGGCGCTGCGGCGCTCGATCGACGCGATCACCCAGATCCACGACTCGAGCAACCTGCGCCACTTCGCGTCGGCGCTGCTGGAGCAGGTCGGGCACATGCTGGGCTACCAGGCGCAGGGCCTGTGCGCGAGCCGCATGTACGCGGCCTCGCATGCCGAGGGCCGGCTGCAGGTGCTGGCCGCCACCTCCGAGTACCAGGGGCTGCTCGCCGGCCACCGCCTCACCGACCTGCCGCCCGACGTGCGCGACGCGCTGGACCTGGCGCTCGTCACGCGCGAGAGCCGCTTCGAGGACGGGCGCTTCATCGGCTACTACCGGACCCACTCGGGCAACGAGAGCCTGCTCTACATGGTGCTGTCCGATCCGATCGACGACGAAGGGCGCGAGATGCTGGACATCTTCTGCGCCAACGTCGCGATCGCCTACGAGGGGTTGCTGGCACGGGATCGCGCGCGCTGAAGCGCCCTATCATCGCGGCCGCTTTCCCGGGATTCCGGGGTTCCGCGGTGCCGCGTCCATGCATCAACTTCGCCTCTTCTTCATCGCCCTGCAGTTCTTCACCCGCGTGCCGGTGCCACGCTGGGTCGGCTTCGAGCCCGCCTGGCTGCAGCAGTGCGCGCGCTACTTCCCGCTCGTTGGCGCGGTGGTGGGCGGCTGCTCGGCGCTGGTGCTGTGGGGGGCGATGCAGCTGTTCCCGGCCACGGTGGCGGTGGGACTGGCGATGGCGGCCAGCGTCTGGCTGACCGGCGGCTTCCATGAGGACGGGCTCGCGGACAGCTGCGACGCGCTCGGCGGCGCGGTGTCGCGCGAGAAGGCGCTGGCCATCATGAAGGACTCGCGCATCGGCAGCTACGGCGCGCTGGGGCTGATCCTGGTGCTGGGCCTGAAGGCGGCGGTGCTGCTGGGCCTGGCGGACACCGATCCGGCGCTGGCGGCGCTGGCGATCGTCTGGGCGCATGTGGCGTCGCGGGCGGCGCCGGTCTGGCTGCTGCATGCGCTGCCCTATGCCGGCGACGCCGACCATGCCAAGGCCAAGCCGCTGGCGACGCAGATCAGCGGCCCGGGCCTGGCGATCGCGCTGGGCCTGGTGGTGCTGGCGACGGCGGCCGGCGCCTGGCTGACGCCGGAGAACATGCCGCTGATGCTGGGCGCGGTGGTGGTGGCGGCGGGGCTGACCTTCTACATGCAGTCGATGCTGGAACGGCGCCTGCACGGCTACACCGGCGACACGCTGGGCGCGACCCAGCAGGTCGTGGAGCTCGGCGCCCTGTTGGCCTTCCTGGCGCTGGCGCCGCTGTTCCCGGTGGATTGACGATGAGCGGCGGCCTCCCGAACGCCAGCGCCAGCGCCCGCGCTGACGGTGCGTTGAGCGTCTGGCGGCATCCCCGCCCGGACGGCGCGCACGGGCTGTGTGTCGGCGCGCGCTGCGACCTGCCGGTGGCGCGCCGCCGGGCCAAGCGCCTCGCGCGGCGGATCCAGGCCCATGCGCGGCGGCATCGGCTGCCGCATGTGGTGTGGACGTCCCCGCTGCGGCGCTGTGCCGACGTCGGACGCTGGCTCAAGCGCTGGGGATGGCGTCACCACCAGGACGCGGCGCTCGCGGAACTGGACTTCGGCGACTGGGACGGTCGGCCATGGGCCGGGATCCCGAAGGCGGAGATCGACGCCTGGGTCGCAGACTTCGCCCGCTTCGCGCCGGCGGGCGGTGAGGCGCTGACCACGCTGCTGGCCCGCGCGTCGGCCTGGTCGGGCGGCGCGCTGGTGGTCAGTCATGGGGGATGGATGCTGGCGCGGCGATGGTCCGCGGAGCATCCCGGCGAGCTGCCGCGTGCGGACCAGTGGCCGCGACCGCCGGCCTATGGTGAACGCTGGGCGCTCTGAGCGCCGCCGCCCGCCGAGGACGTCCTCAGGCGGCCTGCTCGGTCAGCCGGATGTACTTCTGCATCAGCGTCTCGCGCGACTCGACATGCGCCGGATCGACCGGGATGCAGGCGACCGGGCACAGCGTCGCGCATTGCGGTTCGTCGAAGTGCCCGACGCACTCGGTGCACTTGCCGGGGTCGATCTGGTAGTACTCCTCGCCCATCGAGATCGCGTGGTTCGGGCACTCGGGCTCGCACACGTCGCAATTGATGCATTCGTCCGTAATCATCAGCGCCATGCTGCGCCCTCCCAGCGACCGACGAACACGGCAAGCGCTTGCAAGCGCTCGCCGCGCTCGGCGGGGCAAGGCATGCCTTGCCTGTTTCCGCCTCTCGTGTCGGTGATCATCAGCGCCATGGCCTTACTGCTCCATGCGGTTCTTGGCGATCCGGTCTTCCAGCCGCTCCCGCACCAGCGGCGAGACGAACTTGGACACCTCGCCACCGAGCGTGGCGATCTCCCGGACGAAGGTCGAAGAGATGAACTGGTAATGGTCCGACGGCGTCAGGAACACCGTCTCCACCTCCGGCATCAACTGCCGGTTCATGCCGGCCATCTGGAATTCGTACTCGAAGTCCGAGACGGCCCGCAGGCCACGGACGACCACCTTGCCGCCGTTCTCCATCACGAAGTCGCGCAGCAGCCCCTTGAAGGCGACCACTTCGACATTCGGATACGGCGCGACCAGCGCGCGGGCCATGGCCAGGCGTTCGTCGACACTGAACATCGTCTTCTTGTGGTGTCCGGCAGCGACCGCGAGCACCAGCCGCTCGAACAACCGGCTCGCGCGGCGCACCAGATCCTCGTGGCCGAGGGTCATCGGATCGAAGGTGCCGGGGTAGACGGCGGTCAGCAGGGTCTGCGAAGTCATGGGCGCGGATTATCCGCCGCGTCGCAGCAGGCGGTAATGCACCGCCCCGGCCCGCCCTTCCTTCCACACGGACAAGCCCAATGCCGGCGGCGCTTCCACCGGATGCGGCGATTCCAGATAGATCAGGCCGCCCTCCGCCAGCAGCGGCGCCGCCGCGGCCAGCGCCGGGAGGAACAGGTCCTGCGCGAACGGCGGATCCAGGAACACCAGGTCCAGCGAGCCGGGCGCCGCACGCCGCATCCAGGCCAGCGCATCGGCGTTCTCGATCACCATCGGCACGGTGCCGTCCTTGTCCAGGCGCTTCAGGTTGGCGCGCAGCGCGCTGGCGAGCGCGGCGTCGCGCTCCAGCAGCGTCACCCCCGCAGCCCCGCGCGACGCGGCCTCGAAGCCCAGCGCCCCGCTGCCGGCGAAGGCGTCCAGCACGCGCCAGCCGGCCAGGTCCTGGCCGAGCCAGTTGAACAGCGTCTCCCGCACTCGATCGGGCGTGGGCCGCAGACCCGGGCTGAACGGCACCGGCAGCTTGGAGCGCTTCCAGACCCCGCCGACGATGCGCACCTCGCCAGGACCGGCGGCCTTGGGCGGACGCGGCTTCATCGCGCCCTCGCCCACCGTCACCCGGGGACCGGGGCGGCCCGCACGGCGCAGGCCCTCGGTCGGATTCGCCTTGGCGCGGCCGCCGGACGAGGCGCTCATTGCCGCACCGGGATGCCCTGGGACGCCATCAGCGCCTTGGCCTCGCCGACGGTGTGATCGCCGTAATGGAAGATGCTCGCGGCCAGGACCGCATCGGCGCCGCCCTGCGTGATGCCGTCGGCCAGGTCCTGCAGCGAGCCGACGCCGCCCGAGGCGATCACCGGCACGCTGACCGCGTCCGCCACCGCGCGGGTCAGCGAAAGGTCGAAACCGCTCTTGGTGCCGTCGCGGTCCATGCTGGTCAGCAGGATCTCGCCGGCGCCCAGGTCGGCCATCCGCGTCGCCCACTCGATCGCGTCCAGGCCGGTGTTCTTGCGGCCGCCATGGGTGTACACGTCCCAGCCGACGCTGCCGTCGGCGTTCTGGCGCCGCTTGGCGTCGATCGCCACGACGATGCACTGCGCGCCGTACTTGTCGGAGGCCGCGCGGATCAGCTCGGGGTCGGCCACCGCGGCCGAGTTGAAGCTGACCTTGTCCGCGCCCGCATTCAGCAGCCGCCGCACGTCGGCGACCGAGCGCACGCCGCCACCCACCGTCAGCGGGATGAAGACCTGCGAGGCGACGCGCTCGATGATCGGCAGGATCAGGTCACGGCCGTCGCTGGTGGCGGTGATGTCCAGGAAGGTCAGTTCGTCCGCCCCCTGCTCGTTGTAGCGGGCCGCGATCTCGACCGGATCTCCCGCATCGCGCAGCTCGACGAAGTTGACGCCCTTCACGACGCGACCGCCGGTCACGTCCAGGCACGGGATGATCCGCTTGGCCAGCACCGCTCAGTCCCCGTTCAGCTCGTCGGCCCGACGCTGCGCCGCGGCGAAGTCCAGGTCGCCGGTGTAGATCGCGCGACCGCAGATCACGCCGCCCACGCCTTCGGACTCGACCGCGCACAGCGCCTCGATGTCGGCGATGTTGGACAGCCCGCCCGAGGCGATCACCGGGATGGACAAGGCCTGCGCCAGCTTCACCGTCGCGTCGAGGTTGATGCCGGTGAGCATGCCGTCGCGGCCGATGTCGGTGTAGATCACGCCCTCGATGCCGTAATCCTCGAATTTCTTCGCCAGGTCGATGACCTCGTGGCCGGTCAGCTTGCTCCAGCCGTCGGTGGCGACCTTGCCGTCCTTGGCGTCCAGGCCCACGATGATGTGGCCGCCGAAGGCCGATGCCGCGTCCTTGAGGAAGCCCGGGTTCTTCACCGCCGCGGTGCCGATGATCACGTACGAGAGACCGTCGTCCAGGTAGCGCTCGATCGTGTCCAGGTCGCGGATGCCGCCGCCCAGCTGCACCGGGATGTCGTCGCCGACCTCGCGCAGGATCGCCTTGATCGCGGCCTCGTTGACCGGCTTGCCGGCGAAGGCGCCGTTCAGGTCCACGAGGTGCAGGCGACGCGCGCCGGCGTCGACCCATCGTCGCGCCATCTGCGCCGGGTCCTCGCCGAAGGTCGTGGAGTCGTTCATGTCGCCTTGCTTGAGGCGGACGCACTTGCCGTCTTTCAGGTCGATCGCGGGAATCAGCAGCATGGCCCGGGGAGCTAGGGGTGGAGGAAGGGGGAGAGAGGGAGGGACGCGCGAGAAAGTGGCGTGCGATGCAGGACCGGAAGCCCGGCCTCAGGGCGCCCAGTGCAGGAAATTGCGGTACAGGGCGAGCCCGGACGCGGCACTTTTCTCGGGGTGGAATTGGGTGGCAAAAATGTTATCCCGCGCCACCGCACAGGTAAAGCGCAGGCCGTACTCGCTCTGGCCGGCGCTGTCGCGCGGGTCCGACGTCTCGGCGTAGAAGCTGTGGACGAAGTAGAACCAGCTCTCGTCCGGCACCTCGCCCCAGACCGGATGCGCCCGCGTCTGGTGCACGCGGTTCCAGCCCATCTGCGGCACCTTGTAGCGGCTGCCGTCGGGCTGCAGCTGCCCCTCGAGCCGGAAGCGCTTCACCCGGCCGGGGATCAGGCCCAGGCCGGGCGTGTCCTGCTCCTCGCTGTGGTCCAGCAGCATCTGCATGCCGACGCACACGCCCATCAGCGGCTTGCGCGCGGCGCCGTCCAGCACCGCTTCCTTCAGCCCGCTGTCGGCCAGTTCGCGCATGCAGTCGCGCATCGCGCCCTGGCCGGGCAGCACGATGCGTTCGGCGGCGTAGACCTCGTCGGGATCGGCGGTGATGAGCACCCGCACGCCCTGGTCCTGGGCCGCGGCCATCACTGCCTGCGACACCGAGCGCAGGTTGCCCATGCCGTAATCGACGACGGCGACCGTCCTGGGCATGACGCTCACAGCGTGCCCTTCGTCGACGGGATCACGCCGGCCGAGCGCGGGTCCGGCGTCATCGCCATGCGCAGCGCGCGGCCGAAGGCCTTGAAGATCGTCTCGCACTGGTGGTGCGCGTTGTGGCCCTTGAGGTTGTCCACGTGCAGCGAGACCAGCGCGTGATTCACGAAGCCCTGGAAGAACTCGTAGGTCAGCTGCGTGTCGAAGGCGCCGACCGATCCGGCGGTGAACTTCACCTCCATCGCCAGCCCGGGCCGGCCGGAGAAGTCCACCACCACGCGCGACAGCGCCTCGTCCAGCGGCACGTAGCTGTGGCCGTAGCGGGTGATGCCCTTCTTGTCGCCGATCGCCTGCGCCACCGCCATGCCCAGCGTGATGCCGACGTCCTCGACGGTGTGGTGGCCGTCGATGTGCAGGTCGCCCTTGGCCTCGATGTCGAGGTCGATCAACCCGTGGCGGGCGATCTGGTCGAGCATGTGGTCGAAGAAGCCGATGCCGGTGTTCAGCGTCGACTGGCCGGTGCCGTCCAGGTTCACGCGCACGCGGATCTGCGTTTCCTTGGTGTCGCGGCGGACTTCGGCGATGCGTTCGGAGCTCATGGGGATTCCAGGGGATCAGGAAGACAGTGGACCTCTGCCGGCTTGCGCCAGTCTGGCATCAGGCGGAAACCAGCGCGGCGAGCGAGGCTTCGAGCGCCGCCAGCATCGCCGCGTTCTCGTCGGCGGTGCCGACCGTCAGCCGCAGGCAGCCCGCCAGCAGCGGGTGCATGCCCGAGACATTCTTGACCAGCACGCCGCGCGACTTCATGTCGGCATGCAGCCGATCGGCGTCGGGCACGCGCACCAGGATCATGTTGGCCTCGCTCGGATAGGCCCGCACGCCGGGCAGCCGCGCCAGCGCGGCCTGCAGCGCGGCCCGTCCGTCGCGCAGCGCGGCGGCCTGAAGCGCGTAGACCTCGGCATGCTCGAGCGCGAACAGGCCGGCTTCCGCATTCAGCACGCTGACGTTGTAGGGCGGGCGCAGCTTGTCGATGTGGTGGATCAGCTCGGCATGGCCCATCAGGTAGCCGATGCGCACGCCGGCCAGGCCGAACTTGCTCATCGTGCGCATGATCAGCACCTGCGGATGGCGCGCCATCAGCGCCATCGCGTCGCGGGCGGCGAAGGGCTGGTAGGCCTCGTCCATCACGACCAGTCCCGGCGCGGCATGGGCGATGCGCTCGATGACCGCGTCGTCCCAGAGGTTGGCGGTCGGGTTGTTCGGATAGGCCAGGTAGACGATCGCGGGCCGATGCTCGGCGATGGCGGCCAGCATCGCGGCCTCGTCGAGCTCGAAGTCGGCGGTCAGCGGCACGCCGACGAAGTCCAGGTGCTGGTAGGCCGACGACAGCCCGTACATGACGAAGCCCGGCAGCGGCGCCAGCACGACGACGCGCTCGCCCGGCTTGCTCACCGCCATCGCCAGCAGCGAGATCAGTTCGTCCGAGCCGTTGCCCAGCATCAGCGCCTTGCCCTCGGACAGGCCGGCATGCGCGGCGAGCGCGCGCGCCAGGTGCTGGGTGCGCTCGCCGGGATAGCGGTTGATCGCGACGGCGCCCAGGCGCTCGCCCAGCGCCTGCTGCAGCTCGCCAGGCAGCCGGAACGGGTTCTCCATCGCGTCCAGCTTGATCAGGCCGGCCGACGGATGCACCGCATAGGCCTGCATGGCGCGGACATCGTCGCGCAGGACACCGAGGGCTCGATCGAGGGCAGCTTTCATGGGGCGACCGCCAGCGGCGGCGGGGAGTCGGAGAGGGGATCGGTGTCGGCGAAGGCGACGCCCGCCGGCAGCGCGCGCAGCGGGTCGACGATCAGGACGCTGTCATACAGCTGGCCATGCGGCAGCGCCAGGCTGAGCAGCGTCTCGCAGCCCTGCGCCTTGGCGGCGGCGACAATCAACGCATCGCCATAGGGCAGCGCGAAGCGGCTTTCCAGCGACCAGGCGGACTCGACGGTGGCGTGGTCGGTCGACCACGGCGTCCAGCGCTGGTAGCGGCGCACCTCGGCCCGGGCGTCGCCGTTGGGCATGGCGGGCGTGATGCGCGTGGTGACGGCGCGGTAGAAGTCGTTGAGCACCTGGCTGGAGGTGCGGCCCAGGCGCTGCTGCCACAGGACGCGCAGCCAGCGCATGGCCTGCGCGCGGCGGGCGGGGTCGACGCCGTCCTCGCTGAGGATCAGCACCGAGGTGTCCACGAACACCGGGGCGGTCAGCTCGACACCGGCGCTCACAGCAGCTCCCGGCCCGGATAGGGCTGGCCGTCGGAGGACCAGGTGCGCTCGCGGTGCAGCCAGTCCTGCAGCGCGCGCTCATAGGCGTCGTCGTGACGCATCTTCTCGGCGAGCAGCTCGCCGACCAGCCGCGAGACGCTGGTGTTGCGCCGCGCCGCCTCCAGCCTCGCCCACTCGGCGACGCTGTCTTCCATGGTGACGGTGACGTTCTTCATGAAGGCCGTAGAGTAGCACGAAGTTCGTGTTCCACGAACTTCGTGTCCCGCAAAGGCCCTGCGGCGACGTTCCGATTCAGCCGGCTGTGGCGCGCTTCAGGCCTGGAGACGGAACTGCGCGACGACGTGCTGCAGGCTGCCCGCCTGCTCGCGCAGCGATTCCGAGGCGGCCGAGGATTCCTCGACCAGCGCCGCGTTCTGCTGGGTGACCTCGTCCAGGCGCCGCACGGCCTGGCCGACTTCGATCAGGCTGGTGCTCTGCTCCTGCGTGGCCGACGAGATCTCCTGGATGATGTCCGTCACCCGCTGCACCGCAGCGACGATCTCGCGCATCGTCTCGCCGGCATCGCCCACCAGGCGCGCGCCGGCCTCGACGCGCTCGACCGAGGAGCCGATCAGGCCCTTGATCTCGCGCGCCGCCTCGGCGCTGCGCTGGGCCAGCGAGCGGACCTCGCCCGCCACCACCGCGAAGCCGCGCCCCTGCTCGCCGGCCCGCGCGGCTTCCACCGCCGCGTTCAGCGCCAGGATGTTGGTCTGGAAGGCGATGCCGTCGATCGTGCCGATGATGTCGGCGATCTTGCGGGAAGCCGCATTGATCTGGTCCATCGTGCTGACCACTTCCGACACCACCACGCCGCCACGGTCGGCGACCTGGCTGGCGTTGAGCGCGAGCTGGCTCGCCTGGCGCGTGGCGTCGGCGTTCATGCGCACCGTGTCGGTCAGCGCCTGCATCGTGGCCGCGGTCTCCTCCAGGCTGGAGGCCATCTGCTCGGTCCGCGCCGACAGGTCGCTGCTGCCCGCCGCCACCTCGCCGCTGGACATGGCGATGCTCTCCGCGCTGGTGCGCACCGTCGACAGCGAGCGGTTCAATGCGCCCTGCATCGCCGACAGCGCCTGCGCGAGCTGTCCCAGCTCATCGCGACGCGAGGTGTCGATCGCCACGGTCAGGTCGCCCTCGGCGACGCGGCTGGCGACGCCCACCATGTCGGTCAGCGGCCGGACGGTGCTGCGCGTCAGGTAGAAGGCCAGCACGCCGCCGGCCGCCAGCGCGGTGACGATCAGCACGGCCATCGTGGTGAGCACCGCCTTGTAGACCGTGCGCGACTCCGCGACATCGGCCTCGGCCCCTTGGGTGTTGATGTCCACCAGCTTCTGCGTCGCAGCGATGACAGCGCTGAACGCCTTGCTGGACTCGCCGCTGACGGTGGCCAGATACTCGCCGCGGTTGCCAGCCTTGCGCGCCGCGATCAACCCGTCCTGGATCCCCAGGTAGGCGACGTAGCGGGCCTTGGCCTCCTTCCACTGCTCGGACTCCTCCGGCGTGCTGACCATCGCCTCATAAGTCTTGGCCAGCTCGGGCAGCGTCTTCTCGCGCAGCGTCTTGATGCGTTCCTGCTGCTCCTCGACCTCGAGGACCACTTCCTTCAGGCACATCGACATCTCCGCGCGCCGCAGCTCGTTGAGCTGCCCCCGCAACGCGTTGATGGCGTTGATCGACGGGATCCAGTCCCCGCCCATGTCCTCGACGTTCTTCTGGATCGCCTGCATCCGGTTGATCGCCACGAGGCCCACAAGCACCGTGGCCAGCAACACTGCTGCAAACCCCAACGAGATGCGCACCCCGACGCGCAGATCCGAGATCTTCATGCTTCGCCGTCCTGTCATGGAGAGATCGACGCATGCTAGGTCCTTCGCACGAAAGGGCGAACCTCGAAACAGCGGCAAATGTGGCGGTTTATCCGCGAGCCAGGGTTTGCCCACCGCCGCCGCGTGAAATCTGCGCGGGCGCGCCGCGGCGCGGCGTCAGCGCCTGAGCCGGAACTCCGCCGCCTGCGCATGCGCCTGCAGCCCTTCGCCGTAGGCCAGCGTCGCGGCGATCGGGCCCAGCACCTGGGCGCCGGCCTCGCTGACCTCGATCAGGCTGGAGCGCTTCTGGAAGTCGTAGACGCCCAGCGGCGAGGAGAAGCGCGCCGTGCCCGAGGTCGGCAGCACATGGTTGGGGCCGGCGCAGTAGTCGCCCAGCGACTCGCTGGTGTAGGCACCCAGGAAGATCGCGCCGGCGTGGCGCAGCAGCGGCTCCCAGCGATGCGGCTCCGCGCTGGAGACCTCCAGGTGCTCCGGCGCGATGCGGTTGCTGATCTCGCAGGCCTCTTCCATCGAGCGGGTGTGGATCAGCGCGCCGCGCCCTTCCAGCGACGCGCGGATCACCTCGTGGCGCGGCATGCCGGGCAGCAGCCGCTCGATGGCCTCGCGCACCCGGGCGATGTAGCCGGCGTCGGGACACAGCAGGATGCTCTGCGCGAGCTCGTCGTGCTCGGCCTGGCTGAACAGGTCCATCGCCACCCAGTCCGGCGGCGTGCTGCCGTCGGCCAGCACCAGGATCTCGCTCGGCCCGGCGATCATGTCGATGCCGACCTGGCCGAAGACATGCTTCTTCGCGCTGGCGACGTAGGCGTTGCCCGGTCCGGTGATCTTGTCCACGCGCGGCACGGTGGCCGTGCCGTAGGCCAGCGCCCCGACCGCCTGCGCGCCGCCGATGGTGAAGGCGCGATGCACGCCGGCCACGTAGGCGGCGGCCAGCACCAGCGGATTCTTCTCGCCGCGCGGCGTCGGCACGACCATGACGATCTCCGGCACGCCGGCGACCTGGGCCGGGATCGCGTTCATCAGCACGCTGGACGGGTAGGCCGCCTTGCCGCCCGGCACGTAGATGCCGACGCGATCCAGCGGCGTGACCTTCTGGCCCAGCAGCGTGCCGTCCTTGTCGCGGTAGCTCCAGCTCTGGCCGCAGGCCTGCTTCTGGCGCTCGTGGTAGCGGCGCACCCGCTCGGCGGCCTGCTGCAGCGCCTGTGCCTGCGCGGCGGGCAGGCCATCGAAGGCGGCCTGGAGTTCCTCGCGCGTCAGCTCCAACGCGCCGAGCGTCGTGGCCTCCAGGTGGTCGAAGCGGGCGGTGTACGCCAGCACCGCGGCATCGCCGCGCTCGCGCACATCGGCCAGGATCTCGGCGACGCGCGACTCGATCGCGGCATCGGTCTCGGCCGACCAGTGCAGCACGCGCTGGAACTGCGCGTCGAAGTCCGCATCGGTGGTGACGAGGGTACGAAGTTGAAGGGCTGGGCTCATGGCGGGGCTCCGGGCAGGCGTCGGGGACGGTTCGATCAGGCGGACGGGATGGCCGAACCGATCGCGTCGATCAGCGGCTTGAGCGCCTCGCGCTTGAGCTTGAGCGCCGCCTGGTTGACCACCAGGCGCGAGGAGATGTCCATGATCCGCTCGACCTCGACCAGCCGGTTGGCCTTGAGCGTGCTGCCGGTGGAGACCAGGTCGACGATCGCATCGGCCAGTCCGGTCAGCGGCGCCAGTTCCATCGAGCCGTAGAGCTTGATGAGGTCGACGTGCACGCCCTTGTCGGCGAAGTGCTGGCGGGCGATGCCGGTGTACTTGGTGGCCACGCGGATGCGTGAGCCCTGGCGCACCGCGTTCTCGTAGTCGAAATCGTCGCGCACCGCGACGCTCATGCGGCACTGCGCGATGCGCAGGTCCAGCGGCTGGTACAGGCCCTGGCCGCCATGCTCGATCAGCACGTCGCGGCCGGCCACGCCGAGGTCGGCGCCGCCGTACTCGACATAGGTCGGCACGTCGGTCGCGCGCACGAGCACGACGCGCACCTCGGCTTGATTGGTCGGGAGGATCAGCTTGCGGGAGCTGTCCGGGTCTTCCAGCACCTGGATGCCGGCCGCCGCCAGCAGCGGCAGGGTCTCTTCGAAGATGCGGCCCTTGGAGAGTGCCAGGGTGATCATGCGATGTCCTCGTTGAACGCGCGCTCCACGCGGAAGCGCTTCGGGCTGTTCAGCGGGACGGCAGCGGGTTCACCGGACGGCGCCACACCGCCACCCGCTTCGCAGCCGGGTGGCTTTCAGTGATGGTGATGCGCGCTGCCTTGCTGCGCGAACTCGGCGGGGGTCAGCGTCTTCATCGACAGCGCGTGGATCTGCTCGCGCATGCGATCGCCCAGTGCCTGGTACACGCGCTGGTGGCGCTTGATCCGGCTCAGGCCCTCGAACTCGGCCGACACGATCGTCGCGAAGAAATGGCGTCCGTCGCCCTCGACCTGGAGCTCGCTGCAAGCGAGACCCTGGGCGATGTAGCTCTGGACTTCTGCGGGGGTCGGATCGGCCATGATGGGGCGGGATTCTACTCGGGCGCCTCGCGCGCGCGCTTTCGTGCTTGGAGAGGCCGGGCTTGCGGCGCCGGCCGGCGCGGTTCAGTGACGGATCTTGTAGCCGCGGCGCAGCAGCTCCAGCGCGAAGGCGGCCACCGTGGCGAAGGCGATCGCCACCACGCCCAGGCTCATCCACGGCGAGGCGTCGCTGACGCCGAAGAAGCCATGGCGGAAGCCGTCGATCATGTAGAAGAACGGGTTCAGGTGGCTGACGCCCTGCCAGAACGCGGGCAGCGAGTGCACCGAGTAGAAGACGCCCGACAGGAAGGTCATCGGCATCACGATGAAGTTCTGGAAGGCGGCCATCTGGTCGAACTTCTCCGCCCACAGGCCGGCGATCAGGCCCAGCGAGCCCATCAGCCCCGCGCCCAGGATCGCGAAGGCCAGCACCCACAGCGGGTTGGCCATGCCCGGCGGCGCGAACCACACGGTGGCGATGAACACGCCCGCGCCGACCATCAGGCCGCGGATCACGGAGGCGCCGACATAGGCCAGGAACCAGGCCCAGTGCGACAGCGGCGTGACCAGCAGGAACACCAGGTTGCCGGTGATCTTGCTCTGGATCAGCGAGGAGCTGCTGTTGGCGAAGGCGTTCTGCAGCACGCTCATCATCACCAGGCCCGGAATCAGGAAGCTGGTGTAGCCGACGGTGCCGTAGACCTTGACGTGGTCCTCCAGCACATGGCCGAAGACCAGCAGGTACAGCACGGCGGTCAGCACCGGCGCACCCACGGTCTGGAAGCCGACCTTCCAGAACCGCAGCACTTCCTTGTAGAAGAGCGGACGCGCGCCTTCGAGGCGGATCGGGAAATGGCTGGCGCTCATGCGCGGCCCCCTTGCATGATTTCCAGGAAGACGTCCTCGAGGTCGGCGCGGCCGATCTCCAGGTCCTCGATCGGCACGGCGGCCTGGCGCAGCGTGGCCAGGATCTGCTCGACCTCGGTCGCGTCGTGGGCGGTGAGCTGGACGATCCGCCCGGTGACGCGGGCCCGCTCGGCCAGTGCCAGCGGCAGCGCGGAGTCGGTCTTGAACTGCAGCATCGTCGAGGCGGTGCCGGCGAGCAGCTCCGAGGTGCGGTTCAGCGCGACGATCCGGCCCTGCTTGAGCATCGCGATCCGGTGGCAGAGCGCCTCGGCCTCCTCCAGGTAGTGGGTGGTGAGCAGGACGGTGTGGCCCTCGCGGTTGAGGCGGGCGATGAACTGCCACAGCGTCTGGCGCAGTTCGACGTCGACGCCGGCGGTGGGCTCGTCCAGCACGATGACCGGCGGCCGGTGCACCAGCGCCTGCGCCACCAGCACCCGACGCTTCATGCCGCCGGAGAGCTGGCGCATGTTGTTGTGGGCCTTGTCGGCCAGGCCGAGGTTGAGCAGCAGCTCATCGATCCAGTCGTCGTTGTGGCGCACGCCGAAGTAGCCGGACTGGATGCGCAGCGTCTCGCGCACGCTGAAGAACGGATCGAAGACCAGTTCCTGCGGCACGATGCCCAGCTTCTTGCGGGCGTTGGCATAGTCGTCGACGACGTCATGGCCCAGCACCGACACCTGTCCGCCGCTGGCGCGGGACAGGCCGGCCAGGATGCTGATCAGGCTGGTCTTGCCGGCGCCATTGGGGCCGAGCAGGCCGAAGAATTCGCCGGGCTGGATGTCGAAGCTGACGCCGTCCAGCGCGCGGAACTGGCCGGCCCGGTAGGTCTTGCTGACGTTGCTGAATCGCAGGGCGGGCGGACCGCCGGCCGGCGCGGGCATGGCGGCCGGCTGTTGTTGGGGGCTTGCGAGCATGGGCGCGGATTGTAGGGAGCGGGCCCGCCCCGTGCCCGCCTGGGGTCATGACAGAATGCGCCCACTTCCCCCCAACACGCCCACGGGCCCATGGCCACCAAGAAGCCGCGCCGCACCGCCGAACGCATCCTCGAAGTCACGCTGGACCTCTTCAATCGCTTCGGCGAGCCGAATGTCTCGACCACGCTGATTTCGGCGGAACTCGGCATCTCGCCCGGCAACCTGTACTACCACTACCCGGCCAAGGACGAGCTGATCAATGCGCTGTTCAACCGCTACGACAAGTCGCTGTCGGAGCTGCTGGGCGCGGTGGGCAATGTGCGCAACGTGGAGGACGCCTGGCTGTTCTTCCACATGCTGTTCGAGCTGATCTGGCAGCACCGCTTCCTGTATCGCGACCTCAACGACCTGCTGTCCAAGAACCGCAAGCTGGAGACGCACTTCCAGCATGTGCTGGAGCAGAAGACGCAGGCGATGGTGGGCCTGCTGGGTGGGCTGCAGGCCAGCGGCGCGCTGACGATGCAGGTGCGGGAGGCGGTGCCCACCGCCAACGCGATGGTCGTGCTGCTGAGCTACTGGCTGAGCTACGAATACGTGCGCGATCCGCGCAACGCGCTCGAGCCCGAGCGCGCCGGCGAGGCCTTGATGCGCGGCGCCTTCCATGTGCTGGGACTGCTGCTGCCCTACCTCGAGCCCGGCTCGCGCGACCACCTCTTCCAGCTCGCCGGCAAGTACCAGCCGCAGGCCGGCGGCACGACCTGACCCCCGTCGGCGCGGTCGCCGCAGTGGGCCGGAATAACAGCAAGCCGCGGAGCGGTCCTCCGAAGAAACCCTGGATTCGTGCGAGGCCGAACCCCCTGGTCGCGGTTGGCGTCGAAAAACGACACCCTATAAATTAGGGATATCGCATTCACCGACCTCGAGGGACCGACTCCATGACGCGCATCCTGATCTGCACCGCCCTGCTGGCCCTGGCCGCCCCGCTGGCGCACGCCGCCTCCGAGAACGCCGATGCCAAGGCGCTGCGCGCCGAATGCGCCAGCCAGCATGCGGTGAAGTTCGAGCAGCCGGCCGCCGCCAACGAGTACCGCTTCGTCTACAGCCGCGGCGAGTACCGCGGCGAAGCGACCTCGGGCCAGCCGGTCGCCTGCGGCCAGACGCAGTACGCCGAGTACCTGGCCAGCGCCGATCCGGTCAAGGTCATGGCCGCCTACCCGACCGCCGCCGGCCGTCCGCAGCCGGCGAAGAAGGCCGCGGCGAAATAAGCCGCGGCGGTCCTGGCGCCGGGGCTCCCGCCCCGCGCGCTCAGGCCTTCGTTTCCCAGGGCAGCATCAGGGCGAGCGTCAGCAGCTGCTGGAACTCCGGCTCGAAGTGGGCCACGATCGCCTCCGGATCGGGGCACAGCCCGGCATCGGCGATGAGGCCGAACTGCACCTGGCCGGCGTAGGTCAGGATGCTGATGCCCAGGCTCATGTCGCCCGCCTGCGGCGCCCAGAACATGACGCGCTCGACGGCCGAGCCGCACAGTCGCAGCGTCTGGGCCGGGCCCGGCACGTTGGTCATCAGCGCCGTCGCCTTGCGCGACAGGGTCTTGAGCATCGCCCGCTGCGCGGCCTTCTCCACCGTGCCGGAGGTCGCCATCAGTCCCAGCGACAGCGCCGGCCGCAGGCTGTTCTTGAGCGCCTGCGTCTGCGCATGCACCGCGTAGAGCCGCTTGACCGGATTCGTGATGCCCACCGGCATCGGCAGCGGCACCATGCCGAAGCGGTTGCCCAGTTGCCAGGCCGTCTCCAACGGTCGCAGGTTGACCGGCACCAGCGCGCGGATCTCCTGCCCCTGCGTGTCGTCCCCATGGCCGCGCAGGTAGAGCCCGATCGCGCCGGCGAGGCAGCTCAGCAGCACGTCGTTGACCGACACGTTCATCGACTTGCCCACCGCCTTGACCGCATCCAGCGCCAGCGGCGCCCCCCAGGCGACGCGCTTGGCGCGGCCGGCCTTGCCCTTGAGGCGGGTCTTCGCGTCATCGGGCGCCTCGGTCAGCGCCGCCGCATCCTCGAGCACCTGCCGGCCCAGGCGCTCGGCCGGCGAGGCGGCCGCAGCGCCGGACCCGTCCGAGCCGGCGCGTTCCTGGATCTCGCGCACCGTCCAGGCATTGATCGGCTTGACCATCGCGTCGGCGAGCCATTCCGGCTCGGCCTCGTCGGCGCCCGTGGCCGGGGTGGCCCGGGCCGCCTTCGCCGCCTGGGGCGGCACCGCGCCGCCATCGGTGATCGACAGCAGCACCGCGATCAGCGCGATCCCGTCGGCGATGCAGTGATGCACGCGCGCGATCAGAGCGCTGCTGCCGTCGTAATGCTCGATCAGATGCAGCTGCCACAGCGGCCGCGCCGGATCGAGCGGCTCGGCGGCGAGCTCGGCCAGGCGGTCCTGCAGCGCCTCCTCCAGCGATCGACCGCGGCGGCGCGGAAGGGTCTCGGGCACCACATGGCGGGCGATGTCGACCTCGGCGTCCTCGACCCACCAGGCGCTGTCACCGGTTTCGACGACGCGCTGCCGGAAGCGCGGGAAGCGCAGCAGCCGCTCGGCGACGCGGCGTCGCAGGTCTTCGAGCGCGATGGCCGGCTTCAGCAGCAGCACGCCGTGGATCACCATGCGGTTGGCCTCGGTGTCCAGGCGCAGCCAGGCGGTGTCGACCTTGGACATCGGCTCCGCGCCGCGCGGCCGGGCGGCGCGCGACGCGGGCGGCTTCGACGGCGTGGACTTGGCGCTCCGGCGGGAGGGCGATGGGCTCGACGCGGCGGAAGTGGGCAATGCGGTCTCCTGGGCGGATGGGGTCTGGCGGCGGGCGATGCGGTCCGGATGATGCGTCATCTCTAGAGAGGCGGCCCCAGTCCGCGTCGGGAGGCGGGCTGGGTAACATCGCGGCCGTCCGTCCCGATTGTCGCCAACGGGACGCCCCGCTCATCGCCAAGGGAGACACACATGAGCCTCAAGGACCAGTTCGACGCCGCCGTCGCCGATTCGAAGACCCTGCCCGAGCGGCCGGACAACCAGACCCTGCTGAAGCTGTACGCGCTGTTCAAGCAGGCCACGGCCGGCGATGTCGAGGGCGATCGCCCCGGCATGACCGACTTCGTCAACCGCGCCAAATGGGACGCCTGGAAGGCGCTGGAAGGCAAGACCAGCGACGAGGCGATGCAGGACTACATCGACCTGGTCGAAGGTCTGAAGTAACCGCTTCCGGCCTCAGCGGGACAGCGCCGCGCGGCGCTCGTCCCTGGGGAGCTTCGCCAGGCGCCGGACCTCGGCATGGAAGCGTGGCCAGTCCCCACCCAGGCGCTCGAACAGCCTGAGGAAATCCGGCACCAGGTCGGTGTAGCTGCCCTGGATCGCCAGCGCGGGCGTGTTCAGGCCCGAGACCCAGCGGTCGAAACGCGTGTCGCCGCCCCAGCGGTCGCGCTTCATCGCCTCATAGTCGGCGCGCAGTCGCGCGAAGGCCGCGGCCTTGCCCGCGCGCTTCTCGTCGTCGCTGGCGGCGCTTTGGAACACCTCGCGCAGTTGCTCGCGCGTCGCCTTCAGCAGGGCCTGGACCTCGTCCTGCCGGCGGCGCGACTGCTCGTCCTCCCGCAGCGCGTCCGGGCGGTCCTTCAGCCAGCGCGCGACGCCGATCTGCTCGACCGCGGTCGCGAAGCTCTCGTTGAAGGTGGTGTCGTCATTCGCGTAGGCCACCTGGTGCGCGAGCTCATGGAAGATCATCCGCGCCAGCTGGCCCTCCGGATAGCGGATGAAGGTGTTGAGCAGCGGATCGCCGCCCAGCCAGTTGCTCCAGCCCAGCGAGGAATAGGCCGGCACGCCGTACACGTAGGGCTCGTAGCCGTCCTTGCGCAGCTGCTGCGCAAGCTCGCGCGCGTCCTTCGGATCGAAGTAGCCGCGATAGCCGGCACAGCCCATGATCGGATAGCACCAGGTCTTGAGCTGCAGGCTCAACTCCGGCGTCGCGACGACGTTCCACACCGCCGCGCCGCGCTGGAGATCGGCGTAGCGGCGATAGCTGTCGTTGTCCGGCAGACCCAGCTCGGACGACGCATAGGCGCGCAGCGCCTGCGACAGCACCAGTTGGCGGCGCACCTCCGGGTCCAGGTCGGGCTGCGCGAGCCAGTCGTTGACCGGCTTGGCCGCGCGCACCAGCGACAGGTGGCCCGACAGCGACTGCCCGTAGTAGGACAGCTGCGCGCAACCGCCCAGCGCAACCAGCGCCAGCAGCAGCGACGGCGCGACGAGGAGCGCCCTCAGTCCTCGACGGATCTGCGTGTTCATCGGCGTCGTCATCGGCCTCGCCATCCCGGCGCGGCGCTCAGGCCGCGGCGACCTCGACCAGGCAGTCGTAGAAGCATGGCGCGCGGCCCATGTCGGTGAGCCGCTGGTGCGTCACCTCGTTGACGTTGCGGCCGTCGGCACCGAGCTTGCGCCACCAGATGCCCAGCCCGTGCACGACGCCCTCGCGCGCCCGGGCGCTGACATCCAGCCGGCAGGCATAGCTGCCCCGGTCGTTGAACACCCGCACCAGTTGGCCGTCGGCCAGGCCGCGCGCGGTGGCGTCGGCCGCGCTCATCTCGAGCACCTGTTCGCCCTCGATGTCGCGCAGGCTTTTCACGTTCACGAAAGTGCTGTTCAGGTGGTTGCGCGCCGGCGGCGAGATCATCGCCAGCGGATAGCGCGCGGCGAGCGCCGGCGCGCTGGACCGGCTCTCGTAGTTGGCCACGTAGTCCGCGCCGCGCGCGTCGGCCTTGCCGCTGGCCGACGGGAAGCCGCCTTCGGCGAAGGGCGCCTCCTTGAGCGGCAGCTTGAACCAGCCGCGCTCGCGCAGCTGGCCCAGGTCGATGTCGTCGCGGAAGGCCTGGCGCAGCAGCGCTTCGTCGTCATCGTGGAAGGCGGGCTCGTCGAAGCCCATCGCCGCCGCGAGCTCGCGGAAGATCCGCGTGTTGGACCGCGACTCGCCCAGCGGCGCCACCGCCGGCTCGTTGATCAGCACGTCGGTGTGGCCGTAGCTGGTGTGGATGTCCAGGTGCTCGAGCTGCGTGGTCGCCGGCAGCACATAGTCGGCCAGGTCGGCGGTGTCGGTCAGGAAATGCTCCAGCACCACGGTGAACAGGTCGGGCCGCTGGAAGCCGGCCACGACCTTCGGCGATTCCGGCGCCACCGCGACCGGGTTGCTGTTGTAGACGACGAGCGCCTCGATCCTCGGCCCGAAGTCGGGCGACGCCTCGCGCAGCAGGTCGTCGCCGATGGTGCTCATGTTGATCGTGCGGGAGGGCCGGCCGGCGCGCAGCTCGGGACGCTCCAGCGCCGGGTTCTTGAAGGGCGCGAACCAGCCGGAGCTCGACAGCAGCAGCCCGCCCGCGCGGTGGCGCCAGGCCCCGGTCAGGCAGGGCAGCAGCGCGATCAGGCGCACCGCGTTGCCGCCGCCGCGCACCCGCTGCATGCCGTAGTTCAGCCGGATCGCCGCCGGCGCCAGCGTCGCGTAGTCGCGCGCCAGGCCGCGGACCTCGTCCGCCGTCAGGCCGCATTCGGCGGCGGTGCGTTCGGGGGTCCAGGCGAGCGCCTTCGTCCGCAGTTCCTCCCAGCCCTCGACATGCCGGGCGATGTAGTCGTGGTCCAGCCAGTCATGGGCGATCAGCTCGTGCATCAGGCCCAGCGCCAGGGCGCCGTCGGTGCCGGGCAGCAGCGCCAGGTGCTGGTGGCACTTGTCCGCGGTCTCGGTCTTGCGCGGGTCGATGCAGACCAGCTTCGCGCCTTCACGCTTGGCCTGGTTCGCGAAGGTCCAGAAATGCAGGTTGGATGCGATCGAGTTGCTGCCCCAGATCAGGATCAGCCGTGACTCCGCGAAGTGGGGCAGGTGCATGCCGACCTTGTGGCCGTAGGTCGCCGCCAGCGCAGCGCCGCCCGCCGAGGCGCAGATCGTGCGATCCAGGCAGGAGGCGCCCAGCCGGTTGAAGAAGCGGCCCGCCATCGCCTCGCCCTGCAGCAGGCCCATCGTGCCGGCATAGCTGTAGGGCAGGATGGCCTGCGGATCACGGGCGGCGATCGCCTGGAGGCGGCCGGCGATCTCGGCGATCGCCTGGTCCCAGCCGATGCGCTCGAAGCGCGGCGGCTCGTGCTTGGCGTTGACGCGCTTGAGCGGATGCAGCAGGCGCTCCGCGTGGTAGGTCCGCTCCGGATAGCGCGAGACCTTGGTGCACAGCGCGCCGTGCGTGCTGGGATGCTCCGGCTGGCCCTGCACCTTGACGACCTTCCCCTCCTCGACGGTGATGCGCAGGGCGCAGGTGTCGGGGCAGTCGTGCGGGCAGGCCCCCTTGACCACCCGGGACGGCGCACCGGTGCGCGAGGCGGGCGTCCGGGCGAGGGCCGGATCGTCGTGGTGGAGGGCCTGTGGCGGGAGATTCACGGTCGGTTCTCGGAGAGCGGGCAAGGAGCGTCAACTATTGCACAGGCGCCACACCCTTGCGTTTTCTTACCGAACATGGTGGCGACGCTGCACGCACGAACCGCTAAGCTCGCTCGCTGGGGGGCCGAATAGGTCGTGTCGAGCCTCCTGGCGCCGGCCGGTCAGGCGTGCGCCACAACATCTATCGCACCCCCTGGGAGCCTCTCTTGGATCGCCGCCAACTCCTCGCCTCCGCCAGCGCCCTGGGCGCGCTCGCCACCCTGCCCCTCCCGACGGCCGTCCGGGCGCAGGGCAAACGCCTCGTCCTGGGCCAGTCGGCGCCGCTGACGGGCGCGGCCTCGCAACTGGGTCTGCAGATGCAGGCCGGCGCGAAGCTCTTCTTCGACGCGCAGAACGCCGCCGGCGGCATCAACGGCACCCTGATCGAGCTGCGCACGCTGGACGACGGCTACGAGCCGGACCGCTGCAAGGCCAACACCGAGAAGCTGATCGCCGACGACGTCTTCGCCCTGTTCGGCTACGTCGGCACGCCGACCTCGCTGGCCGCGCTGCCGCTGGTCAACCAGGCCAAGATCCCGTTCGTGGCGCCCTTCACCGGCGCCGAGGCCCTGCGCGATCCGTTCAGCCCCTGGGTCTATCACGTGCGCGCCTCGTATTACGACGAGACCGCCCTGATCGTGAAGCAGCTGACCCACCTGGGCCTCATGCGGATCTCGGTCTTCCACCAGAACGACGCCTACGGCAAGGCCGGCCTGGACGGCGTGCTGCGCGCGATGAAGCCGCTGTCGCTCCAGCCGCTGGCCACCTCCACCGTCGAGCGCAACAGCGTCGACGTCGCCAAGGCGGTCAAGGACCTGGTGCAGAACGGCGCGCCGCCCGAGGCCATCGTCATGATCAGCGCCTACAAGAGCTGCGCCGCCTTCATCCGCGCCGCGCGCAAGGCCGGCTATGGCGGCGTGTTCTACAACGTCTCGTTCGTCGGCACGCAGGCGCTGCTGGAGGAACTGGGCAAGGACGCGATGGGCGTGGTGGTCAGCCAGGTGATGCCCTACCCCTTCGGCACCGCCACCGGCGTCGTGCACGAGTACCAGCTCGCCGCCACCAAGGCCGGCCAGAAGTTCAACTACACCGCCATCGAGGGCTACATCGGCGCCAAGGTCATCAGCGAGGGCATCCGCCGCGCGACCCGCCCGACCCGCGAAGGTCTGGTCGCCGGGCTGGACAGCCTGCAGAACTACAACGTCGGCGGCTTCAACGTGAACTTCCGGCCCAACAAGCATGTCGGCTCGAGCTTCGTCGAGATGACGCTGCTGACCAGCGACGGGCGCGTGAAGCGTTGATCCGGCGCTGATCCGGCGCTGATCGCCCCGACGGGCGCGGCGTCCGCGGGCACCCGTGCGGTGCCACGGGTACACTGGTCCGACACAGCGGCGCCGCCCTGAGCGGCGCCGCCGCCTTTCTGGCTCGCGGCAAGCCCGACGCGCTGTCGCGATGACATCGGAGTGCCCGCTCATGAAGCTGATCGAACCCATCCTGGCCGACGCGCCGGCCATCGCCAAGCTGCGACGCGACCTGCACGCGCATCCCGAACTTTGCTTCCACGAAGACCGCACCTCGGACGTGGTCGCGAAAGCGCTGACCGACTGGGGCATCGAGGTCCACCGCGGCCTGGGCAAGACCGGCGTGGTCGGCGTCATCCCCGGCCGCGACGGCGGCAGGAGCGGTCGCACGCTGGGCCTGCGCGCTGACATCGATGCGCTGCCCATCACCGAGCACAACACCTTCGCGCACGCCAGCAAGCACCCCGGCAAGATGCATGCGTGCGGCCATGACGGCCACACCGCGATGCTGCTGGCCGCGGCCAAGCACCTGGCCGCGCACCGTGATTTCGACGGCACCGTCTATGTCGTCTTCCAGCCCGCCGAGGAGGGCGGCGGCGGCGCCCGCGAGATGATCAAGGACGGCCTGTTCAGGAAGTTCCCGATGGAGGCCATGTTCGGCGTCCACAACTGGCCGGGCATGGCCGCCGGGCAGTTCGCGCTCAAGACCGGCCCGGTCTTCGCCTCCAGCAACGAATTCAAGATCCTGATCAAGGGCAAGGGCGCGCACGGCGCGATGCCGCACCTGGGCACCGACCCGGTGGTGGTGGCCGCCCACCTGGTGCAGGCTTTCCAGACCATCATCACCCGCAACAAGCGGCCGATCGACGCGGGCGTGATCTCGGTGACGATGATCCACGCCGGCGAGGCAACCAACGTGATCCCCGAGCGCTGCGAGCTGCAGGGCACGGTGCGGACCTTCACGCTGGAGACGCTGGACCTGATCGAGCGCCGCATGCAGCAGCTCACCGAGGCCACGGGCACCGCCTTCGAGGTGCAGTGCGAGTTCAGCTTCCATCGCAACTACCCGCCGACGATCAACCACCCCGCCGAGACCGAGTTCGCCCGAGGCGTGCTGACCGAGATGCTGGGCGCGGCCAATGTGCAGGAGTTCGAGCCCACGATGGGGGCCGAGGACTTCAGCTACTACCTGCAGGAAGTGCCGGGCTGCTACTTCCTGATCGGCAACGGCGACGGCAGCCATCGCGAGGGCGGCCACGGCCTGGGGCCCTGCATGCTGCACAACCCGAGCTACGACTTCAACGACGAGCTGATCCCGCTGGGCGGCTCGATGTGGGTCCGGCTGGTCGACGCCTGGTTCAAGCGGCCGCGTCCGACCAAGGCCTGACCACCGTCACCCGCGCCCTGCCCTTCCCGTCCTCCAGCCCCGCCGCCCGATGACCGCCCCGATCGCGCCCGACCAAGAGAAGACCGTCCGCGAGGACACCCAGCGCTGGCTGCAGCGGGCCGTGATCGGCCTGAACCTGTGCCCGTTCGCCAAGAGCGTGGAGGTCAACCAGCGGCTGCGCACCGTGGTCAGCGCGGCGCGCACGCCGGAGGAACTGCTCAAGGACCTGGCGCGCGAGCTGCTGGCGCTCAACCGCGCCGACCCCGAGGAGACCGAGACGACCTTGCTGGTCCACCCATGGGTGCTCAACGACTTCCTGGACTTCAACGACTTCCTCGGCGCGGCCGATGCGCTGGTCGAGGACCTGGACCTGGAAGGCGTGCTGCAGGTCGCGAGTTTCCACCCCGACTACCAGTTCGAGGGCACCGACGCCGACGACGTCGACAACTTCAGCAACCGCTCGCCCTACCCGACGCTGCACCTGCTGCGCGAGGAGAGCATCGAGCGCGCCGTCGAGTCCATGCCGGACACCGACGCGATCTACGAGGCCAACATCGACACCCTGCGCCGCATCGGCCGCAAGGGCTGGGACGCGCTGGACCTGGAAGCGAAGCTGCCGCTGGCCCAGCGCACCACCCGCGAGGACTGAGCCCGCGGCGGCCGCTGGCCCTCGGCCTTGCCTTCTCCCGCAGGCGGGAGAGGGACCATGCGGCGCCGATCGATCACCCTCTTCCGCTGGCGGAGAGGGCGTGGGGTGGGGGCGCGAAGATGGGCTCGGTGCGATGTCCTGATTTGACCGAAACCAGTCCAGCCCCGGCGCGACGCCGGGCCGCGTCGCCGGCACGATGAGCTTCATCAACCACCCGCTGATGGAGCCTTCGATGACCACCACCTTCCCCATCGCCACCGCCGACACCGCCGTCCTGCTGATCGACGTGCAGGAGTCGTTCCGCCATCGCCCCTACTGGGACCCGGCCGGCTTCGAGGCCTACATGGCCCGCACCAACGCGCTGCTGACCGGCGCCGCCGCGCGCGGCCTGCCGATCGTGCGCATCCTCCACACCGACGGTCCGGCCACGCCGGACAACCCGTTCTCGCTGGTCAGCGGCCATGTGCGCCCGATGGCCGAGCTGGCCGACGTGCCCATCGCCGCCGAGTTCCTCAAGCGCCGCCACAGCGCGTTGGCCGGCACCGGGCTGTCGATCTGGCTGACCGAGTACGGCATCCGCCGCCTGATCGTCGCGGGCATCCGCACCGAGCAGTGCTGCGAGACGACGACGCGCCACGCCAGCGACGAGGGCTGGGCCGTCGACTACGTGACCGAGGCGACGCTGACCTTCCCGATCCAGCATGCCAGCGGCGTAGTCGTCGGCGTGGAAGCGCTCAAGCTGCGGACCGAGGTCGCGCTGCAGGACCGTTTCGCGCAGATCGTCGATGTCGAGACCGCACTCGAACGCGCCACCGTGCGCAGCGCCGTCGCGGCCTGAGGACCGGCGGCGGGCGCATACTGCGGCGATGTCCTTTCCTGCCTTCCCCCCGACCTCGCGTCGGCCGGACGACGGCCCGGTCGACGTCTGGATCCTGGTCGAACGCCACACGCTGCTGCTGGACCTGGCCGGCGCCGCCGAGGCGCTGCGGCTCGCCAACCAGGCCTTGCGCCGCCGGGGCGAGCCGGAAGCCTTCCGGCTGCGCTACTGCGCCGCGTCGCCGACGGCGTCGAGCTCGGTCGGCCTGATGCTGGCCGCGCTGGAGCCGCTGCCGGCGCTCGGGCGGCGCGACTGGCTGATCCTGAGCGGGCGGCGACACGCGCATCCGGACGACCCGGCCACGGGCCCCGCCGAGCGCGAGGAAGAACTGCGCATCGAGCGCTGGCTGCACCGCGAAGGCACGGCACTGCTGGCCGGCGGTGAAGGCCGGCTGCTGAGCATCTGCGCCGGCGCGCTGCTGGCGGCACGGGCCGGTCTGCTCGAGGGCCGGCGCTGCACCACGCACCATGAGTCGCTCGACGCGCTGCGCGCGGCCGCGCCGGGCGCGGAGGTGCAGGCGAACCGGGTGTTCGTGCTCGACGGCCCGCTGGCCAGCAGCGCCGGCATCACGGCCGGCATCGACCTGGTGCTGGCCCTGATCGCCGAGCACTGCGACGAGGCGCTGGCCGGTTCGGTCGCTCAGGTGATGGTGGTCTACCTGCGGCGCGGCGCGCAGGATCCGGAGTTGTCTCCGATGCTGGCGCACCGCCACCATCTGCATCCGGCGCTCCACCGGGTGCAGGACGCCATCTGCGGCGATCCACGCGCCGACTGGAGCCTGGCGCGGATGGCCGAGGTCGCCCATGTCACCCCGCGCCACCTGACCCGGCTCTTCACCCAGCACGGCGGCACGACGCCGCTCGACTACCTGCGCGCGATCCGGCTCGAACTCGCCCGGCGCGAACTGGCGCGAGGCCAGCGGCCGGCGCAGGCCGCGCTGGCCGCCGGTTTCAGCTCGGACCAGCAGCTGCGGCGTACCCGCCGCCGGATGAATGCGCCGGCCTGAGGACCCGGCTTCGAGGGTCCCCGGGCCCGAGCCCGCTTAGCACAAACTCAAGAAATCCCAGTCAAGCGGAATTCGTGCACATCTGTTAACTTGCGCGCCCACATCGAACGAGGAGCGGGTTTTGAGCGATTGGCTGAAGCGACTGGAGGCCCTGGATCCGGCCCGCCTGGCAGGCATGCGCCGCGGCGTGGAGAAGGAAAGCCTGCGCGCGCTGCCGACCGCCGCCTCGCTGGCGCTGACGCCGCATCCGACGGCGCTCGGCTCCGCGCTGACGCATGAGACGGTCACCACCGACTTCAGCGAGTCGCAGCTCGAGCTGATCACCGGCGTGCATGCCTCCGCCGAGGCGTGCGTGGCGCAGCTCACCGAGATCCACCAGGCCGTCTACCGCTGCCTGGGCGAGGAACTGATGTGGGCGTCGAGCATGCCCTGTTTGCTCCCCGCCGATGAAACCATCCCCATCGGCCGCTATGGCGCGTCCAACATCGGCCGCGCCAAGAGCGTCTACCGCATGGGCCTGGGCCACCGCTACGGCCGGCGCATGCAGACCATCTCCGGCATCCACTACAACTGGTCGATGCCGGGCCTGGACAACGCCGACCACTTCGCGCTGATCCGCAACTTCCGGCGCCACTCCTTCCTGCTGCTGACGCTGTTCGGCGCGTCGCCAGCGCTGTGCGCCAGCTTCGTCGCCGGCCGCGAGCACGGCCTGCAGCCGCTGACCGACGGCACGCTGCATATGCCTCACGGCACCTCGCTGCGCATGGGCCGCCTCGGCTACCAGAGCGATGCGCAGGCCTCGCTGGCGGTCAGCTACAACAGCCTGGACGGCTACGCCGCCTCGCTGCAGGACGCGCTGACCCGCCCCTACCCCGCGTACGAGAAGGTCGGCGTGGTCAATCCGGGCGGCGAATACAACCAGCTGTCGACCACGCTGCTGCAGATCGAGAACGAGTTCTACGGGACGATCCGTCCCAAGCGCACCATCCGCTCGGGCGAACGTCCGCTGCATGCGCTGCGCGAGCGCGGCGTCGAGTACATCGAGGTCCGCTGCATGGACCTGGACCCGTTCGAGCCGGTCGGCATCGCCGCCAGCACGATGCGCTTCCTGGATATCTTCCTGCTGCACTGCTGGCTGACCGACAGCCCCAACGACACGCCGGAAGAACTCGGCGCGCTGGCCCGCAACCAGCACCGCACCGCCTCGGCCGGGCGCGAGCCCGGTCTGAAGCTGGAGCGCCGCGGCGGCGAGATCGCGCTGCGCGACTGGGGGCGCGAGCTGCTGACCGAGTTCGCGCCGATCGCGCGCAAGATCGACCAGACGCTGGGCGGCTCGCTGTACCGCGAAGCCCTGGCCCAGGCGGTCGAGCGCTGGGACCGGCCCGATGACCTGCCCTCGGCGCGGGTGCTGGCCGCGATGAGCGCGGGACATCGCTGCTCGCACCTGGACTTCGTCGCTGCCCGCTCCGAGGCCGCCCGTGCCCATGTGCTGGCGCAGCCGATGCCCGAGGGCCTGATGGCCCGCTTCGAGCAGTCGGCGCGGGCCTCGCTGGAGGCCCAGGCGGCGATCGAGGCGGCCGACACGGTCGACTTCGAGACCTTCCGCCAGCAATACCTCGATCCGGCGCAGCTGCGCGGCTGACGCCGCCGATCAGCCCGGCAGGGACGAGCTGCGCAGCTCGTCGTGCCGGCGCTGCAGTTCCTGCCGCAGCTTCTTGCGCTCGATCGCGGCTTCCCAGCGGCGCTTCTCGTCGGGCGTGCTCGGCGACAGCGGCGGCACCGGGACCGGCCGTCCGTCCTCGCCGACGGCCACCATGGTGAAGAAGCAGCTGTTGGCGTGCCGCACGACCTGGTCGCGGATGTTCTCGGTCACGACCTTGATGCCGATCTCCATCGACGAGGTGCCGGTGTAGTTCACCGAGGCCAGGAAACTGACCAGTTCGCCGACATGGATCGGCTGGCGGAACATCACCTGGTCCACCGACAGCGTCACCGTGTAGCGGCCGGCGAAGCGACTGGCGCAGGCGTAGGCCACCTGGTCGAGCAGCTTCAGGATGGTCCCGCCGTGCACGTTGCCGGAGAAGTTGGCCATGTCCGGCGTCATCAGCACGGTCATCGTCAGTTGGTGGGAAGGCAGGTCCATGGCGAAGGCTCCGGAACGGATCGTGAAGGAAGGGGCGGCCGCCATGGTGCCAGAGTCGCGCGCCGGCGCGGCGGGCGCGCGCCCTGCCCGGGCTCTCCCTTGTGGCGCTTGCCGCTGACCCGCCCGTCGGTTAGGGTGCGCGCCAGGAGGTCCCATGGCCCAGGTCCAGCAGCCCAGCATCGCCGACACGCGCGGTGCCCAGATGTTCCCCACCCTCGGCGTCGCCGACATCGCGCGCGTCGCGCGCTTCGGCCGGTTCCGGCGCTATTCCCAAGGCGAGTGGGTCGTGCGTGCCGGCGATGCCGGCATGGGCATGACCCTGATCCTCAGCGGCGAGATCACCGTCTCCCAGCGCGACAGCCTCGGCCATGTGACGCCGATCCATCGGCACGGGCCGGGCGGTTTCCTGGGCGAGGTCGGCCAGCTCAGCGGTCGGCCCTCCTTCATCGACGCGATCGCGGAGACCGAGGTCGAGGCGGTCGAGGTCAGCCCGCCGCAGCTGCGCGCCCTGCTGATCGCCGAGGCCGACCTCGGCGAGCGCCTCACCCGCGCCTTCATCCTGCGCCGCGTCGGCCTGATCGAAGCCGGCGCCAGCGGCGCGACGCTGATCGGGCGGGCCAAGTCCGCGCCGGTGATGCGGCTGCGCAGCTTCCTCGGACGCAACGGCTATCCGCACCAGCAGCTGGAGCCCGACCAGAACGACGACGCCAAGGCGCTCGCCGACCAGTACATGAGCGAAGGCGTGCAGATGCTGGTCATCTGCCCCGGCGGCGACGTGCTGGTGGACCCGACGGACGAGGAGGTCGCCCGCTGCATGGGCATCGTCGACATGCGCGAGCGCCCCGAGCTCTACGACGTGGCCATCGTCGGCGCCGGCCCGGCGGGCCTGTCGGCCGCGGTGTACGCGGCCTCGGAGGGGCTGTCGGTGCTGGTGATGGACTGCCGCTCTTTCGGCGGGCAGGCCGGCGCGAGCTCGCGCATCGAGAACTACCTCGGCTTCCCGACCGGCATCTCCGGCCAGGCGCTGGCGGGCCGGGCCTTCGTCCAGGCCCAGAAGTTCGGCGCCGACATGCTGATCCCGGCCAAGGTCACCGAGATGAGCTGCGAGCGCCATGGCGAGGACGACGAACTGCGCCTGTCGCTGGAAGACGGCCGCACCGTGCGGGCCCGCACCGCGGTGATCGCCACCGGCGCGCGCTATCGCCGCCCCGACCTCGACGCGCTGGCGCGCTTCGAGGGCCGAGGCGTCTGGTACTGGGCCTCGCCGATCGAGGCCCGCATCTGCAGCCGGCAGACGGTGGTGATCGTCGGCGGCGGCAACTCGGCCGGCCAGGCGGCGGTGTTCCTGGCCAACCACGCCGCCAAGGTGATCATGCTGATCCGCGGGCCGGGCCTGGCGGCGACGATGTCGCGCTACCTGATCGACCGCATCCAGGGCACCGCCAACATCGAGCTGCTGCCGCACCAGGAGCTGTGCGAGCTCGAGGGCGGCGACGCGCTGGAGGCCGTCAGCTGGCGCGACCGCCGCAACGGCCAGCAGCGCCGGCTGGCGCTGCAGCACCTGTTCATGTTCATCGGTGCCGAGCCGGAGACCGGCCTGATCTCGCAGTGCGGCCTGGAGCTGGACCAGGCTGGCTTCATCATCACCGGCCGCGCCTGTGCCTGCCCGCTGTCGGCCTACAAGCCGGAGCTGCTGGAATCGAGCATCCCGGGCGTCTTCGCGGTCGGCGACGTGCGCTCGGGCTCGGTCAAGCGGGTCGGCGGCGCGATCGGCGAAGGCGCACAGGTCGTGGCCAGCATCCACCAGTACCTCGCCCGCCAGGACACCGAGCGCGCCGAACGCGCCAGCCAGGCGGCGTCGGACCGCGCCACCGTCTAGCGGACGATCCCTCGTCCGTGGCGCCCACCCCGCGGGCGCCCTCCCGTCCGCCCGCGCCCGCCCGCGAGGCTGCGGTGCCCTTCCCGCTTCGTTCCCATTTCGCCCTTCCGAGCGCTCGGGCAGGCGATCCCGACTCCCTCCGCCGCTGGCTTCGCCCTAGAATGCGAATAATTGTTATTTGCAAATTGGGCGTCCGCCGATGTTGTCTCCCGAATCCCGCCGTCTCTGGACCTGGCCGATCGCGCTGGGCGTGCTGAGCACCTCCGGCCTGCTGTCGGCGCTGGTCTCGGACGCCTGGGGCGACGTCTGGTCCTGGGTCGGGCTCGGCGTGCCGGTGGCCGTGATCGCCTGGTTCGCTTGGCGGCCCCGCAAAGCGGCCTGACGCCGGCACCGTGTCCCGTCGGCTCCGGCCGCTGTCCCTCCCCGAAGAAGAACTCCCTCAAGGTCCCCGTCCCATGAATCACCCCCCGATGCGCCCGCTGGCGCTCGCCATCGCCCTGGGCCTGTGCGCCCTCGCCGCCCCGGTCGCCTTCGCGCAGGAGGCGCCCAAGGAGAAGGACGGCGACATGCCGTCGCAGTTGCCGGCCGTGACGGTCAGCGCCACCGCGGACAAGCAGGGCCTGTCCAAGGCCTATGCCGGCGGCCAGGTGGCGCGCGGCGGTCGCGCCGGCATCCTCGGGACCAAGGACAACCTGGAGACGCCGTTCTCGATCACCGCCTACACCAACGAACTGATCCAGGACCGCCAGGCCCGGAGCGTCGCCGAGGTGCTGCAGAACGATCCCGGCATCCGCGCGGCGCGCGGTTTCGGCAATTTCCAGGAGGCCTACTTCATCCGCGGCTTCATCCTGAATTCGGACGATGTCGCCTACAACGGCCTCTACAGCCTGCTGCCGCGCCAGTACATCGCCTCGGAGCTCTTCGAACGCGTCGAGGTGCTGCGCGGTGCCTCCGCCTTCCTAATGGGGGCGAGCCCCAACGGCAGCGGCATCGGCGGCAACATCAGCCTGCTGCCCAAGCGCGCGCCGGTCGAGCCGCTGACGCGCCTCACGGTGAACGCCGGCAGCGGCGGCTCGGGCGGCGCGGCGCTGGACGTGGCGCGGCGCTTCGGCCCGGACAAGGCCACCGGCGTGCGCTTCAATGCGGCGTACCGCGACGGCGGCACCGCGGTCGACGACGAGAAGGCCAGGACCAGCGTCGTCGCGCTCGGCCTGGACTGGCGCAGCCGCGACCTGCGCCTGAGCGCCGACCTGGGCTGGCAGGACAACCAGCTCACCCGCACCCGTCCCAGCGTCACCGTCAACGGCCTGACCGCGCTGCCGGCCCTGCCGGACAACCAGGCCAACTACGCCCAGCCCTGGACCTATTCCAACGAGCGCGACACCTTCGGCACGCTGCGCGGCGAATGGGACCTCAACGACGCCGTCACCGCCTGGGCCGCCTATGGCGCGCGCCGCAGCAAGGAAGCGAACCGGCTGGCCAACCTGACAGTCACCGACCCCGCCACCGGCGACGGCACCTTCTATCGCTTCGAGAACGGCCGCAAGGACAGCGTCGACACCGGCGAGGCCGGCCTGCGCGGCAAGTTCCGCACCGGTTCGGTCGGGCATGAATGGGTGGTGTCGGCCTCCGTGTTCTCGCTGGACACGAAGAACGGCTATGCGATGGACTTCCTGAACACGCAGCCGACCAACCTCTACACGCCGGCCCGGAGCGCCCTGCCCGCGTTCTCGGACAGTGTGTATGTCGGCAACAGCGTCGACGACCCGCGGATCAACACCCGCATCCGCAACCGCAGCGTCGCCATCGGCGACACGCTGTCGCTGCTGGACGACTCGCTGCTGATCACGCTGGGCCTGCGGCATCAGACGCTCAAGGTCGACTCGATCAGCGCCACCGTCCGCTTCCTGGACACGATCACGCCGGGCGGCGTCGTCACCACCTACGACCGGAGCAAGACCAGCCCGGTCGCCGGTGTCGTCTACCGCCTGTCCAGGCAGTTGTCGGTCTACGGCAACTACATCGAGGGCCTGAACAAGGGCGACAGCCTGGCCGCGCAGAACGGCCTGCCGGCGCGTGACCTGGCGCCCTATGCCTCCAAGCAGAAGGAGGTGGGCCTGAAGTACGACGGCGGACGCCTCGGCTTCGGCGCCTCCTACTTCACGACCGACAAGCCGCGCGCGGTGCTGGCGCAAGCCACCGCCCAGGGCGAGGACCGCCATCGCGGCGTCGAGCTGACCGCCTTCGGCGAGGCCACCCGCGACCTCAAGGTGCTGGGCGGCCTGACCTGGCTCGACGCCAAGCAGCACGGCACCGGCGTGGCCGCCACCGAAGGCAAGCGCACGCTGGGCATCCCGCAGGTGCAGGCCAACCTCGGCGCCGAATGGGAGGTCCGCGCGCTGCAGGGCCTGGCGCTGGACGCGCGCGTGGTGCACACCGGCAAGGTCTTCGCCGACAGCGCCAACACGCTGCGCGTGCCGGCCTGGACCCGCCTGGACGCGGGCGCGCGCTACCTGTTCGAGGTCCAGGGCACGCTGCTGACGCTGCGGGCGCGGATCGACAACCTCACCAACCGCAAGTACTGGGCCTCGGCGGGCGGCTATCCGGACCAGAGCTATCTGGTCGTCGGTCAGCCGCGCAGCTTCAACCTGAGCCTGGCGGCGGACTTCTGAGGACACGACGATGCTGAGCTCGCGCGCCATCCGCGTCTGGACCTGGCTGCACAAATGGACCAGCCTGGTCTGCACGCTGTTCATGCTGCTGCTGTGCCTGACCGGGCTGCCGCTGATCTTCCATCACGAGATCGGCCACCTGCTCGGCGACGAGATCGAGGCGCCCGAACTGCCCGCCGCCATGGACAGGCAGCGGGTGTCGCTGGACGTCATGGCCAAGGCCGCGAACGCGGTGCATCCGACCCGCGTCATCCAGTACGCCGGCGAGAACGAGGACGACCCCCGCCTGTGGTGGTTCACGCTCGCGCCGACACCGGCGCCGACCGAGGACTTCAAGTCCGTCGCCGTCGACGCCCGCACCGGCCTGGTGGTGCGCGAATACCGCGTCGGCGAAGGCTTCATGGACCTGATGCTGCGCCTGCATGTGGACCTGTTCGCGGGCCTGCCGGGCAAGCTCTTCCTCGGCTTCATGGGCCTGCTGCTGCTGGTCGCGCTGGTCAGCGGGGTGGTGCTGTACGCGCCGTTCATGCGCAAGCTGGACTTCGGCGCGGTGCGCAAGGACCGCTCCACCCGCGTCAAGTGGCTGGACCTGCACAACCTGGTCGGCATCGTCACGCTGGTGTGGTGCTTCGTCGTGGGCGCGACCGGGATGATCAACACCTGGGCCGACCTGCTGGTGAAGTACTGGCAGTACACCGAGGTCTCCACGCTGCTGGCGCCTTACCAGGGCCAGCCGCTGCTCGAGGCCAGGGACCGCGGTCCGCTGCAGGCCTCGCTCGATACCGCGATGCATCACGGCCAGCAGCGCAAGGTGTCGTTCATCGCGTTCCCGGGCACGGCCTTCTCCAGCCCGCATCACAACACCATCTTCCTGAAGGGCACGACGCCGCTGACCTCCAAGCTGCTGCAGCCGCTGCTGGTCGACGCCCGGACCTCGCGCCTGACCGCGGCGCCGGAGCTGCCCTGGTACCTGACCGCCCTGCTGGTGTCGCAGCCGCTGCACTTCGGTGACTACGGCGGCATGCCGATGAAGATCCTGTGGGCGCTGCTGGACGTGGCGACCATCGTCGTGCTGGGCAGCGGCCTGTACCTGTGGCTGCGCAAGCCGCAAGGCGCCCGCAAGGGCGTTCCGGCCGGCGCCGCGGCCGACGCGTCGCCGGACCCGGAGGACGCCAAGAACCCAGAAACCGCGGCCGCCTGATCGCCAGTCCGCAAGTTGCCCCTTCCCGCCCATGCCCGACTCGCACAAGCCCGACTCTCCCAAACACCAGATCGAGAGCCTGCAATCCAGCGGCCTGAAGGCCACGCTGCCTCGCATCAAGGTGCTGCAGATCTTCGAGCAATCGAACCAGCGCCACCTCAGCGCCGAGGATGTCTACCGCCAGCTGCTGCTGGAGGAGGCGGACATCGGCCTGGCGACGGTCTACCGGGTGCTGATGCAGTTCGTCGAGGCCGGGCTGCTGGCGCGGCAGCACTTCGAGTCAGGCAAGGCGGTGTTCGAGCTCAACTCCGAGCAGCACCATGACCACATGGTCTGCCTGGCCTGCGGCCGGGTGGAGGAGTTCTACGACGCCGGCATCGAGCAACGCCAGCGAGAGATCGCCGAGGAGCGCGGCTACGAGCTGGTGGAGCATGCGCTGGCGCTGTACGGCCTGTGCGGCAACCCGGCGTGCCGCGCCCGGCGCCGGTGATCGGCAACCCGGCCGGCGGGTCGCCGTGGCGCAAGACGCACAATCCGGCGATTCCCTGTTGAATACTGTATGGGCATACAGTACATTGCCATCCATCGCAGCCACTTCCGGCTGCAGCAGGAGATGGCAATGCAGATGCTCAAGCAAACGGTCTGGACCTCGTTGAACAACGCGGATGCCTGGGTGGTCTGCATCGGCGTCATGTCCTGCCTGGGATTGGCGACCGGCCTGCTGGGTTGATCAGCAGCCACGATTTGGGCGCCCCGCGTCGTTGCAAATCCTCGCCATAGCTGGGCTATGGCTGCGGTTTGCGCCTAGCGGTGCATCCCAACTCGAGACCGCTGCCTCAACCCATCATCCGTCGCCTCCTTCGTTCCGTCCGCGGAGCCGGGGTCCCCTTTCGAGGGGACCTTTCTTTTCAGTTATTTCAGTTCTCAAGTACTTCGTCCGCTGCCCTTCCGGGGGCCGCGGACGTTTTTTTTGGGCGTTCGGCCGCAGGCGCCTGGATCAGAGCGGCGTGAGCACCGGCTCACCGGCTTCCCAGCGCCGGGCGTTCTCCAGGAACAGATCCACCGTTGCCTGGACCGATTCGGGCGACCATCCGGCGATGTGCGGCGTCAGGATCACATTCCGGAAGCCCAGCAGGGGCTCGGGCGGCTTGGGTTCCGATTCATAGACATCGAGCGCCGCGCCGCCCAGTTCGCCAGCCGCCAGCGCCGCGGCCAGCGCCTGGGTGTCGATCAGGCTGCCGCGCGCGATGTTGACGACGTGGCCCTGCGGGCCGAGCGCCTTCAGCACCTCGGCGTTGACGATGTGCCGGGTGGCCGGACCGCCGGGCGCGGCGACGACGAGGAAATCGGCCCACTCGGCCAGCGACAGCACCGAGCCGAAGTAGCGCGAGCCCAGGGCGTCGTGGCGTTCGCGGCGGTTGTGATAACCGACCTCCATGTCGAAGGCCTGTGCCCGCCTGGCGATGCGCAGTCCGATGGTGCCCATGCCCAGGATGCCGAGCTTGCGACCGTTGACGCTGGGACGCAGCGGCAGCGCGTCGCGCCAGACGCCAGCGCGCAGCGCCGCCTCCTGCTGCGGGAGCCCGCGCACCGAGGCCAGCAGCAGCGCCATCGCGTGGTCGGCGACGCAGGAGTCGTTGGTGCCCGCGCCGTTCCAGAGGGTGAGGCCGCGGGCCCTGGCGGCGGCCAGGTCGATGGCTTCGTAGCCGGCGCCCTGCGCCGCGACGGCCCCCAGCCGCGGCATCGCCGCGATCTCGTCCGCGCGCAGGCCGACGGCACCGATGGTCACGACGAGCTCGATCTCCGCGCCTTGCGTGGCGACCGCCTGGGCGCGCGCCTCGGCGGTCGGCGCGTAGATCACGTCATAGCGCTGGCGGAACTGGGCCAGGTGCTCCTCCGCCGTCGGCATCAGCACCAGCAGCTTGCGGCGCGAGGACGTGGGAGCAGGCATCGAGGGATTGGCGGACACGGCGACCTCATGGGGCTGGAAGTTCGCCGCCGATGATAGGAGCGCCCTTCCCCGCCGGGCCACGCATGCGGACGCGCCTCGCACGGGAGAGGGAGGGCTGAGGGTCTGCAGCGGTCGCAGTCAGATGTCGTCGAGCGGAAACCGCGCGCGCCAGAACGCTTGCAGCCGAGGCTCCGCGTCGACGCGCCGCACCACCGGCGTCATGCGCGGCGCGACCTGCTCGAAGCGCTCGCGCCACGGGCCGAAACGCGACACCACCGCCACGTACAGATCCAGCACGCTCAGCCGATCTCCCAGCAGGTAAGCACTCGGCCCGTCCGGCATCACCTGCGCATCCATCACGCCCCAGCAGAACGCGATGCGCTCATGGACCGCGTCGACCACCGCATCGCGCTGCTCGGGCCGCGCGCCGATGCGCGTGACGTCGGGCTTGATCCAATGCAGCGAGTAAATCGCCGAGGACACGAACACCATCCAGCGCAGGAACTCCGCCCGTCGCGGTTCCTCGACGCCCGGCGCGAGCCCCGCCTGCGGGTGCGTGTCGGCCAGATGGATCAGGATGGCCGCGCTCTCCGTCATCACGCGGCCGTCGGCGTCCACGAGCGTCGGGATCTGCCGCATCGGGTTGGTCCCGCCGACACGCGCCCGAGCGGCCTCGGTCTCCCAGGTCGCGCCTTCGATGAGGTCGAAGTCGATGCCCAGCAGCGTCAATGCGGCCTCGACCGCCGTGGAGCCGGACGCGGCCGATCCGAAGAGTGTCAGTGCCATCGGGCGAGTGTCGTCGAACTCGCCCGCCGCGGGATCACGGTCGCTCACCTCGCGCCATTCGCGCGTCGATCTCCGCGAGCGCCTTCGGCAGCTGCGCCACCGAGTCGATCACCAGATGCGCCCCCGACGCCATCAGCCGCTGCGTGACGGCCGCGCGCTTCGCCGCGACTTCCGCATCCGGCAGCGCCTGCAGCTGCTCGAGCGTCAGGCCGGTTTCGTTGCCCGACAGGCTGAGCCCCACCGTCCACATGCCGGCGCGGCGACCTTCCTCGATGCCGGGGGTCGTGTCGTCGACCTTCACGCAGGCGCGCACATCCCCGAGGCCCAGCGCGAGCACATTGCCCAGCGCCATGAACGGGCCCGGGCGGCCGCCCGCGGCGAGGTCGTCGCCGGCGACGACGTGGTCCGCCCAGATGCCAGCGGCCATCGCCTGCGGCAGCAGCACGTCCATCACCTGACGCGGATACCCCGAGCAGGAGCCGATCCTCAACCCCGCGCCGCGCAGCGCGGCGAGCACCTCCACCGCCCCCGGGATGGGCGCCGAATACCGGCCGACGTGCGCGATTTGCATCGGCATGAAGCGCTCGTAGATCGCGTCGATGTCGCCGGTGGTCGACGCGCGTCCGAAGCGGGCCTGCCACTGCGACTGCAGCCCCGCGTCCTCCAGCAGCGTGCGGATGTGGTCGCGCTTGGACAGCCCCATCGGTCCCCGCGCCTCGTCCAGCGTCAGCGCGATCCCGAAGGTCGCGAACGCGTCGACGAAGATCTGCGTCGGCGCCAGCGAGCCGTGATCGACCAGCGTGCCGGCCCAGTCGAAGATCACCGCCTGCAGGTGCGGATAGCGCGGGCCGGCCGAGGTCGTGGTGGAGGCCGGGGCGGTGGAAGCGGTCGAAACGGGGTTCATGGGTGAGCCTGGATGAAGTTGCGTCCGCGAGGACCGCGCAGCGCTTGCGCGACGCGCGCGTCCCAGTCGTCGGAGGGAATGCCGTAGTCGGCGGGATCGGTGGACACGCCGAGCGCGGCCAGGAAACGTTCCAGCGCGGCGACCGCGCCGTCCGCATCGGCGGCGTCGAAGATCGACAGCAGCCGCGCGTCCAGCGCCGCGTCGCGCCCGAAGGCCAGGCGCATCACGCGCGGCAGGCTGAACGAACAGGCGATGCCGTGCGCGGTGCCGCGCGTCAACGTGATGTCGTAGGAAAGCGAATGCGCCAGCGCGGTCCTGGTGTTGGAGAAGGCCATGCCGGCCTGTAGGGCCGCGACGGCCAGCGCTTCCCGCAGGTCGAGCCGGCGTGGCTCGCGCAGCAGCGCCGGCAGCGTCGCGACGATCGCCCGCGCCGCGCTCGCCGCCAAGCTGGACGACACCGGATTGCGATGCACGTTCCACAACGCCTCCAGCGCATGCGACAGCGCGTCCAGTCCGCTGGCGAGCGTGGCGGCCGCGGGCAGGCTCACCATCAGCGACGGATCGACGATCGCCGCCTCCGGCCAGGTCCAGGGCAGCTGCAGCGAATGCTTGCGGCCGCGCGTGGCGTCCCACAGCGTCGCCCAGGGCGTGACCTCGCTGCCGGTGCCGGCGGTGGTCGGGACCGCGATCAGCGCACGGTGCGGCGCATCGGCCGACAGGGGCGCGGCCTTGGGGTCGACCAGGTGATCGAGCAGTTCATCGAAGCGGCCCGACGGCGTCGCCGTCAGCATCGCCTTGGCGCAGTCGATGCTGCTGCCGCCGCCCAGCGCGATCACGCAGCGCGCGCCGCGGTGCTCGCGCCAGAGTCGCTCGTAGAGCGGCGCCAGCCAGCGCAGGTCGGGATTGGGCCGGATGTCGGTCTCGACCGCGACGAGGCGATCGCCCAGCAGCTCGCGCACCCGGCCGACGAGCCCGAGCGCTTCGGCCTCCGGGAAGGCGATCAGCAGCGCGTCGCGCTCGCCGACCAGGCCCGGCAGCGCCGCCAGCGCGCCGCTGCCGGCCCGCACCTTGACGGGGTTGTGGAAGGTCCACGGGGTCATGGATGGCTCCTCGCGCTCAATGCCGGCCGGCGTCCTGGATCGCACGGCGCAGCCGGCTCGACACCAGGTCGGCGCTGACGACCATCGCCGTGATCACGAGGATGCAGGTCGCGGTCTCGGGATACTTGAAGAGCTTGAGGCTGCCCACCAACTCGAAGCCCAGCCCGCCCGCGCCCACCATGCCCAGCACCGTCGCCGAGCGCAGGTTGACCTCGAAGCGATAGAGCACCACCGCGATCCAGGCGGTGATCACCTGCGGCAGCACGCCGAAGGCGATCACCTGCAGCGGCCGGGCGCCGGTGGCGCGCAGCGCCTCGAGCGGGCCGTCGTCGATCTCCTCGATCGCCTCGGCGAAGAACTTGCCCAGCATGCCCGCGCCATGCACCGCCAGTGCCAGCACGCCCGGGAACGGGCCCAGGCCCACGGCCGACACGAACACCAGCGCCAGGATCAGCTCATTGATGCTGCGCGTCACATTCAGGCCCTGGCGGGTGAGGTGATACAGCCAGCGAGGCCCCTGCAGGTTGCGCGCCGCGAGGAAGGACACCGGGATCGCGCCGATCACGCCCAGCAGCGTGCCCCACACGGCGATCTGGACGGTCTCCAGCGCCGGCGCCCACAGCCGCTCCAGGATGCGCCAGTCCGGCGGCCAGGTGCGGCCGAGGAAATCGGCGATCTGCGGCAGGCCGTTGGCCAGCTCGGCCGGGCTCAGCTGCGCGCCCCGGGCGCTCCACTGCAAGGCCCACAGGCCCAACACCATCAGCGCCAGCAGCTTGGTCCAGCCGCCCGGCGTCGTGGGCAGCGCCACCAGCCAGCGGATGCGATCGCGGGTGGCGCGGTCGACAGCGGTCATCGTCGTCATGCCGTTCTCCAGGTCGGGGCAGTGGTGGCCGGCGGCGCCGACGCCTCCATCGAGGCCAGGCTTGCCAGGTCTTTCATCGGCGCATTCATCGGCGCAGTCACCGGCGCAATCGGCTGCGGGCCGGCCTGCGCGGCGCTGACCGCGTAGAGCGCCTCGAGTTCCGCCTCGCAGAGTTCCTGCGGCCGCCGATCGAAGAGCACGCGCCCCTGGGACAGTCCGACGATGCGATCGCCGAATTCGCGCGCGTAGTCGACCTGGTGCAGGTTGCAGACCACCGTGATGCCGAGCTCGCGGCAGGCCTGCTTCAGATAGCCCAGCGCCTGGCGCGCGGTGTGCGGGTCCAGGCTCGCGACCGGCTCGTCGGCCAGGATCACCTGCGGCTGCTGCGCCAGCGCGCGGGCGATGCCCACGCGCTGCATCTGCCCGCCCGACAGCGCGTCGGTGCGCGACGCCGCCTTGTGGACGAGGCCGACACGGTCCAGGCAGGCCATGGCCAGCGCGATGTCGGACGCGCGGAACAGCTGCAGCACCGAGCGCCAGACGGCCATCGTGCCGAGCCGGCCGCTGAGCACGTTCTTCAGCACGCTGAGCCGCGGCACGATCTGGTGGTGCTGGAACACCATCGCCACGCGCCGGCGCAGCTCGCGCAGTTCGGTGGCGCGTGCGGCGCCGCGCGCTTCCAGGCCGGCGATCGTCATCGTCCCGCCGTCGGCCTGGACCAGCCGGTTCATGCAGCGCAGCAGGGTGGACTTGCCGGCGCCGGACGGGCCGAGCACGACCAGGAACTCGCCGGGCCGCACGTCCAGGTCGACGCCGCGCAGCACGGCGTTGTCGCCGAAGCGCTTGGTGACGCCACGCAGCGCGATCACTTCATGCTCCGCAGGTCGAGCTTGAGCACCTTGGCGGTGTCGCGGACCACGTCGTAGGCGGCGTCGCTGGTCGGCTGGAAGCCGTTGAGCACGCCCTGGTCGCCCCACTTCACCTCCTTGAGATTGGCCAGCGCCCGGGCGAGCTTCTCCTTGAGCGCCGGGTCGAGGTCCTTGCGCCAGACCATCGGCGATTCGGGAATCGGCCTGGAGGACCACAGCACGACGAAGTCGTCCGGCTTGACCGTCCCCTTGGCGACGGCGCTGTTGAAGATGCGGTCCGCGACGGCGGCCGCGTCGACCTTCCTGTTGGCGACCGCCAGGATGCTGGCGTCGTGGGAGCCCGAGAACACGACGCGACCGAAGTAGGCGTCCGGGTCCAGCCCGGTCTGCCGCAGCCCCGCCTTGGGGAACAGATGGCCGGAGGCGGAGCTCGGATCGACGAAGGCGAAGTTGCGGCCCTTGAGTTCGGCGACGCTGCGCAGGCCGCTGTCCCTGCGGGCGAGGATGAGGCTCCGGTAGGCGCTCTGGCCGGTCTTCTTCGTCACGGCGACGGAGAAGGCCTCGACCTCGGCCACCGAACTCGCCAGCACATAGGAGAACGGACCGAGGTAGGCCACGTCCAGCTTCTTCGCGCGCAGCGCCTCGATGACGCCGTTGTAGTCCGTGGCGACGAAGGGCTTCACCGGCATGCCCAGCTGCTGCTGCAACGCGTCCAACACTTGGCGGCTGGACTCGATCATGGCCTGGGCGTCCTCGGCCGGGATCAGGCCGATGGTCAGCGCCTGCGGCTGGGCCGACGCCTGCTGCGGCAGGCCCGCGAAGACGGTCAGGGCCAGGGCGGCGCCCAGCGCGGTGCGGCGCGCGGCGGAGAAGCGGGGATGGGACATGGCGGCATCCAGGAGTGGTGAGCGGATGCCGGCACTCTATGAATCGCACATGACAGCAGATCCATCGATCCCATACTGATTTCTCGACCAAACCATTCATGTGACCTATGAGCGGACCGGTCGGCCTCGTCGGGCGGTGCCGGCCGGAGGGGGCGTGCCCCTCCGCTGATTGGTCAGCTTGCCTTCAGCGGGCGCCGCAGGCGGGGTGCTTGCTGCCCGCCGTGTCGTTGACCAAGCCGAGGAAGTCCAGCACGTGAGGCGTCAGTGCCCCGGTCTGCGGGAGCGCCGTGCCGGTCAGGTCGCCCTGGCAATAGGGCGGCTTGGTGGGGTTGCGGTAGCGGTTCGTCAGCACCAGCGCCGCATCACGCTCCCCGGCGCTCTGGCCGCCATGGCCGCTGCCGGTGCCGCCATGGTCGGAGACGACGACGATCAGCCACTCCTCCTGCGCATAGGTCGGCCGCGCCACGAGCCCGTCCAGCACCTGCTGGATCTGCGCATCCTCGCCAACGATCTTCGACTGGTAGTACGCGTTGTACGGGTCGTAGCTGGCGGCGTGGATGTCGACGTTGTGCAGGTAATAGAAGATCACGGTCGGCGGATTCGTCCAGGACAGCCAGCCCTTGACCGCATCCGTCGCCTGCTGCGAGTTCTTCGCGGCGTTGGCCACGACGAAGTCCGCCCCCGCGGGCTTGAGGTTGCCGGTGATGTTGGCCCAGTCGCCGACCACCGCGACCGTGGCGGTCGGGTAAACCTGCTTGATGCGGTCGAACACATGCGGCTTGCGCAGCGGCAGGCTCGCGTCGTTGCTGGTGACGCCGTGCTGGTCCGCCCAGTAGCCAGTGAACAGCGTGCCCCAGCCCGGGCCGCTGTAGGTGGACTGCGAACCGCCGGCCAGCACGTTGCCGTGGAAAGCGCCGACCGCGGCGAGCTGGCTCAGCGCCGGCGTGGTCGCGCAACCGGCGCAGAACAGCGCGTCGCCCCGCAGGCCGTCGATGCCGATCACCAACACATGGCGCCGGCCGTAGGGGCCCACGATCGGGTTGGGCACGCCCGGGCCCGGGTTCAGCGCGTAATGGTCATAGGGGTTACCGGCGTAGTCGGTCTTGAGCCCGCCCACATCGGCGGCGCGCTTGTCGCTGAGGTCGCACTGCTGCGAGGCCTTGTAGTAGTCGAAGCTCACGCACCAGGACTTGCGCGCGTCGGCGAGGCAGGCCGTGGCGCAGGCTTCCGGCGAGACGCCGTTCAGGTGCTCGCGGTTGTAGCCGGAGATCGCGGCATTGAGCGTGCGGGTGAACGAGGCCAGCGGGCTCGGGGCCGATTGCGCCGGCGCGGGCAGCGGGGCCATGGCGATCAGCGCCGCGATCGACGCGTTGAACAGGGCGGTGGAGGAGACGGGCAGGCGATGCGCCAGCGGGCGTGGGAAACGGGTCCGGGTCATGGGCACTCCAGGTCGGGTTGAGGGGAACTGCCCACGCAGCCTAGGAACGTCACGTGACCGTCACTCGATCGAATCAATATGGCCGACCGCAAGAAATCATCAAGAGCGTCTATACATGTCCGCCGCCAAGCTCCGCGCCTTCCTCGCCGTCGCCCGTCACGGCAGCTTCAGCGCGGCGGCGCGCGCGCTCGGGCTCTCGCAGCCGACGCTGACGACCCAGGTCCAGGGCCTGGAGCGGCAGCACAAGGTCGAGCTCTTCCATCGCCGCGGTCATCGCATCGAACTCACCAGCGTCGGCCATCAGCTGCTGCCGATCGCGCGGCAGCTGGCCGCGCTCGAGGTCGAGGCCTACAACCTGCTGCACGACTGCGGCGAACTCACTCGCGGGCAGCTCAAGCTCGGCGCGGTCGGCCCCTTCCACGTCATCGAGATGGTCGATGCCTACCGCCAGCGCTATCCGAAGGTGGACGTCTCGATCCGGCTGGGCAATTCGGCGCAGGTCTTCGGCGACCTGGAGAACTATGTGATCGACGTCGGCGTGCTGGCGCGCTTCCATGACGCACCCGGCTTCGAGACCATGGCCTACGCACGGCACGCGATCATCCTCTTCGTCCATCTCGACCATCCCTTCGCCGCTCGGGAGAGCGTGTCGCTGCGGGAGCTCGCCGAGCAGCCGCTGCTGCAGCGGGAGGCGGGATCGAGCACCCGCCGCGCGCTGGAATCGGCGCTGCGCCAGGCGGGCATCACGCCGCGCGTCGCGATGGAGATCGGCAGCCGCGAGGCGCTGCGCGAGGCGGCTGCGCGTGGCATCGGCATCGGCGTCGTGTCCGAGGCGGAGTTCATCCCCGACGCGCGCTTCCGCCCGGTGCGCATCCAGGGCGACCCTGCCTTCACCGAGACGCATCTGTACTGCCTGAAGGAGCGCCGCGACAGCCTGCTGCTCGGCTCCTTCTTCGAGGTGGCGCACAGCCTGCGGCGCTGAGGCATCGACAGCCCGCGGCCAGACACCGGACAGGTTTCTGAAGGCCGCCGCAGGCATCCTGCGGACCTTCGCGCGGGGGGCCCCAGGGGGTCGTCTGTTCCCTGGAATCCATGTAGAGAAGAGAGCGCGCATGGACCGCCGCCAATTCTTCCCCCGCCCCGTGGTCGAGGCGGGCACCAATCGCTGGGACTGGGCGCTGCTGCCGCTGGTGCTGGGCCTGCTCGTGCTGCTGGCCTACGGCGCGGCGCAGATGGCGCGTCCGTTCGCGCTGGGCGATCCGCTGCCCTTGTCGCTGGACCCGTCCCACCTGCCCTACTACCTGCTGCGCACCAACCTGCGGATGCTGGCCGCGATGGTGCTGGCGCTGCTGTTCAGCGCGGTCTTCGCGGTGCTGGCGGCCAAGGTGCGCGCCGCCGAGAAGGTGCTGGTGCCGATGCTGGACATCCTCCAGTCCATCCCCATCCTGGGCTTCCTGTCGATCACGGTGACCGGCTTCATCGCGCTGTTCCCCGGCAACCTGCTGGGCGTCGAGTGCGCGGCGATCTTCGCGATCTTCACCTCGCAGGCCTGGAACATGGCCTTCAGCCTGTACCAGTCGCTGCGCACCGTGCCGTCGGAACTGGACGAGGCGGCGCGGGTGTTCCAGCTTTCGGGCTGGCAGCGCTTCTGGCGGCTGGAGCTGCCCTACGCGATGCCCGGGCTGCTCTGGAACATGATGATGTCGATGTCCGGCGGCTGGTTCTTCGTCGTCGCGTCGGAGGCCATCTCGGTGTCCGACCAGAGCATCAAGCTGCCCGGCGTGGGCTCCTACATCGCGATGGCGATCGAGGCGCGCGACCTCGGCGCGATCGGCTGGGCGATCGTGGCGATGCTCGTGGGCATCGTGCTCTACGACCAGCTGGTGTTCCGGCCGCTGGTGGCCTGGGCGGACAAGTTCCGCTTCGAGGACAGCGGCACCGACACCGCGCCCAGCTCCTGGATGCTGAACTGGCTGCGCCGCACCGCGTTCACGCGCCGTGCCGCGGCATGGCTGGTGGACCAGCTCGAAGGCAGCCTGATCTGGTTCCGCCGGCACCACGACGGCACCTCGATCCGCGCGCGCCCGCGCATCGCCGTCGCCGCCTGGCAGCGCGCCTGGGATGCGACGCTGGCCGCCGCGGTGATGGTGGCGCTGTACCAGCTGGTGCGCTTCATCCATGCCGAGGTCGGCTGGTCCGAGGCCGGCCATGTGCTCGGCCTGGGCGTGCTGACGCTGGTGCGGGTGCTGGTGCTGATCGCGCTGGCGGCGCTGGTGTGGGTCCCGGTCGGCATCTGGATCGGGATGAATCCCCGCTGGTCCGGTCGCCTGCAGGCGGTGGCGCAATTCCTGGCCGCCTTCCCCGCCAACCTGCTGTTCCCGGTGGTCGTGGTGCTGATCGTGCGCTGGAAGCTCGATCCGGATGTGTGGCTCTCGCCGCTGATGATCTTCGGCACGCAGTGGTACCTGCTGTTCAACGTCATCGCCGGCGCCTCCAACATCCCGGCCGAGTTGCGGCATGCGGCGCGCAACCTCGGCCTGAGCGGCTGGCTGAAATGGCGCCGCTACCTGCTGCCGGCGGTCTTCCCCAGCTTCGTCACCGGCGCGATCACCGCCAGCGGCGGTTCCTGGAACGCCAGCATCGTGGCCGAGTACGTGTCCTGGGGCGACACCACGCTCAAGGCGCACGGCCTGGGCAGCTACATCGCGGAGATGACCGCCAGGGGCGACTTCCCGCGGATCGCGCTCGGCATCGGCGTGATGTGCCTGTTCGTGATGGGCCTGAACCACTTCGTCTGGCGCCGCCTGTACCGGCTGGCCGAAGACCGCATGCACCTGTGAGGAGCACCGCATGACCGCATCCATCATCGAACTCCATGGCGTCGGCAAGCGCTTCCGCTCGGCCGACGGGCATCCGCGGCCGGTGCTCGCGGATGTGGACTTCCACCTGCGCGAGGGCGAGATCGTCGCGCTGCTGGGGCAGTCGGGCTCGGGCAAGAGCACGCTGCTGCGCATCATGGCCGGGTTGGTGCCGGCCGATGCCGGCCAGGTCCGCTATCGCGGACAACCGCTGTCGGGCCCGGCGCGCGGCATCAGCATGGTGTTCCAGTCCTTCGCCCTGTTCCCGTGGCTGACGGTGCAGCAGAACGTCGAACTCGGCCTGGAGGCGCGCGGCGTGGCCAAGGCCGAACGCGCGTCCAAGGCCGAGGCGGCGATCGCGCTGATCGGCCTGTCCGGCTTCGAGGGCGCCCTGCCGCGCGAACTGTCGGGCGGCATGCGGCAGCGCGTCGGCATCGCGCGCGCGCTGGTGACCGAGCCCGACGTGCTGCTGATGGACGAGGCCTTCTCGGCGCTGGACGTGCTGACCGGCGAGCGGCTGCGGGAGGACATCCTGGAGCTGTGGGACGGCGGGCACATGCCGACGCAGGCGATGCTGGTGGTGTCGCACAACATCGAGGAGGCCGTCATGATGGCCGACCGCGTGCTGATCTTCGCCAGCGATCCGGGGCGCATCCGCTGCCAGCTGTCGGTGCAGCTGACGCGGCCGCGCGATCCCGAGAGCGCCGACGTGCGCGCGCTGATCGACGAGGTCTACGCGCTGATGACCGCCGGCGCGGCACGTCCGGTGCGCGCGGCCGGCGCGGTCGATGCGACCACCACCCCGGCGCCGCTGGCCGAGCGCCTGCCCGCCGCCGACGTGGCGCGCATGGATGGCCTGCTGGAGCTGCTCGCCGATCCGCCCTTCGACGGCCGCGCGGACCTGCCGCAGCTCTGCGAGGAGGCCGGGCTGCCGGACGCGGAGCTGCTGCCGGTGGCACACGCGCTGGCGCTGCTGGGGCTGGCGCAGCTCGACAGCGGGGACCTGCAGCTCACGTCGCTGGGCCGGCGCTACGTCGAGGGCTCGCATGGCCTGCGGCGCGATCTCTTCGGCCAGCAACTGGTCACCCATGTGCCGCTGATCGCGCATATCCGCCACAGCCTGGAGCAGGAGCCCAGCGGCGAGATGCCCGACAAGCCGGTGCTGCGGCTGCTGAGCGAGCACCTGGACGACACCGAGGCCAGTGCCGTGCTCCAGACGGCGGTGACCTGGGCGCGGCATGGCGAGGTGTTCGAGTACGACTACAACACCGGCGCGCTGCGCCTGCCGACCGGCGACGAGGAGACCGCCCCGCGATGAGCACCCGACGGGCTGGGTAGAGTCGGGGCTCCGCGACTGCGAGCTCCGCCCGATGAAGCGCACCGCCCGCCCCCGTTGGAAGTCCCTGGCTGTCGACCGCCTGCTGCGCTATGCGCTGCGGCACTGGCACGCCGACGCCGGCTGGCGCGCGATCGAGGCGCTGCAGCGGCGCGGATCGCCCGCGCTGCTGGCGCGGGTCATCGCGCTGTGCGCCAGCCCGAGTGCCCGGCGACGGGCCGTGGGCGTGTCGATCGCGGCGCAGCTCAGCCACCGCGCCCAGGGCGGGTTCGCCTTGTTGGCCGAGGAGGAAACGCAGCGCCTGCTGCTGCGCGGCCTGGCGGATCCGCATCACGATGTCGTCCGCGCGGCGGTGGGCGGGCTCGGCCTGCGGCCGCACGGGGCCAGCGTCGAGGCACTGCTGCGACTGGCCTCGCATCCGGACGCGAGGATGCGCTGGCAGGTCGCGGTGGCGCTGGGCTCCTACGAGGAGCCGGAGACGATCGAGGGGCTCATCCGGCTGAGCGCCGACCCGTGGGACGAGGTGCGCGACTGGGCCACCTTCGGCCTGGGCACGCTGCGGATGGAGGACACGCCGGCGATCCGCGCGGCGCTGCGTCGCAACCTCGACGATGCCGACCCGGATGTCCGCGGCGAGGCGCTGGTCGGACTGGCGCGGCGACGGGACGAGGGCATCGTCGACCTGTTAATGGAGCGGCTCACGCCGGACTGCCATGTGTATGAGCTGGACGCGGCGGAAGCGCTCGGGGAACCGTGTTTGGCAGCTCGCCTTCGTCTCATCGAGGAGGCCAGCCGGGAAAGCGCGGCGAACTCCTACTGGTTCTCAAGACTGCGAGCCGCGATCGAGGCCTGCAGTGCATCGAAACCGATCGCCGCTTAGTCTTTTGGAAAGAATTTTGGCTTTCTCTAGCAAAATATTCGATCCGCTAGCGAAATAGGCGCCATGGCTCCCACCCACTTTGGATTTCAGCGACTGACGGAACTGCACCCGATCAGTCCGGTGCAGCCGCTGGTCACGCGAAGCGTCCTGGGGAGTGTGCGGCAGCGCGAAGAGTCCCATGGACGCGAGGTCCGGACATGGCCGGCCCAATATCAACCGGAAGACTCATTCGCGGGTCATTTCGAGTTCGGTCTCAAGTACGAGCGGCTGAACTTCGAGTTCTTCTCGCGACTCTTCCAGCAGCTCGATCCTGAAGTCGTGGCGGCCTGGGTGCGGACCGCACCGACGGGGATCTACGCGCGCCGAGCCGGCTTCTTCTACGAGTGGTTCACCGGCAGGGCCGTGCCCGTTCCCGACACTGCGAGCAACGTCGGCTACGTCGACGCACTCGACTCCGACCTCTACCTGACAACCCGGAATCCCGATCGCAACCGTCGCTGGCGAATCAATGACAACCTGCCAGGCACGCCTGGCTTCTGTCCGTTGGTCCACCTTGGGCCGGCAGCGTCGCGTCAATGGCTGTACGACGTGGCTGCCGGCGTTCAGGAACTCGACGACACCTACGGCGCCGAGCTGTTGCTGCGCAGTTCGGCGTGGCTCACCTTCAAGGAATCACGCGCGAGTTTTGCGATCGAACATGAAGCGGACCAGGAAGACCGGGTCAAGCGATTCGCCTCGGTGATCCAGGACTTCAGCGGCCGGTTGGACGACGTCATGGCGCCCGCCAACCTCCAGATGCTGCAGACTGCGGTCCTGGGTGAGGCGGCTCTGCGCACCGGGATTCGGCAATCACCCGTGTTCATCGGCGAAACGACTTTCCGGGGTCAACTCGTTCATTACATCGCGCCGTCCGAGCACCGTGTGGAGCCGATGCTGGACGCGTTGCGCGCCTTCGAGGCCCGGACGCGAGGCGTTCCTGGCATCGCCCGGGTCGCGGCGATCTCGTTCGCATTCGTTTATCTGCATCCCCTGGCGGACGGGAACGGCCGCATCCACCGTTTCCTGATCAACCATCTGCTCGCAGGCGACGGGCTGGTGCCGCCGAACATCGTCGTTCCGGTGTCAGCCACCATCGCCGCCAATGCTCGCGCCCGTGCCGAATACGACCAGGTGCTGGAGGTCGTGTCCCGGCCGTTCATGAAGCGTTATGCCACCAGCTACCGGTTCGGTGAACTCCGCCAGTGCCTCGACGGGGTCACGACCGACTTCGAGTTCCTCGAAGACGAGGATGCGGGACATGTGTGGCGCTTTCCCGACCTGAGCGAGCATGTGCGCTACCTCAGCGGCGTATTGCGCCAGACCGTCGAGCATGAGATGGCCGAAGAGGCGTTGCTCCTGCGCCAGAACGACCGTGCACGCGCCGGCATCAAGCGCATCGTCGAAATGCCGGATCAGGACGCCGACCGCATCATCCGCTCGCTGAAAGAGAGCAACTGGTCCGTCAGCAACAAGCTTCGAAAGACCTTGCCTGAGATCTTCCAGGAGAGCGGAAAGCTCCACGAGCACCATGCGCGCATCGTCGCCGCCGTCAGGAACGCCTTCGAGGAGATGTGATGCTTCCCCGCATCAGCGAAGAAATCACCTTCCGCAAGCTCGAGATCCTGATCACGTTCTTGGAGAGCGGCAGCCTGGCGCGCGCCGCGGAGCGGCTGGGCACGAGCGCCGTCAGCGTGCATCGGGCGCTGCATTCCCTGGAGGCGGGCACGCGCTGCGCGCTGTTCCGGCTGGAGGGCCGCAACCTGCAACCCACCGACGCGGCCCATGCGCTGGCCGACGTCGCCCGCGAGATCCTGCAGCGCATGGACGAGGGCATCAATGCCACCCGCGCCATCGCCGGCTACGGCGCCGAGCGCATCCGCATCGGCTCGCTCTATTCGCTGACCAGCGGCACCGTGCCGTCGATGATCATGGCGCTCAAGGCCCGCAAGCCCGAGGTCCAGGCCGAGCTGATCCTGGGCTCCAACTCCGACCTCATCCAGCGCCTGCGCGACGGCACCCTCGACGCCGCCGTCATGGGCCTGCCCGAGTCCGCGCCGGAACTCGAGACCCACGCCCTCTTCGACGACGACGTCTTCTTCGCCGCGCCCGCCCAGTCGCCCTACGCCGGACAAGCCGCCATCGACCTGCGCGATTGCGCCGAAGAACGCTTCGTCAGCCTGCAGGAAGGCTTCGTCACCTACAGCCGCTTCGTCGACGCCTTCCGCATCGCCGGCTTCGAGCCGCAGATCGTGATGAAGACCAACGACATCTTCTCGTTGATGAACCTGGTGGGCGGCGGCATCGGTTGCACGCTGCTGCCGGGGCGCGTCCGCGCGGTGCTGCCGCCCAGCGTCCGGCTGATCCCGCTCCAGGAGCGCTACGCGGTGCGCCAGACCATCGCGCTGTGCTTCCTCCGCGCCCGTGAGCGCGACCCCAACCTGCTCGCCCTGCTCGCCGCCAGCCGCACGCTGCGCCTCGGCGGACACTGACCGGCCGTGCCCAGGATCATTCCGCTGCGCGTAATCGTCAGGCGCGGCGGTTGATTGATCGGCCGCGGGCCCGGTCGTACCGTCCACGCCCATGGACCGCATCACCCTGGACACCAAGGCCCGCGACCGCGCCGCGCGGATCGGCGCGGCACGCGAGGCGCTCGGCGCCCGCCTGACCGGCAAGCAGGTCGAGACCGACGCGATCGTCGACCTGCTGCACGCGGTGCTCAAGCCCGGCGACCGCGTCTGCCTCGAAGGCAACAACCAGAAGCAGGCCGACTTCCTGGCCAAGGCGCTGGTGGCCCTGGACCCGGCCCGCATCCATGACCTGCACATGGTCCAGTCGGTGCTCGCGCTGCCCGAGCACCTGGACGTCTTCGAGCGCGGCATCGCCAGCCAGCTGGACTTCAGCTTCTCCGGCCCGCAGGGCGCGCGGCTGGCCAAGCTGCTTGCCAGTGGCCGGGTCCGCATCGGCGCGATCCACACCTACCTGGAGCTGTTCTCGCGCTACTTCGTCGACCTGACGCCCAAGGTCTCGCTGATCGCCGCGCACGCCGCCGACGCGCAGGGCAATCTCTACACCGGCCCCAACACCGAGGACACGCCGGCGATCGTCGAGGCGACCGCGTTCTCCGGCGGACTGGTCATCGCGCAGGTCAACGAGCGGGTGCCCGACGGCACGGCCTTGCCCCGCGTCGACGTGCCGGCGGACTGGGTCGACTTCGTCGTGCAGGCGCCCACGCCCAACTTCATCGAGCCGCTGTTCACCCGCGATCCGGCGCAGATCAGCGAGATCCAGGTGCTGATGGCGATGATGGCCATCAAGGGCATCTACGCCGAATACGGCGTCCAGCGGCTCAACCATGGCATCGGCTTCGACACCGCCGCGATCGAGCTGCTGCTGCCGACCTACGGCGAATCGCTCGGCCTGAAGGGCAGGATCTGCCGCCACTGGGCGCTGAACCCGCATCCCGCGCTGATCCCGGCGATCGAGGCGGGCTGGGTCGAGTCGATCCATTCCTTCGGCTCGGAACTGGGCATGGAGGACTACATCCGCGCCCGCTCGGACGTCTTCTTCACCGGCCCCGACGGCAGCCTGCGCAGCAACCGGGCGTTCAGCCAGGCGGCCGGTCACTACGCCTGCGACCTGTTCATCGGCTCCACCCTGCAGATGGACCTGCTGGGCAACAGCTCGACGGCGACGCTGGGACGCATCGCCGGCTTCGGCGGCGCGCCCAACATGGGCGCCGACGCGCGCGGGCGCCGGCATGCGAGCCCCGCCTGGTTGAAGGCGGGCGAGCAGGCCCGCGCCCATCGCAGCGGCGCGGCCGCGACGCCGCGCGGCCGCAAGCTGGTCGTGCAGATGGTCGAGACCTTCCGCGAGCACATGCAGCCCGCCTTCGTCGAGCACCTCGACGCCTGGGAGCTGCAGCGCCAGGCCGGCATGGACCTGCCGCCGATCATGATCTACGGCGACGACGTCACCCATGTCCTCACCGAGGAGGGCATCGCCAACCTGCTGCTGTGCCGCGACGACGAGGAGCGCGAGCAGGCGATCCGCGGCGTGGCGGGCTACACCGCGGTCGGCCTCGGCCGCGACCGCCGCGCGGTCGAGCGGCTGCGCGACCGCGGCGTCATCCGGCGTCCCGAGGACCTCGGCATCGACCCGCGCGACGCCACCCGCAACCTGCTGGCCGCGCGCGGCATGCGCGACCTGGTGCGGGCGTCCGGCGGCCTGTACCGCCCGCCGAAGCGCTTCCGCAACTGGTGACGACACCGCGGCGCTCGCGACGCCCCTGACGCCCGCCCCAACGACGAGGACCGCCATGACACCCATTCCACCGGGTCTGGAGACCCTGGACTTCCGCTTCGCCGGCAACCGCGCCGTGCCGGCCTTCACGCCGGTGCTGGTCGGCGTGGTCGGCTCCGGCAACCTCGAGGTGATGCTCGAACCCGGCGACGGCAGCGAGTGCGCCGTGCATGTCCAGACTTCGGCGCGCGGCTTCGCGCCGGTCTGGCAGGCGGTGCTCGACGACTTCCACCATCGCCACGACCTCGCCGGCGTGCGCGTGTCCATCAACGACATGGGCGCGACGCCCGCGGTGGTCAGCCTGCGCCTCGACCAGGCGGTCCGGGAACTGCAGCCATGACGGCGACGACGTCCCCAGCCCGGCCAGCCGCCGTACCCGCGATCTCGTACGCCGAGTGCAGCGCGCGCGAGCGGCTCGCGCAGTTGCTCGATCCCGGCAGCTTCCACGAGTGGCTGCCGCCCGCCGAGCGCGTGATGAGCCCCCACCTGGCCCAGCTCGGGGTGCCCTCCTCCTTCGACGACGGCGTCGCGATCGGCCGTGCCCGGCTGGCCGGCCGGACCGTCTTCGTCGCCGCGCAGGAAGGCGCCTTCATGGGCGGCGGCGTCGGCGAGGTGCACGGCGCCAAGCTCGTCGGCCTGCTGCGCCGCGCACTGCGCGAGCGCCCGGCGGCCGTGCTGCTGCTGCTGGACTCCGGCGGCGTGCGCCTGCACGAGGCCAACGCGGGGCTGATCGCGGTCTCCGAGGTGATGCGCGCGGTGCTCGACGCACGCGACGCTGGCCTCCCCGTGATCGCGCTGATCGGCGCCGCCAACGGCTGCTTCGGCGGCATGGGGATCGTGGCGCGCTGCACCGATTTCGTCGTCATGAGCGACCTCGGCCGCCTCGCGATGTCCGGACCGGAGGTCATCGAGGCCTCCCACGGGGTCGAGGAATTCGATGCCCGCGATCGCGCACTGGTCTGGCGCACCACCGGCGGCAAGCAGCGCTGGCTGACCGGTGACTGCGACGCGCTGGTCGAGGACGAGGTCGCCGCGTTCCGCCGCGCGGCGATCGCGGCCATGGAGGCGCTGCCCGCGGCCCGGCCAGTGACGCTGGAAGCGCTCGAGGCGGAACATGCGCTGCTCGCACGGCGGCTGGCGCTGCTCGATGCGCCGGTCGCCGGCGACGACGCGCTGGCGCTGTGGCGCCGGCTCGGCATCGAGGACGCCGCGAGCATCCCCGACCTGGACGTTGCCGAGGTCGTGCCGCTGCGCACCGTCGCGGCCAGTCCCGACAGCCGTTGAGACGCCGGGGCGGAAAGGAGTTCGAACATGGACTGGAAGAGCTTGGCCGAGACGCTGTTCGGCTCGGATCGCGGGCTGACGCTGCAAGGCGACTTCCTGCAAGGCGAGGTCGCGCTCGACGGCGAGCCGCTGACCGTCGTCGGCACGACGGGACATGCGCCGATCGGCGTGCGACTCGCGCTGGCGCAGGCACGCGCGGTGCTCGATACCATCGCCCGCCATCCGGGCCGGCCGATCCTGCTGCTGATCGACACCCAGGGCCAGCAGCTGCGGCGGCGCGATGAGCTGCTGGGCATCAACCGGGCGATGGCCCACCTGGGCATGGCCATCGACCTCGCGCGCCGGCGTGGGCACCGGGTGCTGGGCCTGGTCTATGACCAGGCGCTGTCGGGCGGCTTCATCACCTCCGGCCTGATCGCCGACGCCTGCGATGCGCTGCCGCAGGCGGAGATCCGCGTGATGCGCATTCCGGCGATGTCGCGCGTGACCAAGCTGCCGGAGGACATGCTGACCGAGTTGTCGCGCGCCAATCCGGTCTTCGCGCCGGGCGTCGAGAACTACGTGGCGATGGGCGGCGTGCGGCGCGTGTGGTCCGGCGACCTGCAGGCCGCGCTGCGGCAGGCGCTGGCCGACGCGCCGACCGAGGACCGTCGCGCCCTGGATGGCGCGGAGCGCGGCGGGCGCCGGCTCGCGGCGGACGTGATGGCCCGTGTGCTGGAGGCGCCATGACCCGCCTGCATCGACACCAGTTGGTGCGTCCGTCGCCCTCTGCCTGGACCGCTCTGCGCGCGAGCGCGGCGGACGCGGTCGAACGGGAATGCCTGACGCTGTGGGCGGCGCGGGGACTGCCGCTGGTGGTGACGCAGCAGCGCTGCGACGCCGGAGCCGCCGCCGACCGGATCGCGACCGGGCTGTCCGCGCCGCTGCGCTGGGCCTCGCGCCGGATCGGCGTGATCCTCGATCGGAGCGACGTGCTGTTCTTCGACGAGTTTCCCGTCGCGCGCGCGCTGACCAAACTGCTGCCCGTCCCGACGCGGACCGCCTGGGACCGGCTGTGCCGGTCGGTGGCCGCGGAAGGCGCCCAACCGCGCGTCTACGGCAGCTACGGCTGGCAGGCCTTGACGGGCATGGCGCATGTCCATGCGGACTCCGACGTGGACCTCTGGGCGGGCGTCCACGATGCGGCCCAGGCGGACGCGATCGCCGCGCTGTTCGCGCGGGCCGAGATCCCGGGGCTGCGACTCGATGGCGAGCTGATCTTCGACGGCGACACCGCGGTGTCCTGGCGCGAGTGGCTGGCCTGGCGCGCCGGCGGCACGCGCTCGATCCTGGTGAAGACCGTCGGCGGCAGCCGCCTCGCCAGCGATCTCGCCGAGATCGTCCGCGACGTGAAGGTGGCGGCATGAGCTCGCCGGCGCATGAGCGGCCGGTTCGGCGACCTGCCCGCGCCGCCGACGCGCTCCGGGCCCCTACCGCCGCCGACCTCGGACGTGCCGCCGCGGCCGCTCTGCACGATGAGCTGGCGCTGGCGCCCAAGCCGGGATTGGTCACCCTGACCAGCAACGGCAGCCATGACGACATGGACGCGCGGACCTTCTTTCGCAGCATCGCCGCGCTGCGTCGCTACTTCGTCCGGATCGCCGGGCTCGGCATGGCCGGGGCGGACTTCGAGGCCCTGGAGCGCGCCGGCATCGAGGCCGAGGCCTGCATGCTCGCAGCCACCGGGGGCATCAACACCCATCGCGGCGCGATCTTCCTGTTGGGATTGCTGTGCGCCTGCGCGGGCGCCCTCGTCTCGGCCGGCCAGCCGCTGACGCCGACGAGGCTGCGCGCAACCCTGGTTGAACGCTGGGGCGCGGCGCTGCGTCGGCGCGCGCAGCGCCCGTCGACGCTGCCCGGCGGCATGGCCGCGCGCCGGCATGGTCTGCGCGGCGCGTCCGAGGAGGCGGCGCTCGGATTCCCCGCCGTCTTCGACGTGGGCGTGCCTGCGATGCGGTCGGCGCTCGCTCAGGGCCTGTCCCGCGAGCGCGCGCAGCTCGACACCTTCTTCCATCTGATGGCCGCGCTCGACGACAGCAACCTCGCGCATCGCGGCGGTCTCGAGGGCCTGCGCTTCGCGCAGCAGGCGGCGCGCGGATTCCTCGCGGACGGCGGGGCCGCGCATCCCCTTGCCCTCGCGCGGGCCGAGGCACTCGGCCAGGACTTCGAGGCCCGCCGGCTGTCGCCCGGCGGCTCCGCCGACATGCTGGCCGCGGTCTGCTGGATGGTCCGCATCGGGGCGGTCGGCGCATTCAAGGTGCGGTGATCGCGTCAGGTACATCTTGTGAGCGTCGCGATCGTCTTCAGCGGCCAGGGCCACCAGCATCCGGGGATGCTGCCGTGGTTGCGGCATGACGCGGTGATCGCTGCGATGACGACACAGCTCGGCATCGGCGACTGGCGCGCCGCACTCGCCGACGAGGCCTGGGCTCGCGCCAACCGACATGCGCAGGTGCTGATCACAGCGACCGCAGTGTCGGCCTGGGCTCAACTCCATGCGGCGTTGCGTGCCGCGTCCATCGAGGTCGATGCCCTCGCCGGCTACAGCGTCGGCGAGATCGCCGCCTGCGCGGCGGCGGGCGTGTTCAGTCCGGAACGAGCGGTCGCGCTGGCCGTGCGTCGGGCGGAATTGATGGATGCCGCGGGCCGCTCTCGGCCCGGAGGGCTGTGTGGCGTCACCGGCGTCGGCGCGGCCGCGCTGGACGAACTGCTGCGCGACTCGGCGGTGACCGTCGCCATCCGCAATGGCGAGGAGTCGGTCGTGGTCGGCGGGCCGCTGGGCGAGTCGCCGGGACAGGAGCCGGCGGCGACGCGTCTCTCCGACGGATCGCTCGACGCGATCGAAGCCGTGCTGGCCGGACGCGGCGCACGCTGCACGCGGCTGGCGGTCACGGTGGCGTCGCACACGCCGCTGATGCGCGCGGCCGCCGAAGCCTTCGCCGCCGAATTGACCCACGAACCATTGAACGCGCCCTCGCTGCCACTGTTCGACAGCGACGGCAATCGCAGCTGGAGCGCTGGACAAGCGCGCGACGGGTTGTCGCGGCAGATCGCCACGACGGTGCGATGGGACGCGGTCATGGACCAGATCGCGGCACGCGCGCCGTCGAGCGTGCTGGAGATCGGCGGCGGTCAGGCGCTCGCTCGACTGTGGCTGCAGCGCCATCCGGCGACGCCCGCGCGATCAGCAGACGAGTTCCGCACGATCGACGGCGTGATCGCGTGGATTGCCCGCTGCGCCACTTGATCGCCGCCGGCGACGAGCGACGAGCGACGAGCGATCGAGAACTCACGCGACCAACGGGCCGTCGCCAGTAACTGGCACAAGCGGAAGAACCGCTGGACCGCGCGAGCGGCGCCCGGGTTCTCCCTCGATCGTTGCGGCGGGCGTAACGGTCCGGATCGGAGCTTGATTGAAGCGGGCTCGTGCGCTCGATACCGTGCGAGCCGATGAGAAGTCAATGAAGAACGGAGCGGCCGGTGCTCGACATGCCGGACCGCCGCAACAGGAGACAGCGATGACCACACACTGGATGTCGATCCTTCCGCTCGGGGCCATGTTCGTGGTGGCCACCGCCCTGCCGATCAACATGGGCGTGCTCGCCTTCGTCGGCGCCTTCCTGGTGGGCACGCTGGTGGCCGGCATGAGCGCGAAGGCCATCATGGCCGGCTTTCCGGCCGAGCTCTTCCTGACGCTGGCGGGCATCACCTATCTCTTCGCGCTGGCGCAGAACAACGGCACGATCGACTGGCTGGTGCGCCTGGCCGTGCGCGCGGTGCGGGGCCGCATCGCCGCCATCCCGTGGATCATGTTCCTGGTGGCGGCATTGCTGACCTCGGTCGGCGCGGTGAGTCCGGCGGCGGTGGCGATCATCGCGCCGATCGCGCTGGGATTCGCGGCCCGGCACGGCATTCATCCGCTGATGATGGGCCTGATGGTGATCCACGGTGCGCAGGCCGGCGGGTTCTCGCCGATGAGCATCTATGGGGGCATCACCAACAAGATCGTGGCGAAGGCGGGCCTGCCGCTCAGCGAGATCACCACGATGCTGGCGAGCTTCGGCGTGAACTTCGCGGTCGCGCTGGGGCTCTTCGTCGCCCTGGGCGGCCTGCAGCTGATGCGACGGGGCCGGGTCGAGGATGAGGGCGAGCTGGCGCCGATCCCGCCGGTGGCGCGTGCGCAGGGTGGGCCGCAGGTCTTCGGTGGCGCGGAGGCCGAGTCGTATGGTGAGGGGCGACGGGTCGCGGCGAGCCGCTCGTCGATGCTGGGTCAGGTGCAGACGCAGACCTTCCAGGCCACGAGCGTGCATCAGGTGATCACCGCGCTGGGTCTGGTGCTGCTGGCGGTGCTGACGCTGGGCTACAAGCTGGACATCGGTTTCGTGTCGATCACGATCGGTCTGGTGCTGAGCCTGATGCAGCCGCGGTTGCAGAAGAGCGCACTGGGCCAGGTGTCGTGGCCGGAGATCATGTTGATCGTTGGCGTGAGCACCTATGTCGGCGTGATGGAGAAGATGGGGACGATCGACTACGTGGGCCACAGCGTCGCGAACCTGACGTCACCGCTGATGGCGGCGCTGCTGCTGTGTTTCGTCGGCGCGGTGGTTTCGGCCTTTGCTTCGTCGACCGCGGTGCTCGGTTCGTTGATCCCCTTGGGCGTACCGTTCCTGACGGGTGACAACGCGGGCATGGCGATCGGTTTCATTGCGGCGATGGCGGTGTCGTCGACGATCGTGGACGTCAGTCCCTTCTCGACGAACGGTGCATTGGTCCTTGCCAACGCCAAGGGCATGGACCGCGACCGCTTCTTCCGTCTTCTGCTGCTCTACGGCGCCGCCGTGACCGTGATCGCCCCGATCGTCGTCTGGTCCCTCTTCGTCCTGCTCTGAGTCACTCTCAGTCCGTCGGGCGCTTGGCCGGGGCCGCCGGCGAAGCCGAAGCTTCGTCATCTGACTGGGCGCCGTCTGTCTGAGCAGAGCGAACCGCAGGTGAGCGTCGCGAGTTGGCGCCCCCAGCTTCGGCTTCGCCGGCGGCCCCGGCCAAGTGCCGAGCTCCGCGACCGTCCCGAATTGCGCCCTCAAGCGTCCACAAACGCCGCCGCGATCATTTCTCCCGCGTTGATGGGTGATGGTTCATCGACCCTGGGCGTATAGATGAGGTCACCGGTGCGGATGGTCGACCCGGTGAGCACGCAGATGCCATCGCGTTTGGACGGCACCATGTCCCAGATTTGATAGCCGTAATGGCAGGCTCCGGCGTCGGACCAGGAGATGGCGGCGGTGCGGGGAGTGGGCCGATCGAGGATGTGGATGGTGGGGGGAGGACGCAGGGTGAGGCTGGTGCTGTCGTGGGGGCGGGTCGAACCGGGCTGGGGGGAGGCGGGATGTGGCGTGTCGGGCACGCCGCCGTTCCTGAGCCAAGACACCGTGCGCAGCCAACCCGCGCGGGTCGGATCGTTCGCCAGATCCCTGTGCATGCTGCACCGCCTTTCACGTCCGCCGACAATCGGCGCCGAAGCCTGAAATAATTCAACGGGTGATGAATATAACAAAGGCGGGCAGCGCATGAACAAGACCCCGAAGACGGCCGGGGTGCCGCGACGTCGCGGGCGGCCGAGCGCGAACTGTGCGAGCGGCGCGGACGACCTGCTGCGCGTCGCGCGCCGCACCTTCGCGCTGCGCGGCTATGAAGCCACCAGCGTCCGTGAGATCGCGCGCCAGGCCGAGGTCGATCCGGCGCTGATCGCGCACCACTTCGGCTCCAAGGAAGCGCTGTGGCTGGCGGTGGTGGACCAGATCAGGGAGCTCCTGGACCCGATGCTGGAGACGACCGCGGCGCTGCGCGCCGATGCCTCGCTGGGACCGCGGCAACGGGTCGAGCACTGCCTGCTGGCGTTCATCGACCGCGTCTTCGAGCACCCGGACATCGGCATCTTCTTCTCGACGGCCGCGACCGAGGAAGGCGAGCGGCTCAACGTGCTGGTCGACGTGATGGTGCGGCCCTTCCACGCGGTCTGCCTGCCGCTGTTCAGCGACGCGATGGAGGCCGGCGAGCTGCGCCGCTGCGATCCGGCGCTGCTGTTCTCGCTGCTGATGCAGGGCATCAGCAAGACGGTGGCGTATGCGCATGTGCTGCGGGCGGTCTCGCCGTTGCCGGACGACCCGGACCGCTTCAAGCGCGAGCTGACGGACGTGGCGCTCCACCTGCTGCGCTGACCGCGGGCCTCTCGAGCGCGGCGTGGCGCCGCCCGCGCCGCTGCCGCGATGTGTCCCCGCGCATCAGATCGTCTTTCCTTCCCAGGCCGGATACACGGGCATACGAAAGCCGTATCGCGGATCGGTCGCCGCTCGAAGAATCCGCCCCATCGCAGCTTCCCGCTGCTGGCCCGGAAAGAATTCCCCATGCGATCGATCACCCGACGTTCCCTGCTCCCGCTGGCGCTGGCCGGCACCGCCGCCGCGGCCGCCGTGGCGCTCTCGCTGCCGCCGATGTCCACTGACGCGGTGGCCGCTTCGCTGCTGGGCGGCAGCGGCATGACCGGCAAGGCGGCGCCCGCCTTCGCCGGCATCAACAGCTGGGTCAACAGCCCACCACTGAAGATGGAGGAGCTGCGCGGCAAGGTGGTCTTGGTCGACTTCTGGACCTACACCTGCATCAACTGCCTGAACGCGCTGCCCTATGTGAAGGCCTGGCATGAGAAGTACAAGGACCAGGGGCTGGTCGTCGTGGGCGTGCATTCTCCCGAGTACGAGGAAGAGAAATCGCTGGCCGGCCTGAAGGACGCCATCAGCCGGCTGGGCATCACCCATCCGGTGGCGCAGGACAACGACTTCAAGACGTGGAAGAGCTACAGCAACCGCTACTGGCCGGCGCTGTACCTCGTCGACAAGCAGGGCAAGGTCGTCTACACCCACTTCGGCGAAGGCGCCTACCAGCAGACCGAGGCGCAGATCCAGGCGCTGCTGAAACAGCCGGCCTAATCGCGCCCCTCGACGGCCATCGACAGCACGTAGCCCTCGCTGCGGACCGTCTTGATGTACTTCGGCTCTCGCGCGTCATCGCGCAGCCGCTGGCGGATGCGGCTGACGAGCAGGTCGATCGAACGCTCGAAGAGCTCGGCCTCGCGCCCTTGCGTCAGGCCGAGCAGTTGGTCGCGACTCAGCACCCGCTGCGGATGGTCAAGGAACACCCGCAGCAGCCGGTACTCCGCGCCGCTGAGCGGCACCACCGTGCCCTGCGCGTCGACCAGGTGTCGCTCGATCGTGTCGAGCACCCAGTCGCCGAAGGACAGCCGCGGCGACTCGTCGGAGGCGCGCATGTTGGGCGGCAGCATCCGCGCGCGCCGCAGCACCGACTTGATCCGCGCCAGCAGCTCACGCGCCGCGAACGGCTTGGCCAGGTAGTCGTCGGCGCCCATCTCCAGGCCGAGGATGCGATCGGCCTCGTCGCCGCGCGCGGTCAGCATGATGACCGGCGTCGCCTTGTGCCGGCCGGCCCGCAGGTCGCGGCACAACGACAGGCCGTCCTCGCCCGGCAGCATCAGGTCCAGGATCACCAGATCGAAGGGGCCTCCCGTCTCCATCGCGATGCGCATGTGCCGGCCGGTGGGCACGGCGGTGGCGCGCAGGCCGTTGCGGGTCAGGTAGGTGGTGAGCAACTCGCGGATCTCGCGGTCGTCGTCGACGATCAGGACGTGGTCCTGGGTAGGCGCGGTCGTCTGCATGGGCTGGGGAAGGCGGAACGCCGGGAGCGGCATAAGCCGCAATGTAGCGGCCCCGAGCCCGCGCCGTGCCGACCGAGGCAATGTTGTGTCTCCGGTGCGGGACGCGGATACACGCCAATACAAAGCCCGCCACAAACCGGACCCGCAGGCCTATAAACCTGCCTGCGGCCCCGCCGCGCCCTTCGACTTCGTCCCAGCGCACCGCATCGGAGATCCCCGTGAGCCGCGTCATCGACTACTTCCTCGCTCCCCACAGCCCCTGGACCTACCTCGGCCACGAGCGCTTCGCCGCCATCGCACGCGAGGCCGGCGCCACCGTGCGCCCGATCCCGATCGACCTGCTCAAGCTGTTCGCGGTCTCCGGCGGCTTGCCGCTGTCGCAGCGCCCTGCCCAGCGTCAGGCCTACCGGCTGCTGGAGCTGCGGCGCTTCTCGCGTCACCTGGGCATGCCGATGCAGGTGGAACCGGCGTTCTTCCCCGTCGTGCCGCATGCGGCGGCGCGGCTGATCATCGCGGTCGACGAGGCCGACGGCGCGGACGCGGCGATGCGCCTGACCGGCGCGTTGCTGCGCGCGGTCTGGGAGCAGCAGCGCGACATCGCCGACACCGCCACCCTCACCGCGATCCTGGCCGAGCAGGAGCTGCCCGCCGCGCGCCTGGCCCGCTCCGCCGAGGACGACATCGGCGCGCGCTACGACGCCAACACCCAGCGCGCGATCGATGCCGGCCTGTTCGGCGCCCCCAGCTATGTCATCGACGGCGAGCTGTTCTGGGGCCAGGACCGGCTCGACTTCGTGCAGCGCGCGCTGACCGCCGACCGGCCATGAGCGCTGTTCCGGCCTCGGGCGGCGCTGCCGCGAATCCGTCGCCGACGCGACCGCGCCGTTTCGGGCCGCGCACGCTCTTCGCGCGCGTCTTCTGGATGATGGTGCTGGGCATCGCGATCGCGCAGGCGCTGGCCTATGTGGCAATCCGGCAGGAGCGCTCGATGGCCCTGCGCTCGCTGATGATGTCGGGCATCGAGCGCGACATCGCCACCGGTGTCGCCGTGCTCGATCGCCTGCCGCCGGCCGAGCGCACCGCGTGGCTGGACCGTTTGGAACGCCCCAACTTCCGCTTCGCGCTCGCCGACGAGGTCGATCCGCAGGCGGGACCGGTCGACCACACCGAGTTCAGCGGGGCGTTCGTCGACGCGCTGACGCAGGCGCTGCGGCCGTTCCGCATCGAACGCGTCGCGCAGGTCGGCGCGCGGCGCTATCAATTGCTGGTCCGCCTGGGCGACGGCGCCGCGGTCACGGTGCATGCGCGCCGCGTCGACATGCCGATTCCCGAATGGGTCACCTGGGTGCTGGTGGCGCAACTGGTGGTGCTGACCTTCTGCACCTGGATGGCGGTGCGGCTGGTGACGCGGCCGCTGAACGCGCTGGCGACGGCCGCCGACGATCTTGGTCCGGACCTCACCCCGCGCCTGATCGCCGAGGACGGCCCCGCCGAGGTGGCCCATGCCGCGCGCGCCTTCAATGCGATGCAGCAGCGCATCGCCGGCTACACGGCCGAGCGCGTGGAGATCCTGGCCGCGATCTCCCACGATCTGCAGACGCCGATCACGCGGATGCGGTTGCGCGCGGACCTGATGGCCGACGAGACGCTGCGCGACAAGTTCCGGCAGGACCTCGATGCGATGCATGCGCTGGTCCGTGAAGGCGTGACCTACGCGCGGACGCTGCACGGGACCTCGGAGCCGACGGCGCGCCTCGATACGGACGCGCTGCTGGCGAGCATCGTCGGCGACTATGAGGACGCCGGCGAAGCGGTGACGCTCGACGGCGCGGCGGGCGCGCCAATCATGGCCCCGCCGCAGGCGCTCAAGCGCGTCCTGGTCAACCTGATCGACAACGCCCTGGCCTTTGGCGGGGCGGCGGAGATCTGGGTCAGGCGCGACGACGCGCAAGGCCTGGCCCCACGCTTGACCATCGCTGTGCTGGATCGGGGGCCCGGCATCCCTGAAGACCAACTGAGCGCCGTCTTCAAGCCCTTCCACCGCCTGGAGACCTCCCGCAATCGGGAAACCGGCGGCACCGGGTTGGGGCTGGCGATCGCCCACCAGCTTGCCACCGCGATGGGGGGCAGCCTGTCCCTTCACAACCGCCCGGGAGGGGGCCTCGAGGCCCGACTGAGCCTCTCCTCGCCGACACCGGCCACGCTGTCCACGGCTTCTGTGGACAAGTCTGTTGGCTCAGCGGGCAGGGATGGTGCAAGCCGTTGATTCGTCACGGAATTCGTTGCACTGCTGCGAAATGAGGCAGTGATCCGAATGAGCCGTGCCGACCGATGCTCGACGCCTTCATGGCTATCCCCGCGCGCTGTGGACAAGTCTGTTGGCTGCCCTTGCAGCAGTACTGCAAGTCTTTGTCGCCGCTGAGAAATCCTTGCGTCGCCTTAAAAACAGGCAGCCCAAAGACCGGGGCGATTGACGAGCGCCTGGCCTTGACGTCACGGCGCCGGCGCAGGAGCAAGCGATATACCTGCCCCGAAGTTGCTCACAGTGCTCACCGGTTGTGCACCGACGGTTCCGTCTGTCCACGGCCGCTGTGGACAACTCTGTTGGCTGCCCGCGCACGGATGGCGCAAGTCCTTGTCAGGGCAAGGAAATGATTGGGATGCTGCGGAATGAGGCAGCCCCCACCATGGGGGGCTTCAGATGCGCGTATTCCGGGGGACGCGGTGACCCGTCCGTCCGGCACGTCAGGCGGTGTCGGCGAGCAGCGATTCGACGATCAACTGCAGGCTCTTGAGCACCGGCCCCGGTTCATCCGCGAACTGGGCCTGCACGATGGCGCCATCGACGGCCAGGGCAAGCGCAGCCGCGAGCTTCCGGCGCTGGCGCGAAGCCGGCAACAGCCCCGCGATCGCGTCCGTCATGTCCTGCTTGTGGCGCCGAGTGACCTCGATCACCTCCGGCAACGCTGGCCCCATCTCGCCCACGCCGTTGAGGAACGCGCAGCCGCGGTAGTCGCCCAAAGCCTGACCACCGAACCATTCGCCCATCGTCGGCACCAGCGCCGGCGCTCCCGCCCGCGCGCCGCCGTGGCGTGCGAGCGCCTCGGTGAACCACGCCATCCAGCGCAGGTGCCGCAGGCCCAGGTAGGCCACGATCAGATCGTTCTTGCTGGGGAAGTGCCGATAGAAGGTCACCTTGGTGACCCCTGACGCGGCGATCACGCGGTCGATGCCGGTCGCGCGGATGCCCTCGGCATAGAACAGGTCGTGGGCGGTGCGCAGGATGCGATCGCGGGCGGGCAGCTCGCCGATGTCCACGCTGCCGTCGATGTCGTTCATGCGGGCATTGTAGACAGACCTGTCTACCTTCGCCAGAATGCGCCCCGTAGACAGACCTGTCTACCTCAAGACCGCCTCAGCCCTCTCATGAAAGGCCTCGACATGGACTCCCGCCCGCCCCTGCCCCCCTTCACCCGCGACACCGCGATCCAGAAGATCCGCCTGGCCGAGGACGCCTGGAACAGCCGCGACCCGGCGCGCATCGTGCTGGCCTACAGCCCGGACACGCAGTGGCGCAATCGCGCCGAGTTTCCGAGAGGCCGAGCCGAAGCGCAGGCCTTCCTGGAACGCAAGTGGGCGCGTGAGCTGGATTACCGCCTGATCAAGGAACTGTGGGCCTTCGAGGGCCATCGGATCGCCGTGCGATTCGCCTACGAATGGCGCGACGACGCCGGCAACTGGTTCCGCAGCCACGGCAACGAGAACTGGGAGTTCGACGCGCAGGGCCTGATGACCCACCGCCATGCCAGCATCAACGACCAGCCGATCAAGGCCGCGGACCGCAAGTTCTTCTGGCCGCAGGGCCGTCGTCCCGACGACCATCCCGGGCTGAGCGAGCTGGGTCTGTGACACGCAGGCGCGAGAACCGGTAGCGACACCCGGGAGGGTCAGCGCCCGCCGGTGTGTTCGCGCCATTCGGTCGGCGCGCGCCCGGTGTGCTTCAGGAAGAAGCGCGTGAAGTAGGCGGGATCGGCGAAGCCCAGGCCATCGGCGATCTGACGGACCATCAGGTTCGTGTAGCCGAGCTCCCGCTTGGCCTCCAGCAGGACACGCTGGTGCAGGACCGCGAGCGCCGAGCAGTGCAGATGCCGGCGGCACAGCCGGTTCAACTGCGTCGGCGTGATGCCGAGCGGCGCCGCCAGCTCGGCCACCGACGGCTGACGCCGGTAGTGGCGCTCCACCTGCTCGCGATAGCGGGTCAGGTGCTGCATGGCGCGGCCTTCGCCGGCCCCATGGGTCGCAGGCTCCGCCGCACCGAAGCGCGCAGCCTGCGTCGCCAGCAGCGCCACCGCATGGTCCAGCGCCGGACCGCGCCAGGCTGCCGCGCCCGCGTAGTCCTCCCGCAGCCCATGACCGACCGCGAACAGCGCGCGCGTCACCGTCGCGCCGCGTTCCAGCGGCACCACACGCGGCTCGGAGAGGCTCTCCAGCAGGTCCGGCAGGTGATCGAGCAGGTCCCGCAGCCGCCCCTGGTCCAGCGTCACGACCAGCCCTTCCGTCTCCGGCGCGAAGCGGAAGCCATGCACCGCCAGCGCCGGCACCCACACCAGCGCGGGCGCGCGCAGTTCGCGCTCGTCCTCGTCCATCCGGACCGTGACCCGGCCGCGCTCGATCAGCAGCAGCTGCACCAGTGCGCCGTGCCGGTGCGGCTGGATTTCCCAATTGTGCAAGCGGCTTCTATCGGCGATCGATTCGAGGTGCAGTCCATCCAGCGCCGGCGTTCGCCCCTCCTCGCCGTAGAGGGAGTAAACCGGGGTCGCGACGGCTCGCGACCGGCGGGAGGAATTCGGGCGCGGTCCAGTCATGGGTTCGGATTGTGCAAGTCGGCGTCGGCGCCGTCCATTCACTGCGGATCGACCGAGCCGTAGGCTGCAAGCATCGGAGACAACACCACGCGCCTCGCCAGAAGGCCGGATTCCCCATGAAGACCTTGCGAACCCAGGTGCTCATCGTCGGCGCCGGTCCCTCGGGCCTGCTGCTCGGCCAGTTGCTGCACCGTGCCGGCATCGACACGCTGATCGTCGAGCGCCAGACCGCCGCTCATGTGCTCTCCCGCATCCGGGCCGGCGTGCTGGAGCAAGGCACCGCCGACCTGATGGACGAGGCTGGCGTCAGCGCTCGGATGCATGCCGAGGGGCTGCTCCATGACGGCTTCGCGCTGGCGGTCGACGGGGTGCGGCATCGCATCGACCTGCGCCGGCTCACCGGCGGCCGCGGGGTGCTGGTCTATGGCCAGACCGAGGTCACGCGCGACCTCATGGCCGCACGCGATGCCGCGGGCCTGCCCACCCTGTACGAGGCGGCCGAGGTCCGCATCGAAGGCTTCGACACCGCCACGCCCCGCGCCCATTGCACCGTCGGCGGCGAGCCGGTCGAGATCCACGCCGACTTCATCGCCGGTTGCGACGGTTTCCACGGCGTGTGCCGAGCAAGTGTTGCGGCGGATGCGATCCGCCTTTACGAGAAGGTCTATCCCTTCGGCTGGCTGGGCTTGCTCAGCGACACGCCGCCGGTTTCCGACGAGCTGATCTACAGCCGCCATGCGCGCGGCTTCAGCCTGTGCAGCATGCGCTCGCCCACCCGCAGTCGCTACTACCTGCAGGTGCCGCTGGGCGAGCGGGTGGACGACTGGACCGACGCCCGCTTCTGGGACGAGCTGCGTCTGCGACTGGATCCCGAGGCGGCCGCCGCGCTGGTCACCGGTCCGTCGCTGGAGAAGAGCATCGCGCCGCTGCGCAGTTTCGTCGCCGAGCCGATGCGCTTCGGCCGTCTGTTCCTTGCCGGCGACGCGGCGCACATCGTGCCGCCGACGGGCGCCAAAGGGCTGAATCTCGCGGCCTCCGATGTCCGTTACCTCTCGCAGGCCCTGATCGAGCACTACCGCGAGCGCAGCGACGCCGGACTGGACCACTATTCCGCGCGCTGCCTGGCCCGGGTATGGAAAGCCGAGCGCTTCTCCTGGTGGCTGACCAGCCTGATGCACAACTTCGACCAGGAGCCCGCCTTCCAGGCCAGGCTGCAGGAGGCCGAGCTGGACTATGTCCTCGGGTCCGAGGCGGCCCGGCGTGTGCTGGCCGAGAACTACATCGGCCTGCCGTTCTGACCCGGTCCCCGCTCGGTCCTCGCTCAGTCCTCGATCAGCCCGAGGAAGTGATCGAGGATCACGAAGTGGTCCTCGAACAGGCGCGACTCCATCGCCGCCAGCTCATCGCGATGAAACCAGCGCGCCTCCTTCACATCGTCGCAGCCGACGACCTCCGGCAGCGTGCCCATGGCCGGGAACCGGAAGTGGTGGGCCATGGTGATGAGCCGCCCGCGCGCGCTGCGCAGCGGGTCCTCGAAGGTGGCGACGCCGTGCAGCGCCGCGAGGATCGAGGCCGGCAGCAAGGGGAAGCGCGTCTCCTCGATCAGCTCGCGGATCGCGCAGGCCACCAGCTTCTCACCGCGGTCGAGGTGGCCGCCGGGCACCGCCCAGAGGTCCTCGCCGAAGGGACCCTTGCGCCGCACCAGCAGCACATGATCACCGACGGTCACCACCGCATCGCCGGTCATGTACGCGACCGCGGTGTACTTCTTGCGGTAGCTCGCCACGGCGGCATGCTCGGCCTTGCGCCGCGCGTACTCGGGCAGCCGGCTCCAGGCCTGCAGCCAGGCGCGCACCGGCGCGCTGACATAGGGCGTCATGACGGTCAGCGCCGCGTCCGGATCCTCGGCCTCGAAGAACACCTGCCGCATCGCCGTCGCGTCGACATCGGCCAGGCGGTCCACCAGCTGCTGTCGCCAGCGCGGGAAGTTGTTCAGGTAGTAGCTGGTGTGGTCCTTGCGATGGCCGACCAGCACGATGTCGGCCTCCTCGCCCGCCAGCGCCCGCACGCCCAGGGTCACCGCGGCATTCCAGCGCCGGTCGTCGAAGTAGTCGCGCACCGGCAGCACATGCAGCCGCTGTCGCTGCGCCTCAGTCAGGTTGGCCATCAGCATCTGGCGGCGTTCCTCGTGCACGAAGGGATTGCGCGGATCGCGCGCCTTGTACGAGGAGCCCAGCACCGCGATCACCTCGTCGGCCAGGCCGAAGGCCGCCTGGAACAGCGCCTCCTGCCCCTGATGCACCAGCTGCCAACGGCCCACCACCACGGCGACGGTCTTGCGGGTCATGCCTTGTCCTTCCAGTCGGGATCGAAGCGTGCCGATGCGGCCATCGGCGCCTCAGTTCAATGGTGCCGCGCCGCGATCGGCAACTGCCGGCCGCTGCCGAAGGCCCGGGCGCGCAGCCGCACGATCGGCGGCGCCTGGCGGCGCTTGTATTCGTTGCGCGCGATCATGCCCTTGATCCGCGCGATCAGCGCCTGACCTTCGTCGCTCCCGCGCAGTGCCGCAACGGCCGCCTCGGCCGCGACGCGCTCGTCCGCGGCCAGCCGCTCGCCCTCGACCAGCAGCTTCAGCACCTCGTCCAGCAGCTCGTAGGGCGGCAGGCTGTCGGTGTCGCGCTGGCCCGGCGCCAGCTCGGCGCTCGGCGGCTTGTCGAGGATGGCGGCGGGAATGAGCTCCCGTCCGGCGACGTGGTTGAGATGACGGCAGAGCGCGAAGACCTCCGTCTTGTAGAGGTCGCCGATCAGGCCGAGGCCGCCATTGGTGTCGCCATAGAGCGTGCAGTAGCCGACGGCGATCTCGCTCTTGTTGCCGGTGGTCAGCAGCAGGTGGCCGCGCGCATTGGACACGGTCATCAGCAGCATGCCGCGCACCCGTGCCTGCAGGTTCTCCAGCGCCAGGCCGGATGGTCGCAGCGCCAGCGTGCTGCCGGCCATCGTCTCGCCGACCTGGCGGACGATGTCCTCGATCGGGCAGACCTCGAGCGGGATGCCGAGCCGGTCGCACAGCGCCTTCGAATCGTCGACGCTGCCGCTCGACGAGAAGCGCGACGGCATCGTGATGGCCAGGACCCGGTCGGTCCCAAGGGCTTCGACGGCCAGGGCCAGCGTCAGCGCCGAGTCGATGCCGCCGGAGGCGCCGACGACGACACGTTCGAAGCCGCAGCGCCGCGCATAGTCCCGCAGTCCCAGCACGATCTGCCGGCGATAGAAGCTCATCGTGTCCAACCCGGCGGCGGCGGGCGGCAGCGCGCTGCCGTCCAGCGATGCGAAGTGGCCGCGGTCGATCTCGAAGCCCAGGGTCACCACCTCCTCCTCGAAACGCCGGGCCTCGAAGACGACGCCCGGCTCCGGTTCGATGGCGAAGGAGGCGCCGTCGTAGACCAGCTGGTCGTGTCCGCCGATCTGGTTGACGAAGACCAGCGGCAGGCGATGCCGCCAGCAGGCGGCGCGGAAGACTTCATGGCGCAGCTCGCGCTTGCCGACATGGCTGGGGCTGGCGTTGATCGAGACGATCAGGTCGGGCGCCGCGTCCGCCAGGCGCTGGAACGGATTGACGGTGTAGTCCTTGCCATCGTCGTTCCAGCCGTCCTCGCAGATCATGAAGCCGACCTGCGCGCCAGCGATGCGCAGCACGCGGGCGACGTCCGGCCCCGGCTCGAAGTGCCGCCGTTCGTCGAAGACGTTGTAGGTGGGCAGCAGCTGCTTGTGATAGTCCAGCAGCACCTCGCCGTCGCGGATCACCAGCAGCGAATTGCGGAACGCCTTGCCGGGGCCGGGATTGCGGGTCGGGACGCCGACGACCCAATGCAGCGATCCCACCTCGCGCGTGGCGGCCAGCAGCGCCTTCATCGCATGGCCAAGGCGTTCGCGGAAGTCCTCGTCGTCGAGCAGATCCGCCGGGTAGTAGCCGGTCAGCGACAACTCCGGGAAGACGACCAGATCGGCGCCGTCGTGCCGGGCGCGGCGGGCCGCGTCCAGGTGCAGCGCCAGGTTGCCCTCGAGGTCGCCGATCGTCGGGTTGATCTGGGCCAGGGTGATCTTGAGCATGCGGTCTCTTCCTTTGGCGTCATCCGGCGGTCGGTACCCGAAACACCTGCCGCAGGTAGTTGAGGAAGGTCTGGTCGTCGCACAGCGTCTTGCCCGGCGCATCGGACAGCTTGGCGACCGGCTGATCATTGCAGCGCACCAGCTTCATGACGATGTTCAGCGGCTTCGGACCGAGGTCGTTGCTCAAGTGCGTACCGATGCCGAATCCGACCGGCACGCGCCCGGCGAAGTGGGTGTGCAGGCGGAGCGCCTCGTCGACGTCGAGACCGTCGCTGAACACCAGCCGCTTGGTCCGTGCGTCGATCCGCAGCGCCGCGTAATGCGCGAGCGCCTTCTCGCCCCAGGCGACCGGATCGCCCGAGTCATGACGCAGACCATCGAAGAGCTTGGCGAAGTAGAGATCGAAATCAGCCAGGAACGCATCCATGCCGATCACGTCGGTCAGCGCGATGCCCAGGTCGCCGCGGAACTCCTGCACCCAGCCTTCCAGCGCGGCCCGCTGCGACAACCGCAGCTGCACGCCGACCGCCTGCCAGGTCTGCAGGTACTCGTGGGCCATCGTGCCGATCGGGACCAGGCCGTGACGCCGCGCCAGTGCCACGTTGGAGGTGCCCTTGAAGACCTGCGGAATCTCGCGCTTGAGGGTGGCCACGACCTCGTCGTGCCAGGCGCCGGAGAAGCGGCGTCGCAGGCCGAAGTCGAAGCACTCGAAGGGATGGGCGTCGGCGCCCAGGGTCGCCGGCACGGCCGCCGCGTAGTCCCGGAAGCGGGCCGCCTTCACGGCCAGCCGGGCGCGGCCCTCGGCCAGCACCTCGGGCTCGCGGCCCGCGCACAGGCGGCGGAAGTAGAGCTCGTTGACGATCGCCAGCACGAAGATCTCGAAGCCCATCACATGGACCTGCGGCCCCTTGGCGACGATGACCAGCTGCCCGGCCTCGGCGCCCTCGCCCGGCCGCGCCTCGATGAAACGCCGCTGGAAACGGAAGATGCGCAGGAAGTCGATGAAATCGGCCTTCATGAAGCGCAGGCCGCCGAGGTAGGTGAGTTCCTCGTCGCTGAAGCCCAGCGTGCAAAGGTGGTCGAGTTCCCGGTTGACCGCCTCGCAGAGCTCGCTCAGCGGGAAGGCCGGGACATTGCGGCAGACGAAGCGGTATTCGGCGTCGTTGGCCGGAAACGCGTGCAGCAGCGTCTGCCACATCGTGAACTTGTAGAGGTCGGTCTCCAGCAGGGAGCGGATGACGGGTGCGTCGTCCATGAGGCCACCCCGCTCAGGCCGACAGCAGGCCGAGCGCCTGCGCTGCCGTCATCGTCCGCACGCCCAGCACGCGGGCGCGCTCGACGAAGGCCGAGGCGCCCGCCTCGAAGCCGCCGACCGCGCTCATCGCATCCTCGATCAGCACGACGCGCGCGAGCCGCTCGGGCGTCATCGCCGCGAAGAGGTCTTCCGCCGTCGCCGCGACGCAGTGGCTGCTGGCTTCGCCGGCGATGAAGCTCAGGCCGGGGAAATCGACGATGCGGTCGACCAGCGCCTGATTCGTCTGGGTGCGCGGGTCGCCGTCGACCGGCACCTCGGCGCGCACCGCGCTGTATTGCTCCGTCATCGGGTTCAGGCCCTTCAGCACCTTCTCCACCGTGCGCAGGCGGGTCGCCTCCCAGCGGCCCAGCGCCTCGGCCAACTCGCCGTGGAGGTTGTGGCCCCAGCTGCCGACGACGCAGTGCGTCGGCCACACCATCAGCACGTACTTCCTCGGACTGGCCTCGAGCGCGTCGAGGTAGCGCAGCACCGCGTCCCGCAGCGCCGGATCGCGCGGCGTGTAGCGGCCCTCGCGCACATCGGCCGCGCGGATCTGGGTGAACGGCGCCACCGGCTGGGGTGCACCATCCTCGCCCGGCCGCTGCCAGAAGGCCGGCCGCTCGATCGCGTAGACCGGGTGCGAGTCCAGCGTCACGACGATGTCGCCGATCGCACCGCCGGCCTGGTCCACCAGCGCGGCCAGGCGCTTCATGTCCGCATCGGCGCCGGTCACCGGCAGCGCGGCGCCAGGGATGTCGCAGAAGTCGTTCTGCGGATCGACGATGAGCAGTTGGGCTTGGCGGTCCATGAGCACTCCGTTTCGGTCTTCGTGATGTCGTGGCGACAGCATAACCGACTTCGTGCTCAATAGCACTAACAAGCCTTTTGAATCGTCCGATCGGAGTCCTGGATTTGTATCCATATATTTCCAGTGTTCCAGGGAACGGTTTGACGTCTGCGGATGAGTCCGTCCATAATTCGTGCCGTTTCGCACTAAGCATCGAGCCGTGGACTTCGAACGCCCCATCGTCACCGTCGACATCGTCCTGCTGACCTTGCGCGACAGTCATCTGCACGCCGGACTGACTCGGCGCGACAAGGCGCCGGCGCTCGGCGCCTGGACGCTGCCCGGTGGCTGGGTTCACACCGACCAGGACCAGGACGCCGACGAGGCCGCCGCCCGCATCCTGCGAGACAAGGCGGGCCTGGTCTCTCCTTACCTGGAGCAGCTCAGGACCTTCTCCGGCATGCATCGCGATTCGCGCGGATGGTCGCTGTCGGTGAGCTACTACGCGGTGGTGCCCGAACCGGTGGGCGAGCCGGCGGGGGAGCGCTTCCGCTGGGCGCCGGTCGATGGCCTGCGCTCGTTGCCCTTCGACCATGCGCAGATCCTACGCACCGCCGTCGAACGCGTGCGATCGAAGACGCTGTACTCCTCGCTGCCAGTGCACCTGATGCCGGCCGAGTTCACGCTCGGCGCATTGCAACGCACCTATGAGCAGGTGCTCGGCGCGACGCTCGACAAGCGCGGGTTCCGCCGCCGCATCGAGGAGCTCGATGTCATCGAGGAGATCCCCGGCGCCTTCACCAGCGGCGGCAGCCACCGGCCGGCACAGCTCTACCGCAAGAAGGCCCACGCGCCGGCCTTGAAGACGGCGACCAGCAACCTGCCGGTCGGCTGAGCGCCAGAAGGCGCCGCCGCATCGTCAGCGGGCGGCGAGCCCCTTCAGCAGGGCCTCATGGAATTCCTTGGGCGACTCGACCTGCGGCGAGTGCCCCAGCGCCGGGAACTCGACCAGCGCGGCGCCGGGAATCATCTTCGCGGTCGTGCGGCCGAGCGTCGCGTAGTCGCCCAGCTGCTCGGCAATCGCCTTGGGCGCGCGGTTGGCGCCCGGCGCGGTGCGGTCCTTGCCGCCGATCATCAACAGCGTCCGCACCTGCAGATGGGGCAACTCATGCACCACCGGCTGGGTGAAGATCATCTCGGAGGTCTGGGCCTGGTTCCAGGCGACGAGGTCGCGTCCCGGGCCGGCATACAGGCCGGCGGCCATCTCGACCCAGCGGTCGTAGGCCGGCTTCCACTGGCCGTTGTAATAGAAGCGCAGCTGGTAGGCCTTGATGGTCTCGGCCGTGGTCTTCAGTTCCTGCGCATGCAGTTGGTCGATGGTCGCGTACGGCACCCCGGCCGCCTGCCAGTCCTCCAGCCCCAGCGGATTGAGGGCGACGAGTTGCTCGACCTGCGCCGGGTATTGCAACGCGTAGCGCATCGCGAGCATGCCGCCCATCGAATGGCCGATCACCGTCGCCCTGGCGATGCCGAGCGACTGCAACAGCGCCTGCGTGTTGGCGGCGAGCTGGTTGAAGCTGAACTGGTAGCCGACCGGCTTGGTCGACGCGCAGAAGCCGATCTGGTCCGGCACCACGACACGGTAGCCGGCGCCTGCGAGCACCGCGATCGTCTCCTGCCAGGTCGCGCCGCAGAAGTTCTTGCCATGCAGCAGCACCGCGGTCCGGCCATTGGGCGGCGCGGTCGGCGCGACATCCATGTAGGCCATCTCCAGCGCCTGGCGCTGCGAGTTCAGCTTGAAGCGCTGCAGCGGGTAGGGGTACTCGAAGCCCTCCAGCCGGGCGCCGTAGCTGGGGGCGGCCTGCACCGACGTGGCGAGGGAGAGCGCCGCGAGGGCGGCGGCGAGAAGCATCTTCATCGGGGAACTCCAATGACAGGGGAACGGGGCGCGCCGAAGCGAGCAAGTGTCGTTCCCTCCGCCCGGCGCCCCGGCTTCAACGCGGATCGAGATATCCGAAGGTGCCGTGGTCGCGGATCTCCTCGGCGGCCAGTCGCGCGGCCTTCATCGCATGCCGGAACAGCGACATCGCCAGGCTCACCCGCTTGACGCCGGCCTCGCCCAGTTCGCGCACGCTGAACGAGCGTCCCGGGATGCCAGCCATGAAGTTCACCGGCCTGGACACCGAGGCGCAGACCCGGCGGACCGCGGCCAGGTCCGGCAGCAGCGGCGCGAACAGCACGTCGGCGCCAGCACGCTCGAAGGCTTGCAGGCGCCGGATCGTGTCCTCCAGGTCGTTCACGCCATGCAGGAAGTTCTCCGAGCGCGCCGTGACCAGGAAAGGCACCGGCAGTGCGCGCGCCGCCTCGACCGCGGCGGCGACGCGCTCGACGGCCAGGTCGAAGTCCAGGATCGGCGCGCCGCCCTCGCTGGACGCATCCTCGATCGACCCGCCGACCGCGCCCGCCTCCGCCGCCAGGCGGATCGTCAATGCGCAATCCTCGGGACGGTGCCCGAAGCCGTTGCCCAGGTCGGCGCTCAGCGGCAGCGACGTCGCGCCGGCCAGCAGCCGGATGTGGGCCAGGGTCTCGTCCCGGGTCAGTTGGCCGTCACGCCGGCCGATGGCCTCGGCCGCCGCCGCGCTCGAGGTCGCCAGCGCGGGGAAGCCCGCCGCCTCCAGCATCCGCGCCGAGGCGATGTCCCAGGCGTTGGCGATGACGAATGGACCCGGACGCTGATGCAACGCGAACAGGGCGGCGGACTTGTCGGCGGCGGTGGGGGATGCGGTGGTCATCTTGGAAGCCTCGTGAAGGGATGAGGGGAGCTTCGGAGGGAAGCACGGCGCATCCTAGGTCGGGCCCCTGCCGCCGTCTGGCAGGAATCGGACGTCTACCAACCTCCACCCGGCGCCCTCCCGGTCGCCCTCGCTGCCGCTTCGTCCGGGCCGACCGCCCCCGGAGACCGCAAAAAGGGTGGCGCGCCCGCCACGGTTTTGGGGGCGATTCCGCGCGATCGGGGGGTACGCGCGCGTCCTGCGCACGAATTCCCGCAACCCCAATGTTGCGAACCATTCGCATTTGATAACGTATCGCGTTCGCTTGAGCAAGCGCGGCCCTTCGCCGCGCCCGCGGCCTCCCCGGCCCGCCTCCCCTGAATCCCTGATCTCCGGTCCCCCGGTCCACGTCATGTCGTCCACCGCGTCCCGCGGCGCCTCGCCGCGCCTGTCCCTGATCTCCCTGTCCGTCCTCGCGCTGCTGGCCCCGTTCGCGGCCGGCGCGCAGTCCGCGGCGACCGACGCGAAGGCACCCGACGCCCGCCTGGCCGTCGAGGGCCAGGCGCCGGCGAAGCTGCTGGACGAGGTCACCGTCAATGGCGTGCGCAAGAAGACCTTCGCGCCGACGACGGTTCGGGTCGGCGCCTTCCGCGACCAGGATCCGCTGGACGTCCCGCTGACCAACAGCGTCATGTCGCGCGACCTGCTCGACGCGCAGGCCGCGCAGGGCCTGTACGACGCGCTGAAGAACACCGCCGGCGTGACCCGCTCGCAGGTCAGCGGCTCGACCTACGACAACCTGTCGATCCGCGGCATCGTCGTCGAGAACCGCGGCAACTACCGCCTCAACGGCAACCTGCCCATCGTCAACCTGATCGACATCCCACTCGAGAACAAGGAACAGGTGGAGGTGCTCAAGGGCGCGTCGTCGATGTACTACGGCATGGTGCCGCCGTCGGGCATCGTCAACTTCGTGACCAAGCGGGCCGGCCCCACGCCGGTGACCTCGCTGACGACCACCTTCAACGACCACGGCGGCATGAAGGCCCATGTCGACATCGGCCGCCGCTTCGGCGCCGACGACAGCATGGGCCTGCGCTTCAACGCCGTCACCAGCAAGGAAGCCACAGGCATCGACCGCTACAAGGGCGACCGCGGGCTGGTGTCGGTCGCCTACGACTGGCGCGCGACCCCCTGGGCCAACCTGAAGGTGGACGTCGAGCATTACCGCAAGAACGTCAGCGAGCAGGGCGCGATCACGCTGCCGGCCGCGGTCAACGGCGTGATCACGCTGCCGCGGGTGCCGGACAACAAGACCAACATCGCGCCCGAGTGGGCCCGCTACGACGCCGAGGCGACCAACCTGCTGGTGCGCGGCGACTTCGCGCTCAGCGACGACTGGGTGCTGAGCATCGAATCCGGCCGCGCCAACACCCAGCGCGACCGCAACTACACGACGCTGACCAACTACAACACCCAGACCGGCGCCGGCACCGCCAACATCTCGGTGCTCAAGGGCCAGGAGTACACCAACACCAACCACCGCGTCGAAGCGATCGGCCGCTTCGACACGGCCGGCATCGGCCACGAGCTGACGATCGGCGCGACCTACAACCGGCGAGCCTCGGCCGGCTGGTTCAACGGGACGGCGCGCGCCGCGCAGAACCTGTACGACCCGGTCGACATCGCGCCGGTCAGCCCGACGCTGACGCAGACCGGCTTCCCGTCGGAGGTCAACGACCGTGGCCTGTACATCTTCGACCGGATGAGCTTCGGCGAGCGGTGGCAGTTGCTGGCCGGGCTGCGCAAGACGGTGTACCGCAGCGAGGCGAGCAATCCCTCGTCGCCGGTGCCGACCTACCGCGCCGACAAGGTGACGCCCAATGTCTCGGTGATGTGGAAGCCGATGAAGGACCTGAGCGTCTACGCCAGCGCGCTGCGCGGCCTGGAGGAGACCGGCACCGCGCCGCTGAACACCGACAACTTCGGCCAGGTGCTGCCGCCGGCGGTGAGCCGCCAGCACGAACTCGGCGTGAAGGCCCGCCTGGGCGCGGTGCTGCTGCAGACGGCGCTGTTCCAGACGGACCGTCCGCTGGCCACGACCATCAACCGCGTCTACCAGGTCGGCGGCGAGACCCGCTACCGCGGCCTGGAGTTCTCCGCCAGCGGCGAGATCGGCCGCGACTTCGCGCTGGTCGTCTCCGGCGTGGTGTTGGACGCGGAGATCACCAAGGTCGGCACCGGCAACCCGTTGGAACTGGGCAAGACCCCGGAGAACACGCCGAAGAACACGCTGGGCGTCTTCGGCGAGTACCGGCTGCCGGCGGTGCCGGGCCTGTCGCTGAACGCGGGCGTCTACCACGTCGGCAAGCGCGCGGTGAACAACAGCAACCAGGCCTGGGTCGACGGCTACCAGACGCTGTCGCTGGGCGCGCGCTACGAGACGCGCCTCTTCGACAAGCGGGTCAACCTGCAGGCCAACCTCGACAACGCGACCGACAAGGACTACTGGAGCACCGCCGGCAACGGCCTGCTAGGCGTCGGCGCGCCGCGCACGCTGCGCATTACCGCCAAGGTCGACTTCTGATCGCCGGCCTGGGAGCGAGCGAGCCATGGCGCTGATGACCGCCCGCCGCGTCTGGATCTGGCTGCACCGCTGGACCGGACTGACGCTCGGCCTGCTGCTCACCGCGGCGGCGCTGCTGGGCGCGCTGATGACGGTGCTGCGTCCGCTGGACGAGGCGATGCACCCGGAGCTCTTCCGCGCGCCGCCGGCGGCTGCGGCGGGGTCGGGCCTCGCGCCTGCCGCGGAGGCGTCGACCACGCCGCTGGAAACGCTGCGCCGCCGGGTCGCCGAGGAATTCGGCCCCAAGTCGACGATGACGATCCGGCCGCCGCGCGAGCCCGGCGAGTCGCTGCGCGTGATGGTGCGCGGCCCGGCCTGGGAAGGCACGCTCTACCTGGACCCGGTCACCGTGGCCGAGCTCGGCCGGCGCGGCGAGGCCGAGGGGCTCGCCAACCTCGTGTTCGAGCTGCACAGCGCGCTGCTGCTGGGTGACACCGGCAAGGCGGTGCTTGCCTTCACCGCCCTGGCCTATCTCGCGCTGCTGGTCACCGGCCTGGTCCTGTGGTGGCCGACGACCGCCGCGCAGTGGCGTCACGCCTTCAAGCTCAAGCTCGACAAGGGCACCACCCGCGGCCTGTTCGACCTGCACCGCTTCGGCGGCGCGGTGCTGGGCCTGCTCCTGGCGGTGACCGTCGCCAGCGGCGCGTGGATGGCCTATCGGCCGATCGGCGGCTGGATCAACGCGCTGGTCGGCGAAGCGGCGCCGAAACCGCCCAAGGTCGGCCCGGACCACGGCCAGCGCCGCCCGCTTGACGCCATCGTGGCCGACGCCCAGGCCGCCTGGCCGGATGGCCGGGTGGGCTTCGTCCAGCTCGGGGCCGTGGACACGCGCCCGATCCGCATCCGCTTCAAGCTGCCCGGCGAGCCGCATCCCAACGGGCTGTCCTCGGTCTGGGCCCATCCGGTCGACGGCCATGTCCTGGCGCGTCAGCGCTGGGATGAACTCGACCTCGCCGGCCGCTCCACCGCGTGGATCTATCCCCTGCACGCCGGCGAACTGTTCGGGCCCGCCCACCGGGTGCTCACCGGCCTGCTCGGCCTCGTGCTGTTCGGCATGGGCGTCACCGGCACCTGGCTGTGGTGGCGGCGCCGGCGCTGAGCGCGCGCGCCCGCCCTCGCCCGCCCCACTCGCCCGCTCCCCGCCTGCAGCTTTTGCCGACAGCGGCCCGCCCGGGCAAGACCCGCCCCCGCACGAATCGGCAGGCGTCCCCCAGGACGGCGACGGGCGCGCCCTGCCCCAGGAATCCCATCTGCCCACCAGCGCTCGCGACACCGCTTCCTCCATCCCGGTGCGCCTGACCTGATGCCGCTGTACCACCTGCCGCCCTCCCCCGTCCCGCCGTCGCTGGTGGGGCTCTCCGAACCTCCGGCCGCCTCCGACGGGCCCGCCGGGTCCTCCTCCCGCCCTGCTCCGCCGCCGGCCGCCGGCCCCGACACACGGGGCCTGCGGGCCCTGGAGCGCCGCTGGGCGCAGTCGGTGGCGGCGCACGCGCTGTGGTCGCGACAGGCGCCGATCGTGCCGCTGTTGCTCGACTGGCTGCGCGACGCCGAACCGATCGCCCGGACGCTCGGTCCGGCGATGTGGCGGCACTTCGCACAGCATCTGTTGCAGCACGCCAGCAGCCGCGACCTGCGCGCGATGGGGCTGGACGAGCGCGTCGAGTCCCGCGTCTGGGCCTCCTGGCCCGAGTGGCGCACCGCCGGCTTCCGCATCGCCGACGCGCCGGGGCGGCTGCATCGCGCCGTCGTCTGGTGGGAGGACGGCCAACTGCCGGAGTTCCCCCAGGACGGTGCCGTCTTCGAGGCGCCCTACGGCGCCGCGCTCTGGTTGGACGGCCGGTTGCTGCCCTACCCGCAGGAACTGACCTTCGGCTGCTCGATCGCCGGCTCCGGGGAATGGCTGGACGACCGCTACTTCGTGCTGGACGTCGACGGCCCGCCGGAGCATCCGGACTATGTCGAGGAACTCGCCAACGGCCGCGGATCGGTGCTCAGCCTGCTGGTGGTGGATGCCCGCCATCGCAGCTGCCACCTGCTGAATCCGCGCGCCCACGAGCCCTGGCTGCGCCCGCGGATCGCGGTGCAGGCCGACGGCCGCTGGCGCATCGACCCGGGCATCGACGCGGACGCCGGTGACCCGCGCTATGACGAGGATGCCGACCGGCCCGTCGTCGCCTCCCGGCTGATGCTGCCCTCGGACCTGCCGCCGGCCTCGATCGCGGCGGAGATCCCGGACGACGAGGCCGAGCCGCGCTCGCTCGCACCGGCCTGGCGCCATGTCGTCGACAGCTGGAACGCCGATCGCGACCGGCTGGTCGCGCTGCTCGGCGAGATGAATTACGAACTGGCCCTGGACAGCTTCCGCGATGCCGCCCTGGGCGGGTGAGCCGCCGCGACCTCGCGGCAGCAGGCCATGAACTGCTCAGCCGCCGGCGTCGCGCGCCGGTTGCGCAGCGTCAGCAGGCCCACCGGCGGCAGCTCGATCGGCACGTCGATCGGCAGCGCCTTCGCCAGCCCCTCGCGGACCAGGTAGCGCGCCACGTTGTCGGCGACGAAGGCGGCCGCACCACGCTGGCGCAGGAAGGTCAGGGTGACCAGGAAGGACGCGCTCTCGATGATGTCGCTCGGCGGATCCAGCCGCTGGGCGTAGAAGAGCTGGTTCAGCTTGATCCGCGACGAGGCCCATGGCGGCGGCATCACCCACGGCATGCCGGCGAGTTCGGCCCAGGGCGGCTCGCGCCGCTTGCGGCCGGCGGCCAGCGGATGGTCGGGCCGCACGACGATGCGCATCGCCTCCTCCATCAGCGGCTCGGTCGCCAGGTCCGGCGCGGCATAGCCGGGCTCCAGCCGGGCGACGATCACGTCGAGTTCGCCCACGCGCAGGCGCGGCAGCAGGCGCGTCAGATCGCCCTCCTCCAGGTGCACCGTGGTCAGCGACGAGTGGCGCTTGAGCCGCTCGACCGCGCCGGCCACCAGGCCCGGCATCGCCACCACCATCGCGCCGACGCTGACCCGTCCCGCCGCGCCGCTGGCCACGGCGGCGATCTCGTCGCGGGTGCGGGCGTAGTCCGACAGCACCGAGCGCGCGAAACGCACCACCGCCTCGCCGAATGGCGTCGGCTCGGTGCCGCGCGTGGAGCGCGTGAACAAGGCCAGGCCGAACATGCGCTCGACCTCGGCCAGCGACTTCGACACCGCCGGCTGCGTCTGCGACAGGAACTCCGCCGCGCGGCCGAGGTGCCGGAACTGGTCGAGCGCGACCAGCATCTGCAGGTGGCGCAGCTTGAGGTTGGAACGCAGGACACGATCGATCTGGCTCATGGCCGCGCATCTTAGGCTTCATGCCGTTTCCGGCATGAAGCCTGTCCAGTTCTTCAATTGAGCCGCATGGACCGGGTGCCCACAATGCGACGCAAAGAGGCCTCGCTTCGCCATCGCACGGCGCAACGCGACAAGGCCCGCCGCCTTCGATTCCGAGCCAGACCTCGATCCCGAGCCAGGAGACATAGATGACCATCCGCATGGACCGCCGCCGCGTCCTGCTCGCCGGCGCCGCCGGCCTCGGCGCCAGCGCCCTGTCGCTGCCGCGTGTCGCGCGCGCCGCCGCCTATCCCACCGAACGGGCCATCACCTTCATCTGCCCCTGGCCCGCCGGTGGCACCGCCGACGTGACGATGCGGGCCCTGTGCCAGGCTGCGGCCAAGGTGCTGGGCCAGACCGTCATCATCGAGAACCGCGCCGGCGCGTCCGGCATGCTGGGCACCAAGGTGCTGTCGACCGCCAAGCCCGATGGCTACACGATCGGCCAGGTGCCGATCTCGGTGACCCGCTTCGCGCAGCTGCGCACGGTGCAGCTGGATCCGCTCAAGGACCTCACCTACCTCGCCCGCGTCAACGGCCAGACCTTCGGCCTGGCGGTGCGCGCGGACGCGCCGTGGAAGACGCTGGCCGAGTTCGTCGCCGCCGCGAAGGCCAAGCCCGGCCTGATCACCTACGGCAGCGCCGGCATCGGCGGCGCCACCCATGTCGGCATGGAGGAATTCAACCTGCTCGCCGGCATCCAGCTCAACCACATTCCCTACAAGGGCGGCGCGCCGGCGCTTCAGGACCTGCTGGGCGGCCAGGTGGACGCGGTGGCCGACTCCAGCTCCTGGGCGCCGCACGTCAAGTCCGGCAAGCTGCGCCTGCTCGTGACCTGGGGCGAGACCCGCACCAAGGACTTCCCGACGGTTCCGACGCTGAAGGAGTCCGGCTATGACCTGGTCGTCGACGCGCCCAACGGCATCGGCGCGCCGAAGGGCATGGACCCGGCGATCGTGACCCGGCTGCGCGACGCCTTCCGCAAGGCCGCCGCGGATCCCGAGTTCGTCGCAGTCTGCGACCGCATCGACGCGCCGGTGATGTACCTGGACCAGCCCGACTACGAGAAATACATCCAGGCGACCTACCGCAAGGACACGCAGCTGATCGAGCGGCTGAAGCTGCGCGAGCTGCTGGCCAAGGGCTGAGCGTGAGCGGATCGATGAACGCCCATTCCGCCGAGGCGGCCGCCGCCGCGTCGACCGCGACCGCGACGGCCTCGCCGCTGCTGCGACTGCATCCCGGCGACAACGTGCTGATCGCGCGCCAGGCCCTGACGCTCGGTCAGGTGCTGCCGGAATTCGGCCTGCGCCTGAAGGCGCAGGTGCCGGCCGGCCACAAGATCGCTGCGCGCCGCATCGCCGCCGGCGAGCCGATCCGCAAGTACAACGCGGTGATCGGCATGGCCGCGCGCGACATCGAGGCCGGCGATTACGTCCATGCGCACAACATCGCGCTGGTCGACTTCCACCGCGATCCCGCCTTCGGCGCGGACGTGAAGCCGGTGGACTACCTGCCCGAAGCGGAGCGCGCCACCTTCCAGGGCATCGTGCGGGCGGATGGCCGCGTCGCCACGCGCAACTTCATCGGCATCCTCGCGTCGGTCAACTGCTCGTCGACCGCGATCAATCGCATCGCCGAGCACTTCACGCCGGAGCGGCTGAAGGCCTATCCGAACGTGGACGGCGTCGTCGCCTTCGCGCAGACCACCGGCTGCGGCATGTCCTCGCCCAGCCCGCATTTCGACCTGCTGCGTCGCACGATCGCCGGCTATGTGCGCCACCCCAACCTCGGCGGCGCGCTGATCGTCGGCCTGGGCTGCGAGCGCAACCAGGTCGCCGGCCTGATGGAGTCCCAGCACCTGGTGGCCGGCGAGACGCTGCGCACCCTGGTGATGCAGGACACCGGCGGCACCCGCGCCACGATCGAGGCCGGCATCCGCGCCGTCGAGGCGATGCTGCCGATCGCCAATCGCGTCTCCCGCCAGCCGGTCAGCGCCGCGCATCTGAAGATCGGGCTGGAATGCGGCGGCTCGGACGGCTTCTCCGGCATCGGGGCCAATCCGGCGCTGGGCGCCGCGATGGACCTGCTGGTGCGTCATGGCGGCACCGCGATCCTGTCGGAGACGCCCGAGATCCACGGCGTCGAGTACCTGCTCACCCGCCGCGCGATCAGCCCGGAGGTCGGCCAGAAACTGCTGGACCGGCTGGCCTGGTGGGAGGCGTACACCCGCGGCCACAACGGGCAGTTCAACGGCGTCGTCGGTCCCGGCAACCAGGCCGGTGGGCTGGCCAACATCTTCGAGAAGTCGCTGGGCTCCGCGATGAAGGGCGGCACGACGCCGCTGCGGCAGGTCTACGAGTACGCCGAGCCGATCGACGAGCACGGTTTCGTGTTCATGGATTCGCCGGGCTACGACCCGGTCGCGGTCACCGGCCAGATCGCCAGCGGCGCCAACCTGATCTGCTTCACCACCGGCCGCGGCTCGATGTTCGGCTCCAAGCCGGCGCCGACGATCAAGCTGGCCAGCAACACGCCGATGTTCACCCGCCTCGAGGAAGACATGGACATCAACTGCGGCCAGGTCATCGACGGCACGCTCAGCATCGAAGAGATGGGCCGTCAGATCTTCGAACACCTGCTGCGCACCGCGTCTGGCGAGCCGACCAAGAGCGAGCGGCTCGGCCTGGGCGACCACGAGTTCGTGCCCTGGCACCTGGGCATCGTCAGCTGACGGCGCCGGCACCCGTGTCGGTTGCCGCGGCATCCATCGCTCCCTGACTTCCTTCCGCCTTCGGGTCCTTTCATGCAGACGCAGAACCACATTGCCGGTCGCTGGTGCGATGCGGCCGCCGGCGACCGATTCCCGGTCGTCGATCCCGCCGACGACGGCCGCATCGCCGAGGTGCCCGACAGCCGCGCCGAGGACGCGCGAGCCGCGGTCGATGCCGCGCAGGCGGCCTTCGCCGGCTGGCGCGCGGTGCCGGCCAAGCAGCGCGCCGCGCTGCTCAAGCGCTGGAACGATCTCCTGCTGCGCGACCAGGACCGCCTGGGCGCGCTGATTTCGCGGGAGCAAGGCAAGCCGCTGGCCGAGGGACGCGCGGAAGTGGCCTACGCGGCGAGCTACATCGAGTGGTTCGCCGAGGAGGCCACACGGGCCAACGGCGAGGTCATTCCCGCCCCGGTGGCGGGCCGCCGGATGCTGGCGCTGCGCGAGCCGGTCGGCGTCGTCGCGGCGATCACGCCCTGGAACTTCCCCGCCGCGATGATCGCCCGCAAGATCGCGCCGGCGCTGGCCGCCGGCTGCACCGTCGTCGCCAAGCCGGCCGAGGACACGCCGCTGACTTCGCTGGCGCTGGTCGAACTGGCCGTCGAGGCCGGCCTGCCGCCGGGCGTGCTCAACCTCGTCTGCGCCTCGCGCGAGCGCACGCCGGAGGTCGTCGATGTGTGGCTCGCCGACGATCGCGTGCGCAAGATCACCTTCACCGGCTCGACGCCGGTGGGCAAGCACCTGGCCCGCGAGTCGGCCGCCACGCTCAAGAAGCTGTCGCTGGAACTCGGCGGCAATGCGCCCTTCATCGTCTTCGACGATGCCGATGTCGACGCGGCGGTCGACGGCCTGATGGCTGCCAAGTTCCGCAACGGCGGCCAGACCTGCGTCTGCCCCAACCGCGTCTTCGCCCAGGCGGGCATCCATGACCGCTTCGTCGAGCAGCTCGCGGCGCGAGTGAGCGCGCTGCGGGTCGGCCCGGCCAGCCGCGCCGACTCGCAGATCGGTCCGATGATCAATGCCCGCGCGGTCGAGAAGATCGAGCGCCATGTGCAGGACGCGCTCGCGCGCGGCGCGACCGCGGTTGCCGGCGGCCGACGGGTGCGCGACGAGATCGCGGCCGGTCCCCACTACTTCGCGCCGACGGTGCTGACCGGCGCGACCACCGACATGCTGCTGTGGCGGGAAGAGACCTTCGGGCCGGTGGTGCCGGTGTTCCGCTTCGAGCGCGAGGACGAGGTCATCGCCGCCGCCAACGACACGCCCTTCGGCCTGGCCGCCTACTTCTACACCCGCGACCTCGCGCGCGCCTGGCGGGTCGCCGATGCGCTGGAGAGCGGCATCGTCGGCCTGAACGAGGGCGCGATCGCCGCGGAGGCCGCGCCCTTCGGCGGCGTCAAGGAATCCGGCTACGGGCGCGAGGGCTCCACCCATGGGCTCGACGACTACCTGCACATCAAGTACGTTTGCCAGGGAGGCCTGTCATGAGCGCGATGCACTTCTCCAACGCCTTCAAGCAGGGCCTGGCCGCGGGCCGGCCGCAGATCGGCCTGTGGCTGTCGATGGCGCAGGCCTACAGCGCCGAGGTCTGCGCGACCGCCGGCTTCCAATGGCTGCTGATCGACGGCGAGCATGCGCCCAATGAGCTGACCAGCACCCTGCAGCAGTTGCAGGCGGTGGCGCCGTATCCGTCGCATCCGGTGGTGCGCGCGGTCAATGCGGACAAGGACGGTCTCAAGAAGCTGCTGGACATCGGCGTGCAGACGCTGCTGGTGCCGATGATCGACACCGCCGAGCAGGCGGCGGCGGTGGTGGCCGCGACGCGTTACCCGCCGCACGGCGTGCGTGGCGTCGGGGCGGCGGTGGCGCGCGCATCGCGCTGGGGCCTGCGCCGGCATTACCTCGACGAGGCCGACGGCGAGACCTGCGTGCTGGTGCAGGCCGAGACGGTCACCGCGTTGCGCAACCTCGAGTCGATCTGCGCGGTGGACGGCGTCGACGGCGTGTTCATCGGACCCGCCGACCTCGCGGCGTCCATGGGCCATCGCGGCCATCCGACGCATCCCGAGGTGCAGGCGGCGATCGACGCGGCCCTGCGCACCATCGTCACCAGCGGCAAGGCGGCCGGCACGCTGACCGGCGATGCGGCGCTGGCGCGGCACTACCTGTCGCTGGGCGCCCGCTTCGTCGCGGTCGGCATCGACGTCACGCTGCTCGCACAGGCCACGCGGCGCCTTGCGGCAGACTTCGAGCTCTCGCCGCCGCAGCCGGCGCCGACCGGCTCGCCGTACTGATCACGACGGTGGATCGCCCGCGACGATCGTCCGCTTCGCGGGACGGTCGGACGCGCCCGGTCCGCCCTTCCGACCTCCGTTGATTTCAAGATCGAAAGCACGACCATGAGCAAGACGTACAAGATCGCCGTCATCCCCGGCGACGGCATCGGCAAGGAAGTGATGCCCGAAGGCCTGCGGGTGCTGGAGGCCGCTGCCAGGCGCTTCGGCATCCGGTTCGAGTTCACCCACATCGCGTGGGCCAGCTGCGACTACTACCAGCAGACCGGCCAGATGATGCCGGACGACTGGAAGGCGCAACTGCAGGGCCAGGACGCCATCTTCTTCGGCGCGGTGGGCTGGCCGGCGACCGTGCCGGACCATGTTTCGCTGTGGGGGTCGCTGTTGAAGTTCCGTCGCGAGTTCGACCAGTACATCAACCTGCGGCCGGTGCGGCTCTTCGAGGGCGTGCCCTGCCCGCTGGCCAATCGCAAGCCGGGCGAGATCGACTACCTCGTGGTGCGGGAGAACACCGAGGGCGAATACACCAACCTCGGCGGGGTGATGTACGCCGGCACCGATCGCGAGATCGTGATCCAGGAGTCGGTCTATTCGCGCTTCGGCGCGGACCGGGTGCTGAAGTACGCGTTCGAGCTGGCGCAGGGCCGCCCGCGCCGCCACCTCACGGTGGCGACCAAGAGCAACGGCATCGCGATCTCGATGCCCTGGTGGGATGGACGCGCGGACGCGGTCGGTGCAGGTTATCCGTCGGTGACGGTGGACAAGCAGCACATCGACATCCTGTCGGCGCGCTTCGTGCTGCAGCCGGGGCGCTTCGACGTGGTGGTGGCGTCCAACCTGTTCGGCGACATCCTGTCGGACCTTGGGCCCGCGACCACCGGCACGATCGGGCTGGCGCCGTCGGCCAACCTGAACCCGGAGCGGAATTTCCCTTCCCTGTTCGAACCGGTGCATGGCTCGGCGCCCGACATCTACGGCAAGAACATCGCCAATCCGGTGGCGATGATCTGGTCGGGCGCGCTGATGCTGCAGTTCCTGGGCGAGCAGGCCGCGCACGACGCGATCCTGAAGGCGATCGAGCAGACGCTGGCTTCGGGGCCGCGCACGCGCGACCTGGGGGGCGAGGCGGACACGACCGAGATGGGCAAGGCGATCGCCGAGCTGATCTGAGCACGGCCATTGCCGCCGGCCACGGTCCTTCTTACAACCAGCCGGCCTTCCTGAACCTCCAGAACAGCACGCCGCAGGTCGCGGTGATCACGCCCAGCGCAGCGGGATAGCCCCAGCGCCACTTGAGCTCCGGCATGACCTCGAAGTTCATGCCCCAGATCCCGGCGAAGGCGGTGGCCGCCGCGAAGATCCCGGCCCAGGCCGCCAGGCGCTTGGTGGTCTCGGAGTCCTCGATCGCGGCCATCGACAGATGCACCTGGATGACCGTCGTCGCGGTATCCCGCAGCGAATCGAGCGCCGTCTGCATCCGTTCCAGATGGTCGTAGACGTCGCGGAAGTACTCGCGCGTGTCCTCGCAGACCGGCGGCACGCGACCGCGCACCAGCTTGCCGACGGCGTCCAGCAGCGGCGACACCGCGTGCTTGACGACGGTGACGCGTTGCTTGAGTTCATACACGCGGCGGATGTTGTCGCGGGTGACGCCGGGTTCGAAGATCTGCGCCTCGATCGCCTCGAGTTCCGCCTCCAGCGCCTCGATGACCGGGAAGTAGCGGTCCACGACCGCGTCCATGATCGCGTACATCACGAAGCCCGGACCGCGCTTGAGCATGTGCGGTTCCCGCTCCGCGCGGGCGCGCACGCCCAGCAGGCTCTGGGCGACGCGGTTGCGGATCGACAGCACGAAGTTGCTGCCGGCGAAGATGGACACCTCGCCGGTGCAGAGCTCGTCGGTGGGCGTGAACTGCACCGTCTGCATGACGGCGAACAGCGTGTCGCCGTACTCCTCGACCTTGGGCCGCTGCTGGCCGTGCAACGCGTCCTCCACCGCGAGTTCGTGCAGGTCGAACTCCTCCTTCATCGCGAGGACCTCCTCGGTGGAGGCGTCCCGCAACGCGACCCAGACGAAGCAGTCGGGCTGCGTCAGGTAGTCGCTGATCTCTTCGGGCTGGATATCGGCCAGCCGACGGCCGTCGCGATAGGCGACACAGTTGATGAGCATGGGATGTCTCGCTCGTTCTTGCTTGCGGCGAGCGTAGCCCGGATGGCCTCAAGGCGACATCAAGAGAAACCGAGGGGGCGCCGCGGCGCCGAGACAACGCGGGCGACTCAGGTGGGAGGAAGCTCCAGCACTTCGTCCCCATGGCCGTCGCGCTCGCCGGTCGGGCGCCAGCCAAGCCGACGATAGAAGCCGTGCGATCGGTGCGCCGGGTTGTCGGAGCACCCCAGGAACAGGCGCTGGTGCCCCAGCGCGCGCAGCTGCGCGACCATGCGGCCCAGCAACGCGCGCCCGAGTCCCTGCTTTTCATGCGCGGGCAGCAGTGCGAGCACGACGATCTCGCCGGTCCTCGAATCTCCGAAGCAGTAGCCGGCCAGGCGGCCCTCGACCTCTGCGACGATCCCCGGCAAGGTTCCGTCACGCACCTGCCCGGACCAGGACGCTTCAGTGATGCCCAGCTCGGCCAACCGCGCCGCTGGGACGGCATTCTCCCGGGTACGTCCGCGCAGTTCGATGCAGGCGGCGATGTCGGACGGCAGGGCCGGTCGCAAGGAGAAGCGCCGGGTCGGACGCCACTCGACCAGGCGCCCGCCGTCCATCACGCCGATCCAGTCGCCGATCGACTCGGCCTCGTCGGGGTCATGGGTGACCATCAACGCGGTCTGGCCGGCGGCGCGCAGGATGTCGCGCACCTCGCCGGCCAGGCGGTCGCGGGTGGTCGCGTCCAGGCTGGAGAACGGCTCGTCGAGCAGCAGCAACCGCGGCGATGGCGCCAGCGCACGCGCCAGCGCGATCCGCTGCTGCTGGCCACCGGACAGCTCATGCGGCATCCGCGCGCCGAGCGAGTCCAGGCCCACCATCGCCAGCAGTTCCTGCACGCGACGGTCGCGCTCCGCGCGCGGCCGGCGCCGAAGGCCGAAGCCCACGTTGGCCGCCGCATCCAGGTGTGGAAACAGCGCGATCTCCTGGAACAGCAGACCGACGCCGCGTCGCTCCGGCTCGACATGCAGGCCGGGGCCCGACAACAGCTGTCCCGCCAGCGCGATGCGGCCCGCCTCCAGCGGCTCGAAGCCCGCGATGGCGCGCAGCGCCGTGCTCTTGCCGCAGCCCGACGGACCGAGCAGGCAGGCGATGGTCCCCAGCGGCTGGGTCAGCGACAGACCACGCAGGACCGGGGCGGCGGCACCGGGATAACGGACCTGGAGGTCCTCGAGGGACAGGGTGCTCATGTCGCTTCCTTCATCGGCATGAATGCGGGAGACGCGTCGGCCGAGGGCGATGCCGACGCGGGTTCTCGGCTCAGCAGCAGCACCGCCGGCAGCCCCACCGCCACGATCAGCAGCGCCGCGAGCGCGCCGTGCTCATAACTGCCGCGCGCGGCCTCGGCGTACAGCAGCGTCGGCAAGGTCTCGAAGTTGGCCGGCCGCAGCAGCAGCGAGGCCGGCAGTTCCTTCATCACATCGATGAACACCAGCAGCGCGCTGGCGGAAAGCGCCGGCCTCAGCAGCGGCAGGTGGACCCGGCGCAGCGTGCCCCAGGGCGATTCGCCCAGGCTGCGCGCGACCTGCTCCAGCGGCGCCGGCAGCCGCGCCAGTCCGGCCTCGACGCCACCGATCGGCAGCGCCAGGAAACGAAGGACGCAGGCCAGGACCAGCACCGCGCCCAGGCTCATCAGCGGCAAGCCGGGCAGCCCCAGCGCGGCGGCGATCCCTCCGTCCATCGCCAGCGCCGGCGGCAGCAGCCCGATCGCCAGCACCGTGCCGGGGATGCCATAGCCCAGCGCCGCGCTGCCCAGCCACCACGCGCGGCGGCGCCCCGCCCCGCCCGTCGGACGCGAGGCCCAGGCGACGATCAAGCCGGCCCCCACGGCGATCGCGGTCACGCCGAGCGCCAGTCCCCCCGAGTTCATCGCCCCGGCCAGCACCTCGGGGGACAGGCCGTGCCCTTCGGCCGCACGCTTGCCGGCCAGCACCGCCAGATGGCCCGCCGGCAGCACGAAGCCGACCAGCACCGGCAGCGCGGCCGCCGCCGTCGCGAGCCCGGCTCGCAGCCCGCGCAGCCGGCGCCGCGGCGCGGGCCGCATCGCATGGACGGTGCCGGCGCGACGACGCCGTCGCCCCTGGCGTTCCAGCCAGACCAGCAGCGCCACCATGGCCAGCATCGCGCAGGCGATCTGCGCCGCCGCGCCCAGGTCGGAGCGGGTGATCCAGGTCGTGTAGACGGTGGTCGTCAGCGTGGTCACGCCCAGGAACTCCGAGGCGCCGACATCGTTCAGCACCTCCAGCAGCACCAGCCCCACGCCGACCGCCAGCGCCGGCCGCGCCATCGGCAGCGCGACCCGCCGGAACGCGCCCCATGGCCCCTCGCCGAGCAGGCGCGCGACCTCCATCAGCCGGGCCGGCTGGGTCGCGAACATGGCGCGCATGCTCAGGTAGACGTAGGGATAGAGAACGGCCGAGAGCACCAGCACCGCGCCCATCATCGAGCGCGCATCGGGCAGGCGGAACTGGCGCGGCGATTCGAAGCCCAGCAGTGCGCGCACCGCGCTCTGGAAGGGGCCGATCGGATGCAGCAGGTCCACGTAGCTGTAGGCCGCGATGTAGGTCGGCACCGTCAGCGGCAGCAGCAGCGCCCATTGCAAGACGGCGCGACCGGGGAAGTCGGTGCGCGTCACCAGCCAAGCGCTGCCGGTCCCAACGAGCGCCGTCAGCAACCCGACGCCGGCCAGCAAGGTCGCCGTCTGCGCCGCCGCGAGCGGCAGCACATGCGCGGCGAGATGGCCCCAATGCGCGGCCCCGGCGCCAAGCGCCGTCCAGGCGAGCGCGACGAGCGGCGCCAGCACCGCCAGCGCGATCGCCGTGGCCATCGCGTGCCAGAGCGGGCCGACCGCGCGCGGCCGGCCGAGGACCGTCCTCACGCCCTCACTGGTCGAAGGCGACCTTGTCGATCAGCAGGCTGGCCTGCTTGCGATGACGAGCAATCTCGGTCAGCGGCAGGGTGTCGGCCTTGACCGGCCCGATCGCCGACTGGATCAGCGGATCCAGCGCGACGCCGGCACGCACCGGGTATTCATAGTTGGTCTGCGCATAGAGCTGCTGCGCCGGCTCGGACACCAGGAAGGCCAGCAGCGCCCGCGCCGCGGCCGGGTTGGGCGCATGCTTGGCCAGCGCGGCGCCGCTGATGTTCACATGCGTGCCGGAGCCCTTCGCGGCGAAGGTCGGCTTCAGCACCTGGATGCCGTCGCCCCACTTGCGCGCGTCGCTGCCCGGCTGCGACGACTTCATCTGGCCCACGTAATACGAGTTGGCCAGGCCGACATCGCAGATGCCCCCCAGGATGTCGCGGGCCACGTCGCGGTCGCCGCCGGTGGGCTTGCGGCCGAGGTTGGCCTTCAGGCCGCGCAGCCACTGCTCGGTCCGGGCCTCGCCGTCGTGCGCGATCATCGCGGCCACCAGCGCCGTGTTGTAGGGATGCTGGCCGGAACGGGTGCAGACCTTGCCTTTCCACTTCGGGTCGGCCAGGTCCTCGTAGCGGATCGGGCCGGCCTTGAGCGCCTGGTCGGCGTACAGCACCCGGGCCCGCATCGACAGCGCGGTCCACTGCCCGTCCGCGGCGCGCAGGGTGGCCGGCACCGCCGCCTCGACCTCGGCCGACTTCAGCGGCTGGGTCACGCCGCCCTCGACCAGGTCGACCAGATTGCCCACGTCCACCGTCATCAGCAGGTCGACCGGCGAGCGCGCGCCCTCGGCCTTGACGCGCTCCAGCAGCCCATCCTTCACGAACACGGTGTTGACCTTGGTGCCGGTGCGGGCGGTGAAGGCCGACAACAGCGGCTGGATCAGCGCGACCTCGCGCGTCGTGTAGAGCGTCAGTTCGCCGCCGGCCGGCGCCGCGGCGCGCGCCACCGCTGGGGCGACCGCGAGGGTGATGGCCAGGCCGGACAGCGCCAGCGCCGCGGCGGCCCCGATCGGGCGCAAGGAGGGTCGGAAGGAGGTCGTCAGTGAGCGCATCGTGGGTCTCTTTCGCTGGCATCCCGGAGGACGGTGGAACCGGAACCTGTCGATGAGAATTACTCTCATCTGAGGAGTGGCGCACTTTAGGTGCTGGCCTCCGAAGCGGCAAGGAGACAAATACTGGGGGAGGCGAAGGAATTGATGCATGCCGTCCGGCGGCGCCCGCGCGCTCGGGTTTCCGGGCCTTCGGGGCGCCGGAGGACCGCCGGTCGCTCAGGCGGGCTCGGCCGGCGGGGCCGTCTGCGGCAGCGCCCGGGCGCCCGCGGCGATCACGTCCGAGATCTCGCCGATCACCTGGCGCAGCCAGCGCTGGGCGGGATCGGGCTCGGCGCGCACATGCCAGACCTGGCTGATGTCGATGCCACGCAGCGCGAAGGGCAGATGCCGGCAGGCGAGCTGCCCCGCGAAGCCGGTCGCGGGCACGAAGCTGTCCGGCAGCACCGTGATCAGGTCGGACTGCTGCACCGCCATCGTGCCGGTGAAGAAGCTGTTGACCGTCATCGCGACGGTGCGCTTGCGGCCAATCATCGCCAGGGCGTCGTCGACGAAGCCGTGCGCCCGTCCCGCGAAGCTGACCCGCAGGTGCTGCGCCGCGCAGTAGGCGTCCAGCGTCAGCGCGCCGGGCGCGGCCAGCGGATGGTCGGCGCGCATCACGCAGACATAGCGGCTGGCATAGAGCGCCTCGCGGCGGAAGGCGGCGCTGTCGTCCTCGACCAGCAGTTGCTCGGTCAGGTCGGGGAAGAAGCCGATGGCCAGGTCCGCCCAGCCCTGCTCCAGCAGCTCGCGCGGGTCGCGGGTGGTCAGCGGCACCACCCGCAGGCCGACATGAATCCCCTCGTCCAGGAAACGCCGCGCCAGCTGCGGCACCACCAGGGCCGCGGTGGCGTCGGCCATGGCCAGCGTGAAGCTGACCGTGTTGCCGGCGGCGCGGGGGTCGAAGATCTGCGGCTCCAGCGCCTGCTGCAGGCTGGAGAGCGCGCGCCGCACCACCGGCCACAGTGCCTGGGCATGCGGCGTGGGCTCGACGCCGGTGGAGGACGGGATGAACAGTTCCTCGTGGGTCGCCTCCCGCAGCCGGCGCAGCGCATTGCTGACGGCCGGCTGGGTGATGGCCAGCCGATGCGCGGCCCGGGTGACATGCCGCTCTTCCATCACCACGTCGAAGACGCGCAGCAGGTTCAGGTCCAGCGTCCGGAAGTTGACGGGGCGGGGGATGCTCATGCGCCGGATGCTAATTCCGTCACGGGTCATTTCTGGCGGTGATGGCCCGATTCCGAAGCGCAATTGGCGTGCCCTACGTAAAAACCGCAATATCTCGGCCATGGCGCAAGGCCACCCGCCAAGCAAGCGCCACCGAACATCACCTCAGAAGGGAACCGCCATGATCACCACCACGCTGAATGTCCAAGTGATGGCTGCCGACGCAGCCCGGGTCCGCGCCGCGAGCGCCGCCGGCGAGCGTCTGGTGAGCCTGGCCCTGCGCGCCGGCCACGCGGTCGTCGAATTCGTCAACGCCGCCGCCGAGATCCGCCCCCGCGATGCGGTGCTGCAGGCCGCCTCCGAGCAGTCGGCCGAGCGCCCGGACCTGGCCTTCTCGCTGCGCCGCGTCGCCCGCAACGGCTGGATGATGTATTGATCGAGTCTCCTCCGGACGCCTGACCCGCGTCCGCTCCTGCAAGGATTGAGCCGGGCCGAAAGGTCCGGCTTTTTTCTTGGGATGATCGCCCGCATGCCCGATCCGACCCTTCTCGACGCCGCCCGCTTCGCCGGCGGCCATGCGTTGGCGATCTACGCCGTGCTCCTGCTGCTGGTGATGCTCACCGCAGGCCTCGTCGCCCGCGCGCTGCTGCCCCTGCGCGGCTCCTCGGTCGCGACGCCCGAGCCGCTCTCCCCCATCGCCCTGCTGCTGCGCTTCGCGGCGGGCTTCGCCTGCCTGGTCGGCGGCGCGATGCTGTTCGCCGCGATCGCGGAGGAGCTCCATGCCGAGCCGACCCTCGGCCAGCTCGACGAGGCCTTCATCGTCGCGATGATCGGTCAGGTGCCCGACGCGGCGCTGCGTGCCTTCTACCTGCTCACCCTGGTCGGCAACCGCGAGACGCTGATCACCCTGGGCGTGGCGGTCACCGTGGGCCTGCTGGTCCTGCGCCGCCGCGGGCTGGCGCTCGGCTGGGCGCTGGCGATGCTGGGCAACGGTGCCCTCAATCCGACGCTGAAGCAGGTCTTCGAGCGCGCCCGGCCGATCCACCCGACCCGCTGGCTGACCGAGGACGGCTTCAGCTTCCCCAGCGGCCACAGCTCGGGCGCCGTGATCGCCATGGGCATGCTCGCCTACCTCGCGGTGCGGCTGCTGCCGCGGCGCTGGCATGTGCCAGCCTGGATCGCGGCCGCCGGGCTCGCCTTCTCGATCGGCGCGAGCCGGGTGTTCCTGCGCGTCCACTTCCCGAGCGACGTCCTCGCCGGCTTCGCCTCGGGCGCGGCCTGGCTGACGGTGTCGATCGCCAGCATCGAGCTCGCGCGCTGGGCGAAGCGCCGGCGCATCGCGGCTCAGGCGAGCGGCGTCGAACTCACGCGCTGAAACTGGCCCGCGGTCTCGTCGACGTCCCAGCGCTCGACGACGGCCGCCTCGCCCCGCTCGGTCCGGATCAGGTTCACCGAATTGGGGATGCCGCCCCGCACCCGCGTGCTCAGCGCGGTGCCGGCCTGGACGGCCCAGACCGGCCGCGGCAGGTCCGGCCGGTGGGCATGCAGCGGCAGCACGTAAGGCAGGTGGATGTGGCCCCCGACGATCGCATCGACGCCGGCCTCCGCCCAGCGCCGCGCGGCTTTGGCATGACCGCGCAGCAGGTTCTCCAGGTCCGACGCGCGTGTCACCGCCACCGGCTGGTGGACCGCCACCAGCTTCACCTGACCGGCTCGCGCCCGGGCCAGCCGCTGCGCGGTGCGCTCGATCTGACGTTCCGAGACTTCTCCGTTCGTGTGCCGGTAGCGCCGGGTCGTGTTGAGCGCGATCAGCAGCAGGTCGTCGGTCTCGAACTCGCCGTCCCGGACCGGACCGAAGGCGCGCTCGTAGCGCTGGTAGGGATGCAGCAGCCGCGTCGGCAGCGCATAGAGCGGGATGTCGTGATTGCCGGGAATGACCAGTTGCGCCGGAATGCCAAGCTTGTCGACGAAGGCCCGGGCGCGGGAGAACTCGATCGGCCGCGCGCGCTGGGTGATGTCGCCGGTGATCAGCAGCACATCGGGCCGCAGCTCGGTGCACAGCCGCTCCAGCGCGGCCAGCGCCATCGGCCGCTCGGTGCCGAAGTGCGGATCGGACATCTGCAGCACGAGCGTCATCGCCCGGACTCCGCCTCGGCCAGGCTGGCCTGGGCCTGTCGGCGCTCCTCCGCCAGACCCGGGGGGCGGATCAGCATCAGCCGGTGGGGCGAGACCTCGAAGCGCAGCGGCAGCCGCATCCAGAGGACCTCCCCGTCCGTGGCGACCTTCACCCGCCGCGCGCCGAAGCGCCGATCCCGGACCGTCAAGCGGCGGAAGGCGAAATTGACGATCTGGTCCGCCTCGGCCAGGCGGCCCATGGCGCCGCGCACCAACAGCTTCAGCAGGCCCCATCGGCCCACCGGCTTGAGCATCACGCCGGCCAGCGCGCCCTGGTCGATCGCCTGCGCCTCGGGCAGGCCGACCTGCTCCATCTGCAGCGCGTTGTTGCCGACGAAGACCGTCGGCGTGCGGACCTTGCGCGGTGGGCCGTGCGACTCGATCGTCAGCCCGAGGCTGCGATGACCGCGCAGGATGGTTGCGAGCACCGCCCCGATGGCGATGACCCGGCTGCGGCCGAACTGCCGCTTCCAGACCTCGCGGTCCTCGAGCGACTGCGAATACAAGCCGAGGCTCGCATTGACGAGGAAGACCCGGTCGTTGAGAAACCCGACCTGGACCGGCACCGCGCGCTCCTCGAGCAGCACGCGCAGCGCGCCGTCCAGCTCGGCGGGAATGCCGTGGGTGCGCGCGAAGTAGTTGAAGGTGCCCCGGGGCAGCACGCCGAAGGCGCAGCCGCTGCCGAGCACCGCCTGCGCGACGCAGTTGATGGTGCCGTCGCCGCCCGCGGCCACGACGACGCCACCGGCCTCGGACGCACGCCGCACCGCCTCCCTTGCCGTGTCGGCCAGGCGGCCCGGCTCCTCGACAGGCAGCAGCTCGCAGACACGGCCCGCCGCGCGGCAGGCGGCCTCGACGGCGGGACCGAGCTCGTCACGATCGCCTCGGCCCGAGGCGCGGTTGAACACGACGAAAAGCGGCGCGGAGCGAGGCGCGAGCGGCACGGACATGGGCGTTGGGCGCGGCGGCGGGCAGGAAAGTCGGGACGATACCCGCCTCGGCAAGCGGGACGCCCGACCGGTCGCCGTGACCCGGCGCGGCACTACCGGCCGCGCACTGTCACGGCCTGGCCCTCGCGCCGGTCGGCCCCGCGAGCGCGGGGCGGCACGCCGCCGCGTCGTTCAGGCGATGCCGCCGGGCAGGGGCGCGTCCGGATGCACCAGCCGCGCCTGACGCAACTCGCGCCAGAAGTCGGCGGGAATGCGCTCGTTGAGCGCGGCCCGGTCCTCGGCGAGGCGTTCCGGCTTGCTGGCGCCGGGAATCACCGCGGCCACCGCCGGATTGGCGAGCGCGAACTGCAGGCCGGCCGCCTTCATGCTGATGCGGTGGCGATCGGCGATCGCCTTGATGCGTGCGACCTTGTCCAGGATCTGCGGACTGGCCGGCGCGTACTCGAAGTTGGGACCGCCGACCAGCGCGCCGGAGCTGTACGGGCCGCCGACGACGATGCCCAGCCCTTGCCGGGCGACCTCGGGCATCACGCGCTGCAGCGCGCGTTCATGGTCGAGCAGCGTGTAGCGGCCGGCGAGCAGGAAGCCGTCGGGCCGGGCGCTATCGAGCGCCATCGCCAGCTCGATCGGCTCGACCCGGTTCACGCCCAGGCCCCAGGCCTGGATCACGCCTTCATCCCGCAGCCGGTCCAGCGCCTTGAACGCGCCCTTGCGCGCGGACTCGAAGACGCCGAGCCATTCGTCGCCGTAGAAGTCCTGCGCGACGTCGTGCACCCAGATGATCTCGATGCGATCGGTCTTGAGGCGCTGGAGGCTGTCCTCGATCGAGCGCAGCGTCGCATCCTCGGAATAGTCGTTGACGATCTTGTTGGGACGGCCGTACTTGAAGACCTCGCCCTTCTCGCCGAAGTCGCGAGCGCTGACGTCCTCGATCTCGTCCAGCACCAGCCGCCCGACCTTGGTGCTGATGACGTAGTCGTCGCGCGGGCGGCCGGCGAGCGCCTCGCCCATGCGGATCTCGGCCAGGCCGGCGCCGTAGAACGGCGCGTTGTCGAAGTAGCGGATGCCGTCGTTCCACGCGGCATCGACGGTCGCCCGGGCTTCGGCCTCGGGGATGTCGCGGAACATGTTGCCCAGCGGCGCGGTGCCGAAGCCGAGCCGGCCGGGGAGCAGGTCTTTGAGGGCCATGGGAGTCCTTTCCATCGCAATGAGGGTGCTACCAATCTAGAGCCTGGACCGCGATTCATGAAGCCGAATCGGGTCCTTCAAGCCGGCCTTGCCGGTGTGACAGGGCGCGCATCGCCCCGGGGCGCGAGCAGCAGCGCATCGATCAGGGCCCGCACGCCCGGCAGCGACGGCGCCTGCGCCGTGTGGCACAGCAGCAGCGTGCGACGGGCCCAGGCATCGTCGAGCGCCACGACGCGCAGACCCGCCGACATCTGCCGCCTCGCCGCGCCGCGCGGCATGACGGCGACACCGGCGCCCGCTTCGACCAGGCGCGCGACGGCCTCGAAGCTCGACACCCGCACCCGATGCTTCGGCACCCGACCGCTGCGCGCCGCCTGCGCCTGCAGGAATCGACTCAGGCCCGCCTCGGCGCCCAGGCCGACGAAGGGCCGGTCCAGCAGCTCGACGAAACGGATCGACGCCGCCCGCCGACGCGGGCTCGCCGGCAGCAGCGCGACCAGTTCGTCTTCCAGCCAGGGGTGGGCGCTCAGGCCGGTGGTGTCGACATGGTTCGCGACCACCGCCACATCGGCGACACCGCCTCGCAGCGCCTGCAACGCGGCGTCGCTGGCCATCTCCTGCAGCTCGAGGTCGAGGTCCGGATGCGCGGCCAGGAAGGGCCCCAGCCGCGGCGGCAGCGCCTCGACCATCGCCGCCGTGTTGCCCAGCAGACGGACCGTGCCGCGCAGCCCGTGCCCGAAGGCCGACATCGCGACATGCAGCGAATCGAGCTCCGCCAGCACCCGGTGCGCTTGGCGCGACAACGCGCGGCCCGCGTCGGTCGCCACGGCGCCGGTCTTGGAACGGTCGAGCAGGCGCACGCCGACGCGATGCTCCAGCGCCTTGAGCCGCGCGCTCGCCGCCGCGAGCGACAGGCCCATCGCCGCCGCACCGGCGGTGATCGAGCCCTGCGCGACCACCGCCTCGAACAGCTGCAGGTCGAAGGGATCGACGCGGTAGTCGATCGGTCGCGCGGCGGGGCGGGAGCGGGTGTTGGCGGCAGTCATCGGGCCCATCCTCTTGCAGAGGCGAAGGATATCCGCCGCACATCGAGATCGACACCGCCCCCTCCGGCGATGAAGATGCGGCGCATGCAGTCGATCTCTTTCGCGGCGCTCGCGCCCTGGCTCGGCATCGGGCTGGTCTTCGTCCTGGCCGGCGGCGTCAAGGGCATCACCGGCATGGGCCTGCCGACGGTCGCCATGAGCCTGCTCGGCCTGTGGATGGCGCCGGCGCAGGCCGCCGCGCTGCTGGTGGTGCCCGCCCTGGTGACCAATGTCGCGCAGTGTCGCGGACCGGCGGGACGGCGGCTGGTCGCGACGCTCTGGCCGCTCTGGGCCGGCCTGGCGATCACGACGGTCTGGAGTCCCGACCTGGCCACCCTCGTGCCGATCGACGCGCGGCTGGCCTTGGGCGCCATCCTGATCGTCTACGGGCTCTGGGGGCTGTGGAAACCGGTGGTGCCCGCAGTGGCGGCCGACGCCTGGTGGATCGGCCTGGCCGTCGGACTGGCCACCGGCTTCGTCACCGCGGCCACCGCCGTCTTCGCGCTGCCGCTGGTGCCCTACCTGCAGGCGCTGCGCCTGGACAAGGACACCATGATCCAGGCGCTCGGCCTGTCCTTCACCGTCGCGACGCTGGCGCTGGCGGCGCGGCTGCAGGCCCTGGACGGCGAGGGCCTGCTGTCCATTCCGTCCCTTGTCGCCCTGGCCGGCGCTGCGGTCGGGCTGGCGCTCGGCGCGGCGGTGCGCGCCCGCATCAGCGCCACGACCTTCCAGCGCGCGCTGTTCCTGGTGTTCATCGTGCTGGGCGCGGCCAACCTGTGGCGCGGGCTGTGAGCGCCGGGCTTTTCACCGATGGAAGCTGCGCCGTCGGCGCACGGCTCGAGCGCGCCTACCGGCTCGCCTTGTGGCTCCAGGACTCGACCCGCGACCGGTGTCCGGCGGACGCCGACACGCACGCCTTCGCGATCCAGGTCGCCGCGGCCGAGCTGGTCGAGGTGCTCGACGAGGCGCGTGCCTTGCTGGTCAGGGCCAGCGTCACGCCAGCCGGAATGCCGATGCCAGCTCGTTCATCCGCTCCGCCTGATCGTTGAGCGACGCGGCCGAGGCGGCCGCTTCCTCCACCAGGGCAGCGTTCTGCTGGACCATGCGCTCGACGTCGGTAAAGGTGCCGCGCAGCTGCTGGAGCCCGCCGGCCTCCTCGGCCACCTCATGAGCGATCCGCTCGATCTCGCCGCCGACCGCGCCGATGCCGCGCTCGATGGCCGCGATCGCGGTGCCGGCGGCCTGCACCTCCGCTTGGCCGCGCTCGACGCGGGTGACCGATTCGCCGATCAGCACCTTGACCTCGCCGGCGGCGGCGGCGCTGCGCTTGGCGAGGTGGCGCACCTCCGCGGCGACA
>NZ_PEOG01000130.1 GCF_002761755.1 Roseateles chitinivorans
GCGAACGCCGCGCGATCGCCCGCCGGCTGCAGGACGCCGGCTTCGACGAGGCCTGGAGCCACTGGCCGTGGCTGCTGATCGCGGTCGCGGTGCCGCTGGTCTCCGCGCTTCTGCGTGGCACGCCGACCACCGGGATGATCGTCTGGATCATCGGCGTGGTCGCGCTGGCAGTGGGCTGCGTCTTCACCGCGCGGTCGATGTCCTACCGCGGCAGCAAGGTCGACGCCCGCACCGGCTTCACCGACCGGGAAGGGCGACGCCTGCTCTACCTGCAGGCCGCGGGCTGCCTGGGACTGCTGTGTCTGCACCCCTGGCTGGCGGAGTCGCCGGGATCGCGCGGCCTGCTCACCGGTCCGCTGCTGGCCGCGACCGCGGCGGTCGTGGGCGTGCTGCTGGCGCCGATGGGGCGCTGGGCGGCGGTGATCGCGCTGCTGCCGGCCTCGGAGGGCGTGGCGCGGCTGTTCGATCCGGCGGCCCGGCCCGGCGCCGGGCCAGTGTGGTTCCTCGCCGCCGCGGTGATCGGCGGCCTGGCGCTGCTGGAGCATTACCGCTGGCAGCGCGCCAAACGCCTGCTGATGGAACAGGACCTGCACGTCAGCACGCTGGAGCAGGACCGCGACGGCGCCATCCGCGCCGACCAGGAGAAGAGCCGGTTCCTGGCCATCGCCAGCCACGACCTGCGCCAGCCGGTGCATGCGCTGGGGCTGTTCGCCGCCAGCCTCGAGCGCCGGCTGCAGGGCACCGAGGAGGAGCCGCTGATCCGCAACGTGATGCGCTCGATCGAGGGCCTGGAGCGCTCCTTCAACGCGATGCTGGACATCTCGCGGCTGGACGCCGGCACGGTCGAGCCCAACCTGCAGCATTTCCCGCTGCGCGACCTGTTCCGCCGCCTGCACATGCACTACGCCGGCCAGGCGGAGGCGGCCGGGCTTGGCCTGCGCTTCTCGCCGGGCGGCAAGTCGGTGACCAGCGACCCGCAGCTGCTCGAGCGCATCCTGGGCAACCTGATCCAGAACGCGATCAAGTACACCGAGGAGGGCGGCGTGGTCGTGGTGGCCCGCACCACCGAGGACTACCTCAACCTTGAGGTCTGGGACACCGGCATCGGCATCAAGTCCACCGACCTGCCGCGGATCTTCGCGGAGTTCTACCAGGTGGGTCAGAGCGAGCGCAGCCGCACGCAGGGCCTGGGCATGGGGCTGGCCATCGTCAAGCGGCTGGCGCACCTGCTGGGCTACCGGTTGATGGTGGCGTCGCGACCGGGCCGCGGGACGATGTTCCGCCTGAGCGTGCCGCTGGGCGGGCTGCCCGAGATCCCCGAGTTCACCACCGCCGCGGACACGGTGCCGATGCCGGTGATGGAGCCGCGCTCGGTGCTGGTGATCGACGACGAGGAGTCGATCCGGCTCGGCCTGCAACTGCTGCTCGAGGAATGGGGCTACGAGACCATCATCGCGGCGACCGCGGCCGAGGCGGCGGACGCGGTGCGGGCGCGGGCGATGCCGCCCGACCTGATCCTGTCCGACCTGCACCTGGGCGACGGGCCCGACGGCATCGCGGCGATCCGCGCGGTGCGCGAGCTCTGCGCCCTGCAGGTGCCGGCGATCCTGGTGACCGGCGACACCAGCCGCGAGGAACTGCGCCGTGCCACCGAGAGCGGCCACACGGTGCTGTTCAAGCCGCTGCAGCCGCGCAAGCTGTTCAACGCGCTGCGCGGCATGGTGTCCTGAGCGAGCGACGGTCGGCGGCTCGACCGCTTCGTCGCCTGACCGCCTGACCGATCGCTCGCTCGTCGAGGGGCGACCCTCGCGCGCGGTCCACGGCGCGCCGCCTACAGTAACGGCCTCTTCACGCCGTGCCGCAGATGTCCGCCGACACCACCCCCACGAGCTCTCCGCCGTCGAGCGCCGCGACCCCGGCGCCCCACCGCCTGTCCGCGGCCGCCTGGGCGTTGCGCATCCAGTTCTTCGTCTCCGGCGCGCTGTTCGCGACCTGGGGCGTGCATGTGCCGACGGTGAAGGCGCATTACGGCCTGGGCGAACAGTCGCTCGCGCTCGCGATGCTGGCCTCGGGCGTGGGCGCGCTGCTGGCGCTGACGCAGGCGGGGCGGGTCGTGGCCCGCTTCGGTCCTCGGGGTGTCGCAGGCGTGACCGGCGTGCTGTGCGCGACGGGCGTCTCGCTGCTGATCGTGCCGAGCGCCTACCTCGGGCTGGTGCTGCTGCTGGCGCTGTTCGGCGCGACGGCCAGCCTCTTCGACGTGGCCATCAATGCCGAGGCCTCCGAGATCGAGCATCTGGCGGCGCGTCCGCTGATGAGCGGCTTCCATGCGATGTTCAGCCTGGGCGGCATGGTGGGGGCGGGCGTCGGCAGCCTGCTGCCGCTGCTGGGCTGGGCGCCGCAGACCCATCTGCTGCTGGCTTGCGGCACCGGCGTGGCCCTGATCGTCGGTGCCTGCGCGGCCATGCTGAAGATGCGGACCGAGGCGGGCGAGAAGCAACCGCTGAGCCTGCCCCGCGGCGTGCTCGCGCTGATCGGCACGCTGGCGGCACTGGGGCTGATCGCCGAAGGTGCGATGTACGACTGGAGCGTGCTCTTCATGAAGCAGGAGCGGGCCAGCGATGCGAGCGTGTCGGCGCTGGGCTACGCGAGCTTCAGCCTGGCGATGGCGCTGGGCCGGTTCGGTGGCGACTGGGTGCGGGCGCGTGTCGCGCCGGTGCCCCTGATGGTCGCCAGCGGGCTGCTCGCCGCGGCCGGCATGGCCACGGCGCTGCTGGTGCCGGTCGCGGAGGCGGGGCTGCTGGGCTTCGCGCTGGTGGGCCTGGGCCTGTCCAACGTCGTGCCGGTGCTGTTCAGCGCCGCGTCCAAGATGCCGGGCGTCAGCGCGGCGCACGGCATCGCGGCGGTGTCGTCGCTGGGCTACCTCGGCATGATGGCCGGGCCGCCGCTGATCGGGATGATCGCGGAGCACTCGTCGCTGACGGCCGGCCTGTCCTGTGTGGTCTTCTTCGCGCTGATCATGGCGACCAGCGCCAACCGCGCGCTCGGCGTGACGCAGCGGCGCCCCGCGGCCGGCGCGCCTGCGGGCGCCGCGAACTGACGACGACCGCGAACTGAGGGCGACCGCGACGACCAGCCGGCGTCGGGCCTTGCCCGCCGATGGCGCGGCGTCGGCGACAAGCCTGAGCGCCAAGGCGAAAGCGACGTCTGTAGGCGATCGCCTGACACGCGCATCGGGCGATGTCCTCGGCGACGATGCGCCGTTGCCCTCGTGCCAGCGGATGCGGACCTCCCTACAGTAGATCCTGACAACGGAATTCGAGCTTCCGTTGTTCATGCTTCTCTCTCGCATGGTCCGTCTTTTCCCTCTGCAGGCGGACGAACTTTTGGCCCCGGTCGTGAGACCGGGGCCATTTCTTTTGGCGCGTTCAGATGAGCGTCCGGCCTGCCTAAGATGCGCGCCATGGACAGCACGACAACGACCCAGCGCCTGCGCATCGACTGGCGCGGCCGGCCGATCGACATCGAATACGCCTGGGTGAATGACGCCGCTGCATCGGCCGGCGCGCCGGCGCCGGTGATGGTGTTCCTGCACGAGGGACTCGGCTCGATCGCGATGTGGCGCGACTTCCCGGCCCGCCTGTGCGAGGCGGTGGGCCTGCACGGCCTGGTCTACTCGCGGCCCGGCTATGGGCGCTCGACGATGCGCGCGCCCGATGAGCACTGGGCCCCCGACTATCTCCACCGGCAGGCGCATGAGGTGCTGCCCGCGGTGTTGGGCGAACTAGGCATCACCACGCCGCCCTGGCTCTTCGGCCACAGCGACGGCGGCTCCATCGCGCTGCTGCATGCGGCTCGCCTGCCCACTGCCGGCGTGGTCGTCGCGGCGCCACACATCGTCGTCGAGACGCTCTCGATCGACGGCATCCGCGACACCGTCGCGGCCTATGAGCGCGGCCCGCTGCGCCAGCGCCTGGCGCGCTTCCACGACGATCCCGACTCGCCCTTCCGCGGCTGGAGCGACTGCTGGCTCAGCCCCGCGTTCCGCGACTGGTCGATCGAAGACGAGATCCGCGCGATCCGCTGCCCGCTGCTGGCGATGCAGGGCGTCGACGATGAGTACGGCACGCTCGAGCAGATCCGCGGCATTGCCCGCGCGGTACCGCAGACGCGCCTTTTCGAGATCCCCGCCTGCGGGCACTCGCCGCACAAGGACCAGCCGGCCGAGGTGATCGGCGCGGTGTGCGACTGGCTGGCCGAGGTCGGGCCCGGCGCGCTCCGCTGAGCGGCCTGGCGCGAATCCGGGAGGACGGCGCTCAGACCGGCAGCAAGCCCATCGTCATCGCCTTGAGCGTCGCGGCGGCGCGCGTGCTGCAGCCGAGCTTGCGGAAGGCGCTTTCCAGATGGGTGCGCACCGTTGCCGGGCTGATGCCCAGCACCTTGGCCGCCTCCTTGTTGCTCTCGCCCATGGCGATGCGGGCGAGCACCTCGGTCTCACGCGCGGAGAGCGTGACCGCCGCGGGCGAGGCGGCGGGTGTTGCCCGGCTCGGTTCGGCACCGCAGACGGCGTCTGTGGCCTGCGCGTCGAGCCTTCCCGCCGCCACTTCGTCGCGCAGGGCCGCCCGCGCCGCATCGGCGTCCAGCGCCGGTGCGCCGGGCCGGGCGGTGCGTGCGCTGACCCAGGCCGCCGCCGCCGCCAGCACCCGAGCGGGCAGGGGGATCGCCGCACCGGCGACGCCCCGGAACGCGCCCGAGCCGTCCATGCGCTCGTCGACGAAGGACGCCAATTCCGCCTCCTCCTGCAGCGCGCTCAGGCGCCGCGCCGCGCGGCCGGTCCAGTAGGGCATCAACCGCAGCCGCTCACGATCCGCTTCGCCGAGCCGGCGGCCATCGCTCCAGAGCGCATTCGGCACCGACGCCCGTCCGATGCCATGCAGCAGCCCGGCGCGGTGCAGGCGCGTCTGCGCCGGCTCGTCCAGGCCGAGCGCGGCGCCGGCCTCACGGGCCGCCTCGGCGACGCGCCGCGACAACCCCGTCATCCAGGGCAGCTTGAGGTCGATGACGTCCGCGACCAGTTCGAGCGGCGTGTCAAGCGCGGCCAGCGTGCCACCCAGGTCCTCGGCACCACCGGCTGTTTCAGCGATGGCTTCATGCGCGCCCTGGTCGAGCGCCGCCATCCAGTCGGCCGCGTGGCGCGTGACCAGCGCCACCAGCGCGCGCGGGTACTTGGCGTCCGCGCGATCGGAAACCTGCCGGAGCGCCGCCGCCAGCCCGTGGACGCGCCCGAAGATCTCCAGGTCGCCGGCCAGCGCCACGTGGAAGACCACGGCCGGCACCGCGTCGCCGCGCAGGCCGGCCGGCTTGCCGCGACCGTCCCAGGTCTCGAAGAGGTGATGCATCGCGCGCTCGATGCCCGCGGGCAGGCCCAGCAGCCGGGCGATCTCGCCAGCGACCTCACAGTGGATCAGCGCCGCGTCGCCGAGCGTGCCGGCCAGCGCCGAGGCCTCCGCGGCCGAGCCGTTGGAGAGCATCGCGTCCCGGCCGCCGACGTCGTCGCCCATCAGCACCGAGAACTCCGGTGCATTGGCCGTGCAGCCGGACCAGCGCAGCAGCGCGACGCAGGCCGCGTGATCGGCGGCCTCGTCGGCGTCGCGGCCGAGCGCGAGGCCCTCGGCCCGCGCGGCCTGGGCGATGCG
>NZ_PEOG01000131.1 GCF_002761755.1 Roseateles chitinivorans
AACGCCCAAGCGGCGGCGCCGTCGCCCGCCGCGTCTCTCCGCGGCCGCCTGGCGCCAGTTCCTGCAGATCGCCAAGCCCTATTGGCTCGGCGACCAGCGCAAGGCGGCCTGGGGCCTGCTGCTGCTCCTGATCGTGCTGATGCTGTGCGAGACCCAGCTCGCCGTGCTGCTCAATGCCAAGACCGGTGAGCTGACCTCGGCGCTGGCCGAGCGCAACCCCTCGCGCTTCTGGGACGCGGTGCGCGACAGCCTCATCGTCCTGGCCTTCGCCGTGCCGGTGTACGCCTTCTACTACTACATGCGGGACGCCTTCTCCAACCACTGGCGCCGCTGGCTCACCGGCCGTTTCCTCGACGGCTACCTCGATGGCCGCAAGTACTACGAGATCGGCACCGGCGCGGCCGGCGACATCGACAACCCGGACCAACGCATCTCCGAGGACATCAACACCTTCACCGGCCGCTCCACCCACTTCCTGCTGCTGATGCTGGGCTCGGCGATGCAGCTGGTGGCCTTCTGCGCGGTGCTGTGGTCGCTGTCCAAGGTGCTGGTCGCCTTCCTGGCGGTGTACGCGACGGTCGGCACTTTCCTCGCGCTCTATGTCTTCGGCTCGCCGCTGATCCAGCTGAACTTCTGGCAGCTGCGCCGCGAGGCCGATTTCCGGTTCGGCCTGATGCGGCTGCGCGAGAACGCCGAATCCATCGCCTTCTACCGCGGCGAGCCGCAGGAACGCGCCCACATCGAGGGCCGCTTCGAGTCCGTCTACCAGAACTACTGGAAGCTGATCCGCAAGCAGCGCTCGCTCAACCTCTTCCAGCGCGGTTTCAGCCAGCTGACGCTGGTGGTGCCCAGCGTGATCCTGGCCGAACGCGTGCTGTCGGGCGACCTCGAGGTCGGCGCCGCCGTCCAGGCGGCCGGCGCCTTCGCCGCGGTGCTGACGGCGGTCTCGCTGATCGTCGACAACTTCGAGAGCCTGAGCCGCTTCGTCGCCGGCATCGACCGCCTGCACGCGCTGTCCGAGGTGATGCACCAGCGCAAGCCGCGCGCCGAGCGCCAGCGCGAACGCATCATGACCCACCATGCGGACCAGCTCGCGCTGCGCGACCTGACGCTCTACACGCCGCAGTTCGACCGGCTGCTGGTCGAGAAACTCAACGTCGCGCTGAAGCCCGGCGAGAGCCTGCTGATCACCGGCGTCAGCGGCTGCGGCAAGAGCTCGCTGCTGCGCGCGATCGCCGGCCTGTGGCGCTGCGGCGAGGGCACGATCGAGCATCCGCCGCTGGAGGACGTCTTCTTCCTGCCGCAGCGGCCCTACCTGCAGCCGGGCACGCTGCGCAGCCAGATGATCTATCCCGACACCGCGACCGAGCTGGACGACGAGGCGCTGCGCGCGATCCTCGACGAGGTCGGGCTGCCGGAGCTCGCCGACCGCGTCGGCGGGCTGGACGCCACGCAGGACTGGGAGAAGCTGCTGTCCATGGGCGAGCAGCAGCGGCTCGCCTTCGCCCGCGTGCTGGTGCGCCAGCCGCGGATGGTCATCCTCGACGAGGCGACCAGCGCGCTGGACAGCGGCAACGAGCGCCGCCTTTACGAGCGACTGTGCCGCGACGGCGTCACGCTGGTCAGCATCGCCCACCGCCATGGCGTGCTGCGGCATCACACGCATGTGCTGCGCCTGACCGGCGGCGGGGCCTGGCAGCTGCACGCGGCCGAGGGCTACGACTTCGACGCGGCGGAAGCCGAAGCAGAAGCCGAAGCTGGAGCCGCCCACGCCGCCGCAGTCGCCCAAGCCGATGTCCCCGCGGCCCCTGCGACCCGTGCGACCCCGGCGGCATCGGACGCCCGGGCCGGGACGCGACCGGCCTCGCCCTCCTGCGCGAAGGAACCCCCATGAGCACCGACGTCTGGACCGAGGTGCTCGACACGCTGCGATCCGAGTTCTCGGACCTGCCCGACGCCGCCCAGATCACTCGCATCGCGGTGCGGTTGCTGCTGGCCGCGTTGCTGGGCGGCATCCTGGGCTACGAGCGCGAGCACCACGGCAAGGCGGCGGGCATCCGCACCCACATGCTGGTTTCGCTCGGCGCGGCGCTGTTCGTGCTGGTGCCGCAACAGGGCGGCATGCCGATGCCCGACATGAGCCGGGTGCTGCAGGGTGTCATCGCCGGCATCGGCTTCCTGGGCGCCGGGGCCATCCTCAAGCTCAAGGACGAGGAGCAGGTTCACGGCCTGACCACCGCCGCCAGCATCTGGATGACGGCCGCGATCGGCATCGCCTGCGGCCTGGGGCGCGAGGCCACGGCGGTGTTCAGCATGGTGCTGGCGCTGCTGATCCTGGCGGTGCTGCCGCTGTTCACCCGGCCGCATGCCCGCGACGAGGACGGGGATCCCGCAGGCGATCGAAGGCCCGGCCGGCGCTTGCGCGACGACTGACCGCACGCCATCGGCGGCAAGGGCACCGCTCGCGATCCGCAGACCGGATCGCGTCGTCGGGGCGTCAGGCCCGAGGCCGAAACTCTCGCCCACCAGCGTCGCGATCCGCCGCGGTGCCCCAGGGCCGCCGGTTGAGCGGACGAGCCGCGTCGCCGCCTACATCGAGGGCTCGGACACCGCCGTCGGCGTTCCGTCCTGGCGCTGGGCCCGGCCGATCTCCGGCAGCCTGACCGACTGCGGCACCGGCTGCGGCCGCTTCGTCAGCGAGCCACCGAGCCGTGTGCTCAGCTTCATCCGGTTGTTGATGGCCCATCCGCTGGCATCCAGGATCGGCCCCAGGCTGCGCTGGCGCAGCTTCAGCCAGGCGATCAGCATGCTCGGCCCCGAGATCGACAGCACGATGCCCAGCACCGCGAGCGGGATCCACCAGCCCAGGTCGACGAAGCGACCGAAGATGCCGACGATCACCGTGCTGATGCTGCCCAGCGCCACGCCGATCGCGGCGACGGTGCCGACATCGACGCGCCGCCCCGGCACCGGCAGACCGGCCGGCGTGGCGGCGCCCGGCGCACCAGCCGGCGCCGCCGCCGGTTGGTCCACCGTCGCGATGCGGCCGGCCCACTGGCCCAGGCGCCCCTGCTGCGTCGAATCGCTCGCCGCGGCGCGCTTGGCCACCTGTTCCTCGACCAGCCGCACCAGCTTCTTGTAAGGCGACAGGAAGGCCTGTCCGACGCTGATCGGGTTCTCGATCACCTTGACGATGCGCGCGTCCCAATCGTGGCCCTCGCGGTCGTAGAACAGGCCGTTGCGGCCGACGAAGAGGAAGTCGACATCGCCCGCGCTGACCACCGCGACGATGGTGCGCTTCTGGTTGAGCCGCACGCACTCGCAGTACGCGAGGTAGGCCTTGGCCAGGCCCGCGATCGGCGCGTGGCGGGCGGGATCGCCGACCTCCACGGTGAGCTCGCAGGCGCGACCGTCGACGAACAGCGTGCCGGCCTGGAAGACCGCGCCGCGTCCTTCGTAGAAATCCTCGAACGAGACGAAATTGCGCGCCAGCCGCAGCAGGCCGCGCTGAAGCAGCAGCAGCTTCTCGAGGTCGTTCAGCGCCGCATGCCGTGGTGCGGCCGCGCGGTCGTCCGCCACCTGCGCGAGCAGGCGGGCGCGCGTCGCCTCGGGTTGGTCGCCCGCCAGGGCGGTCACCGCCTCGACGCCGAGCGCGGCCACCGGCCCGGTGGGCTGACGCTTCAGCCACTCGCGGCAGGCCTGCACCTCGCGTTTCAGCGCGCGCCACGCCGTCTCGTCCAGTTCGGCGGCATCGCCTCCGAGCAACGGCCGCACGGCCTGCTCGCGCAGCGCGGTCAGGGCGTCGCGCCAGGCGGGGTTCGCGCGCTCGTCGAGCGGCAGCGCCCCGCCCGCCATCACAGGCGCCACCGGCAACTGCTTCAGCGGTCCCGATTCCAGCGACAGCAGCCCGGCCGCGTGCTGCTTCAGCTGCTCAGGATCGGTCGCGTTGAGCGTCGCGGCGACGCTCGCGTCGTAGCTCGCCAGCCGGCAGCGGGCGAAGAAGTCCTCCACCTTGTCGTGCACCGCCTGCACCGCCATCGCCGCGGCGCGTCGGCCGGCACAGTCGGCCTCGCCCTCGGCATGCCAGGCCAGCAGCGCGGCGGCCTGGTCGAAGAAGGCCTGGATGCGCGTCTCGTCGATCCCGGGCTCACCGCCGGCATCGGCGACCGCGCCCAGCGCGTCGGCGATGGCCTGCGCCAGCGCGCGATCGGCCGGATCCTCGAAGGCGGCGACCGGCACGATGCCATCGCCGTTGTGCCGCTCGGCGACGAGGTGCGACTGGCGCTTCCGGATCTCCTCCAGGCCGATGTCGGTCGGCGCAGCCTGCGCGGTGTGCCCCGCCAGCGCGAGCGTGCGTTGCAGTTCCTCGGCGAGCGCGCGGCCCTCCTCGGTGTCGGACAGCGACGCCAACGCCAGCCGTGCATCGCCCCGCAGCAGCGGCTGCCAGTCCTTGAGCCGCGCGCCGACCCATTCGCAGGCGGCGATCAGCTCCGGCGCCCGGATGCGGCCGTCCCGATCGAGGTCGATCAGGTCCAGGGTGCGTTCGTCGAATTCAAGGCCCCGCGTCGGGCAGGCCAGCGCGACCCAGCGCTTCTGGTCGAGGTCGCGGAGATGGAGGAGGTCGTCGGCGGTGTCCATGCGTGCCTGATCGGCGCCGCCCGCCCGGAAGAATCGCCAGGGGTATGTCATGGGTGCGCAGGATGCGGCAAGTGACATGCCGCCGCCGCCCCACCGCCCTGCGCCCGTGCGAGTGCCGGACCGTCCCCCGCATCCGCGACGCGGGAATGACAGTTGCCGCCCAGTGGGTTAGGGTCGTCCGGTCGGAGGCGCTCCGGAGCTCAGCATGGATCTCGACACCGTCTCGTACGTCTTCCAGAGTCTGGATGGGACGTTCACCATCAAACCGCGGCTGTCGCGACGCTGGCGGGTGAAGCACGACAGCATGCCGTGGGGCGACTCGTTCGCGACCGCCGAGGAAGCGGCGAAGGCGCTGGCCGCGCGGTTCGCCGTGCCCGCGGACCTGCGGGAGTGGACCGAGGTCGGCGACTTCCATACCGACGTCGGCGGCTTCACCTCCTGAGCCGTCGCCGACCTGTCCCGGCTCGGACTCGGCCTCGGCGCCTCGCCCTGCCCGCGCTACGGCGCCGGCCACACCGCGCCCCCACCGACGGCGTGGCATCTCGCTCCCGGCGGCAACCCGTCGACGGTCGTGCCGGTGAAGGCGCCGAAGGCGGGCAGGACCATGAGCCCCTCTGTCTCGCAGAAGCACGGCAGCCGTTGTCGCTCATGGGCCCGGCCGTGGAGCGTCATCGCCGGATGCAGGTGTCCGGCGAGCACATAGGCCTGCTCGACCCGCCGCGGATGGTGGCAGGCCGCGAAGGGGCCGAGACGATGCGGTTCGTCCGCGAGGTCGAAGCGCAGCGACGCCGGCGGATCCCCGGCGCGGCTGTCGTGGTTGCCGCGGATCAGCACGCAGTCGAGCCCCGCGTGGCGTTCACGCCAGCGGTGCGCCGGATCCAGCACGCCGGGCTGCTGCGCGGCCGCGGCGTGGAGGAAGTCGCCGAGCACGACCAGCCGGGCGGCCCGCACGCTGTCGACCAGCGCGCTCAGCCGGTCGAGGTTGTCCCGCGTGGTGCCCGCCGGCACCGGCTGGCCGAGCGCGCGAAAGCTGGCGGCCTTGCCCAGATGCACGTCGGCGACGAAGACGGTGCGCGCCGCCGGCCACCAGAGCGCGCGCTC
>NZ_PEOG01000132.1 GCF_002761755.1 Roseateles chitinivorans
TGCAGGTCGAGCGCGCCGCGCGCCTGCACCAGCGAGGCATCGGCCAGCGACAGCGCGCCGCCAGCGCGCAGGCTCATGCCGGCATTGGCGGTGGCGAATTCACCGATCGACAGGGCGCCGCCGGCCTTCGCCCGGCCGCAACCGGTGCCGTCGGCGACCGCCGCGGCCGGTCAACCGGCCGACACCGCCGCGCTCTGGAACGCCTTCTGCGAAGGCGCCGGCGTGCGCATGGCCGCCCCGCCGCAAGGCCTGAACGCCGACCTGATGCGGGTCATCGGCCAGTTGCTGAATGCCTCGGTCGACGGCGCGCTGCGGATGATGGCGGTGCGCGCGGCCACGAAGCACGAGCTGCGCGCGCAGGTCACGGTGATCCGCTCGCGCGACAACAACCCGCTGAAGTTCTCGCCCGACGCGCAATCGGCGCTCGAGCAACTGCTGCAGCCGCCGGTGCGCGGCTTCCTGCCCGGTCCGGCGGCGATGCAGGACGCGATGCGCGACCTGGTCGGCCACACGATCGGCACGATGGCCGGCACCCGCGCGGCGCTGGAGGGCGTGCTGACGCGCTTCCAGCCCTCGGCGCTGGAGGCCAAGCTGACCAGCCGCTCGGTGCTGGACAGCGTGCTGGCGATGAACCGCAAGGCCAAGCTCTGGGAGCTCTACCTGCAGCATTTCGAGTCCATCCGCGACGAGGCGCAGGAGGACTTCCACACCCTGTTCGGCAAGGCCTTCCTGGAGGCCTACGAAGACCAGCTCGAGCGCCTGAGCCAGCACGGCCAGGGCCCGGCGCCGGCCCCGCCGCACGCACAGCCACAGCAGAGCGGGGCCTGAGCCCCGCCGATCGTCCTACACGTCGTTCACACCATGCTCAAGATCCGGGTCGCCGCCTGCAGCGAACAAGGCGCGCGCGCCAACAATGAAGACGCCATCGTGGCGCACGAGAACGGCCCCGGCTGGTATGCCGTGCTGGCCGACGGCGCCGGCGGCCACCGCAACGGCGCGGAAGCCGCGCGTCGCGCCGTCCACCGGATGCAGACCAGCCTGGGCGACGCCACGCTGCCCTGGCGGCCGGAACTGCTGACCGGCGCGGTGCTGGCCGCGCACGACGATGTGCGTCGCGGCGTCGAGGGCACCGGCCGCGACCGCATGCACACCACGGTGGTGGCGCTGTGCGTGGATGCGCAGCGCAACTTCGCGCTCTGGACGCATGTGGGCGACTCGCGCCTGTACCGCATCCGCGATGGCCAGATCGACACGATCACCCAGGACGACAGCGTGGTGCAGATGCTGATCGAGGCCGGCCTGCTGACGCCGGAACAGGCCGAGGACCACCCGCACAAGAACCACCTGGTGGCGGCGCTGGGCATCGAGGACGACCTGCATCCCCACACGACCTCGCCGCAGCCGCTGCGGGACGGGGACGTCTTCCTGCTGTGCAGCGACGGCTGGTGGGGCAGCGCGGGCGACACGCTGATCCACGACACGCTGCGGGCGGCCACGTCGCCGGATGACTGGCTGGCGTCGATGCGCGCGGTGATCGAGGAACGCGGTCTGCCGGACCAGGACAACTTCAGCGCCATCGCGCTGTGGGTCGGCGAACCGGCGCTGGCGGTCGCCGCCGAAGCGCCGGCGGACGCGGCCGGCACGGCCTCGGAGGAGACGACGGTCGATTCCGGGCCGGTGCCGCTGGACGAGGAAGAAGAGGACGAGTCGACGCGGCGGATGCCGCTCTGAGCGCGGGGCGCGATCGCGCTGCCGCGGGAGCCAGCGTGAGAGAGCGCGAGACAGCGCCAGGCGCCGCGAGACAGTCGTGGACAGCTGGAGACAGCCGATGAGGACGGTCCGTCAAGTCGATGCCGGCGACCTGAGCGTCGGCCTGTGGGACGAGGGCCCGCGCGAGGGGCCGGCGGTCGTGCTGCTGCACGGCTTTCCGTATGACATCCACGCCTACGCGGCGGTGACCGATCGCCTGGTCCAGCGCGGCTGCCGGGTGCTGGTGCCGTACCTGCGCGGCTACGGCTCGACCCGTTTTCTCAGCGACGCCACCTTGCGTTCCGGCGAGCAGGCGGCGCTGGGGCCCGACCTACTGGCGTTGATGGACGCGCTGCGGATCGAGTCCGCGGTGCTGGCCGGGTACGACTGGGGCGGACGGGCCGCCTGCGTGGTCGCCGCGGCCTGGCCGGAGCGCTGCGCCGGGCTGGTCTCCTGCAACGGCTACAACCTGCTGAACCCGCCTGAGGCGATGGTGCCGGACGAGCCGGCCAACGAGGCGCGCTACTGGTACCAGTTCTACCTGCACGGCGAGCGCGGCCGGCGCGGCCTTGCGCAGCACCGGCAAGCGATGGCGAGGCTGCTATGGCAGATGTGGTCGCCGCAGTGGCCGTTCGCCGAGGCCGACTTCCTCCGCACGGCGGCGGCCTTCGACAACCCCGATTTCGTCGAGGTGGTCGTGCATTCCTATCGCCATCGCCATGGCCTGGTCCCGGGTGACGCGCGCTTCCTCGAACTCGAGGCGAGGCTGCTGACCCGGCCGGTGATCCAGTCGCCGACCATCCTGCTCGACGGCCTGGCGGACGGCGTCGCCGTCGAGCCCGACACGCGCTCGCATGCGCGCCATTTCGCCCGGCTCATCCGGCACGAGGGCGTTGCCGGCGTCGGGCACAACTTCCCGCAGGAATGCCCGTCGGTGTTCACCGCGGCGGTGTTGGAACTCGTCGGCGCGCCCTGAGCCCTCGAACCGGGGACCGGGCGATCGATCGCGGGATCACGGACGTTGCGCGGTCCTCGTCGCGGCGCGCGCGGGGACATGCCGCGTCGACAGCGAACTCGGCGCATCGACGTAGGCGCCCTCGCTGACGCCGACGCCCAGTCGGTCGACCAGTTCCCCGCCCAGCCAGGCGGTGATCAGCGAACCCAGCGCGCCTCCCCAGGCCAGCGCATAGGCCTGCCATGGCGGCGACACCGGGGCCGGCTCGCGCAGCACCCAGCTCGCGGCAAAGAGCAGCAGCACGATCAGGTTGCCAATGGCGTGGATCAGGCCGATCCGCTGAGCGCGGCTGCCCTTCGGGATCGACAGCCAGTCGATCAGGCCGAAGGGCGCGGCCAGCAGGCCGCTGATCAAACCGCCGGCGATCAGGTAGAAGGCGACGAGCGAGAACTGCGCGCTGTCCATGCCCAGCGCCAGCCAGTCGAACGCGACCGACGCGCCCAGCAGTCCCAGCGGAAAGACCACCAGCATCTGGTGGAGGGGGTGACCGAGGAAGGTGGCTTTGCCTTGCATGACGATGCTCCGTGACGAGGGGGGTTGCGGGCGGGAGATCTGCGCTCGGGGCGGTGGACCCGGCGGCCGGCCGGGCGTCGGCGGGCGGGGACGAACGCGGCGGCGGCGACAGCAGTTCGGCAAGCGCGATACCTGTGGCGATGCCCGGGCGCAGGGCCAGGGACGGCGAGGCCGGCGCCGCTCACATCGGCTTGGCCACCATCAGGTAGAAGATGGCCAGAAAGGCGAACAGCGCGGGGAAGCCCAGCGCGATCCACCAGCGCAGCCAGACGAAATAGCGCGGTGGCAGCGGCGACGCGCTGCGGTCCGCCTCGACGGCGATGTCGCGCATCCGGATCTGGATCCACACGACCGGCAGCCAGCACAGCCCCGCGACGACATACAGCGCCAGCGACCAGGCCAGCCACTTCGTCTGCAGCACCGGCAGCCCCATCAGGTGCGCGAGGTACCAGCCCGACAAGGGCTGGAAGATCATCGTGGTGGTGGTGAACAGCCAGTCGGCCCACACCACTTGCCGCACGACCTGCGCGGCCACCGCGGGATCGCGGCGCAGGCTGGCCATCAGCATGTGGAAGGCGGATCCGATGCCGGTGCCGAACACCAGCGTCGACGACAGGATGTGCAGCCACTTGGCGATCAGGTATTCCATCGCAGCTCCTGGTTCGATTGCGGCGGCACTCATCGGCGGCGCGCCGGCCGCCGCGCCGAGTCATCCACGATCAGCAGCGCAAGCACCGCCAGGATCGGCAGGTTCTTGCTGAGCGGTCCGTAGGGGTGCCACCAGAACTCCGGCAGGCAGACGGTGAGCACGGCGGTGTAGAACAGCATCAGCGCCACCTGCGACCACCAGACGGCGAGCCGCCAGCGACGCGGCGCCAGCAAGGTGGCCAGGCCGAGCAGCAGGTCGAGCAGCGACGCACCGGACAGCGCGAGCTCGCGCAGCGGTGCCGGCACGCCGACCGCGGCCAGCAGCGCCAGGCTGTCCGCCACCGGATAGACGAAGGCCGACACCACGGCGGTGAAGATCCACACGAAGGCGAGCGAGAGCCGGAGCATCCAGGACAGCCATCCCCATTGGGCCCGCCATCGCCAGGCCTCGGCCGCCGCGCGGTCCAGGAAGCGCTCGGGCGGACGCGGCGAGGCGCCGAGCAGCGCGATCGTGTCGGAAGCGTCGGCGGTGTTGCCGCGCTGGAGCATGCGCCAGCTGTCGGGCGTCAGCAGCGAGCCGGGCAGCTTCGCCGCGATCGCCGCGCCCAGTCCCGCCAGCGCCGCGGGGACCGTGATCGCCGGCGCGCCGCGCAGCCCCATCGCGGCGCGCAGGCCCCACAGGTAGCCGCGCAGGCTGACCGGCTCCGCACCCACCAGCGCCACGCGGCGACCGATCCATGGCGCCGGATCCTCGATCAGCGCGACGATCGCGGCGACGGCGTCGTCGACATGGATCGGCTGCAGCGGCTGTCGTCCGCCGGCGGGCAGCGCGAGGACGGGCAGGCTGGCCAGCCCGAGGAACAGGCGCGCGCTCGGGCCGTCCGGAGCGAACAGCAGCGAGGGCTGAACGACCACCGTCGGCAGGGCCTGCTCGAGCAGCCAGCGGTCCGCATCGCGCTTGCTGCGGTGATAGACGGTCTCCGCCTGGTCGTCGGCGCCCAGGGCCGAGACCTGGACGGCCAGCCCCACGCCGCCTTGCCGTGCGGCATCGAAGAGCGCGCGCGGCAGGCGTCCGTGCAGCGCCTCGAAACTCTGGCCGTCCGACTCCCGGAAGATACCGATCGTGTTGACGACGACATCGGCACCGCGCAGCGCGTTGCGCCATTGCCGCGTCGACCAGACGGCGACGTCGGCGGCCACCGGCTCGACGCCGGCCTCGACCAGCGTCGCGGGCAGGTGGCGGGCCAGGCCGGTGATGCGATGGCCTCGCGCGGCCAGCGCCAGGCAGAGCCGGTGACCGAGCGTGCCGGACGCGCCGGCGACGAACACCCGCAGCGGCGCCGCCGGTTGAAACGGCATGGACCTTGCCGACGGGTGGCCGACAGCCTCATTCCTCGGAGCGGACATGGACACCTCGAGATGGATCGGCCTGGCGCTGGCCGCGGGCACGTGGAGCGGCGTCTTGTCCGCCGTGGCGCTGATGGGCGCGAGCCGGGCCCATGGCGATCGCACGCCCACCGGTCTGAACGGTCCCAGCCACTGGTTCTTCGGCGAATCCGCCGTTCATGCGCAGCGTTTCAGCGTGCGGCACACCGTCGTCGGCGCCTTGACCCACCAGGCGTCGTCCTTCCTCTGGAGCGCGGTCTTCGCCGCGGCGCGCCTCCGGCAAGCGGGCGCGGCGCACGGCCACGCGCGCGTCGCGGCC
>NZ_PEOG01000133.1 GCF_002761755.1 Roseateles chitinivorans
AGGGCCGCACGTCGGGCACCGTGCCGGTCACCCGCACCGCGTCGCCGGCCAGCGCCAGCACCGCCGGCGTCGGCGCGCGGCCGACGATGGTGAAGCGCAGCGTCGGCCAGCGCTGGCGCAGCTCGGGCAGGACCTCGGCCGCGAACCACTGCACCGCGTCGACGTTGGGCCAGTAGTCCATCGCGCCGGTGAAGACCAGCGGCAGCTCGTCGGCCTCGAAGGGATTGGCCTGCTGCGGCAGCGGCGCGAAGTAGCCGCTGTCGACCCCGTTGCTCAGCGCCTCGATCGGCGCGCCGGTGGCCGACAGGCGCTGGAACAGCGCCTTCTCGCCCTCGGTGACGAAGAACGAGCAGCGCGCCTGCTCGGCGACGCGGCGCTCGTAGGCGAGCAGCTCGCGGCCCTCGCGGCGATACAGCCAGGACATCGGCCAGCGGTGCGCCTTGGCGTAGTCGGTCCACTTGGCCGAGTCCACGTCGACGAAGTCGATCAGCATCGGCACCGGGCCCGCGATCGCGCGCAGCTGCTCGGCGTACTGGGCCATCGTCGACGAGAACACCACGACCGCGTCGAAGCGCTGGCGCCGCGCCAGCTGCGCGATCCAGTCGCGCATCGCGCGGTGGCGGTAGTACGGCAGGCTCAGCGCCTCGCCGGTGGCCAGGCCGCGCAGGCTGGCCACGCGGGCCAGCAGCGGGTTCAGGTCGGCGGCGAAGACTTCCTCGCATTGCGACTGCAGCGCCGGCAGGTGGGCCCAGTCCTCGGCATCGTCGACGAAGGTGCCCAGCCAGACCTTGTGGTGCACGGTCAGGTGCTTGAGCAGGTGGTACGAGCGCAGCTTGTCGCCCTTGTTGGGCGGATACGGCAGGCGGTGGACCAGGTAGAGGATGTCGGCCATGGTGCCCTCCTCAGCCCAGGCTGCGGACGATGTGCGGTCCGAGCCAGTTGGCCACGCCGATCGGCAGCCGGCGCCACGCCTTGATCATGAGCTGGTACTTGGCGTTGCTCGGGTTGTTCTGCGGCACCGCCTCGCGCTTGTAGAGGCAGTATTCGTAGTTCAGCGGCGTCGGCTCGAAGCCCCAGTTCTTCTTGAACGCGTAGCTGCCGGTGCCCTGCTTGCTGCGGCCATAGTCGAAGACCTTGATCCCGCGGGCACAGGCGCGGCGCATCAGCTCCCAGTACTTGAAGTCGTTGGCGGCCAGGTCGCGCGCCGCGACCGCGTCGCCGGCGTAGTACGGCAGTACCTCGTCGCGGAAGTAGAAGCTCAGCACGCCGGACAGCGGCTCGCCCTGCGGGCTGCTGACGATCAGCACCTCGGCCGCGTCGCCGAACTCGTCGAGCAGCGCCTGGAAGTAGCGCCGCGGCATCGCCGGCGTGCCGTGCCGATGCACGTTGTCGGCGTACAGCGCGAAGAAGCGCGACACCTCGCGATCGATCTCCGCCTTCAATTCGTTCTTGATGCCCTTGCGCACCATCGCGCGCTGCTTGCGCGGGATGGCCAGCATGTTGGCCTCCTCGTCCTCCAGCAGCGGCTTGCGGAAGGTGACGTAGAGGTCCTGGTGCGGCCAGTCGAGGTGGCGGCGCTCGATGTTGCGCAGCTCCAGGTGCTCGACGCCGAGCCGGCGGGCGAGCGCCTGGGCCTCGTCCTCGAGCGCGCGCGCCGCCGCGTCGCTGGTGGCGGCGACGCCGCCATAGACCGCGAAGGGCAGGCTCACCAGCGCATGGCCGAAGAGCCGGCTCCGGTTCTCGGCCAGCGGCAGCACGCCCTCGATGACGCCATCGCGCTCGGCATAGAGGAAGTAGCCCTCATGCCCGAACTGCTGGCGCAGGATGCGCTGCCAGGCGCTCAGATGGAAGAAGGTCGCCGACGCGCAACTCTGCACGAAGGCGTCCCAACGCCGGCCGCCGTCGACGTCCTTGAGCGCCAGGCGCTTGACCTGCACCGCGGTCGGGGACGGGCTCATGCCGCCTGCCGCTCGGCGCCGGCCGGCGCCAGGAAGAGCTCGTCCATCCGCGCCCAGGCGAAGTCGCCGAGCAGCTGCTCGATGCGCGACTCGGTGCGGTCGATGTTGACGTAATGGCGGAAGCGCGTCTTCGCGTCGATGCCGGGGATGCGCGGCTGCGCCGGATCGATCTCCCACGGATGGAAATAGAAGACGGCGCTGCGGCCTTCGATGCGGTTGAAGCGCTCAATCATCCAGCGGGTGACGCCGTAGGGCAGCAGCCGGAACCAGCCGCCGCCGCTGCTCGGATAGTTCCTGCCCCGGAAGCGCAGCGTGGTCACCGGCACCTCGATCAGGCCCGGGCGCACCTCGTGGGCGAAGCGCGGCGAATCGGGCATGCCGTAGTGGTCGTGCTGGATCGGATAGACGCTGGAGCTGTAGCGGTAGCCGCAGTCGCGCAGCACGTCGAAGGCCCAGAGGTTGTCCTTGCCGATCGAGAAGCTCGGCGCGCGGTAGCCCTTGACCTCGACGCCGCCCAGGTCCTCGAGCAGCGCCTTGGCATCGCCGACGTCCTTCAGGAAGGAGGCGCGGTCCAGGTCGCTGGCGCGCTCGTGGCCGTAGCCATGGCTGGCCAGCTCGTGGCCGCGGGCGACGATCTCGCGCACCAGCTGCGGATAGCGCTGCGCGATCCAGCCCAGGGTGAAGAAGGTGGCCTTCACGCCCTTGGCGTCGAGGAGGTCGAGGATGCGATGGACGTTGCGCTCGACGCGGCATTCGCGCGCGTCCCAGTCGCCGCGGGCGATGTAGGGCGCGAAGGCGGAGACCTGGAAGTAGTCCTCGACGTCGATGCTCATCGCATTGCGGATCACCACGCGGTTCGGGCTCATCGCATCGCTCCCACCAGTTTCTGCAGCAGCGCCAGCGTCTGCTGGTTGATCCGTTCCAGGCGCATCAGGCTGTCCTCGATGCGCTGCAGCCGCGCATCCTGGCCGTCCAGGCCCAGGCCGGCGAGTTCGTCGGCCAGCGCGCCGAGCTCGCCGTTCATGCCGCCCTGCCCCACCCGCGCGCGCAGTCGCGACAGGTCCAGGTCGACCGCCAGCTCCGCGCCCGACGCATGGCCGTTGAGCTCCGAGGCGTGCAGCGCCGGCGCGGGCGCCGAGGCCGATTCCTTGGACAGGTCCTCGACCACCTCCTCGACGTCGGCCGCGGTCAGGTGCGGGTTCTCGTGCATGAAGCCCAGCAGCAGCAGCCGGTCGCACAGCGTGTTGATGCGGCGAGGGATGCCGTGGCTGGCGCGATGCAGCGCGGTGAAGGCGTCGGCGTCGAAGCTGGGCTTGCCGGCCGCGCCGGCGCACTTGAGCCGGTGCTCGATGTAGCGCTGGGTGTCCTCCTCGTCCAGCGGGCCGATGTGGCAGCTGGCCGCGATGCGCTGGCGGAACTGCTCCATCTCCGGCCGCTGCAGGATCGCGCGGAACTCGGGCTGGCCGACCAGGAAGGTCTGCACCAGCGACTGGTTGCCGAACTGGAAGTTGGACAGCATGCGCAGTTCCTCGACCGCGCGGGCGGTCAGGTTCTGCGCCTCGTCGACGATCAGCAGGCAGCGCTTGCCGCGGCTCGCCTCGCTGACGAAGAAGGCCTCCAGCGCCATCAGCAGCTCGCTCTTGGGCAGGTCCTTCACCCGCACGCCGAAGGCGGCGCCCACCAGGCGCAGCGTGTCCTCGGCATCCAGCTGCGTGGTGACCACGTTGCCGATGACGACGTTGCTGCGGTTCAGGCTGTCGAGCAGGCCACGCACCAGCGTGGTCTTGCCGGCACCGATCTCGCCGGTGATGACGATGAAGCCGTCGCTGCGCAGCACGCCGTAGTCCAGGTAGGCCTTGGCGCGGCGATGCTGCTTGCTGCCGAAGTAGAAGCTGGGATCGGGACTGAGCTGGAACGGCTTGCTGGCCAGCCCGTAGAAGGCCTCGTACATGACGGTGACTGCTTTAGAAGCGCTGGGTCAGCGATGCGTAGATCGCGTGTTCCTGATAGCTGGTGGCGAACAGGCTGGTGTCGTCGAACTTCGTCTGGCGCAGGCCGAAGGCGGCATCGCTGCGCGGCCCCAGCCGGAGCGTGAAATTCGCGGTCAGCGACCGCATGTCGTTGCCGCCGACGCCGTCGCCACGGGAGTTCTGCCGCGAGTAGGTCAGGTTGGCATTGGCCAGCGGCGTGAGCCGGTAGCCGACCGAGACCGACGCGCCGCGCTGGCGCACGCGGTCGGTCAGGGCCAGGTCGCCGCTGCCGGTCGGCGCGGTGTTGATGCGACGGCTGTTGTTGTCGTTGGCGCTGAGCGTCGCGGTGAGCCGCGGGCCGGTCCAGATCATCGACAGGTCGGTGCGGCGCTGCAGCGTCGCGGTGTTGCTCAGGAAGCCGGCGCCGCTGAACGAGTTCGGGCTCAGGCCCAGCGCGGCCAGCAGCGCGCGCACCAGCGCGTCGCGCTTGACCGGGTCCGGCTCCATGCCGCTGAACTGCAGGTCCAGCAGCTGGTAGTTGGTGGCCTGGGTCGGCGTCTCGCCGGTATTGACGCTCTGGCTGCTGTTGGCACGCAGCGCGACCTGCGACATGCGGTGCTCGAAGCTCAGGTTGTGGCTGTTGCCGTAGCTGTGGTGCTGCCAGTCGACGCTCAGCTTGGTCCGCGGGCCGGGCGACCAGCGCAGGTTGGCGCCGTAGATCGAGGTCGTCTCCGGGCCGAAGTAGTCGCTGCGCTCGCGTCCGCCGGTGACGCCCAGCATCCAGTCGATGTCCGGCACCCAGTTCAGCGAGCCCACCACGCTGGTGGTGCGGTAATCGATGCCGGTCTGCTCGAAATGCATGCGCGTGGTGGACGCGTTGAGCCCCCAGTTGAGCTGGCGCCCGGCCGGGCCGGCCAGGTTCAGCATCAACGAGCCTTCCTTGCTGTTGCCGCTGCCGCCGGCGGCGCCGGCGCCGCCCTCGCTCGAGTCGCGCATCTGGCCAGTGGCCCGCAGCTCGAAGGTCGCGGCGCTGCCCAGCCGCCCGCGCCAGTACGGCGAGACCTGCAGCATGCGGGTCTCGGTGCGGTTGGGGCTGTCCAGCGTGCCGTCGGGCGACTGCTGGCCGAAGGCCGAGATCGCCTGCTGGCTGATGTTGCCGGTGACGTCGACATACAGCGCCGTCTGCACCAGCTCGGCGGTGAAGCGGGTGCTGAGCTGGTTCTGCAGCCGGCTGTCGCGATCGCTCTTGGTGTAGACGATGCCGTCCAGCGTGTAGTCGAAGCTGCCGCGGATCGCGCCGCTGCTGCTGGAGATCGTCAGTCCCGGCGAGACGGTGGTGATGAAGGCGCGATCGCGCGCGTTGTCGGGCGCCAGCGCGAGGTTGTCGGTCCAGGTCTCCGAGACGCTCAGCCGCGGGATCACCGCGATGCCCTTGCGCGATCCCCCGGCGGCCGCGGCGTCCTCCT
>NZ_PEOG01000134.1 GCF_002761755.1 Roseateles chitinivorans
CCAGGAGCGCCGCGATCCGCGCGGCGACGACCGTCACCGCGACGCGCGGGGTCCGCAAGGCCGCGACGAGCGCCGCGGCGGCCCCGGCCGCCCGCAACGCGAAGGCGGCTACGGCGATCGCGCCGACCGCGGCCCGCGTGAGGACCGCGGCGGTTTCGGCGGCCGTCCTGACCGGGGCGGCGACGAACGCCGTGCCCACGGCGACCGTCCGCAGGGGGATCGCTCCCGCTACGACGATCGCCCGCGCTACGACGACCGCCCTCGTCATGAGGATCGTTCCCGCTTCGAGGGCGACCGCCCTCGCCGGGACGACCGCGGCAGCGACCGCTACGGTGACCGCCCGGCCCGCCCGCAAGGCGACCGCGCACAGGGCGACCGCGGCTACGGCGACCGTTCGCAGGGCCCGCGTGGTCACGGTGACCGTCCCCAGGGCCCCCGCGCTTTTGGCGATCGCCCGCAGGGTGACCGTCCGCAGCGAGACCGTCCCTTTGGCGACCGTCCGGCAAGCGACCGGGGCTACGGCGACCACCCGCGTCGCGATGACCGGGGCGGCGACCGCGGCGGGGACCGCTACGGCCGTGGCGCCGAAGGCTCTCGCTACGGTTCGGGTCCGGGCGGGAATCCGGGCTTCCGGCACGGCGACGATCGGCCGCGCCGCGCACCCGCCGGCGACCGGGACGCGCCTCATCCGGGCGACGTCCATGCCCGCGCCGAACGCGAGGAGCGTGCCGAGCGCACCGACCGTCCGCGCAAGCCGGACGCGCCGCGTCAACCGGCGCCGGTGCGCCTGGCCGACCCGGACGCCGGCGAGCGCCTGTCCAAGCGCATGAGCGAACTCGGCCTGGCCTCGCGTCGCGAAGCCGACGAGTGGATCGAGGCCGGCTGGGTCACCGTCGACGGCGAGCCGGCGACGCTGGGCCAGCGTGTCGGCCCCGACGCGAAGATCGAGGTCGATCCGGCCGCCCGCGAACAGCAGGCGCAGCGCGTGACCATCCTGCTGCACAAGCCGATCGGCTACGTCTCCGGCCAGGCCGAGGACGGCTATGAGCCGGCGTCGGTGCTGGTCAAGGCGGAGACGCACTGGGGCGAGGATCCGTCCAAGATCCACTGGGCGCCCGGCCATGGTCGCAGCCTGGCGCCGGCCGGCCGGCTGGACATCGATTCCACTGGCCTGCTGGTGCTGACCCAGGACGGCCGCATCGCGCGCCATCTGATCGGCGAGGACTCCGACGTCGAGAAGGAATACCTGGTGCGCGTCGCCGTCGAGCATGGCGACCCGGAGCAGCATCCGCAGCACCAGCTCGATCCGAAGGCGATCGCCCTGCTGAACCACGGCCTCGAGCTGGATGGCGTCCAGCTCAAGCCGGCCAAGGTCAGCTGGGCCAACGAGGACCAGTTGCGCTTCGTCCTGCGCGAGGGCCGCAAGCGCCAGATCCGCCGCATGTGCGAGCTGGTCGGCCTGAAGGTGCTGGCGCTCAAGCGGGTGCGCATCGGCCGGATTCCGCTCGGCCAGCTGCCGCAGGGCCAGTGGCGCTATCTCGCGCCGTGGGAGCGCTTTTGAGCGAGGCGTCGGCGTCGACGACCGCCTCCGATCCGTCCGCCGGCCTGCCGCCGGCCCTGCGGCCGCTGTGCCTCGCCGGTCCCACGGGCTGCGGCAAGACCGCGGCCGCGCTCGCGATCGCGGGCCGCCAGCCGGTGGAAATCATCAGCGTCGACTCCGCGCTGGTGTATCGCGGCATGGACATCGGCACCGCCAAGCCGACGCCGGCGGAACTCGCCGCGGTGCCGCATCACCTGATCGACCTCCTCGAGCCGACCGAGAGCTATTCGGCCGCCCAATTCGTCCGCGACACGCTGCGGCTGGTGCCCGAGATCCAGGCCCGCGGCGCGCGGCCGCTGCTGGTCGGCGGCACGATGCTCTATTTCAAGGCGCTGTTCGACGGCCTGTCCGAGCTGCCGCAGGCCGACCCGGCGCTGCGTGCGCAGCTCGATGCGGAGGCCGCCCGCGACGGCTGGCCCGCGATGCATGCGCGACTGGCGGCGCTGGACCCGGAGACCGCCGCTCGCCTGGCGCCGCTGGACGCGCAGCGCATCCAGCGCGCGCTCGAGGTCTGCCTGCTCAGCGGCGAGCCGATGTCGGCGCTCTACCGGCGCCAGCGCGCACAGGGCGTCGACTGGCCGCTGATCTCGCTGGAGCCGTCGGACGCGGCTCGCGCCTGGCTGCACCGGCGCCTCGCGCAGCGCTTCGACCTGATGATCGAGCAGGGATTCATCGACGAAGTGCGGCGCCTGCGCGCCCGCGGCGACCTGCACCTCGGGCTGCCCTCGATGCGCTGCGTCGGCTACCGGCAGGCCTGGGAACTGCTCGATGCCAACGAGGCCGCCCCCGATCTGGCGGCCCTGCGCGAACTCGGCACCGCCGCGACGCGGCAGCTCGCCAAGCGCCAGATCACCTGGCTGCGCAGCATGCCGGCGCGGCGGGTGGTGGCAGCCGAGGCACCGGACGCGCTCGAGCGGCTGATCGCGCTCGCCGACGTCAACGCCAACGCCAACGCCAGCGCCGGCTGAGGCGCGCGGCAGCGTGCGGGCCTGCGGGCCTGCGTGCGGCCCTGCGTGTCGCCGTGTCGCGCCGTGAGCATCCGGGGCGATCCATGACCGCACCCGGCCGCACCGGGCCGGCGGCGCCGCGGACTCGCGCCACAATCCGCCGATCGACCTCGCCCGACCGACGATGGACGTCCCACTCCTCACCGCCACCGGCCTGACCAAGCGCTACGGCGCGCAAACCCTGTTCGAGCACCTCTCGCTGACGCTGCATCGCGGCGAGATGCTGGCGCTGCTCGGCGAATCGGGCAGCGGCAAGTCGACCCTGCTGAACGGGCTGGCGGCGCTCGAGCCGCTGGATCGCGGCCAGGTGGTGCTGCAGGGCCGCGACCTGCTCGCGCTGGACGAATCCGGCCAGGCCCGGCTGCGTCGCGAGCAACTCGGCTTCGTCTTCCAGGCCTTCCATGTGCTGCCCCACCTGAACGTGCGGGACAACGTCGCCTTGCCGCTGCTGCTGCAGGGCAAGCCCGACGCGCGGCGCGTCACCGAGATGCTGGAGGCGGTCGGCCTCGGCGCGCAGGCCCGCCACCTACCCCGCCAGCTCTCCGGCGGCCAGCTGCAGCGCGTGGCCATCGCCCGTGCGCTGGTGCACCGCCCGGTGCTGGTGCTGGCCGACGAGCCGACGGGCAACCTCGACCCCGCCCATGCCGACCAGGTCATGCGCCTGCTGCGCCAGCAGTTGCGCGAACAGGGCGCGGCCTGCCTGCTGGTGACGCACTCGGCCCATGCCGCCGAGCTGGCGGACCGGCGCCTGCGGCTCGAGGACGGCCGGCTCGTCGAGGCCTGAAGGCCCGACGCCCGCGTTCGTCGTTTGCCCGCCCCCAACGCATGAGCGCCACGCCCGCCTCCCCGATGCACGACAGCGGCCGCCGCACCCCGCTCGCCGGCCTGCGTCGCGTCTGGGGCTGGTGGTGGCAGTTGTCCTGGCCCGCGCTGCGCCTGCAATGGGGCCGGCAGTTGGCCGCACTGCTCACGATCGCGCTGGGCCTGGCGCTCGCCGGTGCGGTCCACTGGATCAACGCCTCGGCCCTGGCGCAGTTCGAATCGGCCGCGCGCCAGAGCAGCGCGCAGGCCGATGTCGAGCTCGGCGCCACGCCCGGCGCCGCGCCGCTGTCGGACCGCTTCTTCGCCGAACTCGCCGCGCGCGAGGACATCGCCGCGATCGCGCCGCGGCTGGACGCGAGCATCCGGCTGCAGGGTCGCGACGGCCAATGGCAGCGGGTGCGGCTCATCGGCCTGGACCTGTTCCAGATCGGCGCCTTCCATCCGCAATGGCTGCCGCGCATGGACGGCGCGGACCTCGGTCGCGCGCTGCGCGAGCCGGCGATGCTGGTCAGCGACGCCGCCTGGACCCGGCTCGGCCTGGAGGCGCCGACCGCGCTGCGCGTGGACCTGCCGGGCGAGCCCGCGCCGCTGCCGATCGCTGGCCGGGTGCCGGATCGTCAGCAGGCGCTGGTGATCATGGACATCGCCTGGGCCCAGCAACTGCTGCGTCGGCCGGGGCAGCTCGACGCCATCCTGCTGCGCATGAGCGCCGGCCACGCGGTGCCAGCGGCCTGGCCGCCCGGCATCTCGGCGCATGCGCCCGAGGACCAGGCCCGCCAGCAGGCCGACGACGCCCGGCGCCTGACGCGCGCCTACCGGCTCAACCTGGGCGTGCTGTCGCTGATGGCGCTCTTCGTCGGCGCGTTCATGGTCTTCGCGGTGCACAGCCTGTCGGTGGCGCAGCGGCTGCCGCAGCTGGCGCTGCTCGGCGTGCTGGGCATGAGCGCGGGGCAGCGGCTGGCGCTGCTGGTGTCCGAGGCGCTGGTGCTGGGATTGGCCGGCGCGGTGCTGGGCCTGGGCCTCGCGATCGCGCTGGCGGAACTGGGGCTGCATGCGCTCGGCGGTGACCTGGGCAGCGGGCTGACCGGGCTCAGCGGTGGCCGGCCCGCGCTTCAGCTCTCGACGACCTCGATCATCGGCCTGCTGGCGCTGGGTCCGCTGGTCAGCCTGGGCGCGGCGGCGCTGCCGCTGGCACGGCTGCGCCGGCTGCCGGTCGCCCAGGTGCTCAAGGGGCTGGGCAGCGGCGGCGACACGAGCCGCTGGTGGTGGCTCGGTCCGGCGCTGCTGGCCGCCGCGCTGCCGCTGGCGGCGATGCGGCCGGTGCTCGGCCTGCCGCTGGGCGCCTATGGCGCGATGGTGGCGCTGCTGCTGGGGGCGCTGGGCACGGTCCCCTTCGTGCTGCGCGCGATCACCGGCC
>NZ_PEOG01000135.1 GCF_002761755.1 Roseateles chitinivorans
GCCTGCATGCGCTGCGCGGCAAGCCGCTGCTGGCCGCCGCCGGCCTGGCGCGGCCGCAGCGCTTCTTCGACATGCTCGGCGAGCAGGGCCTGACCTTCCGCGCGCTGGCGCTGCCCGACCATGCCGCGCTGGACCCGCTGCCCTGGGCGCGCACCGATGAGGTGGTCATCACCGAGAAGGACGCCGTCAAGCTGCGCCCGGAGGCGCTGCAGGGCTGCCGCATCTGGGTGGTGGCGCTAGACTTCCGCCCCGAACCCGCTTTTGAAGAGGCGCTGCAGCGCGAGTTGCGGCGGCTGCTCCCCCATGGACCATCGACTGATTGAGATGCTGGTGTGCCCCGTCTGCAAGGGCCCGCTGGAAGACCGCCGCAACGCCGCCGCGACCGGCCTGCCGGACCGCGAGCTGGTCTGCCCCGCCGACCGGCTGGCCTTCCCGATCCGCGACGGCATCCCGGTCATGCTGGCCAACGAGGCCCGCTCGACCGACGCCGAAGGCGACCCGGCGTGAGCACGCCCTTCCACATCGTCATCCCGGCCCGGCTGGCCTCGACGCGGCTGCCGAACAAGCCGCTGGCGGACATCGCCGGCGCGCCGATGATCGTGCAGGTCGCGCGCCGGGCCGCGCTGGCCGGCGCGGCCCAGGTCGTGGTGGCCACCGACGCGACCGAAGTGCGCCAGGCCTGCGAGGCCCACGGCATCCGCGCGCTGATGACCCGGGCCGACCACGCCAGCGGCAGCGACCGCCTGGCCGAGGCCTGCGAGCTGCTGGGCCTGCCCGACGACGCGCTGGTGGTCAACGTCCAGGGCGATGAACCCCTGATCGCGCCGGCGATGATCCGGGCCTGCGCGGAGCTGCTGGCCGCGCGGTCGCAGTGCGCGATGGCGACGGTCGCCCACGCGATCGACGACGACGCCGAGTTCGGGAATCCGAACGTGGTGAAGCTGGTGACCGACGCGCAGGGCCTGGCGCTGTACTTCTCCCGCGCGCCGATCCCGTGGTGGCGTGACGCGCCGGGCGGTGGCGCGCGCATCAAGCCGGAAGCCGTCCTGCGCCACGTCGGCCTCTACGCCTATCGCGCCGGTTTCCTGCGCCGCTTCCCGACACTGGCCGTCTCTCCGCTGGAGCAGATCGAGGCCCTCGAGCAGTTGCGCGTGCTGTGGCACGGCGAGCGCATCGCGGTGCATGTCAGTGCGGAGCGGCCCGGTCCGGGCGTGGACACGCCGGAGGACCTCGAACGCGTCAGACAGCTGATGGCCAGCTGAATCGCGACCCCGGCCCGACCGGATGACAGCGCATGTCATTCGACGGTCGCGTCAGCGGGGCGTAGGCAGGCCCGTGCTATCCTCGCCCGCAGTTTTCGAGGGCGCGTCGACCCGTGCGGCGCGCCCTCTCCCCATATCGAGGAGACCCATGCGACTGATTCTTCTGGGCGCCCCGGGCGCCGGTAAAGGCACCCAGGCGGCTTTCATCTGCCAAAAGTTCGGTATCCCGCAGATCTCCACCGGAGACATGCTGCGCGCCGCCGTCAAGGCGGGCACCGAGCTCGGCGTCGCGGCCAAGAAGGTGATGGACGCTGGCGGCCTCGTCAGCGACGACATCATCATCGGCCTGGTCAAGGAACGCATCGCCCAGCCGGACTGCGCCAAGGGCTTCCTGTTCGACGGCTTCCCCCGCACCATCCCGCAGGCCGACGCGATGAAGGCCGCCGGCGTGAAGCTGGACTTCGTGCTCGAGATCGACGTCCCTGACGCCGCCATCATCGAGCGCATGAGCGGTCGCCGCGTGCATGTCGGCTCGGGTCGCACCTATCACACCAAGTTCAACCCGCCCAAGGTCGCCGGCAAGGACGACGTCACCGGCGAGGACCTGATCCAGCGCGACGACGACAAGGAAGAGACCGTCAAGAAGCGGCTCGAGGTGTACCAGGCGCAGACCCGCCCGCTGGTGGACTACTACTCCACCTGGGCCGCCAGCGGCGACCCGCAGGCGCCGCAGTACCGCCGCATCGAAGGCATCGGCACGGTCGACGAGATCACCGGCCGCGCCCTCGCCGCGCTGGCCTGAGACCGAGGATCCGCGGCGCGCGCGTCGCGACCGCAACGATGGCGGCCCATGAGGCCGCCATTTTTTCGCCGACAATTGACGTTTACGTCAACGGCAACCAACCGCCGGGCGGCCGCCTCCGCCGCGCGGACACAGCAACCCCCTGGAAGGAGACATCCCATGGACATCGCGAACAAGGTCTTCATCGTCACCGGCGGCGCGTCGGGACTCGGCGAGGGTACCGCCCGCATGCTGGCGCGCGAAGGCGCGACCGTCGTCATCGCCGACCTGCAGGTCGAGCGCGGCGAGGCCTTGGCCAAGGAGCTGAACGGCGCCTTCGTCAAGTGCGACGTCAGCCAGGAGGCCGATGGACAGGCGGTCATCGCCAAGGCGGTCTCGCTGGGCAAGCTGATGGGCCTGGTGAACTGCGCCGGCATCGCACCGGCGGCCAAGACCGTCGGCAAGGACGGCGCGCATCCGCTGGCCACCTTCTCCAAGGTCATCACCGTCAATCTGGTCGGCAGCTTCAACATGATCCGCCTGGCCGCCGAGGCGATGAGCAGGAACGAGCCCGAGTCGACCGGCGAGCGCGGCGTCCTGATCTCGACCGCCTCGGTCGCGGCCTATGACGGCCAGATGGGCCAGGCGGCCTACGCCGCGTCCAAGGGCGGCGTAGTCGGCATGACGCTGCCGATCGCGCGCGACCTGGCCCGCAACGGCATCCGCAACATGACGATCGCCCCCGGCATCTTCGGCACGCCGATGCTGTTCGGCATGCCGCAGGAGGTGCAGGACGCGCTGGCCGCGAGCGTGCCCTTCCCTTCGCGCCTGGGTCGCCCGGAGGACTATGCCAAGCTGGTCCATCAGATCGTCACCAACGACATGCTCAACGGCGAGGTGATCCGCCTGGACGGCGCGATCCGCATGGCACCGAAGTGATCGGTGCCGTGAGCACCGAGCCGATCACCGCGGCGATCGGCTGAGGCCGACCCCTCGCGAGGATCGGCTGAAGCGCCCCTCGTCGGGGCCACGGCGACGGTGCGGACGCGGCGGGTTGCCGCCGCGCCTCACTTCAGCCGATCCAGACTCTCCCTCAAGCGCATGAACGCCGGAGCCGAACGCAGCGCCTCGGCGCCCGCCTTCTGCAGCTCCTGCACATCGCGGCCCTCGATGGTGAAGGCCGTCGGTACGCGCAGCAGGCTGTGGCGGATCTTGTCGTCCGGCACGTCATGCAGGCTCACGCTGACGATGTGGAGCTCGGCGTCCGCCGCGAACGGGCTGCCCGGCGTGCCGCGCGTGCGCATCAGTTCGGCCTGCCAGCGGCGGTGGTCGTCGTTGAGCATGGCCAGCGTGACCTGCGTCTCCCGCGCGCCGGCGCCGAAGACCAGCGTCTCGATGACCTGCCCGGTCGACGGCACCCGATCGCTGGCGTCGATGCGCTCGGCCAGGTCGCGTTCCGAGTTCACCGTGATCAGGACCATGCGGTGGATCGATCCGGGCGGCGCGTCCGGGAAGGACGAGGCGATGGAACCGCCAGCCAGCAACCGGTCCAGCATCAGCCGCGCGCCCGTGTTGTCCGAGACGCCACCGTCCACGAGGTGGATGTAGGGACGCTCCTTGGCGTCGCGATAGCTTTGCGCGCTGAGCGCCAGCAGCCGGGTGCGGTAGTCGTCGGCCGTCGTCGGACCGTGCGGCGGCAGCGCCGCTGGGGCGCATTCACCGGCATGGTTCTTCAAGGTCATCGGCGAGAGCAGGATCGGCACCGCCGACGAGGCCGCGACCGCGAAGGACAGCGGCGTGCGGTCCAGGTCCGAGCAGATCAGGCCGAACTGCTCGGGCGTGAAGTCGAAGGGCGCGCCGGTGGTGAGGTCGGTCGCGGTCACCAGGAGGTCCGGCGCATTGGGGCGCGCCTTCAGGTCGCCGAAAGTCAGGCCGCGATAGAGCTCGTCGAGCCGCTGCGCCAGGATGTGGCTGCGGCCGTACCACGGCGAGGTCAGGTGATACAGCCGGTTCGGCGCGAAGGCCTGGCGGATCAGGCCGGCCTCGAAGGGCACCATCAGGAAGTCGGGCTCGAAGCGCGTCAGCGTCTGGTCGCCGAAGGCCGCGAAGTGCGCGGCCAGGATGCTGCCGCCGGAGACCCCACTGACCAGCGCGACCTGGTCCAGCAGCGTGGTGGGCCGGCCGTCGAGGCTGAACGGCGTCGCCTTCATCTCTCGCAGCACGCCCAGGCCGAACGCGGCGGCCCGCGCGCCGCCGCCGGACAGCGTGACGGCGGCCACCACCGAAGGCGGCGCG
>NZ_PEOG01000136.1 GCF_002761755.1 Roseateles chitinivorans
CGTTGGCGATGTTGCCGCCCAGCGTGCCGGCATGCCGCACCGGCGGCGACGCGAAGCGCAGCCACAGTTCCCGCAGCGCCGGCACCCGGTCGCTCAGCGCGGCCCAGGCATCCTCCAGCGTGACGGCGGCGCCGATGCGCAGCGTGGCGCCGGCCGGCGTGCCGGCGATCCCCTCGATGCGTCGCAGGGCCTCGACGCGCCCCGTCAGGATCACGTCGCCGAGCTCGCGCTGCTGCTTGTTGACCCACAGCCCGACGTCGGTCGCGCCGGCGACCAGCCGCGCCTCGGGCATCGCCTCGCGCAGCGCGGCGAAGTCCTCCAGCGAGCGCGGCGCGAAGACGCGCTGCGGCGTGCCGTCGCGCGCGGGGGCCTCGTAGCGCAGCGGCGGATCCTCGCGCAGCGTGCGCAGCGCCGCGAGCAGCGGCGCGCGATCGAGGGGCCGTGCCGGCGCGTCGAACATGCGCTCGCCGGCGTCCAGGATCGGGCGGTAGCCGGTGCAGCGGCACAGGTTGCCGGCCAGGTCGTCGGCCAGCACCTGCCGGTCCGGCCGGGTGCCGAGCGCCTGGTGCCGCTCATAGATCGCCTGCATCGTCATCGCGAAGCCCGGCGTGCAGAAGCCGCATTGCGAGCCGTGACAGTCGACCAGCGCCTGCTGCACCGGGTTGAGGTCGTCGCTCGCGCCCAGGTCCTCGACCGTCAGCAGCGCCTTGCCGTCGATCATCGGCAGGAACTGGATGCAGGCGTTGACGTTGCGCAGGTCGACCGCCTGCCCGTCCGCGTCGAGTTCGCCGACCAGCACGGTGCAGGCGCCGCAGTCGCCCTCGGCACAGCCTTCCTTGGTGCCGGCGCAGTGGGCGTGCTCGCGCAGGTACTGCAGCACCGTGGTCGTCGGCGGCAGTCCGGTCACGGACTTGAGCTGACCCTGATGGAAGAAGCGGATCGGACGGGGAGCGGTCATGGGCGGGGGCGATGCGGGACGGGCGCGGGCGGCCAAGCAAGAAGCGGGCACGGCTGGCGGGCGGATGCAATTACCCTGAACGGTACTCCAGCGGTCGTCCCATGGTTATACGATGCGGCGTATGGCCTCTATATGTTGTTCACCATGTCGGATGAACTGAACTTCGACAAGATCGACCTCCTTCTGGTGCGGGTCCTGCATACCTTGATTTCCGAGCGCAGTGTGTCTCGGGCCGCGATGCGGCTCGGCAGCACGCAGCCCGCCTTGAGCGCGCAGCTGCGGCGTCTGCGCACCCTGACCGGCGATCCGCTGCTGGTGCGCAGCGGCGCGGGCATGACGCCGACCGCCACCGCGCTGGAGCTGCTGGCCCCCGCCGAGCGCCTGCTGCGCGAGGCCGACGAGCTCTTCGGCGCACGGCTGCGCAAGTCCGGCTTCGAGCCGGCCAGCGCCGAACTCCGCTTCCGCGTCGCCGCCAGCGACTACCTCGACCCGCTGTTCCTGCCGCTGCTGGTGGCGCACCTGCAGCGCCTGGCGCCGGGCGTGCAGCTCGATTTCCAGCCGCTGAACGCCGACTTCGACTACCGCGCCTCGCTGGCGCGCGGCGAGGTGGACCTGGTCATCGGCAACTGGCTGGAGCCGCCGGAGGAACTGCACATGGGCCGGCTGCTGGTGGACGAGGTGGTCTGTCTGGTCAGCAAGGACCATCCGGCCGCCCGCATGGCGCCCCGGGCCTGGACGCAGGAGCGCTACCTCGACTGCCAGCATCTGGCGCCGATGCCGCTGAGCCGCGGCCAGCCCGGCGTGATCGAGCAGCACCTGGCCTCGCTCAGCCTGGAGCGCCGCATCGCGGTGCGCTGCGCCCATTTCGGGCAGCTGCCCCAGATGGTGGCGCGCAGCTTGCTGGTGCTGACCACCGGACGGCTTTTCTGCCACCGCTACCTGGACCTCTTGCCGGTCACCGTGCTGCGATGCCCGGTGGCCTTCCCGCCGATGACCTATTACCAGCTGTGGCACGACGTCAGCCACAACAGCGCGCCGCTGCGCTGGCTGCGCGAGCAGGTGCGCGAAGTCGCGCGCGAGCTCGTGAAGTAAGGTGCCGGCTTCCCTCTCCCTGAACCGATGACGACCGACCGATCCGCCTCCCCGGCACGCCTGGCCCTGAAGGGCGACCTGCTGGACTTCACCGCCACGCCGCGCTGGGCGCGCGTGGACGACCCCGCCGTGCGCTTCCGCCCGGACCACTGGCTGCTGATCGAGGACGGTCGCATCGTCGGCGCGCAGGCCCATGATCCGGGCGAGGGCTGGGTCCGCGAGGACCACGGCGGCCGGCTGATCCTGCCGGGCTTCGTCGACACGCATGTGCACAGCCCGCAGCTGGACGTGATCGCGTCCTACGGCACCGAGCTGCTGGACTGGCTCAACACCTACACCTTCCCGGCCGAGCAGCGCTACATGGACCCCGAGGTCGCGCGCTACGGCGCGGACCGCTTCCTCGATGCGCTGCTGGCGCATGGCACGACCTCGGCCGTCGTCTATCCGACGGTGCACAAGGTCTCGGCCGACGCGCTGTTCGATGCCGCCGCCGAACGCGGCATGCGGCTGATCACCGGCAAGGTGCTGATGGACCGGAATGCCCCGGAGGGCCTGCGCGACGACGTCGTCCAGGCCGAGCGCGACTGCCTGGACCTGATCGCGCGCCACCACGGCCGCGCTCGCCTGGCCTACGCGGTGACGGTGCGTTTCGCCCCGACCAGCACGCCGGCGCAGCTGGCGATGGCCGGCGCGCTGTGCCGCGCCGATGCCAGCCTCTACATGCAGACCCATGTCGCGGAGAACCGCGGCGAGGTCGAGTGGGTGGCGCAGCTCTTCCCGGAGGCGCGCAGCTACCTCGACGTCTACGACCGTGTCGGCCTGCTGCATCCGCGCGCGGTGCTGGCCCATGGCATCTGGCTGGACGACGAGGACCGGCGCGTGCTCGCGCGCACCGGCGCGCACATCGCGCATTGCCCGTCGTCCAACCTGTTCCTGGGCAGCGGCCTGTTCGACTGGCCTGGCGCGCTGGAGGCCGGCGTGCGGGTCAGCGCGGCCAGCGACGTGGGCGGCGGCACCTCGCTGTCGGCGCAGCGCACGCTGGCGGACGGCTACAAGGTGCAGGCGCTCGGCGGCCAGCGGCTCACCGCCTGGGCGGGCCTGCACGCGGCCACGCGCGGCGCGGCCGAGGCCCTGGGTTTGTCGGAGGAACTGGGCCATTTCGGCGTGGCTACACTGGCCGACGTCTGCATCTGGGACTGGGCCGCCGGGCCGGTCGCCGAGGCCCGCATGGACCTGGCGCGCGACCCGCATGAACGGGCTTTCGCCTGGATGACGCTGTCGGACGATCGCAACCTGGTGGCCAGCTACGTCGCGGGCGAGCTGCGCTACCGCAGACCGTAGGACCTGCCTGTCCCCATGACGCCGCCACGCCTGGAACTCCGCCGCATCAGCAAGCAGTACCCCGGCGTGAGGGCCAACGACGCGGTGTCGCTGTCGGTGGCGCCGGGCGAGATCCACGCGGTGCTGGGCGAGAACGGCGCCGGCAAGTCCACCCTGATGAAGATCATCGCCGGCGCGGTGCAGGCGGATGCCGGCGAGCTGCTCTGGGACGGCGCCCCGCGGGCGCCGCGTTCGCCGGCGCAGGCGCGGGCGCTCGGCATCAGCATGGTCTACCAGCACTTCTCGCTGTTCGACTCGCTGACCGCGGCGCAGAACATCTGGCTGGGCCTGGACCAGCACGGCACCCTGGACGAGGTCCGGGCCAAGGTCCGTCAGCTGTCCGCCGAATATGGCCTGCCGCTCGATCCGGAGCGCCCGGTGCATGCGCTGTCGGTGGGCGAGCGCCAGCGGGTGGAGATCCTGCGCGCGCTGATGACCGCGCCGCGGCTGCTGATCCTGGACGAGCCGACCTCGGTGCTGACGCCGCAGGCGGTGGAGGCGCTGTTCGTCACGCTGCGGCGGCTGGCGGGCCAGGGCTGCGCCATCCTCTACATCAGCCACAAGCTCGACGAGATCCGCGCGCTGTGCCATCGCTGCACGGTGCTGCGCGCCGGCCGGGTAACCGGCGAGGTCGATCCGCGCCAGGAGAGCAACGCCAGCCTGTCGCGGCTGATGATCGGCGCGGAGCCGCCCCGGCTCGCCGCCCGCGCGGT
>NZ_PEOG01000137.1 GCF_002761755.1 Roseateles chitinivorans
GACGGCATTCGGCGCGGGCGTCGGCAGCCGCGCGGCGGAGGCGGCCGGCTCGGGCGGACGCAGGTCGCGCGGCGTGACCTGCGGCGCCTGGGGAGCCTGCGGCGGTTGGGGACCCTGCTGGGCGAATGCCGCCCCGGCCGCCAGGGCCAGGACGGTGCCACGCAGCGCGGCGGAGTCGAATGGACGCATCGAACGGTTTCCCTCGGACGGCCGGCGCCCGGCCGGTCGTGATGCGGGCACCTGGAGGGGCCCGTCGCATTTCTTCTGACGGTGACGGAGCGGAGCGCGCCAGCCAATCCGACGCGGTCGGGGGGCGGGGACGGCGGCATCGACCGCGGGGCCACTGTCGCGGCACCGGGCCCTGGATGTCCTGAATCCGCCCTGAATCGTTGCGAAGGATGCGGCGGGGCGACGCTTCAGGACTTTTCAGTTGCGCTCAGGCGCAACTTCGGGAATCAGGCCGCGTCGGTCAGCGCGAACGCGAGCGCGCCGATGTCGGCGCTGCGCAGCCGCGCGCCCTCGGCCTTCAGCCGCTCGAATTCGGCGTCGCCGAGGGCCTCCCGTGCGAGTTGCTGGGCACGGGTCCCGGCCAGCGCCTCGTTCTCGCCGAACCGCAGCAGGCCGGCGGTGCCGGTTTCCACATGTCCGGCCAGCCGGGCGGCGGCACGCGGACGGCCCTCGAGCGCGGCCAGCAGGGAGAGGTATTCGCACCAGTAGCGCTGCAGGTCCGCCTGGGCCGCCAGCGGCCAACCCTGTTGCGCAAGCGGGCGGAAGGCTTGGGTGTCCCCGAGGGCGAGATAGGCGGCCGCCGTGTTGAGGCGGGCATAGGCGAGGCTGTACTCGTCGCGTCCTGGTTGCAGCTGCGCCAGCAGCGCCAGGCCGGTGCGGACGGCGCCTTCCGGGTCGCCCGCGAGCAACTGCGCATCGGCCAGGTTGGCCAGATAGATGGGATTGGCGTCGCCGCCTGCTTCGCAGTTGGCCACGATCCGATGGCCCAGGCGCAGTTGCTCCTGCGGGTCCGCCCGGTTGAGCATCAGCCCGAGCAGCCCGTAATGCAGCCGCTGCGGCGGCCAGGCCGGGTCCTCCAGCGCGCAGAGCTCGTCGGCGTCGGCGTCCCGTCCGATCGGCGGCATCGTCAGCGACATCGCCAGCGCCCGGTACAGGTTGAAGCGGCCGTCGGGCGCATCGACCTGCGCGCGGGCGGCCTCGAGCATCCGCCGCATGTGCGCCTCGGCCCGCGGGTTGTGGACGCTGTTCAGGTACTGCATCGCCACGCCCAGACTGGCCTGCAACCACAGCGGACCATGGTCGCCGCCGTCCAGCGCATCGAAGCGGTCGCACAGCGCGTTGCGTTCGGCGTGCAGCGTGCGCGGCAGCGCGAAGAGCAGCATCGCGATGATGGCCAGCGCCGCGTCGGTGTCGCCGAGCGCTTCCGACCGGATGAGCGCCTCGCGTGCGTTGTCGAGGTCGGCGCGAGCGCGCTCGCCCCAGGCATCGACGCCGATCTCGCCATTCAGGCGTTGCGCATGCAGGGTCTCGCACAGCGCGGCGACGGCGCGGGCGTGCCGGTCGCGGACCCTCTCTTCTTCGCCGGAGCGGGCCAGCAGCTCGCGCGCGAAGACCTTCGGGCTGTCGAGCAGCCGGTAGCGCGGCGGCGAGTCCGCCTCATCGCTGACGACGCAGACCAGCAGGGAGCGTTCGACCAGCACCGTCACCGCATCGAGCACGGCCCATTCGTCGAGTTCGCGGTGGCTGGACCCGTCCCCCGGCGCGTCGGCGGCGACCTGCTGGATCAGCTCCAGCGAGGCGCTGCCGGCGATGACGGCCAGCCGGCGGAACACGGTGCGCTCCCGTTCCTCCAGGAAGCCGTGGCTCCACTCCAATGCGGCGCGCAGCGTCTGCTGACGTTCGGGCGCGTCGCGATTGCGGCTGGCGGTCAAGAGGCGGAGCCGCTCGTCCAGCGAGGCGGCCAGGCGCTGCACGCCGAGCACCGGCGCGCGCGCCGCGGCGAGCTCGATGGCGAGCGCCAGGCCGTCGAGCGCGCGGCACAGTTCGATCACGGCCGGGGCATTCGCGTCGGTCAGCGCGAAGCGGACGTCGGCCGCGCGGGCGCGTTCGACGAACAGGGCGATCGCGCCGAAGCCGATGGCCTCGGTGGCCGGCAGAGGTCGGGCGGGCGTGGACAAGGCATCCAGCCGGTAGACCTGCTCGGCGGGCAGCTTCAATGGCGCCTGGCTGGTGACGACGAGGCTCAGGCGCGGCGCCGCGGCATGCAGCGTGCGCGCGAGCTGGGCGGTGGCGTCGAGCAGATGTTCGGCGTTGTCCAGCGCGAGCAGCATCGTCAGCGGTGCGAGTGCGGCGGCCAGCCCCTCCAGCGGCGCGTCGCCCGAGCCGAGCCGGATCCCGAGCGCCGCCGCGATCGCGCCGGGCAGCGCGGCGGCGTCCGTCAGGGGCGCGAGTTCCACCCAGCAGACCCCATGCGGATAGGCCGACTGCCGCGCGTGCAACAGCGCCTGCGCGAGGCGGGTCTTGCCCATGCCGCCGGCGCCGACGATGGTCACCAGCCGGTGGTGCTCGATCACGCCGCCCAGGCCCGCCAGGTCCTCGTCGCGGCCCAGCAGCCGGGGCAGGCCGCTCGGCAGGTTGGTCCGCAGCGCGAGGGGCGCCTGCGGCGGCGGCTCATGGGGCGCCTGCGCGGTGCGCGGCACGTCATGCACATCGGCGATGAATCGATAGCCGCGTCCGGGGATGGTCGAGATGATGTCGCCGCCGAGCACCTTGCGCAGGGCGCTGACCTGCACCTGCAGGTTGTTCTCCTCGACGACGACGCCGGGCCAGGCCAGGTCGATCAACTCGTTCTTGCTGACGAGCTCGCCGGCGCGATGGGCCAGCGCGATCAGCACGTCCAGCGCGCGGGAGCCCAGTTGCGCCGGTTGGCCGTCGACCAGCAGGCGCCGTTCCCGCACTTGCAGCTCGAAGAGGTCGGCGAATCTGAGGCTGGCGGAAAGCATGAGCGGGCGTGGACCTGAGGGCGGCTGGCAGCCGCGAGGCGTGGACATCGCTCCGTGAAGGACGGAGGCGCGCCCGGGGCATGGGGTGCGCGAAGGATAGCGGAGCGGTCGTTGCGCTGAAGAATCCTTCACAAGGAATCCGGTCATCGGCTACCGCGAACCGGGCAGTGGATCGGCGTTTCCCGGGGATCGCCGGCGGAATGGGCGAGCGGCATAATCCGCCCCCTGCGCCACCGTTTCCGGCCCGGTTCCCCGGGCGGTTGGCGGCGCCGAGTTTCCCATTCCGAACATTCAACGACACGCAAGCGAAGGCAACCCTCATGGCCTCGGTCAACAAAGTCATCATCCTCGGCAACCTGGGCCGTGATCCTGAACTCCGCTACACGCCGAGCGGCAGCGCGGTGTGCAACGTCAGCATCGCGACGACGCGCAACTGGAAGAGCCGTGAAGGCGGCGAGCGCCAGGAAGAGACCGAATGGCACCGCGTGGTGTTCTACGACCGCCTGGCCGAGATCGCCGGCGAGTACCTGAAGAAGGGCCGCCCGGTCTATGTCGAGGGTCGCCTGAAGACCCGCAAGTGGCAGGACAAGGAAGGCAAGGACAACTACACGACGGAAATCATCGCCGAGCAGATGCAGCTGCTGGGCGGCCGTGACGGCGGCGGCGATGACATGGGCGGCGGTGGCGGCGGTGGCTACAGCCGCGAGCGCTCGTCCGAGCGCAGCGGTGGCGGCAGCGGCCGAGACAGCGGCGACTTCGACG
>NZ_PEOG01000138.1 GCF_002761755.1 Roseateles chitinivorans
CGATTTCGTCGACGGCTTCGCCGCCTGGCTGCGCGACTTCGCGCGGCTGGCCCGCGCCACATCGACGTCCCGCGACACCGCGGCCGCGCATTGAAGGAGGGAGTCGACATGCCCGGATCCATCACCCCCTCGACCTCCAACCGCATCGAATCATTCCGCCTGCCCACGGATGGCGGCACGTCCGTGCCAGGCACCGCGGGCACAGGGGCCGGCGTCGCTCCCCCGACGCTCGAGCGGCCGTACAACGCGCCCTCGTCGCGAACCTCCGCGCCGCTGGCGTCCTCAGGCGGCGAGGAGCCGCGCGAGCGCCGGCCATTGCCCGAGCTGGTCGGCACGAGCCCCCGCCACTCGCTGCTGGGCGACTCGCACAGCCTGTCGGACTCGCGCGAGTGGTCGTCGCGGCGCCTCGATACCCTGGCACGGGAGCGCGGCCTGAGCGGCCCGCTCTCGGCCACCGCTTCGGACGTCGGCCGGCAACTGCGGCCCGAACCGACCTTCAACCTGTCCCGTGCCACCGCACCGGAGCGCAGCTGGCGCTCCGTCGCGACCGCGATCTCCGGCGAAGTCGCCCGGTTGGCCGGCGTGGCGGGTCGTGAGGCGGTGCGCACGCTGGGCGCCGTTGTCCCGCCGCTGCCCGAGGCGCGCCTGGTCGGCGTGGTGGCGGGGCATGCCCTCCACCAGACGGTCGCGGTGGGCCTGCCCACCTTCGCGCGGGAGATGCTCGCCAACGCGGTGACCCATGCGCTCAGGGCCGCGCCCCCGCCGGCCGTGATGGGCCTGCAGGCCGCCGTGGGCGCCGTCAACCTGACCTTGCAGGTGGTGCGGGAGCTGCGCGAGCGGCGCAACCCCGACGAGGCGGCGCGCGCCTATCACTCGCTCACCCCCGAGCAGTGGCAGGCGAAGACGCCCGACGAGCAGCAGGCGATGCGGGATCACACCGCCAGGATCTCGCGGCTGTTCACGGTGCTGCAGGCCTCGTCGTCCTTCACCAACCTGATGCTGATGCATCACGGGTTCCAGCAGGGGGACCGGGCGGCCGCGCTGCAACCGCTGGCCAACGAGCTGAAGGTCGGCGTCTACGCCGCGATGCGGGACGGCCTGCAGGCCAGCTTCAGCATGGTCAAGGTGAACAAGCCGCCGGCGCCTGCGGAGGGCGCCCCGCAGCCGGAACTGGCCGCCGGCATGTCCGGTGCCGCGCAGGCTTCCGCCGTGGCCACCTACGCCGGCGTGAACGTGGTGAACGGCTTCCTGGGCGATGCGCTGAAGGGCGCGTGGGTGCCTGATCGAGGCGCGGCGGCCGCGGTGTTGCTCGGGCAGTCCACGGCCATGGGCGCGGGCGATGCCTGGCGCGTCGCGGTCGGGTCTGCCGCGATCAGCACGCTGACCAACACGCTGGGCGAGACGACGGACTGGTTCCAGCGCCTGCAGCTCTTCGCCAACCAGACGCCCGGCGCGACGCAGGAGTGGGCGCCGGTGCGCACCGGCACGGACCGCGGCCGCGTGCTGGACCAAGCCCAGGCGCGAAGCGCGCTCGCCAACACGCTCTTCTCGGCGCTGACCGCGGCAGGGCAGGGCATGGCGCACAGCCAGCTGCCGCCGGCCGTGCAGCAGTTCATCGGCAACGTCGGGGCAGCGGCCCTGGGCGCGATGCTCGATTCGCCGATCACCGGCCTGTGGCAGGCGCAGGAGGCGGTGCGGGCCAAGCCCGTGCCGGACGCGCCTGTCGATCTGGAGCTGGCGCAGCGACCCGACTCGCCGCGTCTGCCGTCGAGCTCGGCCTCGTCGGTGGCGGACATCCCGGTGCCGCAGCAGCGCCGGCCCCGCGTCAACGTCGACGAAATCGATTGAAGGAACCATGCCCGATCCGATCCGATCCCTCTCGGGAGTCGCGCCATCGCGCGCCGCCGTACTGCCCGCTGGCCGGCCGCTGGCGCAGATCGCCGCCGACCGGGCTGGTCCCGCGACCGGATTTCCCGAGCTCGACCGGGCGCCGTCTCGGCCGGCCAGCGCATCCGGCGCCGACGAGGCGGACAGCGCGTCAACGGCCACGCGGCGGCGCGCCTCCTTGCCGGTGTCGATGCCGACAGAGGCTGCCGCGATCGCGGGCCTCTCCGCGGGGGCGCCATTGGCATCGTCGTCGCCGTCGGTCCAGCTGAGGTCGCTCGCGGACGAGCTCTCCCGGTGGGAGACGGAGCGGGCGGCGCTGCAGGCGCGTCTTGCCGAGCTGCAGGAGCGGCGTCACGACGCGCGCGCGCCCGGCGCTGCCGAGCGGAACGACGACGTCCGCCGTCTTCAGTCGCGCGCCGATCACGCGCGAGGCCAGTTGGCCTCGCTGCAGGCCCGGCATGACAAGGAGACTGGCGAGCTGGCCGATGTCGAGCGCAAGCTGGCGTCCGCCCTGCGGCAGCTCGAGGGCTTGACGCTGGCGGCGCAGCCGCAGCCGGCCCAGCCGGCTCGACCTGCGCGCGCGCGGACGGGCCGGCGTGGCGGTGCCAAAGCGGCGAGACCCGCGCCCGCCGCCGAGAAAGCGGCTCCCCGAAGTCCCGCGGAGGTCGAGGCCCAGGCGCGCATCAAGCGGCTGGAGGGGGAACGCGACAGCCTCAAGACGCAGATCGAGGCGGCCAGTCGCCGCATCACGGAGGCGCGCGCGGCCTTGAAGCGCGACACCGACTTCGCGGAACTGGTGCTGGATCCGCGCTTCAACGAGCAACGGATCGACGAGGCCGTCGCCGCCCACCTCAACCCGTTCCTGGCGCACTACGAGCTTCCCGCCATCGATCAGGTGCCCCAGGGCGAGGACACGAGGCATGCCCGCTACCTGGCCAGGTTCACCAACGTCGACGCGGGCGCGCGGCGCCTGGACGAGTCGCTGTTGCAGAACCCGACGCACAGCTTCTCGGCGTTCTCCGCCCTGTTCAGTACCTTGTGGCCGGATCGGGTCAACGGGAGCCTGCTGAGGAACCTGCTTGGCGGCGACATGAGCGCCGTGATGGCGGCCGTGCGCGCGGGGGGCGAAGGCCTGGGGAATGCGGTTGGCCGGCATGTGGTGGCGCAGTTCGCGGAGGAGATGAGGTACTGCGCGTTGGCGGCGGCCAGCACCGGCCTGCCCGATGGCACGACGGCGCGCCGCGTGAGGTTGAGCAGCGGCAGCCGGGTGACGCAGACGGCGTTGGCCGAAGGCCGCGCGCGGGTCCGCGAGCTGGTGTCGCTGCAGGAACTGCCGGCGCATCGTGGCCGCATCGTCGTGGGCGCGATCCAGCAGGCGACCTCGATGATGAAGACCATCGCCGAGGAGTACCGCGAGGCGCGTGGCGACGTCCAGCGGTCCCAGGCCGCGCTGGATGCCGCGTTGAAGGACCGGAGCGCCCTGGTCGAGCGCAGCGACCAGCTGACGGGCGAGCTTGGCGCCGCGCTGGCGGCGCTCAGCGGCCTTCGCGACGAGCGCCGGCAGCGGGAGGCCGCGCAGTCGGCGCCATCGACACTGTCGGCCTCGCGCGAGGCCGGGCCGGATGCGGCCATTCCGCAGCTGCCGGTGGCGGCCGGGTCCTCCTCGCCGGATGTAGAGGCGCGCGTGATGCGGCTGCGCGGCGACGTGGACCGCCACACCGCCCATGCGGACGAGGCGCGCGGCCGCGTC
>NZ_PEOG01000017.1 GCF_002761755.1 Roseateles chitinivorans
CCGGCCGGCCCCTGCGCGCGCCCCGCGAAGCCGGGCTGGACCCGCACACGCTGCTGCCTCGCCGCACCGGAGCCAGCCGCTAAACTGGCGGGATGACTTCCGCACCCGTTGCCGACGACGACGCGCCACCCGGCCTGATGCGCCGCCTCGCGTCCTTCATCTATGAGGGCGTCGTCCTGTTCGGCGTCGTCTTCATCGCCGGCTGGCTGTACTCGACGCTCACCCAGCAGCGCAACGCGCTGATCGGTACGCACGGGCTGCAGGCCTTCCTATTCCTGATCCTGGGCATCTACTTCATCTGGTTCTGGTCGCGGGGCGGTCAGACGGTCGCCATGCGCGCCTGGCATCTGCGCGTTGTCGACACCCAGGGGCGAACGCTCACGCAGGCGCGCGCCACCGCGCGCTACCTCGCCGCCTGGCTCTGGTTCCTGCCAGCGCTGGCGAGCGTCCATCTGCTCGGACTGAGCCAGAGCACCGGCGCCATCTTCGGCGCGATGTTCGCCGGCGTCGCAGGCTACCTGCTGCTGGCGCGGCTGCATCCGCAGCGACAGTTCCTGCACGACGTGATCTGCGGCACCCGCCTGATCACGCAGCTGCCGCCGCCGCGCCCGAACAAGCGCGCCGCGCCGCAGCCGGCCGACTCCTGATCCCCTCCGCCTCCCGACGATGAGCAATCCCCACAAGGGCCGTACCGGCCTGGACCGCATCCTGCACGCCGCCGGCTACTCCTGGGCCGGGCTGCGCGCCGCCTACGTCGGCGAAAGCGCCTTCCGGCAGGAAACCTGGCTGACGATCATCGGCACGCCGCTCGCGTTCTGGCTGGGCCGCGACTGGGTGCAGGTCGCGCTGCTGCTGGGGTCGCTGATCCTGGTGCTGATCGTCGAGCTGCTCAATTCGGCGGTGGAGGCGGCGATCGACCGCGTCTCCTTCGAGCTCCACGAGCTGAGCAAGCGCGCCAAGGACATCGCCAGCGCCGCCGTGCTGCTGTCGCTGGTGCTGGCCGGCGGGATCTGGCTGGCGGCGATCTGGCAACACCTGCGCTGAGGCTCGTCACTGCGCCGCGCCGAATGCAACAAGGGCGGGACGCCGATCGGCGCCTCGCCCTTGTTCATGCATCCGATGGACCCGGGACCGGCCCGGACGGTCAGACCGCCGCTTCGTCCTGTTCGCCGGTGCGGATGCGGATGACCTGCTCGACAGCGGTGACGAAGATCTTGCCGTCGCCGATCTTGCCGGTCTTGGCGGCCTTCAGGATGGCGTCGATGCAGCGATCGACCTCGTCGTCCTTCACCACCACCTCGACCTTCACCTTGGGCAGGAAGTCGACCACGTACTCGGCGCCGCGATACAGCTCGGTATGCCCCTTCTGGCGGCCGAAGCCCTTCACTTCGGTGACCGTCAGGCCTGAGGCGCCGACCTCGGCCAGCGCTTCACGCACTTCGTCGAGCTTGAACGGTTTGATGATGGCGGTGATCTGTTTCATCACGAGGCTCCGAGAGAGGGTTTCTAGCAGGCAAGACTGGCTGTGATTTAAGCACGGATCCTTTGGGACGGCCCCCTCGGTTGAAGAAGGGAGGCATCGCCCTCCCCGTCAGTCCGGGATGCGGTCCAGGTCCGCCAGCCAGACCGCCGGCTCCGAATCGCTCGGCGCGCGCCAGTCCCCGCGCGGCGACAGCGATCCGCCGCTGCCCACCTTGGGCGCATTGGGCACGCAACTGCGCTTGAACTGGCTGCCGCGGAAGAAGCGGCTGACGAAGATCCGCAGCACCCGCTTGATCTCTGCCAGCGGGTATTCGTTGCGCCGCACATGCTCGCCATCCGGCCAGTCGCCGCGCGTCCGGTCGCCCCACGCATGCCGCGCCAGGAAAGCGATCTTCGTCGGCGAGTACCCGTGGCGGATCGTGTAGAACAGGTTGAAGTCCTGGAGCTCGTAGCGACCGATCCTGTCCTCGGTGCTCTGCAGTCCGGAGGAGCCCTCCGCCGCGGCCTCCTGCGGCACCAGTTCCGGACTGATCTCGGTGCCAAGGATGTCGAGCAGCACGTCGCGCCCGGCATGGCCGAGCTGCTCGGTCTCCGCGACCCAGCGCACCAGGTACTGGATCAGCGTCTTGGGCACCGAGGCGTTCACGTTGTAGTGCGACATGTGGTCGCCCACCCCGTAGGTGCACCAGCCCAGCGCGAGTTCGCTCAGATCGCCGGTGCCCAGCACCAGCGCGCCGGTGTGGTTGGCCAGTCGGAACAGGTGGCTGGTGCGCTCGCCGGCCTGGACGTTCTCGAAGGTCACGTCATAGACCGGCTCGCCATTCGCGTACGGATGGCCGAGGTCCTTGAGCATCTGCTCGCAACTCGGGCGGATATCGATCTCGCGGGCCTCGCAGCCGATCTCCCGCATCAGGCGCAGCGCCTGGTCGCGCGTGCGGTCGCCGGTCGCGAATCCGGGCATGGTGACGCCCAGGATGTTGGACCGCGGCCAGCCCATCTGGTCCATCGCGCGCGCGGCGACCAGCAGCGCATGGGTCGAGTCCAGCCCGCCCGAGATGCCGATGACCAGCTTGTGGATGCCGCTCGAGACCAGCCGCTGCACCAGCGCCTGGACCTGGATGTGGAAGACCTCGTTGCAGCGCTCGTCGCGGCGCTGGCGGTCGGCGGGCACATACGGGAAGCGCTCGACGCGGCGACGCAGCGGCAGCGGTTGCGCGCGGTCCAGGCCGAACTCGAACTCGACGGTGCGGAATGCCTTCAGCAGCGGCGCGTGGTGCCGCACCGAATCGCCGAAGCTGGTCTGCCGCATGCGCTCGCGCGACAGCCGCTCCAGGTCGACATCCGCCGCCACCAGCTGCGAGCGGCGCTGGAAGCGTTCGCTCTCGGCGAGGAAGCTGCCGTTCTCGTAGACCAGCGCCTGACCGTCCCAGGCCAGGTCGGTGCTGGACTCGCCAGCGCCAGCCGAGGTGTAGACATAGGCCGCAAGGCAGCGGGCCGACTGCTGGCCGACCAACTGGTGCCGGTAGCCCGACTTGCCGACCGTGATGTTGGACGCCGACAGGTTGACCAGCACCGTCGCGCCCGCGAGCGCCGCATAGGAGGACGGCGGAATCGGCGTCCAGACGTCCTCGCAGATCTCGACGTGCAGGCGCAGCAGCGGCAGGTCGCTGGCGGCGATCACGATGCGCGTCCCGAAGGCCACCCGCTGGCCGAGCAGCGTGATCTCCTCCGAGATCGCCTCGTCGGCGGCATTGAACTGGCGCGCTTCGTAGAACTCGCCGTAGTTCGGCAGATAGGTCTTGGGCAGCACCGCCAGCAGACGGCCGCGCTGGAACACGACGGCGCAGTTGAACAGCCGGTGCTCGATGCGCAGCGGCAGGCCGACGATCGCCACCGTGGGCAGGTCCTTCGAGACCGCCAGCAGATGCGCCAGCGCGGCCTCACAGCCATCGAGCAGTGGGCGCTGATGGAAGAGGTCGTCACTGGTGTAGGCGGCCAGGCCCAGTTCCGGGAAGGCGGCCACCACGGCGCCGTCGGCCGCCGCCTCGCGCAGCAGTTGGGCCGTCTGCTCGCCGTTGAAGGCCGGATCGGCGACGCGGCACAACGGCACGCCGACCGCGACGCGGGCGAAATCGTGGGTGTAGAGGTTGTCGAAGGACGGCCTGGCGTGGGCGGCCGCGGTCGGGGTGGAGGGCGTCGTCGCTTGCATGGGAGCCATCCTGCCACCAAAGCGAGGGCTTTGAGCTTGCCCCTAAGATTTGCCGCGCATGACCGCCCCGCCCTCGCCCTCCTCCCCGCCCGCTTCCCCTTCTTCCTCCGTGGCCAGGCCGGATCCGGAGGCCGCGCCGGGCTCGGCCGCCGATCGCGACGCGCCCTCGGCGCCGCATGCCGTACAGCCGCTGATCCGGGTCGACGACGATCCTGCCGCCCTGCCCCGCGATCAATGGAACGCGCTGCTCGCGGCCTCCGCCTGGCCATCGCCCTTCATGAAGCTCGAGTACCTCGAGGCGATGCACGCGTCCGGCTCGGCGGTGGCGAGCAAGGGCTGGCAGGCGCAGTTCCTCAGCGTCTGGGACGGCGACACGCTGATCGCCGCCTGCCCGGCCTACCTCAAGGGCCACTCGTACGGCGAATACGTCTTCGATTGGGCGTGGGCCGATGCCTACGAGCGCCACGGTCTCGCGTACTACCCCAAGCTGCTGGTCGCCGTGCCCTTCACACCGGTGCCCGGCAGCCGGTTGCTGGCCCGCGACGAGGCGGCGCGCGCCTGGCTGGTGAAGGCGCTGCGGGCGCTGACGGCGCGCTCGGAGCTGTCGTCGGTGCATGTGCTCTTCGGCGACGAGCAGGACCAGCGCGCGCTGACCGGCGATGACTGGCTGGCGCGGCAGCAGGTGCAGTTCCACTGGACCGGCGACGGCGAGCCGCGGGCCTTCGCCGACTACCTCGCCACGCTGCAGCGGGAGAAGCGCAAGAAGATCCAGCAGGAACGGCGCAAGGTCGCCGAGGCAGGCATCCGTTTCGAGACGCTGCGCGGCGCCGCGATCACGACCGCGGACTGGGACTTCTTCTACGAGTGCTACACGCTCACCTACCTGGCCCACCGCAACAAGCCCTACCTGACGCGCGACTTCTTCGCGCGCATGGCGACGGACATGCCGGAGCATTGGCTGATGTTCGTCGCCCGCGACGATCAGGGTGAACGCGTCGCAGCCTCGCTGGTGGCGATCGACGAATCCCAGCGCGCGGCATACGGACGCTACTGGGGCTCGACGCGCTACATCCCCCACCTGCACTTCGACGCGTGCTACTACCAGCCGCTGGCCTGGTGCCTGGAGAACGGCTGGCGACGCTTCGAAGGCGGCGCGCAGGGCGAGCACAAGATGGCGCGCGGGCTGATGCCGGTGGCGACGCACTCGGCGCACTGGCTCGCGCATCCGCAGTTCCGGGAGGCGGTCGCGGATTTCCTGCAGCGCGAGGGCGAGGCGATGGACGAGTACATCGACGAGCTGGAGCGGCATCAGCCTTTCAAGACCTCCGGCGGCTGAGCGCGGCGCAGGCTGGTCGCGAGCGGGTCGCACAGTTGCCGCCCAATGAAAAAGCGCCCCGATGGCATCGGGGCGCTTCCTGTATCGGCGTCAGCGGACCGCTGCGACGGGCGGCCGTCGCGGCGAGCGAGGCTCAGCCTTGCTGCGCCTTCGCGTAGTTGGCCAGGCCGTCGGTGATTTCCTTCTTGGCGGCCTCGGGACCTTCCCAGCCCTTGACCTTCACCCACTTGCCGGCCTCGAGGTCCTTGTAGTGCTCGAAGAAGTGCTGGATCGCCTTCAGGCGCATCTGGTTGATGTCCTCGGGCTTGGTCCAGTGCTCGTAGATCGGCAGGATCTTGGTCGTCGGCACGGCCAGCAGCTTGGCATCGCCGCCCGCTTCGTCGTCCATCTGCAGCACGCCGATGGCGCGGCAGGTCACCACCACGCCGGGGGTCAGCGGGAACGGCGTGATCACCAGCACGTCCACCGGATCGCCGTCGTCAGCCAGCGTCTGCGGGATGTAGCCGTAGTTGCACGGGTAGTGCATGGCCGTCGTCATGAAGCGATCGACGAACAGCGCGCCGCTTTCCTTGTCGACCTCGTACTTGATCGGGTCCGCGTTCATCGGGATCTCGATGACGACGTTGAACTGCTCGGGCGCCTTCGCGCCGGGGGTGACTTTGTGCAGGCTCATGGTGGTGGACAGCGAGTGAATCCGGGAATCCGGAAAAGCCGCAATTCTAGAGGGTCGCCTGAACCGGCCCTGACGCCCACCCCCATCACGGCGGGGCCTCGCGCCGGTTGGGGCGTCCCGGCACGCCAGGCTCAGGTGGTGAGGCTGTGCACCGGGCGCTCGCCGGCCAGCGCCTGCGCCAGGCTGTCCAGCACCATCCGACCCATCGCCGCGCGCGTCTCCTCGGTGGCGCTGGCGCGATGGGCCTGCAGCACGACGTTGTCCATGTCCAGCAGCGCTGGCGGCACGTTGGGCTCGTCCGCGAAGACGTCCAGGCCGGCGCCGGCGATGCGCCGCTCCTGCAGCGCCCGGACCAGGTCCGCCTCCTTCACCAGCCGGCCGCGCGCGACGTTGATCAGGAAGCCGCGCGGGCCCAGCGCCTCCAGCACCGCCGCGTCGATCAGGTCGCGCGCCTGGTCGGCGGCGGCGCAGACGATCAGCGCGTCGCTGTCGCGGGCGAGCTGCACCAGGTCGGCCTCGAAGGCCCAGGTCACGCCGGGCATCTCCCTCAGGTCGGTGTAGCGCACCGGACAGCCAAAGGCGCCGACGCGCTCCGCCACCGCGCGGCCGACGCGCCCCAGCCCGACGATGCCCACCCGCATGCCGCTGACGCGGCGGGCCAGCGGGAGCGCGCCCGGCTGCGGAAACTTCGGCCACAGGCCGCCGCGCACGAAGCGGTCGACGGCGCCGAGGTGGCGGCAGGTCGCCAGCAGCAGGCCCAGCGCCATGTCGGCGACGTCCTCGGTCAGCGCGCCGAAGGTGCCCGTCACCGGCAGGCCGCGCGACCGGGCGTAGGCCAGATCGACCGCGTCGGTACCGACGCCGTTCACCGCGACGACTTCCAGGGCCGGCAGCCGCTCCATCAGCGCGCGCGAAATGCCCGTGTGCCCGCCGGTGATCACGCCGCGCACCGCGGCGCCGTGCGTCGCGATGTAGGCGTCCGGATCCGCCTGCTCGAACAGGCGATGCATCGTGTACAGCTCGTCCAGCCGCGCGTTGATCGACGGCACGAGGATGGGATTCAGTTGCAGGATGTGCGGTTTCATGGCGCTTTCTTCAGGATGGCGAACCGGGTGCGAAGCGGGACGGGGACGCGCGAGGCGGCGGGACCTCGCCGGGCGCGGGAGGCCCGGGCGGTGGGCGTCATTCGGGCTGAATGCCGGCGGCCTTGATGACGGCGCCCCAGCGCCGGTACTCGGCCGCCTGGAAGCTCGCCAGCTCGGCAGGCGTGGAGGTGAACGGTTCCATGCCGTTCTGCTCGACGAAGCGCCGGACCGGCTCCGCGGTCATGGCCTTCTGCATCAGGGCGTTGAGGCGATCGATCACCGGCGCGGGCGTGCCGGCGGGCGCGTATACGGCGTTCCAGTAGCTGATCTCGTAGCCGGGCAGGCCGGCCTCGGCGATCGTCGGCAGGTCCGGGACCAGCGGGGAGCGCCGGGGGCTGCTCACCCCCAGGGCCCTCAGCTTGCCGGCCTTGACCTGCGGCAGGCTGGTGGTGAGGTCGACGATCATCAGGTCCACCTGCCCGCCGACCAGATCGACCATCGCCTGCGGGTTGGCCTTGTACGGCACATAGGTGAGCTGGGTCTTCGTCATCTGCTGGAACAGCTCCGCCGCGACGCGCGCCGACGAGCTGCCCGCGCCAAAGGTCAAGTCCTGCTGCTTCGCGATCGCGCTGAGTTCGGTGACATTGCGGGCGGCCACGCGCGGATGCGTCACCAGCAGCAGATAGCCCTTGACCAGCGCGCCCACCGGCGCGAAATCCTTCACCGGGTCGTAGGCCAGCTTGCGGAACAGGTGCGGATTGGCGGCCTGGGTCGTGTTGGTGGTGATGAACAGCGTGTAGCCATCGGCCGCCGAACGCGCCACCGTCTGGGCCGCAATGCCGCCGCTGGCGCCGGCCTTGTTCTCGATCACCACCGGCACGTGGGTGGCCGCGGTGATCTCCGCGCCGATCGCACGGGCCAGGCCGTCGGTGGTGCTGCCAGGGCTGGAGCCGACCACGATCGTGATCGGCTTGGTCGGATATGCGCCGCCAGCGACTGCCTGGCTCTGCGCCCAGGCGCCCAGCGACGCCAGGCTGGCCGAACTCAGGAGCGTCAGAGCGGCCAGTCGGCGCGCGGGGTTCATGCGGGTCATGCGGTTGTCTCCGTCGGGGTGGGCATGAGATTGGCATCGCGAGGATTTCTGGGCGCCCCTCGTCGGTGTCGACGTGGACCCATGCTGCGGGCCCTCCATCTCGTCGTCAATATTGATCATCAAGATCAAGTCGATTCGAGATCTCCGATGAGTCTGGGGCTGCCAGGCTTCCGTGAGCGCGTGGACGCACCTCATGTTGACGATTACATTGACGCCATCAACGACGCGCCCCACCCCGCATGACCCCCTGGATGACCCTGGACGAAGCCCGCAAGGCCCTCGACGTGCGCGCCCAGACGATCTACGCCTACGTCAGCCGCGGCCGGATCGGGGTCAGCCCCGATCCCGGCGACTCGCGCCGCAGCCTCTATCGCGCCGAGGACGTGAAGGCGCTGCTGCGGCGCAAGGAAACCGGTCGTACGCGCGAGACGCTCGCGGCCACGACGCTGTTCGGCGCCGAGCCGAGCCTGCCGACGGCGATCTCGACCTTCTCCGGCGGCCGGCCCTTCTACCGCGGCGTCGACGTCGTGAACCTCGCGGCAACGGCGACGCTGGAAGACGCGGCGCAACTGCTGTGGAACCTCGAGCAGGCGCCAGGCTTCCCGAGTCCCGTGGACGTGCCCGGATCGCCTGCTGCGTCGGCGCTGGGCGTGGTGTCCGCACTGCCGGTGGGCCGTACCCGAGCGTTCGCCGAGTTGGCCGCGCTGACCGCGACAGGGCACTCGACCCGCGGTCGCTTGCCGCGCGTGCTGGTCGACGAAGCCGCCGGTCTGGTGGGCCGCCTGGCGGTCGCCTTCGGCGCCGCCGCGGAGGACGGCCGGCCGCTGCACGAGCGCCTCGCGCGCGGCTGGGGACTGCCGAAGGCCGTCGCCGCGTTGCTGCGCAAGACGCTGGTGCTCGCCGCCGACCACGAGATCACCAGCTCCGCGTTTTCCGCCCGCATCACCGCATCGACCGGCGCCTCGTTGCCGGCCTGCCTGCTCGCCGGCTTGACCACCTTCTCCGGTCCGCTCCATGGCGACGCCTCCGGACGCGTCCGCGCACTGTTCGACGAGGTGGAACGCGAAGGCGCCGATGCGGTGGTGGACCGCTACCTCGCCGCCGCGATGCCACTGCCCGGCTTCGGCCATCCCATCTATCCGGACGGCGATCCGCGCGCCGCGGCGCTCATGGACGAGTTCAAGCCGCCGGCCGCGATCGCGCGCCTGATCGAGCGCGTGGTGGCGCTCACCGGCCTGCCGCCGTCGATGGACGTTGCGCTCGCGGCCCTGGTCGCGCGCTACCGGCTGCCCGCCGACGCCGCGTTCGCGGTCTTCGCGATCGCGCGCAGCGTCGGCCTGCTCGCGCATGCGATGGAGCAGCTCGAAGTTGATTCGGTGATCCGTCCCCGCGGTCGCTACATCGGCCCGAGCGCCGCCCAGGCGCCCGATCCTCGCAAGGCCCGCCGCAAGCGGTGACGGCGCGGCCAAGCCGGTGAAGCCGGTGAGGCCCGCGTAAAGCCTACCGGCAGGGCATGGGCCGTGCCCGGGGCCAGTCCTTGCCCCGTGCCTGAGTCCGCCAACTTGCAAAGCCTGACACCCGCCTTGCAAAGCCCCGTGATCCGCTGGTAAACGCTCATGCCATGCGGTATTCACGGGCTTAGCATGGGTCGACGGACTGTTGCTGTTGCGTGCGCGCAGGCCCGGCGCCCGCTGGATGGAACGTCTTCACAGGATGGCGATCAGCGAGAGGAGACAAACACATGTCGACGAGTTTGGCGCTGTACTTCGCGCTGGCCTGCGGGCTGGCGGCGGTGCTCTACGGCTTTATCCAACGCAGCTGGATCCTGAGCCAGGATGCCGGCAATCCGCGCATGCAGGAGATCGCCGGGGCGATCCAGCAAGGCGCCGCCGCCTACCTGGCGCGCCAGTACCGCACCATCGCCATCGCCGGCGTGGTGCTGGGCCTGCTGATCGGCGTGGCGCTCGACTGGAAGACCGCCCTCGGTTTCCTGGTCGGCGCGGTGCTGTCGGGGGCTTGCGGCTTCATCGGCATGAACGTCTCGGTGCGCGCCAATGTGCGCACCGCGCAGGCGGCGACGCAGGGCATGGCCCCGGCGCTCAATGTCGCCTTCAAGGGCGGCGCGATCACCGGGATGCTGGTGGTCGGGCTGGGCCTGCTGGGCGTGGGCCTGTTCTTCATGTGGGTCAGCCAGAACGGCACCCACGCCGACAGCCAGACGCTCAAGCCGCTGCTGGGCCTGGCCTTCGGCTCGTCGCTGATCTCGATCTTCGCGCGGCTGGGCGGCGGCATCTTCACCAAGGGCGCGGACGTCGGCGCCGACCTGGTCGGCAAGGTCGAGGCCGGCATCCCCGAGGATGACCCGCGCAATCCGGCGGTGATCGCCGACAACGTGGGCGACAACGTCGGCGACTGCGCCGGCATGGCGGCCGACCTGTTCGAGACCTACGCGGTCACGCTGATCGCGACGATGGCGCTGGGCGCGCTGACCTTCGGCGGCATGTCGATCGCCGCGCTGGTCTATCCGCTGGTGCTGGGCGGCGCGTCGATCATCGCGTCCATCATCGGCTGCGGTTTCGTCAAGGCCAGCCCCGGCATGAAGAACGTGATGCCGGCCCTCTACAAGGGCCTGGTGGTCGCCGGCGTGCTGTCGGCGATCGCGTTCTGGTTCATCACCCGCGCGCTGTTCCCGCAGGACCTGACGCTGCCGGGCGGCCTGACCATCGGCGCGAACGCCCTCTTCTTCTCCTGCCTGGTCGGCCTGCTGCTGACCGCGGCGATGGTGTGGATCACCGAGTACTACACCGGCACCGACTACAAGCCGGTCCAGCATGTGGCCCAGGCATCGACCACCGGTCACGGCACCAACATCATCGCGGGGCTGGGCGTGTCGATGCGCTCGACGGCCTGGCCGGTGCTGTTCGTCTGCGTCGCGATCCTGGTCGCGTTCAAGCTGGCGGGGCTGTATGGCATCGCGATCGCGGCGACGGCGATGCTGAGCATGGCCGGCATCGTCGTGGCGCTGGATGCCTACGGGCCGATCACCGACAACGCCGGCGGCATCGCCGAGATGGCCGAGCTGCCCGACAGCGTGCGCGACATCACCGATCCGCTGGACGCCGTCGGCAACACCACCAAGGCGGTGACCAAGGGCTACGCGATCGGCTCGGCGGGCCTGGCGGCGCTGGTGCTCTTCGCCGACTACACCCATGCGCTGGAGCAGCAGGGCCTGAGCGTGAGCTTCGACCTGAGCAACCACATGGTGATCGTGGGGCTGTTCATCGGCGGCTTGATCCCCTACCTCTTCGGCGCGATGGCGATGGAGGCGGTGGGCCGCGCGGCGGGCTCGGTGGTCGAGGAGGTCCGTCGCCAGTTCCGCGACATCAAGGGCATCATGGAAGGCACCGGCAAGCCCGAGTACGGCCGCGCGGTGGACATGCTGACCGCGGCGGCGATCAAGGAGATGATCGTGCCCTCGCTGCTGCCGGTGATCGTGCCGATCGTCGTCGGCCTGGTGCTCGGCCCCGCCGCGCTCGGCGGCCTGCTGATGGGCACCATCGTCACCGGGCTCTTCGTGGCGATCTCGATGTGCACCGGCGGCGGCGCCTGGGACAACGCCAAGAAGTACATCGAGGACGGCCATCACGGCGGCAAGGGCAGCGACGCCCACAAGGCCGCGGTGACCGGCGACACCGTCGGCGACCCCTACAAGGACACGGCCGGCCCGGCGGTCAATCCGCTGATCAAGATCATCAACATCGTCGCGCTGCTGATCGTGCCGCTGCTGCCGGCGGTCGGTGCCGGCGGACCGGCGGCCGGCGCGCATGTGCCGCCCGCGGCGAGCGCACCGGCGGCGGACACCGCGACGCCCGCGGCGGTGCCCGAGGCGGTCGCCAGCGGTCCGATGGAAGCGGCCAGCGCGGCCTCCACCCCCTGACCCGGCGGGCGCCGCACGCGCCCCCGTGAAAACGCTGAGAAAAACAGCCCCGCGAGGGGCTGTTTGCGCTTTGACCGGTCATGCGCTCGCGGCAGAATCTGCGCTCATACCGCCATCGTCCAGGGATCCCGCTCAACATGCTCAGCCAGGCCATCACGCCGCGCGAATTCGAACGCCGCCGCGAGCAACTGGTCGAGCTTCAGCGCTTCCTGGCTTCGCAGGAAGCCGAGTACGCCGAATGCCGGCAGCGGATGCAGCGCTTCGTCGACCGCTACGTCGCCGCGCTGGGACCGCTCTACATGGAGCTGGACGCGCTGGAATCGCAGCTCTACTGCGCGATGCGCTACCTGCACGACGCGCTGGCCCGCAACGGACTGGACACGCGCGCCCCTGAATCGCCCCGCGCCACCGCGATGCCGCACCTGCCGGTGCTGCCCGCCGGCGCACCGCTGCCGGCGGAGCCCGAGGGCGGCCTGGTCCAGGTCGGTCCGCCGCCGCTCAAGACGCTCTACCGCCGCGCGGCGAAGCGGCTGCATCCGGACCTCGCGCCGGACGAGGACGAGCGAGCCCGGCGTGAGCGCAAGATGGCCGAGGTCAACGAGGCCTACGCCGCCGGCGATCGCGGACGCCTGGAGGCGCTGCTGCTGGCCGCCGGCGAGAGTCTGGTGAAGGTGCGTGGCGGCGATGCCGACGCGGTCATGGAATGGCTGCGCAGCGCCGAGCGTGCGGTGCAGGGCCGGCTGCGGGTGGTGCAGGCCCATACGGCGCTGCTGAAGAACCACACGATGCATGCGCTCGGCGAATCGATCGAGCGCGCCGAGCGGAAGGGGCTCGATCCGCTGGGCATCATGGCCAGCCGGCTGCGCGCCCAGATCACCGAGCGCCGCCAGGAGCTCTACATCGGGCAGCGCCTGCAGCCCGAGTCCAGCATGGCCGAAGCCTTCCTCCGCCAGCGCCAGCAGCGCCTGGGCGGAGGCATCGCCGCCATCTGAGCCTTTCCCCCGCGAAGCGGAACAGGGCGCCGACGAGCGCGTGCTCCGACTGCGCCCTGCCGCCCCGCGGATGGGGTTGCGCGAGGCTCAGCGGCGACCGCGTGACGGAATGGGCCGAGGCGACAGGCTCGCCGCCCAGGTCGCGATCTCCGGCGCCAGGGCATCCACGGCCGCCGCGGTCGCCTTGACGGCGCCCTCGGCATTGCCGCCCGCCGGCTCGGTCCGGTCGAACGCGCGTTGCGATCCGTCCTCGGACGTCGCCATCACCCGCACCTGCACCTCGCTGCGCGACGCGCTGGAGAAGCTCTGCAGGCTTTCCTCCAGTTCCAGCGTGACGCCGATCACCACTTGCGGATCAGCATTCGACGCGACCGGCGCCCGCGCGATCTGCTGACGCAGCCGCGTGGCCACCAGCACCGGCAACGGCGCCGCCCAGCGGGAGTCGCGGTACACGCGCCGCGCATACGGGTCCGAGTCCGCGAGCCGATAAGCGATGCCGGTGCCCTGCAGCGTCTCCGGCGCGGTCACCGCCTGCAGCTCGACGCGCTTGGCCAGCGGCGCTCCGGCCGGCCAAGCCGCGGCGGGACCAAGGTCCATCTGCGTCGGCGCCGGTGCTCGGCTGCCGCAGGCGCTCATCAGCAGGACGGCCAACGCGGCGGCGCCGATCGTCCAGGCGCGGCGCACGCTGCCGGTGCGGGGTAGTGTTGTCGGTTCGATCATTTCTTCGCTCCCGCCTCGAAGCCCGATTCGCCGGGACCGGGCTCAGCGGGCCGGGGCCCGAGGATCAGGCTTTGCGGCTGGTCGCCGATGCTCTGCGCCGCGCGCTCCAGCGCCCGGGCGGCCTGCGACAGGTCGTCCAGCACCGCGCGCTGGCGCGGCTTGTCCGCCGAGCCGACCAGCGACAGCTCCACGCGCCGGAGCGTGCGCTGCAGCTGCGCGGCCGCATCGCCCAGCTGGTCGATCGCCGCCGCCTTGCCCTTGTATTCCTCGACCAGGGCGCCGCCCTGCTTCGCCAGCGTGTCCACATTGCCCAGGGTGTTGCGGCCGGCGACCACCAGTCCGTCGGTGTTCTTCACCAGCACCGGCAGCGCCTGCGCGGTCGGGCGCAGTTCCTTGACCAGCGCGTTGAGCTCGCCCGAGGCCTCGTTCAGATGGGCCAGCGTCTGCGACAGCTGCTGCTGGTTGCTGTCGCTGAGCACCTTCTGGATCCGGTCCATCGTGGCCAGCGCGCTGGCCGCGAGCTTCGGGCCGACATCCTGCAGCTGGTCGAGGAAGCCGGGCGCCAGCGGAATGCGCCGGGTCTGCAGCACGCTCTGCCGGGGATCGACCGGCTCCTTGCCGTCGTCCAGGTCGATGAAGGACAGCCCGGTGATGCCCTGGTACCCGAGCTTGGCCTGGGTGCCCGGCGCGATCGGCGCATCGGAGTCGACCTCGATGTCGACGAGGATCTGGCGCGGCTGCACCGGGTCGAAGCGGATCGAGTCCACCTTGCCGACCTGCACGCCGCGCAGCTTCACCGGTGCCTTGACGTTGAGCCCCGGCACGCCCGAGGCGGCGACGACGGTGAAGGTCTGCGTGTCGCCGCGGTCGTCGCGGAACCACAGCACGATGGCCACCAGCGCCGCGCCCAGCAGCAGCACGAACAGCCCGGTGGCCAATGCATGCGCCTTGTTTTCCATGTTCCCGCCCGAATCCTTTGCTCTTGTCTGGGGATGCCGGCCCGCCGCCGTGTTCAGGCGGCCAGCTCGTCCCGGTGGTGCAGCGCGTCGCGGTAGCTGCGCAGGTTGTCCCCGGCGCAGCGCTCCGCATGCCCGAGGAAGAAATTGCGGATGAACGGATGCGGCTGGTTCACCACCTGCTCCAGCGGCCCGTGCGCGATCAGGCGCTGGTCCGCGAGCACCGCCACGCGGTCGGCGATCGCGAACAGGGTGTCCACGTCGTGAGTGACCATCACCACCGTCAGCGCCATCTCGCGCTTGAGGCTCTCGATCAGCTGCACGAAGCCCTTGGAGCTCGCCGGATCCAGGCCCGCCGTCGGCTCGTCCAGGAACAGCAGCTGCGGATCCATGATCAGCGAGCGCGCCAGCGACACCCGCTTGACCATGCCGCCCGAGAGCTCGGCCGGCATCTTGATGCCGTCCTCCGGCTTCAGGCCCACCTGCTGGAGCTTGGTCATCACCAGTTCCGCGATCAGGTCCTTGGGCAGGCTCTTGAGCTCGCGCAGCGGCAGTGCGATGTTGTCGAACACGGTCAGCGCCGAGAACAGCGCGCCCTGCTGGAACAGCACGCCCCAGCGGTGCCGCACCCGCGCCAGGTCGGTCGCCTCGCACTTGCCGAGCTTCTGGCCGAAGACCAGCACCTCGCCCTCGCTGGGCCGCTCCAGGCCCAGCATCAGGCGCAGCAGCGTGGTCTTGCCGCTGCCCGAGCCGCCGATGATGCCCAGCACCTCGCCAGCGCTGACCTCCAGGTTCAGGTCCTTGTGGATGCGCACGCCGCCGAGCACCGTGCCGACGTGGCGCACCTCGATCACCGGATCACCGGTCCGGACTTCCAGTTCGCCGACCGCGTCGGCCGGGCCGGTTTCGATGCAGTCGCTCATTGCTTCAATCCCACGTCGGAGAACATCACCGCGAAGATGGCGTCCACGATGATGACCACGGTGATCGCGCTGACCACCGAATCGGTGGTGCCGGTGCCCAGGCTTTCGCTGTTGGGCTTGATCCGCAGCCCGAAGTGACAGGCGACGAACGCGATCATCAGGCCGAACACCGCCGACTTGGACAACCCCAGCCACAGGTTGGCCACCGGCACCGCCGCCGGCAGGCCTTGCAGGAACTGCACGTACTCCAGGCCCAGCGTCGCCCGCGCGGCGACCATGCCGCCCAGCAGCACCATGCAGCTGGTCCAGGTCATCACCAGGGGCAAGGACAGTGCCAGCGCCGCCATCTTGGGCAGCACCAGCCGGATGGTGTGGGAGATGCCCATCACCGACAGCGCGTCCAGTTCCTGCGTCACCCGCATCACGCCGAGCTGCGCGGTCATGGCCGAGCCGCTGCGGCCCGCCACCAGGATGGCCGCCAGCAGCGGCCCCAGCTCGCGCCAGACGCTGATGCCCAGGATGTTGATGACGTAGATGTCGGCGCCGTAGCTCTGCAGCTGCTTGGCGGTCAGGTAGGACAGGGTGATGCCCACCAGCACGCCCACCAGCGCGGTGATGCCCAGCGCCTGCGCACCGCTGCGGTAGAGGTGCGCGGAGATGTCCTTCCACGCGATCAGGTTGGGATGGCGGACCAGCGTGCCGAGGTCGCGGGTGACCTGCCCCAGCAGCGCCACCGCGTCGAGCAGGTGGCTCGCCAGGTTCAGCAGGCCTTGTCCGAACTGGCGGACGTTCTGGATCCGCGGCGGTCGCGCCGGCTTGCCCTGCTTGCTGCCGAGGCGGGCGAACAGCGCCTGGAACATGTCCTTCATCGGCGCCGGCGGCCAGCGCAGGTCTTCCGGCTGGCGGCGCCCCCAGGCCTGCCACAGCAGCAGCGCGCCGGTCGGGTCGAGCCGCCGCACCGCGCTCAGGTCCCAGGACACATTCGCGGTCGGCACTTCGCCGAGCTCGCCCCGCAGCGCCTCGACCCGCTCGCGCAGCGCGAGCAGCGTCCAGTCGCCTTCCAGCCGCGCCCGCACGCGGCCGCCTTCACCGGGCTCGCGCAGCAGGCGCGGCGACGGGTCGGCGGCGGCGGGGGAATCCAGGGGGGCATCCATTGGGGTCAGAGCATAGCCGCGCGAGGGCGGTCCGGTGAACCCGGCGGACAGGAGATCGCCCAGTCAGACAAGACGCTGCCTCAGCCGCTCCAGATAGGTGCGGCTGCAGGGCACGCGGCTGCCGTCGCGCAGGCGCAGGTGGGCATCGCCGGACTCGGTGGGCTCGATGGCCTCGATCAACCGCAGCCGCACCAGGTAGCTGCGATGCACGCGCACGAACGCTGCCGGATCGAGGCGCTGCTCGAAGGCGCCCAGGCTGCTGCGCAGCGGGTAGTCGTGGGACTGGCGGTGCAGGTTGACGTAGTTGCCGCAGGCCTGCACCCACTCGATCTCGTCCATCGGCAACAGGAATTCCTTGCCCAGCTTCTTCACCAGCAGCCGCTCGGGCAGCGCGGCCGGTACGGGCGCGGGGGCGGGCTCGGCGCTGGGCGCCGGTGCCGGCACGCTGGCCTCGCCCTGCCAGCGCCAGACGAACAGGCGGTAGGCGCCGGCGATCAGCAGGATGAAGGCATAGCTGCGGACATCCTTGAGCGCCTCGTAGGCCAGTTCGAGCGGCCAGTTGCCGAAGTCGTAGCGTGCGTCCTGCGTCGCATAAGCCAGCTTGCGCAGCGCCACCATGCCCAGCACATGGGCCAGGCTGGTGATCAACGCGAACAGCAGGTGCCACGGCAGATGGCGACGCAGCAGGCCCCAGCGCAGCGGCCTGGTGTCGGCGGCGCGCAGGATCCAGGGGATCAGGATCAGCCACAGGATGGCGCTGGAGAACTCCCAGACCGCGGGCTCCCAGACCTCGAAGGCAAGACCGGCGCGGCGGATGTCGAGGTTGGTGGTGATCGTGTTGCCGATCGCGGAGCCGAGCAGCAGGAAGGCCCATGCGCCGCGCTCCGCCCAGCGCCGATGGGTCAGGTACAGCTGGAGCCACTTGTCCTCGGTCATGGCGGCGCAGTGTAGGCGGGCGCGTCGTGGCGGCGAGGGTCTGCCGCCCCTGGGACGGGGCGAATCGTCACCGCGCGGGGGCGGCTCGTCACATTCCGTCCCGGCGCCCGCGCCCGGCATCGATGCTGGCCGCCATGAACGCCACGCCCTCCGCCCTCCCCCGAACCGGCTCGCCCCTCGGAACGCCCCGCCTCACCGAACTGGACTGGCTGCGCGTGATCGCCTTCGCGCTGCTGATCCTCTACCACGCCGGCATGTTCTACGTGAGCTGGGACTGGCATGTGAAGTCGCCGCGGCTCATCCCGGCCCTCGAGGCCTGGATGCTGTGGCTCAACCCCTGGCGGATGTCGCTGCTGTTCGTGATCTCGGGCGCGGCGACCGCCTTGATGGCGGAACGTGCAGCCCGCCCTGGCCGGTTGATCGCCACGCGCAGCCAGCGCCTGCTGCTGCCGCTGCTGTTCGGGATGGCCGTGATCGTGCCGCCGCAGTCCTACCTCGAGGTCGTCGAGAAGGCCCACTACGGCGGCAGCTACCTGGAATTCCTGAAGCTCTATTTCCAGGCGTACCGCGGCTTCTGCCGCGGCAGCGATTGCCTGGTGCTGCCCACCTGGAACCATCTGTGGTTCCTGCCCTATCTCTGGACCTACACCGTGCTGGTGCTGCTGGGGCTGATGCTGCCCGACGCGCGCCGGATGTTCACGCATCCGGCGTGGGGTCGGCTGGTGGCCGGCGGCCGGTTGCTCTGGGTGCCGTGGCTGGTCTTCGCGCTGCTGCGCCAGCATCTGCTCACGCGCTTCCCCACCACCCACGACCTGCTCCACGACGTCTACCAGCACGGCGTCTACGGCGTGATGTTCCTGCTGGGCTTCGCGCTGTTCGGCTCGCGCGACGACCGGCACGGTGCGTGGGAAGCGGCACGCCGCTGGCGCTGGGCGGCGCTGCTGGGCTACGTGGTCGTGCAGTTGCTCTCGGAAGCGACCACAAGCGCCTGGCGCCAAGCCCATGGCGACGATTTCCCCGATGCGCTGCTGATGGCCCTGCGTGCGCTCAACGCCGGCAAGCAATGGCTGCCGATCGTGGCGGTGATGGGCTTCGGTCGGCAGTGGCTGGCCGACCGCGATTCGCCGATGCTGCGCTGGCTGACGCTGGCGGTGTTCCCGTTCTACCTGGTCCACCAGACGGTGACCGTCATCGCCGGTCACCTGCTGGCGCCGCTGCACTGGCCGCTGGCGTTGGAAGCGTTCACGCTGGTGGCGGTCACTGCGCTCGGATGCCTGCTCGCCGCGCTGGTGGCGATGCGGGTGAATGCGCTGCGGCCCTGGATGGGCCTAGGCCCGAAGGCGGCGCCGGAAAGCAAAAAGCCCGGCACCTTGCGGTACCGGGCTTTCTGATTCTTCTTATTAATGGTCGGGGTGGCGGGATTCGAACTCGCGACCCCTTGCACCCCATGCAAGTGCGCTACCAGGCTGCGCTACACCCCGACGAAGCCTCAGATTCTATACGCAATTCCGAGGCTCATGCAAGCAAACTCTCTCTGATCGCCAACAGTTCATCGCGCACCTGTTCCAGCGTCAGCTTCTCGAGCGACACCGTGGTGTGCGCCGCGCCGTCGGCGAAGTCCGCGGCGAGCGCACGCGACGCTTCGCGATGATCGCGATAGGCCTCGAGCTGCGCCGACGCGAGCGCTTCCGCGCGGAACTCCTGCGCGTTCGCGCCGGCATGGCTGCCGGCATCGGTCAATTGGTTGCGCGCGCCGCTGATCGTGAAGCCCTGGTCGTAGAGCAGATCGCGGATGCGGCGGATGAGCAGCACCTCATGGTGCTGGTAATAGCGCCGGTTGCCCCGCCGCTTCATCGGCTTGAGCTGGGTGAATTCCTGTTCCCAGTAACGCAGGACATAGGGCTTCACGCCGCACAGCTCGCTCACCTCACCGATGGTGAAGTAGCGCTTGGCGGGAATGGCGGGAAGCTGGACGTCCATGGGGATCAGCGGCTCCGGCGGCGGCGGGAAGGGTCAGACTCTACTCGAAGTCACCGCCCGTCGGCGTGTTGCCTTGGACCGCTTCTTTCAATTTGTGACTCGCATGAAACGTCACGACGTTGCGGGCCTTGATCGGGATCGCCTCGCCGGTGCGCGGGTTGCGGCCGGGTCTGGGCGCCTTGCGCCGGATGTTGAAGTTGCCGAAGCCCGACAGCTTCACCTCGCGGCCGCTGGAGAGGCTCTGATGAATGATGTCGAAGAAGGCCTCGACCATGTCCTTGGACTCGCGCTTGTTCAGGCCGAGCTTGTCGAACAGCAGTTCCGCCAACTCGGCCTTGGTCAGTGTGGGCGTCTCCAGGCTGCCGAGCAGCACCCGCGCCTGCTCCTTCAGATCGTCATCGCTCATTGGAATCCTCCCCTCCCCCTCACCTCAGCCCCGCAGTCGCGCGCCCAGGCGTTCGCCCAGCTGCGCCACCACCTTCGCCACCGCTTGCTCGATGCGTTCGTCGGTCAGCGTGTTCTCGTCATCGAGCAGCTCCAGGCGCACGGCCATGCTGCGTTCCCCCGCCTTCAACTCGGCCGTGGCCTGGGCCGGCTTGAAGACGTCGAACAGACGCGCCGAGCGTACCAGGGCTTCGCCGCTGGATTCGATCGCCCGCATGAGGGAGGCATAGGTCACCTGCTCATTGACGATCAGCGCCAGATCGCGTTGCACCGCCTGCAGGCGCGGCACGCCCTGGCCTTGCGGCAGCGTGCGCGCCAGCACCGCGTCCAGCGACAGCTCGAACAGCACCGGCGCCGACGGCAGCTCGTAGCCCTGGCGCCACTTCGGATGCAGCTCGCCGATCACGCCGATCTCGACGCCATCCAGCAGCACACGGGCGCTGCGGCCCGGATGCAGGGCGGGATGGGCGGTCGCCTCGAAGCCCAGCACACGCGGCGCGAACAGTGCCTCCAGGTCGCCCTTCACATCGAAGAAGTCGACGGCACGATCCTTCTGCGCCCACTGCTGCTGGTCCGCCGGCCCCCAGGCCAGGCCGGACAGGCGCATCGGCTGCGCGATGCCGGCGATCGTGGTGTCGCTTTCCCGCACCGAGGCGTCGCGCAGGAACACGCGGCCGATCTCGAACACGCGCACCCGCGGCGCCTTGCGCGCCAGGTTGTTGCGGAGCACCTGCACCAGCGAGCCCATCAGCGACGTGCGCATGACCGCCAGCGGCGCGGCGATCGGATTCAGCAGCTGGATCGGGTCGGCATTGCCGGCCAGTTCCTGCTCCCAGCGTGCCTCGACGAAGCTGAAGTTGATCGTCTCGAAGTAGCCCAGGCCCGCCATCGCATGACGCAGCGCATGCGTGGCGCGGCGCGATTCGGTGCGCACCTTGCCGACGACCGGCGCGAGCGGCGGCGTCGACGGCAGCTTCGGATAGCCCAGCACGCGGATGACCTCCTCGATCAGGTCTTCCTCGATCTGCAGGTCGAAGCGGAACGACGGCGGCGTCACCGTGATCACGCCCGGCGCGGAAGTGAAGACCAGGCCCAGGCGCTGGAACACGCCCTCGCAGTCGGCCTGCGTCACCGGCATGCCGATCACCTTGGCCGCGCGCTCGACGCGCAAAGCGACCGGCTTGCGCTCGGGCAACTGCGTGGTCTGGTCGTCCATCGGGCCGCACGTCGTTTCCGGGCCGCCGCAGATGGACAGGATCAGCTGGGTGATGCGCTCGATGTGCTCGACGGTGCCGGCCGGATCGACGCCACGCTCGAAGCGGTGGCCGGCGTCGGTCGAGAAGTTGAAGCGGCGCGAGCGCCCCATCACCGCCTTCGGCCACCAGAACGCCGCTTCGACGTAGATGTTCCGGGTGTCGTCGGACACGGCGGTGGCGTCGCCGCCCATGATGCCGGCCAGCGACTCGACCTGCTCGCGATCGGCGATCACGCCGACGGTCTCGTCGACCTCGATGGTGTTGCCGTTCAGCAGCTTGAGCTGCTCACCCGGCTTGCCCCAGCGCACGATCAGCTCGCCGTGGATCTTGTCGAGGTCGAAGATGTGGGACGGACGCCCCAGCTCGAACATCACATAGTTGGAGATGTCCACCAGCGGAGACACCGAGCGCTGGCCGCAGCGGGCCAGGCGGTCGACCATCCACTGCGGCGTCCTGGCCGTCGTGTCCACGTTGCGGATCACGCGTCCGGAGAAGCGGCCGCACAGATCGGCGGCCTCGATGCGCACCGGCAGCTTGGCGTCATTGCCGACCGCGGCGGGCACGATCTCCGGCGCGATCAGCGGCGCGCCGGTCAGGGCCGACACTTCGCGCGCGATGCCGTAGACGCTCAGCGCATGCGCCAGGTTCGGCGTCAGCTTCAGCGTGAACAGCGTGTCGTCCAGATTCAGATGCTCGCGGATGTTCTGACCCAGCGGCGCATCGGCGGCCAGCTCCAGCAGGCCGCCATGATCCTCCGACAGCTTCAGCTCGCGGGCCGAGCACAGCATGCCGAAGCTCTCGACGCCGCGCAGCTTGCCCTTGCCGATCTTGAAGGGCTTGCCGTCCTCGCCCGGCGGCAGTTCGGCACCGATGGTGGCGAGCGGCACGCGGATGCCGACGCGCGCATTGGGCGCGCCGCAGACGATCTGCAGCAGCTCGGGGCCGCCGGCGTTGACCTTGCACACCCGCAGGCGATCGGCATCGGGGTGCTGCACGGCCTCGACGATCTCGGCCACGACGATGCCGTGGAACGGCGGCGCCACCGGGCGCAGCTCTTCCACCTCCAGGCCGGACATGGTCAGCAGCTCAGCCAGTTCTTGCGTGTTCAGCGCGGGATTGCAGAAGGCCCGCAGCCAGCTCTCAGGGAATTGCATGTGTTTCTCTCTTGCTCTCTAGGCGACGACCGGGGCGGCTTACTTGAACTGCGACAGGAAGCGCAGGTCGCCGTCGAAGAACAGGCGCAGGTCATTGACGCCGTAGCGCAGCATGGCCAGGCGGTCGATGCCCGAGCCGAAGGCGAAGCCGATGTAGCGCTCGGGATCGAGGCCCATGTTGCGGATCACCTGCGGATGCACCTGGCCGGAGCCCGACACTTCGAGCCAGCGGCCCTTGAGCGGACCGGAGCCGAACATCATGTCGATCTCGGCGCTGGGCTCGGTGAACGGGAAGTAGCTGGGGCGGAAGCGGATCTCCATGTCCGTCGTCTCGAAGAACTGCTGCATGAAGTTCACGTAGACGGACTTGAGGTCCTTGAAGCTGATGTTCTCGCCGACCCACAGGCCCTCGACCTGATGGAACATCGGCGAGTGCGTCGCGTCGCTGTCGACCCGGTAGGTGCGGCCCGGTGCGATCACGCGGATCTCCGGCATGGCCTGGCCGGCGTCGATCAGGTGCTGATGCTTCTTGACGTGCTGCACCGCGTAGCGGATCTGCATCGGGCTGGTGTGGGTGCGCAACACATGACCCCCTTCGATGTAGAAGGTGTCGTGCATCGAGCGCGCCGGATGATCCTCCGGCGTGTTCAGCGCGGTGAAGTTGAACCAGTCGTTCTCGATCTCCGGGCCGTCCGCGACATCGAAACCCATCGAGCCGAAGATCGCCTCGATGCGCTCCATCGCACGCGTGATCGGATGCAGGCCGCCGGTGCCGCGCTGGCGGCCGGGCAGCGTCACGTCCAGGGCCTCGGCCTTGAGCTGCTGCTCGAGCTCGGCGTCGGCCAGCGCCTGGCGACGCGCGGTCAGCGCCGCCTCGATGCCCTGCTTGAGCTGGTTGATCTGCGCGCCGCGGGTCTTCTTCTCCTCGACCGGCAGGCTGGCCATGCCCTTCATCAGCTCGGTGACCTGGCCGGTCTTGCCCAGGAAGCGGGCCTTGGCATTCTCCAGGTCAGCGGGAGTCTTGGCGGCGGCGAAATCGCCGGTGGCCTGTTGCAGCAGTTGATCGAGGTCGTTCATCGCGGGGCGCCGATGCGGCATCTGGCGTCGTTGGCGGAAATCGAAGGGCACGACGGTGAAATGGCGAACATCGCACCACCGTGCCGGAATGAAAAAAGGCCGAACACCGGGGTGTCGGCCTTTGAAAAGGGCAGCTCCGGCAGCACCGGAGCAGCCAGTCCGTCCGCGGGCGAGCACCCGCAGGCGGACCTTGGCAATTAAGCCAGAGCGGCCTTCACCTTGGCGAAGATGCTGGCGAAACCAGCAGGATCGTTGACAGCGAGATCGGCCAGGACCTTGCGGTCGATGTCGATCTGGGCCTTCTTCAGGCCGGCCACGAACTTGCTGTAGCTCAGACCCAGGCCACGGCTTGCCGCGTTGATACGGGCAATCCACAGCTGGCGGAACACGCGCTTCTTGGCACGGCGGTCACGGTAGGCGTACTGGCCCGCCTTCATCACCGCCTGCTTGGCGATGCGGAAGACGTTCTTGCGACGACCACGGAAGCCCTTGGCCAGGGCCAGGACCTTCTTGTGACGAGCACGTGCGGTAACACCACGTTTGACGCGAGGCATGTTGTATCTCCTTGTCTACTGCTGGATTACAGACCAGCGGTGGGCAGCATCGCGGCGATGTGGCCCATGTTGGTCTCATGCACGGTCGCAGAGCCACGCAGGTGGCGCTTGTTCTTCGTGGTCTTCTTGGTCAGGATGTGGCGCTTGAACGCCTGACCGCGCTTGACGGTACCACCCGGACGAACGCGAAAACGCTTTTTCGCGCTGCTCTTGGTCTTCATCTTGGGCATGACTGCTCCTTGTATGTACGTCCCTGCGGGCGACTCCGGGGTCTCCGGAGTACTTGCCTGGCCTGCAGGAGACTAATGAACCTGTCGACGACCAGATCGACAGGCTGGATTTGCAAGAACAACGCCTTGCAAACAGAACCGGGCCGCAGCCCGGTTTTGTTTGCACCCCTTGCGGGGTGAGGGGCCGACCCGAAGGTCGACCCGGCGCATCAGCTGCGCTTCTTCGGCGCGAGCACCATGATCATCTGGCGCCCTTCCAGCTTGGGCATGTGCTCCACGACCGCCACATCCGCCAGTTCATCACGGATGCGCTCCAGCATGCGCATGCCGATGTCCTGGTGGGTGATCTCGCGGCCGCGGTAGCGCAGCGTGACCTTGCCCTTGTCGCCGTCCTCCGCGATGAAGCGGCGCAGATTGCGCATCTTGATCTGGTAGTCGCCTTCGTCCGTGCCCGGACGGAACTTGACTTCCTTGACCTCGATGACCTTCTGCTTGGACTTGGCTTCCGCAGCGCGCTTCTGCTCCTGGTACTTGAACTTGCCGTAGTCCATCAACCGGCAGACCGGCGGGACCGCAGTGGCAGCAATCTCGACCAGATCGACGTCCAGGTCACCGGCCATCCGGAGCGCTTCCTGGATCGAGACGATGCCGATCGGCTCGTTCTCTGGGCCATTGAGACGGACTTCAGAAGCGGTGATTTCGCGGTTCAGGCGGTGCTTGCGCTCCGGAATCGCGCGACGGTCAGCAAAAGTAGCGATGGTGGTTACCTTTAAACGGGCCTTGGCAAGGGTCCGAAGAGATCAATAAACGCAAAAAGCGCCCGACTCAGGTCTTGTCCGCGATGGCGGTCGAGAGCTTCGAGACGAAGTCCTCCAGCGACATCACGCCCAGATCCTGGTTGCCTCGGGCGCGCACTGCAACCGCACCGTTCGCCTTTTCCTTGTCGCCGACGACGAGGATGAACGGCACTTTTTGCAGCGAATGCTCGCGGATTTTATACGTGATCTTTTCATTGCGCAAATCTGCCTGGACCCTAAGCCCTTGTTTTTGCAGCGATTTCACAATGTCGGAAACGTAGTCCGCCTGGGCGTCGGTGATATTGGCCACGACGACCTGCGTCGGCGCCAGCCAGACGGGCAGCGCGCCGGCATGCTGCTCGATCAGGATGCCGATGAAACGCTCCAGGCTGCCGACGATCGCGCGATGCAGCATGACCGGCGTCCTGCGCTCGCCGTCCTCGCCGACGTACTCGGCGCCCAGGCGCCCCGGCATCGAGAAGTCCACCTGCATCGTGCCGCACTGCCACTGCCGGCCGATCGCGTCCTTGAGCGTGTATTCGATCTTCGGACCGTAGAAGGCGCCGTCGCCCGGGGCGATGATGAACTCCACGCCGGAGGCGCGCAGCGATTCCATCAGCGCGAACTCGGCCTTGTCCCATACCTCGTCGGAACCGATCCGCGCCTCGGGACGGGTGGCGACCTTGTAGATGATGTTGTCGAAGCCGAAGTCCTTGTAGACCTTCTGCAACAGTGCGGTGTACGCCACGCACTCGGCCAGGATCTGGTCTTCGGTGCAGAAGATGTGGCCGTCGTCCTGCGTGAAGCCGCGCACCCGCATGATGCCGTGCAGGCCGCCGGTGGGCTCGTTGCGATGGCACTGGCCGAACTCGCCGAAGCGCAGCGGCAAGTCGCGGTAGCTCTTGATGCCGTGCTTGAAGATCAGGATGTGACCGGGACAGTTCATCGGCTTGAGCGCGTAGTCGCGCTTCTCCGATTCCGTCGTGAACATGTTGTCGCGGTACTTGTCCCAGTGGCCGGTGGCCTCCCACAGCGTCTTGTCCAGCAGTTGCGGGCCCTTGACCTCCTGGTAGCCGTTGTCGCGGTACACGCGGCGCATGTACTGCTCGACCTCCTGCCAGATCGTCCAGCCCTTCGGGTGCCAGAACACCACGCCGGGCGCGTGCTCGTCGATGTGGAACAGCTCCAGGTCCTTGCCGAGCTTGCGGTGGTCGCGCTTCTCGGCCTCTTCCAGCATGCGGAGGTAGTTCGCCAGGTCGTCCTTCGTCGCCCAGGCCGTGCCGTAGATGCGCTGCAGCTGCTCGTTGCGGTGGTCGCCGCGCCAGTAGGCGCCGGCCACCTTCATCAGCTTGAAGAACTTCAGCTTGCCCGTGGACGGCACGTGCGGGCCGCGGCACAGGTCGGTGAAGCCGCCCTCGGCGTACAGCGAGACGTCCTCGCCCGCCGGAATGCTGGCGATGATCTCGGCCTTGTAGGCCTCGCCGATGCCCTTGAAGTAGGCGACGGCCTCGTCGCGCGGCAGCACCGAGCGCACGACCTTTTCATCCTTCTTCGCGAGCTCCGCCATCTTGGCCTCGATCGCCGCCAGGTCCTCGGGCGTGAACGGGCGCTTGTAGGAGAAGTCGTAATAGAAGCCGTGCTCGATGACCGGGCCGATCGTGACCTGCGCGTCGGGGAACAGCTCCTTGACCGCATAGGCCAGCAGGTGGGCCGTCGAATGGCGGATCACCTCCAGCCCGTCCGGATCCTTGTCCGTGACGATCGCCAGCGGCGTGTCCTTGTCGATCAGGAAGCTGGTGTCGACGAGCCTGGCGTTCTCGCCCGAGCCGATGCGGCCGGCCAGCGCGGCCTTGGCCAGGCCCGTGCCGATCGAGGCCGCGACTTCGGCGACGGTCACCGGCTGCGGGAACTCGCGCTTGGAACCGTCGGGCAGTTGGATGGAAATTTGGGACATGTTCGGGTACTCCAGAAAACAAAAAGCGCGGCCACTTGCCGCGCTTGATCTGGGGTGCTGACTGTTTCCGGACAGCAGAGGAAAAGACGTGACGAGCCGCGGCCGCTCAAACCTTCGCAGTGGAGGTGGTAGTCCGCGGTGTCATAACCGATTCGCCTTTCCCGGTCCTTGTTGGAAAAAGAAAATGAAGGCGGCAGTGTAGCTCAGAGCGCCTGGATGTCGAGCGTCGGACGGGCGCAGGCTTCCCGGAACTCGTCGCGCAGACGCTCGCCCTCGCGCACCGCGCGCAGCCAGTCGCGGGCGCGGCCCGGCACGTCGTTCAGGTAACGCTGGAAGTCGTTGCGATCCGGTAGCTTGCCGCCCGGCAGCGTCTTGACCCACGCCGGGTTGGGCGTCAGCAGCACGACGTTGTCCAGGAAGGCGCTGGTGCGGTGCCGGTGCTTGAGCGCCTTGTCCAGCCAGCCCGGGATGACGCTCGCCTGGAAATGCGGATAGAGCGCGATGCCATCGCCGACCATCGCCGCGTAATTCAAGTGCAGGTGGTAATCGGTGATGCCGCCATCCCAGTAGGCACCCGCCGGCGCGCCCTCGATGTCGTGCACCGCCTGGAGCCAGAACGGGATGGAGCAGCTCGCCAGCAGGCTGGACTTCAGGTTGCCAACGTCGAGCGCCACCTGATGGCTGCGGTAGTCCGCGAGCGGCATCGGCAGCGGCGAGCGCCTGTCGGAAAACACCACCCGCTCCAGCCATGCGCCCATCGCGCGGCGCGACATCGCATTGGCCGCGAAAGCGCCGAGGTAGCCCAGCGGCGTGCGCAGCCGCCCTTCCCGCCCGAGCACATGTTTCCCGCGCGAGGTGAACACGTGCAGCCGGAACTGGGGATGGGCGAGCACCTCGGCCTCGCGCCCGCCGAAGATCTCGGCCAGCTTCTGCGAGAAGGCCCGCGTCACCGTCGCGGCGCTCGGGCGCTTGCCGGGCTCGGACTCGTAATCCTGGTGGGCGTAGTCGTGGGCCAGGCGCTCGAACTCGGCGCGGGTGCTGGCGGCGTCGCGGCTCAGGCAGGCGGTGGCCATGCGCCAGGCGCCGATCGAGGCGCCCAGCAGGTGCACCTCCTGGCCGCCGGACGGCAGGAACTCGCCGAACAGGTGCGCGTCGAGCGCGCTGAGGATCAGCCCCTTCGGGCCGCCGGCCGCGCCGGGCACGACGCGCACATCGGCGGCGCGCAGGCCATGGTCGCGCAGCCGTTGGCGCGCACGGGGTCCGGCGAGGATCTGCAAGGCCTGCATCGGGCGGTTCGTCCTTTCATGGGCAAAGACGCCCGACGCGGCCGGTCGCTCCTCACCTGCGCTTCAGGCTCAGAGCTTCATCTCCAGGTTCAGCTGGAACCAGGGCTTGAGACTGCGGCCGGTGGCGTAGTAGTCGCCATTGGCCAGCGTGGTCTCGGCCCGCGCGTCGAGCGGGAAGAGATTATTGGCCGAGAAGCGGACCGAGGTCTTGGGGCTGACCATCCATTGGGCGAAGACGTCCAGGCCGCGGTTGCGCGAGAACTCGGCCTCCTGGCGGTCGGTCTGGCGCACCGTGTAGACCGGCGTGTAGTTCAGGTTGGCGCCGGTGGTGACCGGCACGCTGCTGAAGCGGTAGTCGAAGCCCAGGTTGGCGGTCCAGGGCTGCTGCTGGTCCAGCCGGTTGTCCGGTCCGGAGACCGCCTTGACCCGCGAGCGGTAGACGCTGAACGAGCCGCGCAGGTTCAGCGGCAGCCTGGGCTCGAACAGCGACGGGAAGAGCTCGCCGGCACGGCCCTTGAGCTCCATCTCGATGCCGCTGGTGGTGGCGCTGGAGAAGTTGGTCGGACGGATCACGTAGCGCGGCACCGGCACCAGCGCATTCGCCGGGTCCAGCGTGACGACGTTGCGGATCAGCTGGCTGATGTTGCGGTGGAACAGGCCGACGCTGAAGAGGCTGCCGCCGCTCAGGTATTTCTCGTAGGCGACGTCCAGTCCGGTGGCGAGCTCCGGCTTGAGGCCGGGATTGCCGACGCGGTCGGGGTTGAGCTCGTCGTTCGCCTGGGCCGGGTCGGGGAACTTGCTGTTGAGCGTGTAGCGGCCCAGCATCTGCGTCAGCTCCGGCGCCTTGTAGCTGCGGGTCAGGCTGGCGCGGATCATGTCGCGCGCCTTCGGATCCAGCTTGTAGGTCAGGTGCCACAGCGGCGACAGCACGCTGGAGCTGTTGCGCGCATCGGTGGCGACGCCGCGGCTGGTGGTGACGATGCGCTCATGGCGCAGGCCGAAGTAGGTCGACCACTGCGGATTGATCTCCCACTCGTCCTGGATAAAGAAGGCCTGGCGGCGGATGCGCGCGCCGAAGTTCTCGCCGTTGAGCGCCGGCAGCTGCTCGCCGCCTGCGACGGTGGTGTCGCGGATCTCGTCGCGTTTGCGGAACTCGAAGTCCCAGCCCAGCGTCACCGTGTGCTCGTCGCCCAGGATCTGGCTGTACTTGCCGGCCTGGGTCAGGCTGCGGTCGCGGCTGTCGACCAGCGCATCCACCGGCGTGACCGGATTCAGCGTGTGGTTCTCGATGTGGTTCTTCGCATCCTGCACGCCGGCCTTGAGCTCCCACTTCTGCGTCTCGCTGAAGCGGTTGTTCCATTGCAGGTTGGCGCGCAGCATCTGCCAGACGCCCTGGTTGTCGCTGTCGTCGTCCAGGCGCGGCGTCTTGTACTGGCCGTCCGGCTCCAGGCGCACCGAGTTGTTCCACCAGCCCTTCTGCGCGAAGCCCTGCAGCGAGACGCTCTCGTCGTCGCTGATCTTCCAGGTCGCGCGCGGCGCGGAGTTGAAGGCATGGCCCCAGTTGCGCATCTTGCCGTGCTGGGAAGCGACGACCGGCTGGTCGTTCAGGTCGGTGCCGTTGCGCTCGGTGGAGGACCGCATCTCCTGCAGCCACTGGAAGGCGGAGACCGGCACCGACAGCGAGACCGGCCCGAAGCGCTCGCCGAAGGTGAAGGTGGCCGACGGCACCGGATGGTTGATGTTGTAGCCGGCGCCCAGGCGCAGGTCGCGCTGCGACACGCGCGGCGCCTCCTTCAGGATGATGTTGATCGCGCCGGCCACGGCCTGCGCGCTCTGGTCGGCGCTGGGACCCTTGGTGACCTCGATGCGCTCGACCTGCGCCGGATCGAGCTGGTCGAGCTTGAAGCCGGGCGGCGCCGGATCGCCGTTGATCAGGATCAGCGTGTAGCCCGAGCCCAGCCCGCGCATGCGCGGCGCGCCGTCGGCCACGTTGACGCCGGGCAGCCGCTTGAGCACGTCGGCCACGCTGGTGTCGCCGTACCGGTCCAGCTCCTCCCGACCGTAGACCTGCTTGGCGACCGGCGCGCGACGGCGCAGGTCGGAATCGTTGTTGCGGCCGGTGATCTCGACGCGGTCCAGGCGGCGGCCCGAGGCCGGCTCGTTGCCCATGCCCGGGGGCGCTTCCTGGGCCCGGACGGACACCGCGGGCAGGGCGACGGTCAGGCAGACAAGGGCACAGGCCCTGGCGATGGCGTGGGTCTTCAAGGGGGCTCCCGAGATTCGTGTCGACACGATGGCGATGTGTCGACTTTTGTCATTGACGGTAAACGGCGCGCAGCGTAGCTGCACGCCGCCCGTTCTGACACCTCAGGTGCGACCGGCCGCGAAAAAAGTGGGACCAAACGCGATTCGACGCCGTGGACGGTCGGGGCGCACAGCGCCCCGAGGTCAGCGCTTGAGCTTGGCGAACGCCGCGGCCATGGCGCCGCCCTGCGGCTGCGCCGCCTGCTGCGGCCGACCGCCGCCCTGGCGCTCGTTGCGGCCGGCCGGACGGAAGCTGTTGTCCGGCTTGGCGCCGCCGCGCGGGGCCTGCGCGTCCAGCTTCATCGTCAGCGAGATCCGCTTGCGGGCCAGGTCGACCTCCAGCACCTTCACCTTGACGATGTCGCCGGTCTTGACGACCTCGCGGGCGTCGTTGACGAACTTGTTGGCCAGCTGGCTGACGTGGACCAGCCCGTCCTGGTGGACGCCGAGGTCGACGAAGGCGCCGAACTGGGCGACGTTGGACACCGTGCCCTCCAGCACCATGCCCTCCTTCAGGTCCTTGATGTCCTCGACGCCGTCGTTGAAGCGCGCGACCTTGAAGTCCGGGCGCGGATCGCGGCCCGGCTTCTCCAGCTCGCCCAGGATGTCCTTGACCGTGATCGCGCCGAAGCGCTCGTCGGCGAAGGCCTCCGGCTTGAGGGCACGGATCACGTCGGACTTGCCCATCACCTCGGCGATCGGACGCTGCACCTGCGCCAGGATGCGCTCGATGACCGGATAGGTCTCGGGGTGGACGCCGCTGACGTCCAGCGGGTTGTCGCCGTCCCGGATGCGCAGGAAGCCGGCCGCCTGCTCGAAGGTCTTCGGTCCCAGGCCGGTGACGTCCAGCAGCTGCTGGCGGTTGCGGAAGGCACCGTTGGCGTCGCGCCAGCGGACGATGGAGGCGGCCACGCCGGCCGACAGGCCGGACACGCGCGACAGCAGCGGCGCCGAGGCGGTGTTGAGGTCAACGCCGACCGAGTTCACGCAGTCCTCGACGACCGCGTCCAGCGTGCGCGCCAGTTCGCTCTGGTTGACGTCGTGCTGGTACTGGCCGACGCCGATCGACTTCGGATCGATCTTCACCAGCTCCGCCAGCGGATCCTGCAGGCGACGGGCGATCGAGACCGCGCCGCGCAGAGACACGTCCAGGTCGGGCAGTTCCTTCGAGGCGAATTCCGAGGCGGAGTACACCGAGGCGCCGGCCTCGCTGACCACCACCTTCTCGATCACCGTGCCGGGCGCCATCGACTGGATCCGCTTGATCAGGTCGGCGGCGAGCTTGTCGGTCTCGCGCGAGGCGGTGCCGTTGCCGATCGCGATCAGGTTCACGCCATGGGTCGCGCACAGGCGGCCCAGCGTGTGGATCGAGCCTTCCCAGTCGCGCTTGGGCTCGTGCGGGTAGACGGTGGAGGTGTCCAGCACCCGACCCGTGTCGCTGACGACGGCCACCTTGACGCCGGTGCGGATGCCCGGGTCCAGGCCCATGACGACGCGCTTGCCGGCCGGGGCGGCCAGCAGCAGGTCGCGCAGGTTCTCGGCGAAGACCTTGGTGGCGACCTTCTCGGCTTCCTCGCGCAGGCGGGCGAACAGGTCGCGCTCCAGGCTCAGCGACAGCTTGACCTTCCAGGTCCAGGCGACGGTCTTGCGGATCAGTTCGTCGCCGGCGCGCTTCGCATGGCTCCAGCCGAGATGGCGCGCGATGCGGCCTTCGGCGAGCGAGGGCTGGCCCGGCACCACTTCTTCGTCCAGCGCCAGCTTGGCGTCGAGGAACTCCTGCGTGCGGCCACGGAAGACCGCCAGCGCCCGGTGCGAGGGCACGGTGCGGATCGGCTCGGCGTAGTCGAAGTAGTCGCGGAACTTCGAGATGTCGGGGTTGTTCTCGTCCTTGCCGTCCATCAGCCTGGACTTGAACAGGCCCTCTTCCCACAGCCATTCGCGCAGCTTGCCGATCAGCACGGCGTCCTCGGCCCAGCGTTCGGACAGCAGGTCGCGCACGCCGTCGAGCACCGCGAAGGCGTCGGCAAAGCCGGCATCGGGATTGAGGAAGGCCGCCGCCTCGGTCATCGGATCCAGCGTCGGATCGGCGAAGAGCTTGTCGGCGAGCGGCTCCAGGCCGGCCTCGCGGGCGATCAGGCCCTTGGTGCGGCGCTTCTGCTTGTAGGGGAGGTAGAGGTCCTCGAGCTCCTGCTTGGTCGGCGCGGCGGCGATGGCGGCGGCCAACTCCGGCGTCAGCTTGCCCTGCTCCTCGATGCTCTTGAGCACCGCCTCGCGGCGGTCCTCGAGCTCGCGCAGGTAGCTCAACCGGGCTTCCAGCTCGCGCAGCTGGATGTCGTCGAGGCCGTCCGTCGCTTCCTTGCGATAGCGGGCGATGAACGGGACGGTGGCCCCGCCGTCGAGCAGCTCCACGGCGGCGTTGACCTGGGCCGGGCGAACCTTCAGCTCGGCGGCAATCTGGAGGAGGATCTTGTCCAAAACAGCGACGGGGCCGACAGGCCCGAGAGAGCAACGAAAGCGCGCGAGTTTAGGGGATGCCCGCATCGACGCGACGCGGGAACGACAACGACAACGACAACGACAACGACAACGACAACGACAACGACAACGACAACGAGGACGGGCGCTGCGCGGCGCTCAGGCGGGAAAGGCGCGCAGGAGGATCGCGTCGATGTCCGTCCGGCGCGTGTCGAGGGCCCCGACGACGGCGCCCCACTGCGGATCGAGGCGGGACGCGACGAAGGCGTCGGCGACGAAGTCCGGCGCGTGCCGGCGCAGCAGCGCGGCCTGCGCCAGCAGCACGAGGCGGGACGCGAAACGGCGCCCCAGGGCTTCCAGCTGATCCGGCGGCGTCGCGAGCATCGCCCGCAGGCCGGCGACCTCGGCCCGCAGCGCGCGGTCCTCGCCGACATCGGCCTCGAGCGCGTCCAGCAGCGTGAGGAAGGCCTGCGGATCCCGGGCGACGGCGCGCATCACGTCCAGGCACATCACGTTGCCCGAGCCTTCCCAGATCGAGTTGACCGGCGCCTCGCGGTAGAGCCGGCCCATGACGCCGTCGTCGATGTAGCCGTTGCCGCCGAGCACCTCCATCGCCTCGCCGGTCAGCTCGACGGCGCGCTTGCAGACCCAGAACTTCGCCGCCGGCGTCACCAGGCGCATCCAGGTGCGCTCGCCCGGGTCGTCCTGGCGCTCGAAGGCCTGCGCCAGCCGCAGGCTCAGTTGCATCGCCGCCTCGCTCTCCAGCGCCAGGTCGACCAGCACCGCCCGCATCAGCGGCTGCGCCGCCAGGCGCTTGCCGAAGGCGCTGCGGTGGCGCGCATAGTGCAAGGCCTGCACCAGCGCCTGGCGCAGCATCGCCGCACTGCCGACGACGCAGTTCAGCCGCGTGTGGGTCGCCATCTCGATGATGGTCGGGATGCCGCGCCCCTCCTCGCCGATCAGCACACCGTGGGCGTCCTGGAACTCGACCTCGGAGCTGCTGTTGCTGCGGTTGCCGACCTTCTCCTTGAGGCGCTGGACGTGGACCGCGTTGCGGCTCCCGTCCGGGCGCCAGCGCGGCACGAAGAAGCAGCCCGGCGCGCCGTCCGGCGTCTTGGCCACGACCAGGTGGGCGTCGCACATCGGCGCGGAGAAGAACCACTTGTGCCCGGTGAGCCGGTACTCGCCGCCGCGGCCGCCGGCACCCACCGGCTCGGCGCGGGTCGTGTTGGCGCGCACGTCGGAGCCGCCCTGCTTCTCGGTCATGCCCATGCCCAGCCAGATCGAGCGCTTGTCCGCGATCGGCACGTCACGGCCGTCGTAGGCGGTGCTGAAGAGCTGATCGCGCAGCGCCGCCCACAACGCCGGCTCACGTCGCAGGACCGGGATGCTGGCCTGGGTCATCGTCGCCGGGCACAGGGTGCCGGCCTCGATCTGCCCGTGCAGGTAGAAGCCGGCGGCCCAGGCGGCCCAGCGGCCAGGGCGTTCGTCCCGGAACGGCATCGCGACGAGGTCCGCCTGCCGGTAGGCCGCGAGCAGCGCATGCCAGCCGCCGTCGAACTCGACGCGGTCGATGCGGCGACCGCGCTTGTCGAAGCTCTCCAGCGTCGGCGTCACCCGGTTGATGCGCTCGGCGATGGCCTGGGTCTCCGGACGACCCAGCCAGGTCGCGTAGTCGGCCAGGCCGGGCAGGAAGGCGTCGGCGCCGGCGCGCGCGAGCGCCTCGCGCAGCGCCGGGTCGATCGCCAGCGGCGAGTGGCCGACCAGTTCGTCGACCTGGTTGGTGACCGCGTGGGTGCGCCAGCCGGCGGCCGGCGCCTCCACGGTGGAGGCAGTGGGGTCGGTGGGGGTCGTGTCCATGGTCGACATGGTGGGCGTCTCCTGGGAAGGCTTCGCGGTCGCCGGTTCCTGGCGTGTCCTCTGGATCGGGGTCGCGGCCGGGTCGATCCTCGCCTATCGCGCGCACGCCAGCCATCGGCATGCCCATTCGCCTCGTTTCAAGGGTTACACCGGATGTCAGGCCTGACAGGCCGACGCGGGCGCCGGAGCCCCTACATTCGCGCAGTCGTCCGGACCCACCACCTCAACACCACGACCTCGGGCGCTCCGAGGCAGCCGGCGACACCTCGGGACGCGGCGCCAGCCGCACCTCCAAGAACATCTGGCACGGCCTCACCACGGGCCGCGAACAGAGGAGGCCGTCCCGTTCCCACCCGAGCGAGTCCGGCCATTTCTTCGGGAGATCTCACCGATCCATCACGTAAGAAAGAGGCGATATGACACAGGCATTCATCCAGCGTTTCCTGCGCGTCAGCATCATGGCCGCCGCGGCTACCGCCGCCTGCCAGGCCCTGGCGGCGGATCGCGTCCTGCTCGACGACCAGTCCCCGGTCAACACCACGATGCGTGCGTCGAGCGCTCCCCAGAACGCGGGCACCGCGCTGGGACTCGCGGCCAGCGACCTGCAGGCCGTGCGCAGCCAGACCTATCCCGGCGGCAAGGTCGTCACCCGTCACCAGCAGTACCACCAGGGCGTGCCCGTCTGGGGCGAAGGCGTCGTGGAGCACCGCGACACCAACGCCGGCACCTCGCGCTATTCCGGCAGCCTGCTGACCAACATCCAGCAGGACCTGAACACGGTGCAGCCGGGCCTGACCGCCCAGGGCGCGCTGGCCCAGGCCAAGGGCGCCGTCAACGCGACGCTGACCGAGAACGAGCAGTCCCGGCTGTACGTCCGGCTCAATGCCAACGGCAAGGCGCAGCTGTTCTACCTCGTGTCGTTCATGCGCCACGACCGCCAGCAGCCCAGCCGTCCGCACTTCATGATCGACGCCACCACCGGCGCGGTGCTGGAGCGCTGGGAAGGCCTGGCCCACCGTGACGCCACCGGCCCCGGCGGCAACACCAAGACCGGCCGCTACGAGTACGGCACCGACTACCCGGCGCTGCAGGTCACCGACACCTGCCAGATGAATTCCGGCAACGTGGTCACCGTCAACCTCAACGGCAGCACCAGCGCCAGCAACACGCCTTTCCAGTTCACCTGCTCGCGCAACGAGTACAAGCAGATCAACGGCGCCTACTCGCCGCTGAACGATGCCCACTTCTTCGGCAACGTGATCTTCAACATGTACCGGGACTGGTTCAACCTCCGGCCGCTGACCGGCACCCTGTACATGCGGGTCCACTACGGCACCAACTACGAGAACGCGTTCTGGGACGGCACCGCGATGAGCTTCGGCGACGGTCGCACGACCTTCTACCCGCTGGTCTCGCTGGACGTGTCGGCGCACGAGGTGAGCCACGGCTTCACCGAGCAGAACTCGGGCCTGGTGTACTCCGGCCAGTCCGGCGGCATGAACGAGGCCTTCTCCGACATGGCCGGCGAAGCCGCCGAGTACTACCGCAACAACGGCAGCAACGACTGGCTGGTGGGCGCGCAGATCTTCAAGGGCAGCGGCGCGCTGCGCTACTTCGACGATCCGACGCGCGACGGCAGCTCCATCGGCCATGCGTCCAACTACCGCAGCGGCATGGACGTGCACTACTCCAGCGGCGTCTACAACCGCGCGTTCTACCTGCTGGCCAACAAGCCGGGCTGGAACACCCGCAAGGCCTTCGAGGTGATGGTCGACGCCAACCGCCTCTACTGGACCGCCAACAGCACCTTCAACCAGGGCGCCTGCGGCGTGGAGAAGGCGGCCACCGACCGCGGCTACGCGATGGCCGACGTGACGGCGGCCTTCGCCACCGTGGGCGTGAGCTGCAGCGGCACCACGCCGCCGCCGACCGCGACGCCGCTGACCAGCGGCGTGCCGGTGACCGGCATCTCGCTGGCCAAGGGCGCGACCAAGCTGTACAGCATCGCCGTGCCGGCGGGCCGCACGACGCTGACGATCAAGCTCTCGGGCGGATCGGGCGACGGCGACCTGTACGTCAAGCGCGGCTCCGCGCCGACCACCACCAGCTACGACAAGCGCTCGATCGGCTCGACCAATGCCGAGACCATCACCTTCTCGTCGCCGACCTCGGGCACCTACTACGTGCTGCTGAGCGCGTACTCGACGGTGACGAGCACCTCGCTGGTCGCCACCTACTGATCCCCGCCTGAACCGACTCCGGCGCGCCGCCCTCCCGCGGCGCGCCGGCTTCGCCATTCCCGGAGAAACCATCCATGCGTCAGTTCTTCATCCTCAGCGCGCTGTGCGTCGGCATGGCCGCGCTCAGCCCGGCCCATGCGGGCGAGAAAGTCTGGATCAGCCTCGGCGACGCCGCGCTGGCCCAGTTGCAGAAGCACCGTCCGGCCGCGCGCGCGGTCGCCAGCGTCCAGGCCGATGCCGCGCAGGACGGCTCGGCCCTGGCAGCCGCCAGCGCCTCCGCGTCCGCGCGGGCGGTGCGCAACGAAGGCCTCCATCTGGTCGAGGTCGACGAGGACGTGCTGGCCTCGCTGAGCCACTCGATCCACGAGGAGCTCAAGCGCTGCGGCGGCTACATGTACCACCCGACGCGCGAAGCGGGCCTGGCCTCGCTGCAGCGTCACAGCACACCGGTGGGTGCGCAGCGGCTGGCCGCGGCGCTGGTGGCCTCGCGCCCGAGCTACGTGATCGACCAGCAATCGGTCGTGACGCCGATCCTGTCCCAGATGCAGGCCAGCAATATCGGGCAGACCATCGTCGACCTGTCCGCCAACACCAACCGCTACTACACCAGCAGCAGCGGCGTCGCCGCGTCGAACTGGCTGCGGCAGAAATGGACGACGCTGGCGGGTGGCCGCGCCGACATCACCGTCGAGCAGTTCAGCCATCCGAACTGGGCGCAGAAGTCGGTGATCGCGACGATCCAGGGCACCGACAACGGCAGCGAGGTCATCGTGATGGGCGCGCACCTGGACTCGATCAACCAGTCCGGCGGCTCGGGCGAGACCATGCGCGCGCCTGGCGCCGATGACGACGCCTCCGGCGTGGCCAGCCTGACCGAGGTGCTGCGGGCGCTGGTGCAGGCCAACTACAAGCCGCGCCGCACCCTCAAGTTCATGGCCTATGCGGCCGAGGAGGTCGGCCTGCGCGGCTCGCAGGAGATCGCCAACAGCTTCGCCGCGGCCAATGTCAACGTGGTGGGCGTGCTGCAGCTGGACATGACCAACTACAAGGGCGCGGCCAACGACATCTACCTGTTCAGCGATTACACCGACAGCGCGCAGAACACCTTCCTGTCCAACCTGATCGCGACCTACCTGCCGACGCTGCGGGTGGGGACCGATCGCTGCGGCTACGCCTGCTCGGACCATGCGTCGTGGAATGCCAAGGGCTATTTCGCGAGCATGCCCTTCGAGGCCGGCATGAGCAGTTCCAACCCCTACATCCACACCGCCAACGACACCTACGCCAACATGGGGAGCCAGGCCGACCATGCGCTGAAGTTCGCGCGCATGGCCGCGGCCTATGCGGTGGAGCTGGGCAGCGACGGGCCGGGCACGCCGCCGCCGGTGGACAAGACCGAGAACTTCAGCGGCAGCCTGACGCGCGGCCAGAGCCGGACCTTCGGACCGTTCAAGGTGGCCAGTGGCGGCGCGCTCGCAGCCAGCACCACCGGCACCGGCGACATCGACCTGTATGTGCGCAAGGGCGCGGCGCCGACGACCTCCACCTACACCTGCAAGTCGGACGGCTCGAGCTCGACCGAGGGGTGCAGCGTCACGATGACGGCCAACGGCGATGTCTACGTGCTGCTCTATGGCTACGCCGCCGGGAACTACCAGCTGAAGGTGACCTACCGGCCGCAGTGAGCCCGCAGCGAGCCTGCGGTGGTCCCGCCGGGATCGGGCGAGATCGCGGCACGCCGGGCCGGCCGGTGCGACTTTGCACCGGCCGGCCGTCAGCCGCGCGTGCTAGAGTCCCGCGATAGATTCGCGCAAGGCCTTTCTTCAGAGGTCTTCTTCCGCAGCCCCCGTCGGTCCTTCCGGACCCTTCGCGCGGCCTGCCCAGCATCCCCCCGCTGACGGTTCTTGAGTGTTTCTGTCCCGGCGCGCGCCCGCGTGCCGGGTATTCCCATCCATCTTCTTCAAAAAGGAAACACCATGACGACCAAGACCGGCACCGTGAAGTGGTTCAGCGACGACAAGGGCTTCGGCTTCATCACCCCGACCGACGGCTCCAAGGACCTGTTCGCCCATCACAGCGAGATCCAGAGCTCCGGCGGCTTCCGCACCCTCGCCGAAGGCGCGAAGGTCGAGTTCGAGCCGAAGGACGGCCCCAAGGGCCCGCAAGCCTCGAACATCCGCGTCGTCTGAGCGGACCGCGCCGTCCTGCCTCAGGACGGCTGCGCGGGCAGCTCGATGCGGAACTCGGTGCCTGCGGCACCGGTCTCGACGACGATGCGCCCGCCGTGTGCCTCGACGATCACCCGGCACACGAAAAGTCCCAGACCCATGTTGCCGGCGGCCGGCGCCTGCGCCCCGCCGCGCACCAGCGGCTCGAACAGCCGCGCCCGGACCGCGTCCGGGATCGGCGCCCCTTCGTTGCGCACCGACAGGTGGCGCCACGCGCCCCTGGCCTCGGTGCGCACGACGATGGGCCGCCCCACGGCGCCATGCTCCACCGCATTGCGCAGCAGATTGGCAATGACCCGCGCCAGGCGGTCGCCATCCCACCAACCCTCGTCCGGTGCCTCATGGACGGCATCGACGGTGATGCCGGGATAGGCGCCCCGCACCTCGTCGATCGCGGCCAAGGCCAGCGCGCCCAGGCGCTGTGGCGCCCGTCGCAGCAGCAACTCCGCGTCGAGCTGGCTGCGCGCGTAGTCCTGGATGTCGTCCAGCATGTGCGCCATGCGCCGGGCCGCGGCGGTGATCCGGGCGGCCATCTTCTGGGTCGTCGATGCCGCGACCGGCGCGCGTGCCAGCAGTTCGCTGCTCATGGCGATCGCGTCGAGCGGATTGCGCAGGTCGTGGCCGAGGATCGCGAGGAACAGGTCGCGGGCCCGCTCCTCGTCGCGCCGCTTCTGCTCGAGCGCCTCGGACAAGGCCCGCAGCGTGTCGTGCTGGCGCAGCAGCGCGTGCAGGTTGGCGACCAGCACCTCGTCGTCCACCGGTCGTGTCAGGTACGCATCCGCCCCGCCCTTCAGGCCACGGACCTGGTCGTCCTCGGCGATGTAGACGCCGGACACCAGCACGATGGGCACGGCCGCGCCGGACTCCAGCGCGCGGAGTTGGCGACAGACCTCATAGCCGCTGATGTCGGGCAGCAGGACGTCGAGGATGACCGCGTCCACGCCGGTTGCCTGCCGCAGCGCCTCGGTCCCGTCGGCGGCCTCGACGACGGCGAAGCCGGCCAGTTCCAGCCGACGCCGCAGCGCGTATCGATGCGCGCTGTCGTCATCGACGAGCAGGACGGTGCGTCCGCCCGTCGCTTGTGCTGCGTCCATCCCATCCTCCCTGACGGCGCCTGGACAGCCCGCGTCTGCGGGTCGCGCCGAGCGCAGAGGGTAACGCAAAGCGCTGACGCCACCGCGGCCCGCGCGGAAGCGCCATGGCGGTAGTAGAGTGCGCCGGTCGCCGCCGCACGACGCACTCGGATGCGCGGCGACGATCGCAGAACGACAACGACCGCAGAAGAAGGAGCCCACGACATGCCAAAAGGCGAGCAACGCAACGACAAGGCCAACAAGAAGCCCAAGAAGGACACCGGCGCCCCCCGGGAGACGTCCTCCGACCGTCCGGTCGCGCCGGTCACGGCCGTGATGCCCAAGGGCAAGCTGAAGAACAAGGCGGGCTGAGCCCGGCCAAGGGCCGGCACCTTCGTTGGAGGACCCCGACGGCCCCATCGCTGCCCGCGCCGCGCGAGGGCCCGGGCGACCGGGCGACCGGGGGAGTCGGCGCCCCGTGCGCCGCATGTCGACATTCGCGGCTCACATCCGGAGCCGCGAACGATCAATCCCGGCTCGACAGGAACGCGGCGGCGCCGTCGCCCGCAACGACGCCGCTGGCCATCGACGCGGTCAGCAGGTAGCCGCCGGTCGGCGCTTCCCAGTCGAGCATCTCGCCCGCGACGAACACGCCGGGACGGGACTTCAGCATCAGCCGCTCGTCCAGTGATTCCAGCGTCACGCCGCCCGCGGTGCTGATCGCCTCGGCCACCGGGCGCGGCGCCACCAGGCGCAGCGGCAGCGCCTTCAGCGTGCGCGCGAGCGTCGCCGCGTCGGCATAGGCCTCCTTGGTCAACACCTCGTGCAGCAGGCCGGCCTTCAGGCCTTCGATGTTCAGCCGGCTCTTCAGGTGCGAGGACATCGAGCGCGATCCGCGCGGATGGGCGACCTGCTCCGCGACCCAGGCCGCGTCGCGGCCGGGCAGCAGGTCGAGGTGGACGAGCGCCTCGCCGTCCCGCACGATGCGCTCGCGCAGCAGCGCGGACGCGGCATAGACCAGCGAGCCTTCGATGCCGGACGCGGTCACCACGAACTCGCCCTGGCGCGAGAAGCGTCGGCCGTCCGGGCCCTCGGCGCTCAGCGCGACCGGCTTGACCGGCTGACCCGCGAAGCGGTCGACGAAGAACGGCGACCAGCCGGGCCCGGCGCCCTCGCGCGGCGCGCCGAGATCGAAGCCGCAGTTGGCCGCACGCAGCGGCGCCACGCCTGCGCCGGCCTGCGCCAGCAGCGGCACCCATTGACCGTCCGATCCCAGCTGCGGCCAGGAGGCGCCGCCCAGCGCGAGCACGACCGCATCGGCGGTCGCGGTCGACTCGCCGTCCGGCGAGCGCAGGCGCAGGCCGCCGGCCTCGTCCCAGCCGAGCCAGCGGTGTCGCATGTGGAAGCGCACGCCCTGCCCGCGCAGCCGCGAGAGCCAGGCGCGCAGCATCGGCGCGGCCTTCAGGTCCTTGGGGAAGACGCGCCCCGAGCTGCCGACGAAGGTCTCGACGCCGAGTGCCTGAGCCCAGGCCCGCAGCGCCTCGCCGTCGAAGCGGTCGAGCCAGGCGGCGACGTCGGCCTGGCGTTCGTAGTAACGGGTGTCGAAATCGGGCCGTGATTCCGAGTGGGTCAGGTTGAGACCGCCCTTGCCCGCGAGCAGGAACTTGCGTCCGACGGACGCCATGGCGTCGTAGAGGTCGACGGACATGCCGGCGCGCGCCAGGCGTTCCGCGGCCATCAGGCCGGCGGGGCCGCCGCCGATGACGATGGCGCGGCGGGGAGAGGAAGTGTTGGGCATGGTCGGGAGGGTACTGCGCAGGGCGCGCAGTGTGCCAGACCGCAGCGGTGCGGCGATGGGGCTGTCAGGCCGTGCCGGCCACCGCCGGCAGCTCCAGCGTGAACCGGGACCCGTGCCCGCTCTCGCTGTCGACCAGGATCCGTCCGCCCATCCGCTCCATCAGCTGCTTGCAGATGACCAGCCCGATGCCATGCCCGGGCTGCTCCTCGCGGCCGAGCCGGTTGAAGGGTTGGAAGAGCTGCGAGCGCTGCTCGACGCTCAGGCCGATGCCGTTGTCTACCACCTCGATGCGGAAGCCGCGCGACTCCGCGCTGGCGTGCACCTGGACCCATCCGCCGCGCCGGTTGTACTTGATCGCGTTGGAGATCAGGTTGTGCAGCACCTGCTCGAGCCGGATCGGATCGGCCTGGACCAGCGGCAGCGTGCTGTCCTCCTCCGGCGTCAGGCCGATCCGGAGGTCCACGCCCGCGGCCTGCGCCGCCGGCTGCGACAGTGCCACCACGCGCCGCAGCAGCGGCCCGGCCTGCAGGGGCAGCGACTGCACGGTCAGCGTGTTCGCCTCCGCCCGCGACAGCGTCATCATGTCCTCGATCAGCACCAGCAGGTGCTTGGCCGCCTCGTCGATGTGCCGGAGCCGCGCGCGCTGCGTCTCGTCCAGCGGCCGCTGCGGATCGTGCGCCAGCAGCTGGCTGAAGCCCAGCACCGCATTGAGCGGCGTGCGCAGCTCATGGCTCGCCTGGGACAGGAACTCGCTCTTGGTGCGGCTGGTCACCTCGGCCAGCTCGCGGGCCCGGTCCGCATCCTGCAGCCGCATGCGCTCGCCGAGTTCGCGCTGCAGCAGTTCGCCGCGCAGCCGCACCTGGCGCTGCAGCGCGCGGTTCCAGAGCAGCGCGAGGCCCAGGCCCAGCAGCACCAGCGCGAGCGCGATGCCCACGCCCCACAGCGCCCGGCGCTGCCAGCGCATCGCCGCGGTGTCCTGCGTGATCCAGCGGTCCGCGATCGCCTGCCGCTCGTCGTCGCCGATGCGCGTCAGCGCCTTGTCCAGGATGCGGCCCAGCATCGGCCAGTCGCGCCGGTAGCCGATGCCCAGCCCGTAGGCGAAGCCGATGTCCTCCACCACGCGCAGGTTGCCGATGCCGTCGCGCCGCATCAGGTAGGTCGCGCCGGCCAGGTCCATCACCGCCGCGCCGACCTCGCCGCCGGCCAGCCGGCGCAGCACGGTGCGATCGTCCACCTCCACCTGCAAGGGGTTGGTCGCGTAGCGGTCCCGCAGGAACTCCACCACCGCGTAACCGCGCGCCACCGCGACCGACTCGCCGGGCCGCAGCGGGTCGCCGCTCGTGCCGGCGCGCCGCAGCAGCACCGCCGGCACCGTGATGTAGGGGCGCGTGAAGCCGAAGCGCTGCGCCCGCTCGGGCGTCTCGCGCATCGACATCTGCAAGTCGAGCTCGCCGCTGGCGAGGTCGTCCAGGTTCTCGGCGAAGGTCTGCGGCGGCTGGAACTCGAAGCGCAGACCGGTCAGCTCCGACAGGCGCCGCGCATAGTCCAGCGACAGGCCGGTGATGCGCCCGTCCTCATCGACATAGGTGAAGGGACCATAGCTCGCCGAGCCCCCCACCCGCAGCACCGGATGCTGCGCCACCCAGGCGCGTTCCTCGGCGGTGAGCCAGTCGCGCGGATCGGCATGGCCCTGCCCCGCCAGCGCCAGCCACGCCGCAACCACCGCCGCCAGCAGGGGCAGCAGCCGCGGCAGCGCGGGCAGGCATCGGGGAAGGAAATGCGGGACCACGGGCGGATTGTGGGCCCGCCCCCTGCGCCGCAGGACCCCGGCGCTCCCGCATCCGGGGGTGGTACCTGTCAGAACTGCCAGGGCCGTCCGGACGATCGGCGGCCGGCCCGCCTCAGCCGCGCAGCGACTCCCGCAGCCGCGCGCCGATCTCCGGCTTGTCCTGGAACGGGTCGGTCGGGTTGCGCAGCTGCATCACGTCCTCCAGCCGCGTCTGCACGGCCTTGAGCGCCTGCGGGTGGCTGAAGATGTAGAAGCGCTCCTCGTCCATGGCCTCGAACACCATCCGCGCCACGTCCGCCGCCGTCAGCTTGCCGGCGCTGACCGCCTTGTCGGTCATCGCCTGCGAGATCAGCTGGCTGCGGGTGGGCTTGTCGGCGCCCAGTTCGCCCGGGCGGTTGCGATGACTCTGCGTGATGCCGGTCGGCACGAAGTACGGACACAGGACCGATGCCCGCACCTGGTCGGTCACCAGCGCGAGGTCCTGGTACAGCGTCTCGCTGAGCGACACCACCGCGTGCTTGGACACGTTGTAGACGCCCATGTTGGGCGGGTTCAGCATGCCGGCCATCGACGCGGTGTTGACGATGTGCCCCTGCCACGCCGGATCCTTGGCAGCGGCCGCCAGCATCATCGGGGTGAACAGGCGCACGCCGTGCACCACGCCCATCAGGTTGACGCCCAGGACCCATTCCCAGTCCGACAGCGCGTTCTCCCAGATCAGCCCGCCGGAGCCTACGCCGGCGTTGTTGAACACGAAGTTCGGCGCGCCGAAGCGCTCCTGCACCGCGGTGGCGAGCGCCTCCATCTGGTCCGCCTTCGCGACGTCCACGCGCCGCGCCAGCACCGGATGGGCCGCGAACTCGGCGGCCGCCTGGTCCAGCGCGTCCTGCTGCACATCGCACAGCACCAGGTTCATGCCGCGGGCGGCCGCCAGGCGCGCGACCTCGAGGCCGAAGCCCGAGCCCGCGCCGGTGATCACCGCCGTCTTGCCTTGGTAGTCCTTCATGCGCTTGTCTCCTTCGGGATGGTTGTGGGGCCGCCGCGCGGCGGCCGCGTCATGGGCCGACGGGCTATGCCTGCTTCAGCGTGTAGCGGATGCGCGGGAAGTGCACATGCACCCGGCCCGCGCGCCCGTCCTCGCGCGCCACCGTCACCGTGCGGCAGCTCAGCCCGACCAGCGTGCCGGCGACGGCATCGCGGGCGTAGTCATACGGCGTGACGGTCACCGGCTCGCCGGCTTCGAAGCCCTGGCCCGGCTCGACCTGCGCCGGCCGCGGCTGCGAGGCCCGGGCCAGTTCGATCGCCTCCGCGCCGTCGAGCTTGCCGGCCCGCTCGCCATGGCCGATCGCGGCCACCCGCGCCATCCAGGCCCGCAGGGCCTCATGCGGCGCCAGGATCTCGGCCAGCGGCCCGGTCCGGGTGATGAACCAAAGCGGGTGATAGACGCTCAGGTCGGCGATGCACGGCGCGTCGCCGAGCAGCCACGGCCGACCGTCGGCCAGCATCTGCGACAGCCAGTCGAGGTACTGCGTCAGCGCGGCGCCGGCATCGCGGCCGCGCACCTGCGGCATGCCCTCGCTCATCGCCTTGCGGTCGGCGACGAAGAGCTTGAGCATGTCCGGCGGCGCCCCGGCGAACAGCGCCGTCGCACCGGCCGGCTGCATCGCATAGGGCAGCGCGGTCCAGAACAGGTCGGTGTCGGCCCACTGCGCCAGCATGCGCGCCTGGCCTGCCACCGCGGCGGGGAACAGGCTGGGCGACGGCTGCCGCGCTTCCAGCACCTCGGCGATCAGCGCGGTGTCGCAGTAGATGTCGGCGCCGACCTGGAGGAAGGGCGTGCGGCGGTAGCCGCCGGTCAGCGCCACCACATCGGGCTTGGGCAGCATCATCGGCACCGTCACTGACCGCCAGGCCAGGCCCTTGAGGCCCAGCATCAGCCGCGCCTTCTCGGCGAACGGGGAGCTGCTGTAGTGATGCAGGATCAGATCGCTCATGGGAACACTCCTGGGTCGGGGGGCGGCGGCGCATCACGCCGCGGCGTCGCGTCGCATGTCGACATGGGGAATCCCGTCCTCGTCGTAGACCTCCGAGATCGGGTGGAAGCCGAAGCTGCCATAGAACGCGCGCAGATGCGCCTGCGCGCCCAGCTCGATCGCCTGGCCCGGCCAGAGGCGCTCGCATTCGCGCACCGCCTGGCTCATCAGCGCACGGCCCAGGCCTCCGCCACGCGCCGTCGGCGCGGTGATCACGCGACCGATGCGCGCGCTCCCGTCGCCGATCTCCGGCGGCAGCAGACGTGCATAGGCCAGGAGCGCCTCGGCGCCATCGGCGCCCGGCCCGAGCCCCTGCAGGTGCCAGGCGTGCTCGTCGAGCCCGTCCGGATCCAGGTAGAGGCAGCTCTGCTCGATGACGAACACCTGCGCGCGCAGGCGCAGCGCGCGGTACAGGCCGCGCGTGCCCAGCTCGTCGAAGGACTGGCAGATCCAGCGCGGGCCGGTCATCAGATCAGCTTCACCAGCTGCTTGCCGAAGTTGCGACCCTTGAGCAGGCCCAGGAAGGCCTCGGGCGCGCTCTCCAGGCCCTGCGCCACGCTCTCGCGGTACTTGAGCTTGCCGGTGGCCACCAGCGTGCCGAGCTCCTTGAGCGCCTCGGGCCACACCGCCATGTGCTCGGAGACGATGAAGCCCTCGATCTTCATCCGGTTCACCAGGATCAGCTGCGGCGCGCTCATCGGGATCGGCTCGCCGTTGTAGCCGGCGATCATGCCGCACATGGCGACGCGGCTGAACGGGTTGGCGCGGTGCATCACGGCGTCCAGGATCATGCCGCCGACGTTCTCGAAGTAGCCGTCGATGCCGTCCGGGCACTCGGCCTTCAGCGCGGCGGACAGCGACTTCACGTCGCCATGCTGCTTGTAGTCGATGCAGGCGTCGAAGCCGAGTTCCTCGACGACGTAGCGGCACTTGTCGGCGCCGCCGGCGATGCCGACCGCGCGCGCACCGCGCACCTTGGCCAGCTGGCCGACCGCGCCGCCCACCGCGCCGCTGGCGGCGCTGACGACGACGGTCTCGCCCGGCTTCGGATCGATGATCTTCGCCAGGCCGTACCAGCCGGTGACGCCGGGCATGCCGACCGCGCCCAGGTAGGCCGACAGCGGCACATGCGTCGTGTCCACCTTCTGCAGCACGCCGCGCTGGCTGGCGTCGACCAGCTGGTACTCCTGCCAGCCGCCCATGCCGACGACCTTGTCGCCCACCGCGAAGTGGGCGTTGCGGGACTCGACCACCTCGCCGACGGTGCCGCCGATCATCACCTCGTTCAGCGGCTGCGGCGTCGCATAGCTCTTGCCTTCGTTCATGCGGCCGCGCATGTAGGGGTCGAGGCTGAGGTAGTGGTTGCGCACCAGCACCTGGCCGTCGGCCACTGCCGGCACCGGCGTGCTGACCAGCTTGAAGTTGTCGGTGCCGGGTTCGCCGGTGGGGCGGGAGGCCAGCAGGATCTGGCGGTTCATCGTGCTCATGCGTCTCTCCTCGTGAGCGGGAAATCGGAAGGGGTCGGTTGAACGGGAATCGCCGTCAGGCCGTCGGGCGCTCAGCCCTCGGTGCGCTGCAGCGCCTTGAGGCTGCGGCCCTTGCCGGGCAGCGCCTTGAGGTACTTGAAGGTGCCGGTCGAGTGCGCGCACAGCCGGCCGTCCTCGCCATAGACCGAGCCGTCGCAGAAGGCCATCGTCGTGGAGCGGTGCAGCAGCCGGCCCACCGCGCGCAGCGCGCCTTCGCCGGGGCGCATGAAGCTGGTCTTCATCTCCACCGTCACCACGCCCGGCCCGAAGCCGGGCTGGTCGCGGTGCACGCTGCGCGCCGCATGGGCCATGGCCACGTCCAGCAGCGTCATCAGCACGCCGCCGTGCGCGACTTCCCAGGAGTTCAGGTGCAGCTCGCGGATGTCGACCCGCAGCTCGGCCTCGCCCTCGTCGATGCGCACCAGCTCGAAGCCCAGTTGCTGGACGAAGGGGATGTGGACGGGAAATTTCAGCGGCGGTTCTTCAGTCACAACAACCTCGAATCAGGAACATTCGCGCCCCCATCGGCATCGCGCCCCCAACCCAGCAGAGCCCGGAGGACCGGCTCCGCCGATCCTCTCGGGCTGCCCCCCGGTGGGGGGGCGCGCGAAGCGCGTAGGGGGCGGAGCCAATCAGCTGCCATGGACGGCGGACACGCCGCCATCGACCGCGAGGATCTGCCCGGTGATGTGCTTCCCGGCGCGGCTCGCGAACAGCAGGGCGGCGCCCTTGAGGTCCTCATCATCGCCGATGCGCTTGAGCGGCGCGTGCTCGGCGAGCTTGTCCTCGCCGATCGCGGCCATCAGGCCCTTGGTCATCTTGCTGGGGAAGAAGCCCGGCGCCAGCGCATTGACGGTGATGCCATGCACGCCCCACTCGCCGGCCAGCGCGCGGGTGAAGTTCACCGCCGCGCCCTTGCTGGTGTTGTAGGCGATGGTCTTCATCATCCCGCTGTTGCCGCCCAGGCCGGCGATCGAGGCCACGTTGATGATGCGGCCCGACTTGCGCGGGATCATGCTGCGGCGCGCGACCTCCTGGCTCATCACGAACAGGCTGCGGATGTTCAGGTCCATGACCTTGTCCCAGGCCTCGACCGGATGGTCCTCGGCCGGCGCGCCCCAGGTGGCGCCGGCGTTGTTGACCAGGATGTCGATCTGGCCGAGCCGGGCGATCGTCTGCTCGACGATGCCGCGCGCCTGCGCCTCGTCGGAGGCGTCGGCGGCGATCCATTGCGCCGCGATGCCGCGCGCCTTCAGATGCGCCACCGCCTCCTCCAGGTCGGCCGCCTTGCGCGAGCTCAGCATCAGCGTCGCGCCGGCCTCGCCCAGCGCCTCGGCGATCTGCAGGCCCAGCCCGCGCGATCCGCCGGTCACCAGGGCCACCTGGCCGGTCAGGTCGAAGAGATCCTGCACCTTGCTGCTCATCGTCGTCTCCTTGATGTCGTTGATGTCGTCGTCGATCGCGCGCGGCCGCCCGCGGCCTCAGAACCAGGCGTCGCGCATCTCGCGCGTGAGCGCCTCGCGCCGCGCCACCACGCCCAGCCAGGCATGGATCTTGGGCAGCTCGTAGGCGAAGAAGTAGCGCTGCGCGGCCCGCTTGCCCTGGGCGAAGTCGCTCTCGAGGTCGGTGCCTTCCAGCGCCAGCACCACCTCCAGCCAGATCCACGCCAGCACGGTGTGGCCGAAGGCCTGCAGATACGGCGTCGCGTTGGCCAGCGCCTCCTCCGGCTCGCCGGTGGACCAGGCCTTCTTGGTCGCGCCTCCCACCGCGGCCAGCGCCGCGCCGAGCTCGTTGGCGGCCTCGGCCAGCCCCGGCACCTGGCCGGCGCGCTGCGCGGTGTCACTGATGCGCCCGGCCAGCGCCATCAGCGCCTGGCCGCCGTCCATCACCACCTTGCGGCCGAGCAGGTCCAGCGCCTGGATGCCATGCGTGCCCTCGTGGATCATGTTCAGGCGGTTGTCGCGCCAGTACTGCTCCACCGGGAAGTCGCGGGTGTAGCCATAGCCGCCCAGCACCTGGATCGCCAGCGAGTTGGCCTCCAGGCACCACTCGCTGGGCCAGCTCTTGGCGATCGGGATCAGCACGTCCAGCAGCAGCCGGGCAGCGGCGGCCTCCTCCGGCGTGCCGGTGTGCTGCTCGTCGACGAGGCGGGCGCAGAACAGCTCCAGCGCCAGACCGCCCTCGACGTAGCTCTTCTGCGCCAGCAGCATGCGCTTGACGTCGGCGTGCTCGATGATCGGCCGCTGCGGCTGCGACGCGTCCTTGCCGGCCGCGGTCATCGGCCGGCCTTGCGGACGCTGGCGCGCGTAGTCCAGGCTGGCCTCGTAGCCGGCATAGCCCAGCATCACCGCGCCGAGGCCGACGCCGATGCGGGCCTCGTTCATCATGTGGAACATGCAGCGCAGGCCCTCGCCCGGCTTGCCGACCAGGTAGCCGATCGCGCCGGGCCGGCCGCCCGGCAACTGGCGGCCCTCGCCGAAGTTGAGCAGGCAGTTGGTCGTGCCGCGGTAGCCGAGCTTGTGGTTGAGCCCCGCGAGCGCCACGTCGTTGCGCTCGCCGGTGAGGCGCCCGTCGGTGTCCACCAGGTGCTTGGGCACGATGAACAGCGAGATGCCCTTGGTGCCCGGCAGCGGCTTGCCGTCGGGCCCGGGGATCTTGGCCAGCACCAGGTGGACGATGTTCTCGGTGATCTCGTGCTCGCCGCCGGAGATCCACATCTTGTTGCCGGTGAGGCGGTAGCGGGGGCCGAGCGGATCGGCCTCGAAGTCGGCGCCATCGGGCTCGGCGCGCGTCGCGACATCCGACAGCGACGACCCCGCCTGCGGCTCCGACAGGCACATCGTGCCGAACCAGCGGCCGGAGAACTCGTTCATCGCGAAGACCTCGCGCTGAACCGGCGTGCCGTGCGCCATCAGCAGGTTGGCATTGCCGTTGGTCAGCATCGCGTAGCCGCCCATGGCGACGCTCGCCTTGCTGAAGAAGCAGTTGGCGGCCATCTCGATCACGCACGGCAGCTGCAGTCCGCCATGCTCGGCGTCCTGAGCGGCGGCCAGCATGCCCGACTCCACATAGGCGGCAAGCGCCTCATGCGTCGCCTGCGGCAGATGGACGCGCTCGCCGTCGAAGCGGGGCTCCTCGGTGTCGGCCAGGCGGTTGAACGGCGCGAACTTCTCACGCGCGATCCGCTCGCAGGTATCGAGCACCGCGTCGAAGGTCTCCCGCGAGTGCTCCGAGAAGCGCTCGCGCGCCGAGAGTCGGTCGACCTTCAGCCAGTGATACAGCAGGAAGTCCAGGGTCTGGCGCATGAGCACCTCACGAAGGAGGCGGGGCGCAGCCCGCCGACATATCAAGCGGCGCCAGGGGACCCGGCTTTGCCGGACCCTCGGGCTCGCCCCCTGAGGGGGCCGGCGTCAGCCGGTAGGGGTGCTCGTCAGAGCACTTCGAAGACCCCCGCCGCGCCCATGCCGCCGCCGATGCACATCGTCACGCAGACGCGCTTGGCGCCGCGGCGCTTGCCCTCGATCAGCGCATGGCCGGTCAGGCGCTGGCCCGACACGCCGTAGGGATGGCCGATCGCGATCGCGCCGCCATTGACGTTCAACCGGTCCATCGGGATGCCCAGCTTGTCGGCGCAATACAGCACCTGCACCGCGAAGGCCTCGTTGAGCTCCCACAGGTCGATGTCGGAGACCTTCAGGCCCAGGCGCGCCAGCACCTTGGGCACGGCGAAGACCGGGCCGATGCCCATTTCGTCGGGCTCGCAGCCGGCGACCGCGAAGCCCAGGAAGCGGCCCAGCGGCTGGAGGCCCTTCTTCGACGCATAGGACTCGCTGACGATCGCGCAGGCGCCCGCGCCATCGCTGAACTGGCTGGCGTTGCCCGCCGTCACCACGCCGCCGGGCAGCGCGGTACGGATGTCCTTGATGCTCTCGTAGGTGGTGCCGACGCGCAGGCCCTCGTCGACGGAGACGGTGACCTCCTTGGTCATCATCCCGCGCACCTTGTCGGCCACGCCGGCCATCACCGTGATCGGCACGATCTCGGCGTTGAACAGCCCTTCGGCCTGCGCCGCGCAGGCCTTCTGCTGGCTGGCCGCGCCGTAGCGGTCCATCCGCTCCTTCGGGATCTTGTAGCGCTGCGCGACGTTCTCGGCCGTCTGCAGCATCGACCAGTAGATCTCCGGCTTGTGCGCCGACAGCCAGCTCTCATGGCCCATGTGGCGGTTGGCCTCGTTCTGCACGCAGGAGATGCTCTCCACGCCGCCGGCCACGAACACCTCGCCCTCGCCCGCGATGATGCGCTGCGACGCGGTCGCGATGGTCTGCAGGCCGCTGGAGCAGAACCGGTTGATGGTCTGTCCGGACACGGTCACCGGCAGGCCGGCGCGCAGCGCGATCTGGCGCGCGATGTTGCCGCCGGTGGCGCCTTCCGGCGTGGCGCAGCCCATCAGCACGTCCTCGACCTCGCCGCCCTCGATGCCGGCGCGCTCCAGCGCGGCGCGGACCACATGGCCGCCCAAGGTCGCGCCGTGGGTCATGTTGAAGGACCCCTTCCAGCTCTTGGCGAGCGGGGTGCGGGCCGTGGAAACGATCAATGCCTTGCTCATTCTGTTGCTCCTGTTCGCGTCCGCGGGGTCAGTCGTTGAAGCCCTTGCCCTGGTCGGCCAGGCGCTTGAGCAGCGGAGCCGGTTCCCAGAACTTCGCGTCGTCATGCGGGTTGCGCGCGAAACGCTTCATCGCCTGCACGACGTTGTAGAGGCCGACCGTGTCGGCGTAGCACATCGGGCCGCCGCGCCACAGCGGGAAGCCGTAGCCGGTCAGGTAGACCATGTCGATGTCGGAGGCGCGCAGCGCGATGCCTTCCTCGAGGATGCGGGCGCCCTCGTTGACCAGCGCGAAGACCAGGCGATGCACGATCTCCTCGTCGCTGATCTTGCGCGGCGTGATGCCCAGCGCCGAGCGGTGCATGTCGATCATCTCCAGCACCGTCTTGGACGGGATCGCGTCGCGCTTGCCCGGCTGGTAGTCGTACCAGCCCGCGCCCGTCTTCTGGCCGAAGCGGCCCATCTCGCACAGCAGGTCGGCGGTCCTGGAGTAGCGCAGGTCCGGCTTCTCCTGGTAGCGGCGCTTGCGGATGTACCAGCCCACGTCGTTGCCGGCCAGGTCGCCCATGCGGAACGGTCCCATCGCGAAGCCGAAGCGCTCGACGGCCTTGTCCACCTGCTGCGGTGTGCAGCCCTCCTCCAGCAGGAAGCCGGCCTGGCGGCTGTACTGCTCGATCATGCGGTTGCCGATGAAGCCGTCGCACACGCCCGAGACCACGCAGGTCTTGCGGATCTTCTTGCCCAGCGCCATCACCGTGGCCAGCACGTCCTTGGCGGTGGCCGCGCCGCGCACCACCTCCAGCAGCTTCATCACGTTGGCCGGGCTGAAGAAGTGGGTGCCGATGACGTCCTGCGGACGCTTGGTGAAGGCCGCGATCTTGTCGACGTCCAGGGTCGAGGTGTTGCTGGCCAGGATCGCGCCGGGCTTCATCACCTCGTCGAGCTGCTTGAACACCTGCTCCTTGACGCCGATGTCCTCGAAGACCGCCTCGATGACCAGGTCGGCGCCGCCGATGTCGCCGTAGTTCAGCGTGGTGTCCAGCAGGGCCATGCGCTGCGCGTAGCGGTCCTCCTTGAGCTTGCCCTTCTTGACCTGCGCCTCGTAGTTCTTGCGGATGGTGGCGACGCCGCGGTCCAGCGCCTCCTGCTTCATCTCGAGGATCGTCACCGGGATGCCGGCGTTGAGGAAGTTCATCGCGATGCCGCCGCCCATCGTGCCGGCGCCGATGATGGCCACGCGCTCGACCTTGCGCAGCGGCGTGTCCTCGGGGACGTCGGGAATCTTGGAGGCGGCGCGCTCGGCGAAGAACGCGTGGCGCAGCGCCTTGGACTCGGGCGTCAGCATCAGCTGCTGGAAGGCTTCGCGCTCGGCGCGCATGCCGTCCTCGAATTTCATCGAGACCGCATTGGCCACCGTCTCCACGCACTGCAGCGGCGCCGGGAAGTTCTTGGACATCGCGCCGACAGTGTTGCGCGCGAACTGGAAGAAGGCCTGCGCCTCGGGATGCTGGGCCTTGATGTCGCGCACGCGCGGCAGCGGGCGCTTGTCGGCGATCTCCATCGCGAACTGGACGGCGCCGTCGATCAGGTCGCCGTCGATCAGCTTCTGGAACAGCACCTGGCCAGGCACCTGGGCCAGCAGTTCGCTGTTGACCGGCTCGCCGCTGACGATCATGTTGAGCGCGGGCTCCACGCCCAGCGCGCGCGGCAGACGCTGCGTGCCGCCGGCACCGGGCAGCAGGCCCAGCTTCACTTCCGGCAACGCGATCTTGGCGCCGGGCGCGGTCACGCGGTAATGGCAGCCGAGCGCCAGCTCCAGGCCACCGCCCATGGCGACGCTGTGGATCGCGGCGACGACCGGCTTGGTGCAGGCCTCGACACGGGTGATCAGCGATCCCAGGTTGGGCTCGGCCAGCGCCTTGGGCGAGCCGAACTCGCGGATGTCGGCGCCACCGGAAAAGGCCTTGCCGGCACCGGTGATCACGACGGCCTTGATGGCGGGATCGTTCTCGGCCTGCTCGATGCCCTCGGCGACCGCCAGCCGCGTGGCATGGCCCAGGCCGTTGACCGGCGGATTGTTGAGCGTGATCACCGCGACCTGGCCGCGGACTTCGTAGCTGGCACCCATGTGTGTTCCTTCCAGTGGGGGGAAACGCCTCGCCGCCGGTCGAAGATTTCCTCGGACACCGGGACGAAAAGAACGATCGTTCGATTCTAGGCAGCGCCGACGCGCACCGCTTGTCTCTGCTGTGACAGGGCGCTACGGGAGAAGTGCGGAGGCTGGGTGTCGCGCAGGTGGCGCAGGTGGCGCAGGTGGCGCAGGTGGCGCAGGCGACGGCGTCGGCTCGGATGGCGCGTGCTCAGAAGGGCTTGTCGAGCTGGGTGGGCATGAAGCCGCGGGAATGCGGCTCGTCCTCGTCCTGGATCTCGGTGCGGGCGAAGCCGCCCTCGGCGACGCGCTCGCGGGCGCGCGCCTCGCGTTCCAGCGCCGCGTCGACGCTGGCGACGGTCGGCGCGGGGGCGCGCGGCTTCTCGATCGGACGGAAAGCCGCCAGCGGCGTGGGGCCGCTGACCGGCGCGCCGGCCTCCAGCGGCAGGATTGATTCCGGGCCGTCGGCCGACTCGCCGGACGTGGCCGCCTGCGCCGCCTTGCGGCGCAGGCGCTCGGCGACCATGCGCAGTTCGCCTAGCTCCATCTGCAGGCGCTCGATCTGGCGGCGCGCCTGCGTGGTCTGCTCATTGAGCAGCAGCCGCGAGGACTCGATGCGGTCGATCAGGCGGCGGGCGCGCTTGAGCCGGCTCCACCACCAGGCGCTCGCCAGCGCGCCCCCGACGGCCACTCCGGCCAGCGTCCCGACGACGACCATCCAAGGCTGCACCGCACTCATGGCCGGCTCCCCGTTCTTGTTTCCTGGCGGCCAATGTAGTGCGACCTCTGGCCGCTGTGGCGCCGGAAGCCACCCGGATCAGGGGACGCGGCAACGCCGCGCGGGGCACCTACGTCGGGGGGAGCCGCATGTCGGGCTCAGGGTTCGGGATGGGGCTGCGTCGGCAGGAAGCCGAACGGGACCGGCGCCAGCGTCGGCGCGGACATCAGCGGCATTGCCCGCCTCTCCATCGGCCGCTCCATCGGCTCGGTGGGGCTGAAGCCCCCGGCGGCGACCCGTTCCCGGGCGCGCTCGAGGCGCTCGGCATTCGCGGACCGGGCGGCCGGGACGACGGTCGCTTCCACGACCGCCGGGCTTGAAGGGGCCACGGCGCTCGCGGCCAGCGGCGCCTGCGCGCTCATCGGCGACAGCATCGATTCGCCCCAGTCCGTGGTCGCCGCGCGGCCCGCAGCGAACTGCGACTTGCGCCGCATGTGCTCCATCGTCAGGCGCAGCTCCAGCATCTCGATCTGCAGCTGCTCGATCTGCCGGCGCGCATGGCCGACCTGTTCCTCGATCTGCCGGCGCGAGGCCTGCAGCTGGTCGATCAGCGCCCGGGCCAGCCGCAGCTTGCGTCCCCACCACGCGCTCGCGATCGCCGCCCCCGCTCCCGCGCCGGCCAGCGCGCCGGCCGCCAGCATCCAAGGCTGCACCAAGTTCATGGATGGATCCCGCTCATGTGATTCGCGCTGCCACTGTAGGGCGACACGCGTGCGAAGGCTTCACCAGAAGCGGGTGTTTTTCACCGGATCGCGGGCCGCATCGCCGCCGGTGACCGGACCGTCAGCGATCCGACAAGGCGCCGTGAGAGCTGTAACCGTCGGGCGGCCTCAGACCTCCAGCCACTCCTTGCGGACATAGGCATTGGCGCGCAGGTCGGCAGGCGTGCCCTCGAAGACGATGCGGCCATGGCCCATCACATAGCAGCGCTCGGAGATCTCCAGCGCGATGGCCAGCTTCTGCTCGACCAGCAGCACCGACACGCCCCGACGCTTGAGCTCCTTGAGGTACTCCGCCACCAGTTCGACGATCTTGGGCGCCAGGCCCTCGGTCGGCTCGTCGATCATGATCAGGTCGGGGTCGCCCATCAGCGTGCGGCACAGGGTCAGCATCTGCTGCTCGCCGCCGGACAGCACGCCGGCCTCGGTGTGCTGGCGTTCCTTCAGGCGCGGGAACATCGCGTACATGTCGTCGAAGCCCCAGCGCGGCGCGGCGCCCTTGCGCCGGCCCTTCTCGCCGAGCATCAGGTTCTGGTGCACCGTGAGCTTGGGGAAGATGTCGCGGTTCTCGGGCACGTAGCCGATGCCGCGATGCGCGATCTCGTAGGCCTTGCGGCCGAGCAGTTCCTGGCCGCCCCAGGCGACCGAGCCGGTGCCGTCGACCTGGCCCATGATGGTCTTGACCGTCGTCGAGCGCCCCGAGCCGTTGCGCCCCAGCAGGCTGACGATCTCGCCGGGACGCACCTCCATCGTCACGCCATGCAGCACATGGCTCTTGCCGTAGAACGCATGGACGTTGTCCAGCCGCAGCGCCCGCGTGCCGGCGGCCGCCGCGGATCCGGCAGCGGCGGCGCGCATCGCGCCGACGTTGGTGTCGTTGAGGGCGACGCTCATGCATGTGCTCCCGCGGCCTGCGATTCGGCCAGCACCGACCCGAGGTAAGCCTCCTGCACGCGCTTGTTGGCGCGCACCGCATCGGGCGTGTCGAAGGCGATCACCTCGCCGTAGACCAGCACCGCGATCTTGTCGGCCAGGCCGAAGACCACGCCCATGTCGTGCTCCACCGTCAGCAGCGTGCGGCCCTCGGTGACCTGGCGGATCAGCTGGATGAAGCGCCTGGTCTCGCTCTTGCTCATGCCCGCGGTGGGCTCGTCCAGCAGGATCACCTGGGCCCCGCCGGCGATGGTGATGCCGATCTCCAGTGCGCGCGCCTCGGCATAGGTCAGGTTGATCGCCGGCACGTCGCGCTTCTTGTCCAGGTGCAGCATCTCCAGCAGTTCCTCGACCCGGTCGTTGACGTCGTCCATGCCGGCCAGGAACTTCCAGAACGCGTACTTGTGGCCCATCGACCAGAGCAGCGCGCAGCGGATGTTCTCGAACACCGACAGTCGGGTGAACAGGTTGGACACCTGGAAGCTGCGCGACAACCCGCGGCGGTTGATCCGGTAAGGCGGCAGCTGGTCGATGCGCTCGCCGAAGAGCCGGATCTCGCCGCTGGTGGGCGCGAAGCGGCCGCTGATCAGGTTGAACAGCGTGGACTTGCCCGCGCCGTTGGGCCCGATGATCGCGACGCGCTCGCCGGGCTTCACCGCGAGCTCCGCGCCGCGGATGATCTCGCTCTTGCCGAAGCTCTTGCGGACGGCCTTGAGCTCCAGCGCATAGGGGATGTTGGCGGTGCTCACAGGCTTTCCCTCCGCTTGATCTCTTTCTCGATCTCCTCCTGCGCCCGGTCCCACTCGGCGCGGAACTGGCGGCGCAGCAGCTCGAAGAGCCCCAGCCCGGTCAGCAGCACGAAGCCGGCGCCGAACCAGGACTCGACGCTCTTCGCATCGAGCGCCAGGCCCAGGTACTTCATCTGCGGACCGAGCGCCTCGTTGAGCTGCAGGTGATAGAGCATCTCCACCATCGCCGAGCCGCCCAGCAGCATCGTCGCCGCCGCGCCGGCCAGGCCCAGGTAGGACGGCCACAGCGCGCGCAGCTTGCCGAAGGCGGCCAGGCGCAGGTTCATCATGATCAGCGAGGCGATGCCGCCGGGCGCGTACATCACCATGAACAGGAACACCAGGCCCAGGTAGAGCAGCCAGGCCTTGGTCAGCTCCGACAGCAGCACCAGCGCCACCACCATCAGCACCGCGCCGATGATGGGGCCGAAGAAGAAGGTCGCGCCGCCCAGGAAGGTGAACAGCAGGTAGGCGCCCGAGCGGGCCGCGCCGACGACCTCGGCGGTGACGATCTCGAAGTTCAGCGCCGACAGGCCGCCCGACACGCCGGCGAAGAAGCCCGCGATCAGGAAGGCCAGGAAGCGCACCCACTGCGTGTCGTAGCCGATGAACTCGACGCGCTCGGGGTTGTCGCGCACCGCGTTGAGCATGCGGCCCAGCGGCGTGCGGGTGAGCGCGTACAGCAGCGCGGTGCAGACGAAGGCGTAGACCGCGATCAGGTAGTACACCTGGATCTGCGGCCCGAAGCTGATGCCCCAGACCGCCTTGCCGACGACGCGGTTGGAGGAGACGCCGCCCTCGCCGCCGAAGAACTCCGGCAGCATCAGCGACATCGACCAGATCAGCTCGCCCAGGCCCAGGGTGATCATCGCGAAGGGTGTGCCCGACTTCTTCGTCGACACGTAGCCGAACAGCGCCGCGAAGAAGAGCCCCGCCAGGCCGCCGACCAGCGGCACCAGGCTGACCGGCAGGGCGAGCTGGCCCGCGCCGACGACGTTGAGCGTGTGGATCGCCAGGTAGGCGCCCAATCCGCTGTAGACCGCGTGGCCGAAGCTGAGCATGCCGCCCTGCCCCAGCAGCAGGTTGTAGGACAGGCACGCGATGATCGCGATGCCCATCTGCGACAGCATGGTCTGCGCCAGGCTGCTGGTCCACAGCAGCGGTGCCACCAGCAGCACCAGCGCGTAGCCGCCCCAGATCAGCCAGCGGCCGACGTTGTGCGGCTTGAAGTGGTAGGTCTCGCCGCGCCGGGCGCGCGGCGGGCGGCCGGTACCCGTGCCGCTGGCGGGAGCGTCCGCATTTGTGGTGTTGGAGGCATTCGCGGCGATGGCGGCATTGACCGCGGTGGTGACCGCCACGGTCGCCGCCGCGGCGGTCGAGGAAGGAGGGATGACGGCGGACATCGTTCAGCCCTCCCGCGTGCCGAGCAGGCCCTTGGGCCGGAAGATCAGGATGAGGACCATCAGGAGGTAGGGCAGGATGGGCGCGACCTGCGCCAGGGTGAGCTTGAGCAGCGGGTAGCCGAAGGTGTCGGGGCCGAGCTGGAAGGCCTGCGCGAGCGACACGTCGACGGTCAGCGGCAGCGTCTGCAGCAGCCCGATGACGAGGGAGGCGACGAAGGCGCCGGCCAGCGAGCCGATGCCGCCGACCACGACCACCACGAAGATGATCGAGCCGACGATCACCGCCATCGCGGGCTCGGTGACGAAGGTGATGCCGCCGATGACGCCAGCCAGCGCGGCCAGGGCGCAGCCGCTGCCGAACACCAGCATGAACACCCGCGGCACGTTGTGGCCGAGGGACTCGACCATCTCCGGATGCGTGAGCGCCGCCTGGATGACCAGGCCGATGCGGGTGCGGGTCAGCAGCAGCCAGAGCGACAGCAGCATGAACAGCGCCACCACCATCATGAAGGCGCGGGTGAGCGGGAACTTGGAGCAGCTGGCGGCGGCGCACATCGCGGCGGGCGCGTCGCCCCAGGCCAGTTCCAGCGCCTGGCCCGGCGCATGTACCAGGGTGAAGGCGGCGCCCTGCAGCGACGGCGGCGGGGAGAACGGCACCGCGGTGCGGCCCCAGATCAGCTGCACCACCTCGAGCACGACGTAGGACAGCCCGAAGGTGATCAGCAGCTCCGGCACGTGGCCGAACTTGTGCACGCGCCGCAGCGCGCCGCGCTCGAACAGCGCCCCGCAGCCGCCCACCAGCAGCGGTGCCAGGAAAAGCGCAGGCCAGAACCCGATCCATCCGGCGATGGAATATGCGAAGTACGCGCCCAGCATGTAGAAGCTCGCATGCGCGAAGTTCAGCACGCCCATCATGCTGAAGATCAGCGTGAGGCCGGAGCTGAGCATGAACAGCAGCAGCCCGGAGGACAGCCCGTTCAGCAGATTGATCAGTATCTGTTCCAAGACATCATCCTCGTTCAACGAGCCGGGTTGACGCGGATCGCGTCGCGAGCGGGCCGAGGTCGGGCCGAAGCGCGGAGCCGTACACCCGTACGGCGAGCACTGCAGGCCCGAGATCGGCCCGCGCAGCAGCGAGACGCGTCAACCCGGGCGCTTCATTTGGCAGCTGGTGGGGGTACTGCTGACGAAGGGATCGAAGGTTTTCACCGGGGCGAAGTTGTAGCCGGTGTTCTCGACGCTGTAGGTCCGCTTGGCATCGGCCTTCTGCCAGACGGTGAGGAACAGCGTCTGCTGCAGCTGGTGGTCGGTCTTGCGCATCTCGACGTCGCCGTTGAAGGACTTGAACTTGAGCCCTTCCAGCGCCGCCGCGACCTTCACCGGGTCGGTGCTCTTGGCCTTGGCCATCGCCGTGCTCAGCGCGGTGTAGATGTGGATGACGCTGCCGGTGTAGAAGTCGTCGTTGAACTTGGCCTTGTATTCGTTGGCCCACTTCTCCGGTTCGCCGCCCAGGCTGTTGTGGTTGTACGAGATCTGGTACACCCGGCCCGCGCCCGCCGCGCCCATCGCCGTCGGCGTGCCGGTCACGCCGGCGTAGTAGGTGTAGAACTTGCCGGTGTAGCCCGCCTCGTTGGCGGCCTTGACCAGCAGCGCCAGGTCCGAGCCCCAATTGCCGGTGATCACCGAATCCGCGCCGCTGGCCTTGATCTTGGCGACGTAGGGCGCGAAGTCGCGCACCTGCGCGAGCGGGTGCAGGTCCTCGCCGACGATCTGCACGTCCGGCCGCTTCTTGGCCAGGCCCTCCTTCGCGTACTTGGCGACCTGATGGCCGTGCGCGTAGTTCTGGTTGAGCAGGTAGACCTTCTTGATGTCGGGCTGGTCCTTCATGAAGGTGGTCAGCGCCTCCATCTTCATCGAGGTGTCGGCATCGAAGCGGAAGTGCCAGTAGCTGCACTTGCTGTTGGTGAGGTCCGGATCCACGGCGGAGTGGTTGAGGTACACGACCTCCTTGCCGGGATTGCGCTCGTTGTGCTTGTTGACCGCGTCGATGATCGCCAGCGCCGCGCCCGAGCCGTTGCCCTGCGTCACGTAGCGCACGCCCTGGTCGATCGCGGACTTCAGCGCGTTCAGCGACTCGGCGGGGCTGAGCTTGTTGTCGATCGGGATGATCTCGAACTTCACCCCCGCCGGGTTGTTGGCGTTGAATTTCTCGGCGAAGAACTGGAAGGACTTGACCTGGTTCTGACCCACCGGCGCCATCAGGCCGGACAGCGGGTCGATCCAGGCGATCTTCACCGTCTCGCCCTTCTGCGCGTAGGCGCCGGCGGCGGCCGTCAAGGCGAATGCGGCGACGGCCAGGGGCCGGGCCAGCGAGGGGATCGAACGCGTGCTGTGCTTGCTCATGCTTGTCTCCTGATGTGGTTGTGTGTGCAAGGCGATCGGTAGCGGCGTGGTGCGACGGACTGCTGGGGACTGCGGTGAAGGGCAATGCGGACGGTGGAACTCCTGCGGAAGCGGATCGATCGCGGCGGCCTCGTCACCGCGGTCAGTGGAGCAAAAGCTCGGCAGCTCGATGGCCTGGGGTCGGATCGCCGGAACGGGGCGCGTCGCGGTCGCGCTCAGCCGCCCGGCAGCTTGTGGTCCTTGAACTGCTCGCGCAACTTGAGCTTGAGCATCTTGCCGGTGGCCGTGTGCGGGATCTCGTCGACGAAGACGACGTCGTCGGGCACCTGCCACTTGGCGATCCGGCCTTCGTAGAAGCCGAGCACCGACTCGCGCGTCAGCGCCGCGCCGGCCTCGCCGGGCTTGCGCACGACCACGAGCAGCGGGCGCTCGTCCCATTTCGGATGCGGCACGGCGATGACGGCGGCCTCATGGATCGCCGGATGCGCCATCGCGATGTTCTCGACGTCGATCGAGCTGATCCATTCGCCGCCGGACTTGATGACGTCCTTGCTGCGGTCGGTGATCTGCATGAAGCCGTCGGCATCGATCGCGGCGACGTCGCCGGTCGGGAACCAGAGGCCGGCGTCGCGGCCGTCCTCGCCGGTGACGCGGATCAGCGGCGAGCCGGCGTGGCCGAAGTAGCCCTCGATCACCCACGGTCCGCGAACCACCAGGTTGCCCGAGGTCCTGCCGTCCCAGGGCAAGGCCTTGCCGGCATCGTCGACGACCGCCATGTCCACGCCATAGATGGCCTTGCCCTGCTTCTCCAGCAGGTGGCGCTGCTGCTCCCGGGGCAGCTTCAGCTGCTTGCTGCTGAGCCGCGAGAGCGTGCCCAGCGGCGACATCTCGGTCATGCCCCAGGCATGGATCACCTCCACGCCGTAGTCGTCCATCAGCGTGCGCAGCATCGCCGGCGGGCAGGCCGAGCCGCCGATCACCGTGCGCTTGAAGCTCGAGAACTTCAGCCCGTTCGCGCCGACGTAGTTCAGCAGCCCCAGCCACACCGTCGGCACGCCGGCGCTGAAGGTCACCTGCTCGGACTCGAAGAGCTCGTACAGCGACTTGCCGTCCAGATGCGGTCCCGGCAGCACCAGCTTGCAGCCCACCAGCGCGGTGCTGTAGGGCAGCCCCCAGGCATTGACGTGGAACATCGGCACCACCGGCAGGATCACGTCGCGGCGCGAGCAGGCCATCGCGTCGGGCAGCGCCGCGCCGTAGGCATGCAGCACCGAGCTGCGGTGGCTGTAGACCGCGCCCTTGGGATGGCCGGTCGTGCCGCTCGTGTAGCAGATGCTGGAGGCCGTGTTCTCATCGAACTCGGGCCAGACATAGCGGCCATCCTCGGCGTCGACCAGCTCCTCGTAGCAGCGCAAATTCGGGATCGACGACTCGGCCGGCATGTGGGCGCGGTCCGTCATCAGGATGAAGTGACGGACCTGGCCCAGCTGCGGCGCGAGCTTCTCGACCAGCGGCAGGAAGCTCAGGTCGAAGCACAGGGCGCGGTCGGCGGCGTCGTTGGCGATCCAGGCGATCTGCTCGGGGAACAGGCGTGGATTGATCGTGTGGCAGACAAGGCCCGAGCCGGAGGTGCCGTAGTAGAGCTCGAGGTGGCGGTGGCCGTTCCAGGCCAGCGTGCCGACGCGGTCCCCGGGCGCCAGGCCCAGCCGCGCGAAGGCCTGCGCGAGCTGGCGGGCCCGGAACTCGACCGCCGCCCAGGTGGTGCGATGCAGGTCGCCCTCGACCCGCTTGCTGACGATCTCGGTATCCCCGGAATGCCGCGCCGCGTGCTGGATCACCGACGAGATCAGCAGCGGCATCGACATCATCTGGCCCATCAGTGCCATGTCGTCTCCTGGATATTGTTCCGGTGCCTCTGGGGCCGCCGGTCGCGCGGGACGCGCTCCGACGGCGCACGGGCGCCTTGATTTCGGCTGTTCGAGTCAGTCTATCGACGGCCCCGGACGCCTCGCGTCACCCTAGTGACGCGGCGGCGATTCCGGCATAGGGGATTACACGGGACCACCGCGCGGCCCGGGGGGCCTTGGCAGCGGCCGGGCGCCGTGCTGAGAATCGGCGCGTCCAGGCCCTCACATCGAAAAACCGGAAGCTCACGACAAGGAGACATCGATGCGGCTCAACGACCTCCCCCTGGCCAGCAAGATCAATGGCGCGATCGTGCTGCTGATCCTGGCGATGCTCGTGGTGGGCTCGCTCACCCTCTGGCGCAACGACCGGATCGCGAGCGAAGCGACCGCGGCGACCGACGACGCGCAGGACCTCATCCGCAAATCGGTCCAGTGGCAAGGCATGACGCAGACAGCGGTGGCGCGCAGCATGGCCAGCGCCATCAGTTCCGACCCGGCGGTGGGCGAGCTCTTCAAGGCCAACATCGCCAACGACGCGCCCGAGGTGGCCAAGCTGCGCGAGCAGATCGCCGCTCAGGCGCAGCGGCCGGAAGACCAGGCCAAGCTCAAGGAGATCGTCGGACTGGGCCAGGCCCTGCTGGCGGCGAGCAAGAAGGCGCGCGAGGCCGGTGCCGCCGGCGACTGGAGCGCCACCAGCCGCATCGTGCAGAACGAGTACGCGCCGGCGGTGAAGCTCTACCTCGACGCGATCGGCCAGTTCGTCGCGATGCAGGAGGCGCGTGCCGCCACCGCGCGGGAGGCTGCGGCGGCTGCGCGCGCGTCGCTGCGGTGGCAGGCGGCGATCGGCGCGCTCGTCATCGCGGCGGTGGGCCTGTTCACTGCGTGGCTGCTGATCCGCGCGATCGTCCAGCCGATGGCCCAGGCGGTCAGGGTCGCCGAGGCGGTGGCCGGCGGCGACCTGCGCTCCGACATCCAGCCCGACAGCCGCGACGAGACCGGACAGCTGCTGGGCGCGTTGCAGCGGATGAACCAGAGCCTCACCGGCATCGTCGGCCAGGTGCGCCTGAGCAGCGACTCGATCGCCACCGGCACCGGCGAGATCGCCACCGGCAATGCCGACCTGTCGCAGCGCACCGAGCAGCAGGCGGCCAACCTCGAGCAGACCGCCGCGTCGATGGAGCAGCTCACCGCGACGGTGAAGCAGAACGCCGAGACCGCGCGCACGGCGACGCAGCTGGCGCAGACCGCGTCGACCGTGGCGGCCGAGGGCGGCCAGGCGGTGCAGGAGGTGGTCGCGGTGATGCGGCAGATCGACGAGAGCTCGCGCCGGATCACCGACATCATCGGCACGATCGACGGCATCGCCTTCCAGACCAACATCCTGGCCCTGAATGCGGCGGTCGAGGCCGCGCGGGCGGGCGAGCAAGGGCGCGGCTTCGCCGTGGTGGCCAGCGAGGTGCGCGCGCTGGCGCAGCGCAGCGCGGCGGCGGCCAAGGAGATCAAGGGGCTGATTGGCGACAGCGGCGCCCGGGTCGAGGCGGGATCGCGACTCGCGGGCTCGGCGGGCGAGACGATGGGTCAGATCGTCGAGCAGGTGAAGCGGGTCTCCGACCTGATCGCCGAGATCAGCGCGGCGAGCGCCGAGCAGAGCCAGGGCATCGACCAGATCGGCGACGCGATCGCGCAACTGGACCAGGTGACGCAGCAGAACGCCGCGCTGGTCGAGGAATCGGCCGCCGCCGCCGAGAGCCTCAAGCAACAGGCCACGCAGCTGCACCAGGCGGTCGCCGTCTTCAGGCTCTGACGGGCGCCGCCCGGGATCCGATCAGACGGCGCCACCCGCCCGGGGCGGGCGGTCCACGCCGCCGGGCATGCAGGTCGAGCGGCAGGCGCTCAGGGCTTGCGGATCTCCGGCAGCTCGATCTTGACCTCGAGCACCTCGAGGTCGTCCTGCCGCTCCATGTGGACCTTGATGTCGTCCGGATTGATGGAGACGTACTTCGAGATCACCGCCAGCAGCTCGCGCTGCAGCTGCGGCAGGTAGTCGGGGCTCGCGCCGCGACCATTGCGTTCATGGGCGAGGATCAGCTGCAGGCGCTCCTTGGCGACGCTGGCGGTGCTTTTCTTCTCGCCCAGGAAGAAGGACATGAATCCCATGGTTTCTCCCGGTGGATGTCAGCGGCTGAACAGGCGCTTGAAGAAGCCCGGCTTGACGGCCTCGACGAAGCGCATCGGCTTGTCCTCGCCGAGGAAGCGCGCGATGACGTCGGCGTAGGCCTCGGCCACGTCGGTGCCCTTCATGTGGATCGCCGGCAGGCCCTGGTTGGACGCCTGCAGCACCACCTCGCTCTCCGGGATCACGCCGATCAGCGGCGTGCGCAGGATCTCGTGGATGTCCTCCAGCGACAGCATCTGCCCGCCTTCGACCCGGTTGGGGTTGTAGCGCGTGATCAGCAGGTGTTCCTTGACGGGCTCCTTGCCCTCGATCGCGCGCTTGGTCTTGCTGTTGAGCATGCCCAGGATGCGATCGCTGTCGCGCACCGAGGAGACCTCGGGATTGGTCACCACCAGCGCCTCGTCGGCGTAGTGCATGGCCATCAGCGCGCCGGTCTCGATGCCGGCCGGCGAGTCGCAGACGATGTAGTCGAACTCCATCGCCTTGAGCTCTTCCAGCACGCGCTCGACGCCTTCCTGCTTGAGCGCATCCTTGTCGCGCGTCTGCGAGGCCGCGAGGATGAACAGCTTGTCCAGCTGCTTGTCCTTGATCAGCGCCTGGCCGAGCTTGACCTCCTCATTGATCACGTTGATCAGGTCGTAGACCACGCGGCGCTCGCAACCCATGATCAGGTCGAGGTTGCGCAAGCCGACGTCGAAGTCGATCACCGCGGTCTTGTAGCCGCGCATCGCGAGGCCGGTGGCGAAGCTGGCGCTGGTCGTGGTCTTGCCCACGCCGCCCTTGCCGGAAGTCACCACAACGATCTTGGTCATGGGTCGAGGTCCTTTCAGTGTGTCGGTCGCTGTCGTCGCAGCTCAAGCTTCATCGGCGCGGCGGTCGAGGCAACCGCCGCCCATGTCGGGGGAAATCGGGGGGATCGGAAGCGGCAGGCGCCCGGGATGCTTCATGCGCCCAGCGGCTCCATCAGCAGTTTTTCGCCGTCGAGCCGGACCTGCGCCGCCTTTCCGCGGACGTTGTCGGGCAACGGGTTCTCGCTGGTGCGGTAGATGCCGGCGATGGCGATCAACTCGGCCTCGAGCTGCTGCGCGAAGATCCGCGCCTGCGCATTGCCCCGCGCGCCCGCGATCGCCTTGCCGCGCAGCGGCGCATAGACGTGGATGCTGCCGTCGGCGATGACCTCGGCGCCGTGGTTCACCGCCGCCAGCACGACCAGGTCGGCGCCCTTGGCATAGACCTGCTGGCCGGAGCGCAGCGGCTTGTCGACGTAGACGGTGGGCGCGGCCTGCGCGGGCACCGGCACTTCGACCTGGCGCTCGACCACCACTTCCTTGACGACCTGCTGCACCACCTTCTGGACCCGCGGTTCGCGCTCGGCGCGCACCGGCTCGTCGGGCGCCTCGGCCAGGCCCAACTCGGCCGCCTGCGCCAGTTCCGCCGCATTGGCGCCGACCACGCCGACCGGCTGCAGCCGGTGACGGCGCAGCAGCGGCAGCAACGCGGCGATGTCCACGCGCGCGACGGGCGCGGCGGCCGGAACATCGGCAGCGGATTCGGTGGCGGATTCGGCGAGGGATTCGGTCGCCCCGTCGTCCAGGCTCAACTGGCCTTGGGCCTCGTGCGCCATGGCGGTCGCCCCCTCGGTCTCGGCCGTCGCCTCGGACCCGGCCTCGACCGGATCGATCGCCGGCAGCTGGCTCAGGTCCAGCAGCAAGGGGTCGTGATGGAAGGCGTCGGGCGTATCGCTGAGCTTCGCGATCAGTTCCTGGTCGAGGGCGGCCGGGTCGGCCGTCTTCAGGACGAGGGCGAGCAGGCTCAGCGAGGCGCTCTTCAGTTCAAAAAGTTCCGGAGTCTTGCCGGCGGCCGACCGCCCCGACAGATTGCCCGCCACTGCCTGCGTCATGAAAAGTTTGGGGGATGCGTTTGCAAAGTCGCGGATTTTAGCGGTGCGCCGAGGACCTCCTTTTAGGGGCCTGCCCAGGCCGCATCGACCTCCAGGCCGTCATGCGGACGTCCGGGCGCCGTCATGCGCGGCGGAGCGGCCTGTCACATCCGGTCGACGCTGCCTCAATATCAGGCAAGGCAGCGGAACACTGCTCGTGACAAGCACTTGCAAGCGCCGTCGCCAGGAGACACACATGCTTGTCCACAGGAGCCGGGGACAGATCCCTCTTCCGGCGGAGGCCGAAGGAGACGGGAGGGTCGCCTCTTCCAGCGTCACCGGCGTGTTGTCAACCCAAAAATCGTGGATGCGGGGCTTGACTTATCCCCATACAGGCGCTCTCGGTCGTCGCCGAACCGGGCTGCTGCGCCGCAGCAGGCAGCACCTGCGGGACGTCGCTAACTCGTTGATTCATATGGACCGTTTCGGCTTGCCCAGAAAAGAGGCACGGAACCTCAGGCGACCGTCGATCAAGGGTTTAGAGCGATCCTCGGCAGGTTTCCCACAAAGTTATCCACAGCCTCGGTGGATAGTTTCTCGGGGTCTTTGAAATCAAGGCGTTAGCGGGGATCGTTGAACCGACGAGCGAGGTCCGGCACCCCACCAGGGAGGGGCCTGTGGGGTCGTCGTGGGGGCCGACGGGCGTCGCGCCGTTACAAGTCCGCCAGGCAATGCCGCGCGCCCGCCGAACGAGCCGTGCGATTGCCGTCATGGATGCACCGACGTGCGTCACGAATCCGACGTCCCGGGCGGCCAGCGTTCAGGCAGACCGGGAAATCGGCCATCGCGCCAGCCCGAAGACAGCTGGGCAAGGCGCGGTCCCGCTAGAGTCCCTGCTTTCCCCACTGGGGCGACAGGCCGGTTCGCGCCGGCGAAAGGTTGGCGATGGGCATCCGGTCCTGGGTCCGAAAGGAATGGTTTCTGCTGGCGCTGGTCGGCGCGGTGGCGCTCGCCAGCGCCTGGCCCGAGCTGGGTCGCAGCGGCGGCTGGTTGCGGCTGGAGGTCGTCAGCAATTGGGGCGTCGCGCTGGTGTTCTTCCTCACCGGCCTGGGACTGTCCGCCGCCGCGCTCCGTGACGGCGCGCTCAAGTGGCGCGTCCATGTGCTGGTGCAACTGAGCACCTATGCGCTGTTCCCGCTGCTGTGGTGGGGCTTCACCGCACTGTTCGGCCGCTGGCTACCGCCCGACCTGGCGCTGGGCTTCGCCTACCTATGCGCATTGCCGTCGACGATCTCGTCCTCGGTCGCGATGACGGTGCTGGCCAAGGGCAACGTGCCGGCCGCGATCTTCAATGCGAGCGTCTCCAGCCTGCTGGGCATCGTGCTCACACCGCTGCTGGTGGCGGTGATGGCGGGCACCAGCGGCGCCACGCTGCCGTTCGGCGAGGCGGTCTGGAAGCTGACCCAGCTGCTGCTGTTGCCGCTGGTGGCCGGCCAGTTGCTGCGTCCGCTGCTGCTGGGCTTCTACACGCGGCACAAGTCCCGCATCTCGCTGGTCGACCGCTGGGTGATCATCCTGCTGGTGCTGTCGGCCTTCAGCGACTCGGTCGCGTCGGGCCTGTGGCGCGACCACGGCGCGGAGCTGCTGGTCAAGGCGGCGCTCGGCGCGGCGCTGTTCCTGGCGACGGTGGTCCTGCTGAGCCGCCTGGCGGCGCGCGCGATGGGACTGCCGGTGGAGGACGAGATCGCCGCGGTCTTCTGCGGCTCGAAAAAGACGCTGGCCTCGGGCGTGCCGATGGCCAAGCTGCTGTTCGGCGCGCATCCGGCGGTGGGCGTGATCGTCCTGCCGATCATGTTCTATCACCAGCTGCAGCTGATCTTGTGCTCATGGCTCGCCCAGCGCTACGCGGCCCGCGCTTCCGGCGCCTAAAATCGCCGGTTCCCCCGGACGCCGCCGATTGGGCATTTCGCCCGACTGCGCCCGGCGGGACCATCGCCCCCATCGCGCCATGACACGCAAGCTCTTCGTCACCACCGCCCTTCCCTACGCCAATGCGAACTTCCACATTGGCCACATCATGGAGTACACCCAGGCCGACATCTGGGTGCGCTTCCAGCGGATGCAGGGCAGCGAGGTGCACTTCGTCTGCGCGGACGACGCGCACGGCGCGCCGATCATGATCGCCGCGGAGAAGGCGGGGAAGAGCCCACAGCAGTTCGTGGCCGACATCGCCTCGGGCCGGCAGAAGTACCTGGATGGCTTCCACATCAGTTTCGACAACTGGCACTCGACCGACGGCGCCGAGAACCACGAGCTCTCCAAGGAGATCTACAAGGCGCTGCGCGCGAACGAACTGATCTCGGTGAAGACCATCGAGCAGTTCTTCGATCCGCAGAAGTCGATGTTCCTGCCCGACCGCTTCATCAAGGGCGAATGCCCGAAGTGCGGCGCCAAGGACCAGTACGGCGACTCCTGCGAGGTCTGCGGCGCGGTCTACACACCGACCGAGCTGAAGAACCCGTTCTCGGTGCTGACCGGCGCGACGCCGGTGATGAAGAGCTCGGAGCACTACTTCTTCAAGCTGTCCGACCCGCGCTGCGTCGAGTTCCTCGAGCAGTGGACGCAGGCGCCCGGCCGGCTGCAGCCGGAAGTGCTCAACAAGATCAAGGAGTGGTTCGCCAAGGACGAGGACGGCAACGGCGGCCTGGGCGACTGGGACATCAGCCGCGACGCGCCCTACTTCGGCATCGAGATCCCGGACGCGCCGGGCAAGTACTTCTACGTCTGGCTGGACGCGCCGATCGGCTACCTGGCCTCGCTGAAGAACTACTTCGCCAAGACCGGCCGTGACTTCGACGCGTTCGTGAAGGACGAATCGACCGAGCAGATCCACTTCATCGGCAAGGACATCACCTACTTCCACACGCTGTTCTGGCCGGCGATGCTGCATTTCAGCGGCCGCAAGACGCCGAACCATGTGTACGTGCATGGCTTCCTGACCGTCAACGGCGGCGAGAAGATGTCCAAGAGCCGCGGCACCGGCCTGGATCCGCTGAAGTACCTGTCGCTGGGCATGAATCCCGAGTGGCTGCGCTACTACCTGGCGGCCAAGCTCAACAGCAAGGTCGAGGACGTCGACTTCAATCCCGACGACTTCGTCGCCCGCGTCAACGCGGACCTGGTCGGCAAGTACATCAACATCGCCAGCCGCGCGGCGGGCTTCCTGTCCAAGCGCTTCGGCGGCCAGCTGTCGGCCGACGTCGGCGTCGAGGGCCTGGCGCTGCTGGACGGCCTGCGCGCGCACAAGGGCACGATCGTCGAGCTCTACGAGACCCGCGAGTTCGGCAAGGCGCTGCGCGAGATCATGCTGCTGGCCGACCGCGTCAACGAGTACGTGGACCAGAACAAGCCTTGGGAGCTGGCCAAGCTCGAGGGCAAGGACCAGGTGCTGCAGGATGTCTGCACCGTCTGCATCGAGGCCTTCCGCCTGCTGTCGATCTACCTGAAGCCGGTGCTGCCGGCGCTGGTGGCCAAGGTGGAGGCCTTCCTGCAGGTGGCGCCGATGAGCTTCGCCGACGCCGACCGCACGCTTGGCGACCACCGCATCGGCGGCTACGAGCACCTGATGCAGCGCGTCGACCCGAAGCTGCTCGAGGCGCTGTTCGAGCCACCCGCGCCGCCCCAGGTCGTGCCCGGCGGCGAGGAACTCGCGCCGGAGATCAAGATCGACGACTTCGCCAAGGTCGACCTGCGCATCGCCAGGATCGTCAAGGCCGAGCTGGTCGAGGGCTCGGACAAGCTGCTGCGCCTGACGCTGGACGCCGGCGAGGGTCGCTTGCGCAATGTCTTCAGCGGCATCCGCAGCGCCTACCAGCCGGAGCAGCTCGAGGGCAAGCTCACCGTCATGGTCGCGAACCTGGCGCCGCGCAAGATGAAGTTCGGCGTGTCCGAGGGCATGGTGCTGGCCGCCAGCCATGCCGACGAGAAGGCCCATCCTGGCATCTTCGTGCTGGAGCCCTTCCCCGGCGCCCAGCCCGGCATGCGCGTGCGTTGAGCACGGCGTCCGCCGCGACCGAGCGCCTAGAATCCGCCCAAGTTTTCGAATCCCCGATCAAGAGACGACCATGCCGCTGTTCTGGAAGAAATACGAATCCGAAGCCACGCAGTTCATCAATGAGCTGAAGGCCAAGAAGCCCACGCTGGAAGCCGAGCAACGCGCCGGCCGCGCGCTGCTGTGGGACCGTGAGCAGGACCGTCAGGCCCAGGCCGGCTACAACCAGGCCCGCGTGTCCCAGCAGCCCTACGTCTACCAGACCAAGTCCGAGTAATCCGCCGGACCGGTCCGTCGCCCCTGAGCGCCGAGCGTCGTTCCCCGCGTGAGCCACGCTGACGATCCGTTGGACACCGCCCTGACGCTGCCGGAGCCCCCGGCGGATCAGGGCGGCGACGCTTCCACGCCCGAGGCGGTGGATCATGTGGCCGTCGCGCGGCTGTATGGCGAGCCCCTGTTCGCCCTGCCGCAGGACCTCTACATCCCGCCGGACGCGCTGGAGGTGTTCCTCGAGGCCTTCCAGGGGCCGCTGGACCTGCTGCTGTACCTGATCCGCAAGCAGAACTTCAACATCCTCGACATCCCGCTGGCCGAGGTGACGAAGCAGTACCTGAGCTACGTCGAGCAGCTGCGCATGCACAACCTGGAGCTGGCCAGCGAATACCTGCTGATGGCCGCGATGCTGATCGAGATCAAGTCGCGGATGCTGTTGCCGCCCAAGAAGACCGAGGACGGCGCCGAGCCCGAGGACCCGCGGGCCGAGCTGGTGCGGCGCCTGCTCGAATACGAGCAGATGAAGCAGGCCGCGCTGCGGCTGGACCAGATGCCGGTGCTGGGCCGGGACTTCCTGCGAGCGCAGATCCACATCGAACAGTCGCTGGCACCGAGGCTGCCGGAGGTCAACGTCGACGACCTGCGCGCGGCCTGGGCCGAGTTGATGCGTCGCGCCAAACTGAACCAGCACCACAAGATCTCCCGTGAGCAGCTGTCGGTGCGTGAATACATGTCGCACTTGCTGCGCAAGCTGCAGGGGCAGCGCTTCGTCGAGTTCGAGGACCTGTTCGAGCTGGACAAGGGCTCGCAGGTGCTGGTGGTGTCCTTCATCGCGATGCTTGAACTGGCGCGGGAGCGGCTGGTCGAGATCACGCAAGCCGAAGCCTTCGCGCCGATCTACGTGCGGCTGGCCTACTCGCCGAGCTGACCCTCCGCCGGATCTCCGACTGCGGGCTCGACGCGCCTGGACGGTGAGGGACGGGGCCGCGCTCCCCACCGGCGCTCCGCGCCGATCCCCCATGCAAAACGCCGGGACAAGCCCGGCGTTGCGCAGAGGAAGCGGTCGTGCCGCTGTCAGCGGAAGGTCGTGAACGCCGCGTTCGGCTGGCGCTGCACCATCTGCCCCACCGCCAACACCGCCTGCGTGCGCGAACTGACACCCAGCGCCTTCAGCACCGCGGCGACGTGGTCCTTGATCGTCTCGACCGAGACGCCCAGTTCGCGCGCGATGATCTTGTTCGGCTTGCCCTGGAGCAGCAGCGCCAGCACGTCGGTCTGGCGCGGCGTCAGCTGCAGGCTCTCGAGTCCGGCGGTGGTCTGGTAGCCGGCCTGGCTGGCCAGCGCCTGGACCTGATGCAACCTCGAGTTGCCGGGCGCCGCGCTCTCGGCGACGGCCACAGGTTCCGGCTCCGGCGCGCTGTCCGAACCCAGCGACATCGGCGGCACGTAGATGCCGCCCGACATCACCAGCTTGAGCGCCTGGGCCAGCACGTCGTTGCTGGTGCGCTTGGGGATGAATCCCATCGCGCCCTGGTCGATCGCGCGGATCACGTCGCTGGCGCGGTCCGAGGCGGAAATCACCACCACGGGCAGTGCCGGGTACTGGGAGCGGAACTCCTCCAGCACGTCGAAGCCGCTGGCATCGCCCAGGTTCAGGTCCAGCAGCACCAGGTCGAAGTCCTGGCGGGCCTTGAGCGTGTCGCGGGCTTGAGCCGCGCTGTCGGCGCCCAGCACCTGAACGTCTTCGCCCAGACCTTGAATCACAGTCTGGAGCGCGGCCAGGATCAGCGGGTGATCGTCGATCAGCAGAACCCTCACGGGCGTGTCTCCTTGGATGGTCGGACTGCGGCGACAGGCTTCCTGGCCCGCCGTCCCGAATGACTTTCGAACTAGGGCGCGATCATAGGCGCGCCCTCCTGGGCCGGCACTCCCCCTTACGGTGGCATCGCTACCAGTAGAAAGTTCTATTGGCAAACCGTAAATTTTATATTCGCCCATTCGGGTGTCAGCCCGTGACACGGTCACACCGAGTGTGACAGCCGAAAAAGCGCGCGTCGGAAATGATGGAAATGCCACCCTCCGGGCGCCCATCGCACGGACTCCGACAGCGACAAGTAGCCCTCAGCGGTACTGCCGGGTCAGCGATTCGGCGATGCAGACCGGCTTGCCGCCGGCTTCCCGCTCCACGGTAACCTCGACCATCATCTGCACCCCGCCCTCGATCGGCTCCAGCCGCTTGAGCACGAAACGTCCCCGCAGCCGGCTGTCCACCGGCACGGGCGCCGGGAAGCGGACCCGGTCCATGCCGTAGTTGATGCCCATCCTGACTTCCCTCACCCGAAAGGCGGTCTCATAGAAGCGCGGCAACAGGCTGAGCGTCAGGAAGCCATGCGCGATCGTCGTGCCGAAGGGGCCGGCGGCCGCGCGGGCCGGGTCGGTGTGGATCCACTGCTGGTCCTCGGTCGCGTCGGCGAAGGCCTGGATGCGGGGCTGGTCCACCGCGATCCAGTCGGACACGCCGATCTCCTGCCCCACCAGGGGCGCCAGGTCTTCCAGCTTCTCGAACATCCGCATCCGGGTCTCCTCTCGTTCCGACGTGATTGGCGCCGGCGGGTGCGGGACGGACGCCGGCGTCAGTCCTTGCCGTCCTTGACCGGCCGCTCCAGCCAGGCGCACAGCCCGTGCCACTGCGCCAGATCGCGGGCGACGCGGCCCGGGGCGATGTCCCAGAGCGTCAAGCCGCGAGCGGCCAGCTGCACATAGTTCTGGGTGTCGCGCAGTTCGGCCAGCAGCGGCAGCTTGAGCTGCTCGATGAACTGGTGCAGCTGCTGCTGCGACAGCGTCCCTTCGCGCACCCGCATCGCCACCAGGCCGATCTCGGGCCGGCCGGCCGACCCGTCGCGATCCCGGGCCGCATCTTGCAGCTCGCGGACGAAGTCGTATGTCGCCTGGATGTCAAAGAGGCTGGGTTGCAGCGGCACGAGCACCCGGTCGGCCACCTTGAGCGCCTGCGCCAGCTTCTTCCCGTGGAGCCCGGCCGGGGTATCGAGCACCGCGTGCGACACGCCCTTGGGAGTGCGCAACTGCTCGGCGGACGCCAGTTCCCAGCCGCGGATCGCCGGCAGCGCCGCGGGCCGCTGCGCCAGCCAGCGCGCCGAGGACTGCTGCCGGTCGATGTCGCCCAGCATGACCGCATGGCCGCGATGGGCCAGGAAGCCCGCGAGGTTGCTCGCGAGCGTGCTCTTGCCAACGCCGCCCTTGGGGTTGGCGACCAGGATCACCGGCATGGCCTCTCCTCTCCTCGATGAGGTGCGCGGGATGTTATGCGATACCGCAAAATCCGCCGCCATGAGCGCTCCTCCGTCCATCCTCCTCCTGGCCGCGCACCCGGACCTGGCCCACTCCCGCGTCACGCGGGCGATGCTGTCCGCGGCCCACGGTCTGTCCAATGTCCGTGTGCGCGACCTCTACGCGCTCTATCCCGATTACGCGATCGACACCCATGCCGAGCAGGAGGCGCTGCGCGACGCCGAGCTGCTGGTCTGGCTGCATCCGCTGCACTGGTACGGCATGCCGGCGCTGATGAAGCTCTGGGTGGACGAGGTGCTGAGCGTCGGCTTTGCCTATGGCCAGACCGGCCACGCGCTCCACGGCAAGGACCTGTGGCTGGTGACCTCGGCCGGCGGCAGCACGCATTCCTACAGCACCGACGGCTACAACCGCCATCCGGTCGGCGACTTCCTGCTGCCCTATGCCCAGACGGCCGCGCTGTGCGGCATGCGCTTCCTGCCGCCACTGGTCCTGCACGGCGCTCAGAAGGCGAGCGCGGAGCAGGTTCAGGCCCATGTGCAGGCCTTCGTCGAGGGCCTGCGCGCGTTGCCCGAATGGTGCGAGCGCCAGCCCGAGCCCGCCCAGGAGGCGGTGCCCGACGACGAGCGCCCGGTGCGCGAGGAAGGAGCGCCGGTCTGATGGACGTCGCCTCCCCGATGGCCGCGGCCTCCGCCGCGATGGGCGCCGCCTCCGCCGCCGTGACCGCCACCGAGGCGGCCGTGCACGGCGCGCACGGCAACTGGCTGCTGACGCCGCTCGTGCTGCTGAGCGCCGCGGTGCTCGCGGTGCCGCTGGCACGCGGGCTGAAGCTGGGGTCGATCCTGGGCTACCTGGTCGCCGGCGTGCTGCTCGGCCCCCAGGTGCTCGGGCTGATCAACCAGCCCGCGACGGTGCTGGAGATCGGCGAGTTCGGCGTGGTGCTGATGATGTTCCTGGTCGGTCTGGAGCTCGAGCCCAAGCGGCTGTGGGCGATGCGCCGGCCGATCTTCGGCTGGGGCTCGGCCCAGATGCTGGGCTGCGCGACGCTGCTGCTGATCCCCTCCTTCTTCCTGGACGCCGACTGGCATGCCGCGGTCATCGCGGCGCTCGGCCTGGCGATGTCGTCGACGGCGGTGGCGCTGGCGGTGCTCAGCGAGAAGAACCTGGGCGGCACGCGCGCCGGGCAGAGCGTCATCAGCGTGGCGCTGCTGCAGGACATCGCCGCGATCCCGGTGCTGGCGCTGGTGCCCCTGCTGGCCAGCCAGGGCCGGCCGGCGGCCGGGCATTCGGGCGGACGGATCTGGCTGGCGCTGGGCGCGCTGGTGCTGATCGTGCTCGGCGGCCGGCTGCTGCTGCGACCGCTGCTGCGCTGGATCGCGCGCAGCGGCACGCCGGAGATCTTCACCGCCGCCTCGCTGCTGCTGGTGCTGGCGGCGGCGATGCTGATGCAGAAGGTCGGCCTGTCGATGGCGCTGGGCGCCTTCGCCGCCGGCGTGCTGCTGGCGGAGAGCGAGTACCGCCGCGCGCTCGAGGCCGACCTGGAGCCCTTCAAGGGCCTGCTGCTGGGCATGTTCTTCATCGCGGTCGGCATGGGCCTGGACCTGACGGTGCTGTGGCAGAAGCCCTTCGCGGTGCTGGGCCTGCTGGCCGCGCTGTGGCTGTGCAAGGGCCTGGTGCTCGCGGTGCTGGGCCGGGCGATGGGCCTGCCCAAGCCGGAGCGGGCGGTCTTCGTGATCCTGCTGGCGCAGGGCGGCGAGTTCGGCTTCGTCGTCTTCCAGCTCGCCGAGCAGGCCACGCTGCTGGATGCGGCGCAGCGCTCGGTGCTGGTGGCGGCGGTGGCCCTGTCGCTGGCCCTCACGCCGGCGCTGCTGGCCTGGGCGCAGCGGCGCGCCGGGCAGGTGGAGCGCAAGTCGCCGCACGAGCTCACCGAGCCGCAGGACTCGCAGGTGATCATCGCGGGCTTCGGCCGCTACGGGCAGATCGTCGGACGGATGCTGTTCGCCAACGGCATCTCGGCGACGGTGCTGGACCATGACGCCGACACCGTCGAGTCGCTGCGGCGCTTCGGCTGGCGCGTCTTCTGGGGCGACGCGACGCGGCTGGAGCTGCTGCGCATCGCCGGCGCCGAGCGCGCGCACGTCCTGGTGCTGGCGGTCGACGACTTCAACCACAGCGTCAAGATTGCCGAGATCGCGCGCCAGCACTTCCCGCACCTGACCATCGTGGCCCGGGCGCGCAATGTCCAGCACTACTACGCGCTGCGCGAGCTGGGGGTCGAGCTGATCGAGCGCGAGACGCTGGACTCCGCGCTGATGAGCGGGCGCAGCGTGCTGCAGCAGCTGGGCTGGGAACCGCATGCGGCGCGGCAGATGGCCTGGCGCTTCCGACGCCACTCGGTCGAGCAGACCGAGGCGATGCGACCGCACCGTGGCGACCTGGACACGCTGATCGCGATGTCCAAGCGCGGCCGCGAGCAGCTGGAGGAGCGCCTGGCCGCCGAGCGCAAGGCGCTGGCGGAGGGCAAGGGCCGCAATCCCTGGCAGGAGCCGCACCTGGCGCCGGGCACGGCGCCGGTGCCGGCCGGCTCGTCCGATCAGCCCCAGCCGGGCAAGGCCTGAGGCCTGCGGCGACAATCGCGCCCCTATGTTTGCCCCTTCCCAACTCGAGGTCCGGCGCTTCTTCTGCCAGACCTACCGCAAGCAGCGCGACGGCCTGCCGCTGACGCCGATGGAGGCGATCGCCTCGGACTGGATCGCCCAGCATCCCGAGTACCACGACGAGCTGGCCGACGAGGACGCCGCGCTGGCGGCGGTCTACACGGTCGAGGACGGCCGCACGAATCCGTTCCTGCACCTGTCCATGCACCTCAGCCTGATCGAACAGCACCAGATCGACCAGCCCACGGGTGTGCGCCAGGCGCTGGACCTGCTGGCGGCGCGCCGCCAGTCCTTGCACGAGGCTCATCACGAGGCGATGGAATGCCTGGGCGAAATGATCTGGACCTCGCAGCGCAGCGGCCTGCCGCCGGACGGTCACGCCTACCTGGACTGCCTGCGGCGCAAGGCGACCCGCACGCCGACCTGACATGAAAAAAGGCCACGCATCCGCGTGGCCTTCGTCATCGGAATCGCGGGGGTTCAGGCCTGGATCGACCCACCCAGCGCCGACTTGCGCTCGTTCTTCCCGGACGCGCCGTACAGGCCGCTCGGCTCCCCCGGCATCAGCACGTCGATGGCGCGGTCCAGCGCCGCGGTGGCCCGGGCCAGCGATTCGCGCTGGGCAGCGACGCGGCCGCCGGCCTGCATCAACCGGGTCCGCAGGCCTGCCGGCACGGTGCCGGTGCGCGCGGCGGCGCTGAATTGCTCGATCGCGCGCGCCAGGGCCGCATGCAGCGACGCCGCATGGAGCTCGATCGCCTGGGAGTCACGTCGATGCAGCGCCTCGCCCAGCAGGTTGAGGCAGCTTTCGACGTCCTGCAGCGGCTGCTCCAGGTCGACGGGGGTCGAGTTCAAAGGCGTGGCGGTCATGGCGTCACCGGAAAAGCTTGGTCTTTGGTCGCTTCAGCTCAGCTTTTTACGATTGAGCGAGTCAGTGCGAGGGCTGGGTACGGCCCAGCATCTCGGCCGCGTTGGCGATCAGCTTGTCGGCGATCGCATCGGCGTTGATCTTGAACTCACCCTTCTCGATCGCGCTGGCGATGCGGGCCACCTTCTCCGCGTCGAAGCTGCCGTCGTCGGCGGCGGCGCCCGCGATCAGGCTGCTCGCGGTGCTCGACAGCTCGACCTTGGACCCTTCGCCGGACACGGCGGCGCCGGCCTTTCCAGCCTTGGCCGCACCGGCGTCGGGGGTCCCGGCGGTGGTCCCGCCGACTTTCGAGTAGGCGTTCAGGTCAGCGTTGTTACCGATCTTCATGGCAAATCTCCATGGGCCCGAGGACTTCCGGACCCCTTCCAGTACCGGGTATTTCGACCCGTCTGGGCGGAACTTGAGGGGCGAGCTTCACAAAATCGACAGATCGCTCGGTGAAGGGCGTCACAGTACCACCTCCACCCTGCGTTCACCGATCGTACGTGCCGTGACCATGCGGCCATTGTCGAAACGTACACGGACATCCTGGCCTTCCAGGCCCACGCCCATCGCCTGGCCTTCGCCCGCGACCGCGTAGCCGTTGCCGGTTGCCATGACCTGCACCCGGTCGCCCGGCTGCACCCATTGGCGGAGTTTCAGGTCGGCCGAACGCAGCGCCTCGCCTGCGGCGACCGGCCGGGACAGGGGACGACCGAGCCAGCCTTCCGCTTGTGTATAGATGGCGCCGGCCTCGCCGGCAATGTCGACTTCGGCCAGCCGCAGATGTTCTTGAGTCAGCACCGTCCCGGCCGGCAGGTCGGAAGCGGCGACGAAGGCCTGTCCATACACCTTGATCGTCAGCGGCAGTGTCACATTCCACTTGGTGGCGCCAGCCAGGCAGCGCAGGCCCAGGCGGGTCCGCCCCCACATCCGGGTGCCCGGCGGCAGGTAGGGCTGGATCTGCGCGCAAGGCGCCAGGCGCAGGCGAGGGTCCAGCCGGCCGAGTTCCACCTCGACCCGGGCCTGGTTCGGCGCGACCTGGCGGGCGCCGGCCATGGCCAGCGCCTGCAGGCGGTCCTCCAGCGTCGCGTCGAGCGCGCCCAGGCCGGAAGGTTCGCTGAGGGGCACCGCCGCCGTCTGGGCCGTGGCCGTCTGGGCGTCCGCCTCGTCCACCAGTCCGAACATCAGCCAGACGGACATCAGCGCCCCCGCCAGCAGGGCGGGCAGCGCCTGCGCGTGGCGGGCGTGAGAGGAGGTGCAGGGGTGCGGCATGGGACGGAACTGTACGGATCCGGGGCGCGCAGATGGCCTCGAAATGCGCCGAGATCACCCGTCTTATCGCGCTCATGTTTTCCGACCCGCTGCCCACAATGCCCGAACGTGACAAACCGGGCCCGCGTCCCGACGCCACCCGACCCGTCCCGAAGGAGATGACCATGCTGAACCGACTGTCCGATGCGATGAACTTCCAGGCCCAGGCGCTGACCCTGCGGGCGGAGCGTCAGCGCCTGCTCGCCAGCAACATCGCCAACGCCGACACCCCGGGCTATCAGTCCAAGGACATGGATTTCGCCAAGGCGCTGCGCGAGGCCACCTCCCCCGCCGCCGCCGCGAACACCAATCAGACGCTGACCCAGCGCACCCAGAACGCGCTGCAGAGCAGCCTGAGCGCCATGACCAGCATGGACAGCAACACCGTCGACATGGACCGCGAGCGCGCCAGCTTCGCCGACAACACCGTGAAGTACGAGGCCTCGCTGCGCTTCCTCAACGGCAGCATCCGCACGATGCTGGACGCGATGAAGTCGCCGAACGCGGCCTGATCGCGCAGGACAGGAGACCGTCATGTCGATGTTCAACATCTTCCACATCAGCGGCAGCGCGGTCAGCGCGCAGAGCCAGCGCCTGAACGCGGTGGCCAGCAACATGGCCAATGCGGACACCGTCGCCGGCCCGGACGGCCAGGCGTACAAGGCACGCCAGGTCGTCTTCCAGAGCGTGCTGGCCCAGAACGGCAACGACCAGACCGACGTCGGCGTGCAGGTCGTGGGCGTCCAGGAGAACCAGACCCCCGGCCGCCGCGTCCACGATCCGAGCCATCAGCTGGCCGACGCCGACGGCTACGTCACCTACAGCAATGTCAACAGCGTCGAGGAGATGGTCAACATGATCTCGGCCTCGCGCTCGTACCAGAACAACCTCGAGGTCATGGGCACCGCCAAGTCGCTGCTGCTCAAGACCCTGCAGATGGGCCAGGGCTGAGCGCCGCCCAGCCTGAGCCCCGCCTGACCTCCCGCACGGAAAGCCTCCCATGGACTTCACCGCCCTGAACGCCAACACCAAGACCGGCGCCGCGTCGAACACGGCCGCCAGCAGCCCCACCGGCACCAGCGCACAGGAAACCTCGGACCGCTTCCTGAAGCTGCTGGTCGCCCAGCTGCAGAACCAGGACCCGATGAATCCGATGGACAACGCCGCGGTCACGACGCAGATGGCGCAGATCCAGACGGTCACCGGCGTCAGCACGCTGAACTCCAGCATCCAGGGCCTGGCCAGCCAGTTCGGCCAGATGCAGGCGCTGCAGAGCGTCAGCCTGGTCGGCCGCGAGGTCACCGTGCCCGGCGACAAGGTCAGCGTCGCCGACGGCAAGGCCACGCTCAACTTCGACCTGGGCAGCGCCGCCGACAACGTCAAGCTGGAGGTGCTCAACGGCGCCGGCGCGGTGATCTCGACGCAGGACCTGGGCAAGATGAAGAGCGGCATGCAGTCCTACACCTGGGACGCGTCCAAGGCCGCCGAGACCACCGGCCTGAGCTACCGCGTCACCGCCACCAGCGGCGGCACCGCGGTCACCGCCACCACCCTGATGCGCGACACGGTGCGCGCCGTGAACACGAGCGGCTCCACGCTGCAACTCGAACTGAAGAATTCCGGCCTGGTCGACTACGACAAGGTCCGCGCGCTGGGCTGATCCCAGCATCCCCCAGCCCGCCTCCCCGCATCACCCGCCTGAATCGCCCAAGGACATCCCCATGAGCTTCCAACAAGGCCTCTCCGGACTGAACGCCTCCAGCAAGAACCTGGAAGTGATCGGCAACAACATCGCCAACTCGCAGACCTACGGCGCCAAGTCGTCGCGGGCCGAGTTCGCCGACATGTACGCGGCCTCGCTCAACGGCGCCGGCACCAGCGACGTCGGCATCGGCGTGCAGCTCCAGACCGTGGCCCAGCAGTTCACGCAGGGCAACATCTCGATCACCGAGAACCCGATGGACCTGGCGATCAACGGCGCCGGCTTCTTCCAGGTGTCCGACGGCAAGAGCCCGACGGTGTACACCCGCAACGGCCAGTTCAAGGTCGACAAGGAAGGCAACATCGTCAACAACGACCAGCTCAAGCTGATGGGCTATCCCGCCGATGCCAACGGCGTGATCCAGCCGGGCCTGGCGCAGGGCCTGAAGCTGCCCACCGGCGGCATCGACCCCAAGGTGACCAGCGACATCAAGATGGAGTTCAACCTGGACTCCCGCGCCGGCCCGACCGCCGCCTACGACCTGACCGATCCGGCCGACCCGAATTCGCCCAAGATCGACAAGACCGGCATCACGCTGAACGACCCGACGACGTACAACAACGCCACCTCGATGACGGTGTACGACGCCAAGGGCCAGCCGACCGCGCTGACGATGTACTTCCAGCGCGCCAACAATGCCGACGCCAACGGCAACACCGTCTGGAACGTCTACCTGACCGCCAACGGCAGCGCGATCCAGTACGACGCCCAGGGCAACCCGATCGACACCGACAACGGCCAGCCCGGCGGCAACCCGCTGACGCCGTTCACGCAGATGACCTTCCTGCCCACCGGCGGCAAGCCGGTCTCGCCCGGCCCGAGCGAGTTCCTGAACCTGAAGATCCCCGCCGGCGTGAATGCCCAGGGCGCCCCGACGCTGCCGATCCCGGCGCCGCCGGCCGACCCGTCCGACCCGTCGGTGCAGGGCATCAGCTTCGACCTGCGCTCGGCCACCGAGAACGGCTCCAACTTCGCGGTCACCGACCTGACCCAGGACGGCTATGCGCCGGGCCAGCTGGTCGGCATCAAGCTGGAAGACAACGGCATCGTCACCGCCCGCTACTCGAACGGTGAATCGAAGCCGGCCGGCCAGGTCGAACTGGCCAACTTCCGCAACCCGCAAGGTCTGCAGCCGCTGGGCGGCAACGTCTGGGCGCGCACCAACTCGTCGGGCGACCCGGTCGTGGGCGTGCCCGGCGACGGCAACCTCGGCTCGCTGACCCCCGGCGCGCTGGAGGAGTCCAACGTCGACCTGACCTCCGAGCTGGTGAACATGATGACCGCGCAGCGCGTCTACCAGGCCAACTCGCAGACCATCAAGACGCAGGACCAGGTCCTGCAGACCCTGGTCAACCTGCGCTGATCCCGGCGCGCACCACCCCACCGCCGATCGCTGAGGAGTTCCGATGGACCGCATGATCTACCTGTCGATGAGCGGCGCCCAGGCGGCGATGTCGCGCCAGGACGTGCTCTCCAACAACCTCGCCAACGCCAACAGCAACGGCTTCCGGGCCGAGCTGCAGGCCTTCCGCGCGGTGCCCATCCGCGGCGACGGCGCCTCCACCCGCGCCTTCGCGCTGGAGACCACCACCGGCCACGACCTGAGCGCCGGCCCGATCACCACGACCGACCGCAACCTGGACGTCGCGATGAAGGGCCGCTCCTGGATGGCGGTGCAGGCGCTGGACGGCACCGAGGCCTACACCCGCGCCGGCTCGATGGACGTCGACCAGGACGGCGTGCTGCGCATGCGCAACGGCCTGCAGGTCCTGGGCGACGGCGGCCCGATCACCGTGCCGCCCAACTCGACGATCTCGATCGGCGACGACGGCACCGTGGTGGCCAAGTCCGACGGCCAGCGGCCGGTCAACATCGGCCGCATCAAGCTGGTCACCGAGGACGGCCGCTTCACCCGCCGCGACGACGGGCTGTTCATCGCCGACGGCGGCGACCCGCTGCCGGCCGATCCCAATGCCCGGCTGCAGTCGGGCGCGCTCGAGGGCTCCAACGTGAGCCCGGTCGAGACCATGGTCGGCATGATCGCCGCCGCCCGCCAGTTCGAGCAGCAGATGAAGATGCTCTCGATCGCCCAGACCCACGGCCAGGCAGCGTCCAAGCTGCTGTCCGACAGCTGACCCGTTCGCTGAACGGATCCGCCCGCACCGCACAGGAATCAGGAGTCCCCGATGCTTCGTTCGCTCTGGACCGCCAAGACCGGCATGGAAGCCCAGCAGACCCAGCTGGACGTCATTTCCCACAACCTGGCCAACGTCTCGACCAACGGCTACAAGAAGTCGCACGCCGTCTTCGAGGACCTGATGTACCAGACGCTGCGCCAGCCCGGCGCCAACAACACCGAGCAGACCACGCTGCCCACCGGCATGCAGGTCGGCCTGGGCGCCCGCGCGGTGGCGACCTCGCGCAGCCACTCGCAGGGCAGCCTGACGCAGACGTCCAACTCGCTGGACGTGGCGGTCAAGGGCAACGGCTTCTTCCAGGTGCAGATGCCCGACGGCACCACCGCCTACACCCGGGACGGCAGCTTCCAGCTCGATCCCAACGGCCAGATCGTGACCAACAACGGCAACACGGTGCTGCCCGGCATCATCGTGCCGGCCGACGCCAAGTCGATCTCGATCGGCGCCGACGGCACGGTCAGCGTCACCACCGCGGCCAACGCCACGCCGACGACGCTGGGCCAGCTGCAGCTGGCCAACTTCATCAACCCGCCGGGCCTGGAGTCGCTGGGCGGCAACCTGTACGCCGAGACGGTCGCCTCGGGCACGCCGCAGACCGGCGCCCCGGGCCAGAACAGCCTGGGCACGGTGCAGCAGGGTTTCGTCGAGACCTCGAACGTGAACGTCGTCGAGGAACTGGTGCAGATGATCCAGACCCAGCGCGCCTACGAGATGAATTCCAAGGCGATCCAGACCACCGACCAGATGCTCCAGAAGCTGTCGCAGATCTGACCGGGCGCGGCCCCGCTGATCGACCGACCGGGCGCGCGCCGCCCGGGTGACGATGCGGGGCCGATCCTTGCGATCCGCCGGCCTCGCGCGGCGCACCTTCGTGGTGCCGCGGCCGGCGTCCCGACATGCCGCGATCCTAGGAGTTGTCATGCCTTCGTTCCTGCCCTCGCCCCACTTCCTCCACGCCGCGCTGCGCCCGGTGCTGCGCCTGGCCGTCCCGGCCGCGGCGCTCGCGCTCAGCGCCTGCTCCACGATGTATCCGCAGCCGCGGGTCGACATGCAGCCCGCGCCGGTGGTGAAGATGCCCGAGCCGATCCCGGCCTCGGCCAACAACGGCGCCATCTACCAGAACGCCAACTACCGCCCCTTGTTCGAGGATCACCGCGCCCGCCTGGTCGGCGACATCGTCACCGTGCAGATCGTCGAGCGGGTCAGCGCCACGCAGAAATCCAGCAGCGAGCTGGACAAGAACGGCGCGATCGGCGCCAGCGTCAGCGCCATCCCCGGCATCGCGGCCAACTCCTTCGGCGGCGGCCGCGCCGAGTTGACCGGTTCCTCGTCCAACAAGAGCACCGGCAAGGGCACGAACGAGAACACCAACGACTTCTCCGGCACGATCACCGCCGTCGTGACCGGCGTGCTGCCCAACGGCCACCTGCTGATCTCGGGCGAGAAGCAGGTCGGGGTCAACAGCAACGTCGACGTGCTGCGCTTCTACGGCCAGGTCGATCCCCAATCGATCCGCCAGGGCAACACGGTCGCCTCGACCGCGATCGCCAACGTCCGGGTCGAGCAGCGCGGTCGCGGCGCCGTGGCGGACGCGCATGGAATTGGCTGGCTATCCCGCTTCTTCTTGAACCTTTCGCCGATTTAAGTTTCCCCACAATCGGTCACACGAGTCTGCCAACCGTGTGACCGAGATGTACCCCAACACCCTTCCCCGCTTCTTCTCCCGCTCCCCTCGCCTGCTGGCTTCCGGCCTGCTCGCGCTGATGGCGCTGCTCGCGATCGCGACGCCCGCCGAGGCGACGCGCATCAAGGAAGTCGCCGCGGTCCAGGGCGTGCGTTCGAACCCGCTGACCGGCTACGGCCTGGTGGTGGGCCTGGACGGCACCGGCGATCAGACCACGCAGGCCCCCTTCACCGGCCAGAGCATGACGGCGATGCTGCAGCAGTTCGGCGTCCTGCTGCCGCCCGGCGTGACCATGCAGCCGCGCAACGTCGCGGCGGTGATGATCACCACCCAGCTCCCCCCCTTCGCGCAGCCCGGCCAGCCGCTGGACGTCGTCGTGTCGTCCATGGGCAATGCCAAGAGCCTGCGCGGCGGCACGCTGATCGCCACGCCGCTGCGCGGTGCCGACGGCCAGGTCTACGCGATCGCGCAGGGCAACCTGGTGGTCGGCGGCGCCGGCGCCTCGGCGGGCGGCTCCAAGGTCCAGATCAACCACCTGAGCGCCGGCCGCATTCCCGGTGGCGCGCTGGTCGAGCGCAGCGTGCCCACGCCGCTGCAGCAGAACGAGTGGCTGCAGCTGGACCTGAATGCCGCCGACTTCGGCACCGCGCGCGCCGTCGCCAAGGCCATCAACCGGGCCAAGGGCGAAGGCACGGCGATGGCGCTGGACGGCCGCGTCGTCAAGGTGCGCGCGCCGCTGACGCCGGACGCCCGGGTCGCGTTCCTGGCCGACATGGAGAACCTGAGCTTCGACCAGGAGATCCCGGCCGCGCGCATCGTGATCAATGCCCGCACCGGCTCGGTGGTCATGAACCAGGCGGTGACGCTGCAGCCCTGCGCGGTCGCGCACGGCAACCTGGCGGTGACCATCTCCAGCACCCCGCAGGTCAGCCAGCCCAATGCGCTCTCCGGCGGCCAGACCACGGTCACCCAGAAGACCGACATCTCGATCAAGCAGGACCCCGGCTCGCTGATCCAGCTGCCCGCGGGCGCGCGGCTGAACGACGTCGTCAAGGCGCTGAACACGCTGGGCGCCACGCCGCAGGACCTGCTGGCGATCCTCCAGGCGATGAAGACGGCCGGCGCGCTGAACGCCGAGCTGGAGGTGATCTGACATGGCGCTCTCCACCCCGCTGAGCACCGCCCTGGGCATGGGCGTCAACGGCCTGTCGTCGGACACCCGCTCCGTCGAGCAGCTCAAGTCCACCGCGTCGCGCGACCCCAAGGCCGCGGTCAAGGAGACCGCACGCCAGTTCGAGGCCCTCTTCATGCAGGAAGTGATGAAGAGCATGCGCCAGGCCACGATGAGCAGCGGGATGATGGACAACTCGGCGACCCAGATGGGCGGCGAGATGCTGGACCAGCAGTACGCCGCCAAGATGACCGGCCTGCCCGGCGGCCTGTCCCAGGCGATCGAGCGCCATCTGCAGCGCCAGCTCGGCGTCAAGGACGGCGAGCTGCCGACCGCCAAGGGCGCCGCCAAGGTCCAGCAGCTGCCGCAGCTGGCGGTCAAGAACGTGCAGCCGCATGTGCAGGATTTCATCCTGAAGCATGACGCCGCGGCCAAGTCAGCGCAGGCCTCCACCGGCATCCCGGCGAGCTTCATGATCGCCCAGGCCGCGCACGAGTCCGGCTGGGGCAAGCGCGAGATCCTGAACAAGGACGGCTCGAGCAGCTTCAACGTCTTCGGCATCAAGGCCGGCGCCAACTGGACCGGCAAGGTCGCCGAGGTGCAGACCACCGAGTACGTCGACGGCAAGCCGATGAAGGTGACGGCCAAGTTCCGCGCCTACGGCAGCTACGAGGAAGCGTTCAAGGACTACGCCCGGCTGATCGGCAACAACGACCGCTACCGCGACGTGGTGGCCAAGGCCAACACCGGCAGCGCCGAGGGCTTCGCCAAAGGCCTGCAGAAGGCCGGCTACGCCACCGACCCCGAGTACGCGACCAAGCTGGCGCGCACGATCAACACCACGATGCGCGTGCAGCGCGCGCTGGCCTGATCGCGCGTCGCTGAGGACGAAGGAACGAGGAGCCCGAGATGAGTACCTCCCCGCTGCTGTCGCTGGGCATGCGTGCCATGTTCGCCAACCAGGCGGCCTTGCAGACCATCGGCCAGAACATCGCCAACGCCAACACCGCGGGCTATTCGCGCCAGGAAGTGGTGCTGACCACGCCCGAGGGCCAGTTCACCGGCGCCGGCTACTTCGGCAAGGGCGTGAACGTGCAGACGGTCACGCGCTCGCACAACGAGTTCCTGACCCGCGAGGCCGCGGCCGCCAAGTCGCAGGCCTTCGCCGACACGACCATGCAGTCCCAGCTGGCGCAGCTGGAGAAGCTCTTCCCCACCGGCGCGGACGGCCTGGGCCAGTCGGCCAACGACTTCCTGAACGCGCTGGTCGACGTGGCCAGCCGCCCGTCCGACCCGTCCGCCCGCCAGGTGGTGCTGGGCAAGGCGCAGGCGCTCGCCTCGCGCTTCCAGAGCGCCGGCCAGCAGCTGGCCGACCTGCAGGCCGGCGTCGTCAGCGACATGAACGCCGACGTCAAGCAGGTCAACGAACTGGCCCGGCAGATCGCCGCCGCCAACGACCAGATCGCCCGCGCCTCCGGCAACAGCCACACGCCCAACGACCTGCTGGACAAGCGCGACCAGCTGATCTCGCAGCTCAGCCAGTATGTGCAGGTCAGCACCGTGCCCAATGCCCGCGACGGCACGATGGGCGTGTTCATCGGCGGCGGCCAGGTGCTGGTGCTGGGCGGACAGGCGCAGCAGCTCTCGGTCACGCCCGATCCCTACGACGGCGCGCGCGCGCAGCTCTCCATCAGCGACACCAGCGGCACCCGCGCGCTGGACGACAGCACGCTGACCGGCGGCTCGCTGACGGCGCTGCTGCGTTACCAGAACACCCACCTGCAGGACGCCCGCAACCTGCTCGGCCAGATGGCGACCGCGGTCGCCACCCGCGTCAACGAGCAGCAGAGCCTGGGCCTGGACCTGAAGGCGCAGGCCGGCGGCCCGCTGTTCACGATCGCCGATCCGGCGGTGCGGCCCGCGTCGACCAACCGCGGCGACGCCACCGTCAGCGCCACCGTCACCGACGGCGCGCTGGTGCCGGCGCTCTCCTTCACCGTCACGCCGGACCCGACCGGCACGCCCGACAGCTACCAGATCGCGGTGCGGCCCGGCGGCCAGCCCACGATCATGAGCAACGACCAGATCAAGGCGGCCTACGGCATCAGCCTGTCGACCGCCGGCACGATGCAGCCCGGCGACAGCTTCCTGCTGGAGCCGGTGGCCAATGCGGCGGCCAGCTTCAAGCGCTCGCTCGACGATCCGGCGGGCCTGGCCGCGGCCTCGCCGATCATCGCGACCACCGACGTCAACAACAAGGGCACGGCCACTGTCGACGCGCTGTACGCGGTCAACGACAGGTTCGACAAGAGCAAGCAGCCGGCGACCGTCCAGTTCGGCACCGTCAACCCCGACAACAGCATCAACTACACGATCACGCTGTCGGACAACACCAGCGTCAGCGGCACCTGGAAGGCCGGCGGCAAGATCGGCAACGATCCGGCGGCCGGCGTCGACCTGGGCTTCGAGCTGAGCCTCAACGGCGTGCCGCGCGAGGGCGACAAGATCGCGCTGCAGGTCTCCGACCAGGTGGTCTCGACCAACAACGGCAACGCCAAGGCCTTCGTCGCGATGCAGAGCGAGCCCTTCCTGGGCAAGCAGCTGCAGGCCGACGGCAAGCTCTCGCGCGGCCAGACGGTCAACGAGGCCTATGCGTCGGCGATCGCCGACATCGGCTCGCGGGTGCAGGGCGCGGACTACCTGGCCCAGGTGTCCACCACGGTGGCCTCCTCGGCGGAGCAGACGCGTTCCAGCCAGGCCGGCGTCAACCTCGACGAGGAGGCCGCCAAGCTGATGCAGTTCCAGCAGGGCTACCAGGCCGCCGCCAAGATGCTGCAGGCCGCGCAGAGCCTGTTCGACCAATTGCTGAGCGTCGTCGGCCGCTGACGCGGCGCACGACCCGATTCCAGAAGGACGCCGCCATGCGACTCGCCACCAACAACATGTTCGACGCCAGCATCGCGACCTTGCAGCGCCGCCAGCAGGAGATGCAGGAGGCGCAGCAGCGCCTGACCAGCGGCAAGCGCGTCGAGAAGGCCAGCGACGATCCCACCGGCGCGGCGCGGGCCGAGCGCGCGCGCACCTCGATCGGCCAGGTCGACGCCAGCCAGCGGGCGCTGGAGGCCAGCCGCAACAGCATGACGCTGGCCGAGAGCGCGCTGGGCGATGCCAACGAGCTGATGCAGCAGATCCGCGAGACGCTGGTCGCCGCCGGCAACGCCAGCTACAGCGATCCCGAGCGCAAGGGCCTGGCCACCAAGATCCAGGGCCTGCGCGACCAGCTGCTGGCCATCGCCAACCGCACCGACGGCGCCGGCGGCTACCTGTTCTCGGGCCAGGGCACCTCCGGCACGCCCTTCCTGGACAACCCGGTCCAGCGCGACGCCAACGGCGCCCGCATCGGCGGCGGCGTCGGCTTCGAGGGCATCTCGGGCAGCGTCACCACCGGCAACCTCGAGAACTACCCGCTGAGCGTGGACGGCCGCGCCGCCTGGGAGCAGGCGCGCAGCGGCAACGGCACCTTCGAGACCGGCCCCGCGCCCAACGCGCTGACCGGCAAGGCGTCGACCGGCTACATCGATTCCGGCCGCGTCACCGACCCGGCGCTGGTCACCGGCGACAGCTACAGCATCGTCATCAGCGGCACCGCGCCCTCGCAGACCTACACCGTCTTCAACGAGACGCAGGGCCATGTGCCGGTCGCCAGCGACAACTACAGCGGCGGGAACACCATCAAGTTCGACGGCATGGCGATGACGGTCGCCGGCACGCCGTCCGACGGCGACACCTTCTCGGTCAAGCCGTCGACGGCCGACCTGAAGCTGTTCGAGGTGCTGGACCGGACCATCGAGTCGCTCAAGACGACCGGCCGCACCGCGCCCGAGATCACCCAGACCAACCTGATGAACCTGCGCGACGTGGACGCGGTCATGGGCAACCTGGCCAATGTGCGCAGCCAGGTCGGCGAGCAGATGAACAACCTGGACGGTTCCGAGTCGCGGCTGCAGACGCTGAAGGTTTACAACAAGGCTGAGCAATCTGCCGCAGAGGATCTGGACATGACGCAGGGCATTTCGGACTTCCAGAACCAGCAGACGGGCTACGATGCGGCGCTGAAGACCTACTCGATGGTGCAGCGCATGTCGCTGTTCCAGTACATCAACTCCTGATGCGCCGATCTGCATGAACTCGACACACGCCGTGCTGGGCCAAGTGGCCCTGGGGTACGCGCCCCTGGTTTCCAAGTCCCTCGAGATCGAGGCCACCCGCGTCACGGTCTTCGCGCTTCGTCCTGAAGCGACGCCCGACGCGGGCGCGCTGCTGGCGGCGCTGGCCGAGGCCTTCCCGGCCAAGCCGGTGCTGCTGAACGTCGCGCACGAGGGACTGCTCAAGGGCCTGCTGGCCGCGGCGCTGCCGGGCAACATGAAGATCGAGGTGCCGGCCTTCCTGCTGTCGGACGCCGACCTGGCCGCGCAGGCGCAGGTGCGGGGCGCGCTGCTCAAGGGCCGCTCGGACGCGGCCGGCTTCAAGCAGCTGGTGCTGGACCTGCAGGAGCTGGGCGGCGGTCCGCTGCCGGCCGGCAAGTCGGTGCTGGTCTCGGGCGCGCGCAGCGCGGCCGACTTCAAGCAGGCGCTGGACGGCGGCGCCGCCGGCGTGCTGGGCTGGACGGTGCATGGCGAGTTCGAGGCCCCGGCCGTCCCGGCCACCCGCAACGACGGACAGGCCGACCTGCAGGTGATCGTGGAGCTGATGTCGCGGGTCGACCAGGGCGAGGATGTCGAACGGCTGGAGCAGACGCTCAAGCGCGATCCGAGCCTGGCCTTCAAGCTCCTGCGCTACATGAATTCGGCCGCTTTCGGCCTGTCGGTGGAGGTGTCGTCCTTCCGTCACGCGATCATGCTGCTGGGGTATGCGCGGCTGCGCCGCTGGCTGGCGCTGCTGCTGGCCACGGCCAGCAAGGACCATGCGATGCGCCCGGTGATGTTCGGCGCGCTGCGCCGCGGCCTGGTGATGGAGGAACTGGCCAAGGGCATGACCGATTCCGAGGTCCGGGACGAGATGTTCATCTGCGGCCTGTTCTCGCTGCTGGACCACATGCTGAAGCAGCCGTTCGAGAAGCTGCTGCAGTCGATCCCGGTGCCCGAGCGCGTGCGGCAGGCGCTGGTCGAGCAGACCGGCCCGTACAAGGGCTACCTGGACCTGGTGCAGGCGATCGAGAACGAATCGGTCTTCGACATCCGGGCGGCGATCGACACGTTGATGCTCGGTCCGGACGAAGTGAATCACGCCGTGCTGCGCGCGCTGCACAAGGCGGCGCAGCTCGAGTGATCGCTGCTGCGGGGTGGCGGGAGTGAGGGTCTTCTAAACTCGCCCCGTGTCGCCCCAACTCCCCCTCGCCTCTCCGGACCTCGACGCCCTGCGCGCCCTGATGACAGCGCGCGCGCTGGCGCTTCCCGATCTGCTGGCCGGCCTGTGGGACGGCCCCTGGCCCGCCTTCGTGCTGGACGCGAAGGGCCAGGTCTTGCTGACCAACGCCCGGCTGCAAGGCCTGATGGGCGAGGTCTCCCTGAAGGGCCAGCGGCTGCTGCCCAGCGGCAAGGCGCAGGAGTTGCGCCTGGTCGACGACCGGGGCCGCGAGCACCTGCTCCAGGCGTGGGTTCATCTGCTCGAAGGCGGCCTGGGCCTGGCCCTGCTGCAGGATCACAGCACCGAGCTGGCCGCGCGGGAACGCGCCGAGCGGATGCAATCGGAGATCGACCAGTGGCTCGATCTGTGCCCGCTGCCCGCGCTGATGCATGACGACCAGGGCCTGCTGCTGCGCTTCAACACCGCGTTCAGCGCGCTGTGCCGGCGCCTGAGCCCGCAGATGCCGATCAGCCTGCACGAGCTGCCGCCCGAGTGGCGTGACCTGCTGCATGCCAAGGCGCCGGACTCCGGCCAGGAGTCGCATCGCAATGCGCTGCTGGCGCCGCCCGGCGACCGCCGGCGCTGGATCCGGGTGCGCGCGCGGCGGCTCAGCGGCCCGTGGTCGCGCCCGCGCACGCTGGTGATGCTGGAGGATCGCAGCGCCGAACAGGACCTGGAACTTGCGCAGCAGCAACTGCAGACGCTGATGGACACGGCCGGTGTCGGCCTGGCGACCTTCCAGCCCGAAGCCGGCTGGTCGCGGCCGGGGACCGGCGCGCCGCCGCCATCGCCCGCGCCCGGCGCGGACACCCCGAAGCCGGCGCCCACGCTGCAAGGCGTCAACCGCGAGATGGTCGAGCCCGACTCGCGGGCCGAATACGAGAAGCTGCAGCTCGCCCTCAAGCAGGCGACGCCGACGGTGGCCCGCTATGCGGTGCGGCATCCCGAGCACGGCTTGCGCTGGCTGATGACGCGGGTGGAGATCGGCCAGCTGGCATCGGGCCAGAAGACGACCTCGGTGCTGACCGTCGACATCACCGACCACCAGCAGGCCCAGGCCCGCAACGAGTTGCTGCAGCAGTCGTTGCAGCTGCAGACCGAGCGCGAGCGCGCGGTGCTGGACTCGGTGCTGGTCGGCATCGTGACGGTGGGGCGGCAGGGCATCGAGTGGATGAACCGCTCGGCGCGGCGCATGTTCGGCGGCGACCTGCCGGAATTCGCCGGTCAACCGATCAGCAGCGTCGCGACCGAGGCGCCCGACCATCCGTTCCGCCAGACGCATTACCTGGACGACCTGCCCGAGGGCCAGGCCGAAACCTTCGAGTGCCGGGTCGTCGCCCGCGACGGCCGGGAGTTCTGGGTGGTCGGCAATGCGGTGGCGACCGTGGGACCGGACGGTTCGCGGCAGCTGACCTATGCGCTGCTCGACATCGAGCGCCGCCGACAGGCCGAGGCGCAGAGCCTGCAGGCGCAAGCCTCGCTGCACCGGATCATCGAGGCCGCGCCGATCGCCATCAGCCTGCACGACGCCCGCACGCTGCAGGTGCGCCAGATCAACCAGGCGGCCGCGGCACTGGCCGGCCGGCCCGAGGAGGAACTGCTGGGCGCGAGCCTGGAGGCGCTCTTCGGCAGTGGCGACGAGGCCGAGGCGATCCGCGCCGACATGGAGTTCGCGCTGCAGAGCAGCGAGGTGCTGCAGCGCGAGTACCGGCTGACGGTGCGCGGCCAGGCGCGGATCTGGGATGCGCGGCTGCTGCACCTGGCCGGCGTCAACGACGCCAGCGGCGAGCTCGAGCCGGAGCAACTGCTGCTGGTCGCCAGCGACGTGACGCAGCAGCGCGCGCAGGAAGCGGCTCGCCTGGAGGCGGCGATCGCGCAGCGCGAGCTGCTGGTGCGGGAGGTCCACCACCGGATCAAGAACAACCTCCAGGGCGTGGCCGGCCTGCTGCAGCAGATCGCCGCGCGGCGCCCGGAGGTCAAGGCGGTGATCAACGAGGCGGTCGGCCAGGTGCAGGCGATCGCGCAGGTCTACGGACTGCAGGTGGGCATGTCGGGCCCGCTGCGCCTGCGCAAGGTGGTCGAGGCGGTGATGGGCTCGGTGCAGCGGATGTCGGGCCGGGAGATCCAGGTCGAGGTCGCCGGCACGATGGCCGAGCAGTCGCACCGCTGGGGCCTGCCCGAGGCGGAAGCCATCCCGATCGCGCTGACGCTCAATGAGCTGTTCACCAACGCGGTGAAGCATGGCGGCGAGGCGCCGGTGCGTTGCGAACTGCGCTTCGACCCGGAACAGGTGGTGCTGCGCATCATCAACGCGGGCCGGCTGCCGCCGGGCTTCGACCTGGCGCAGGTGCGCGGCGGCGTCTCCGGCCTGGGCCTGGTGCGGGCGCTGCTGCCGCGGCGCAGTGCGCTGCTGGGCCTGACGCAGGACGGCGAGCAGGTGGTCTGCGAACTCAGCCTGTGGCCGCCAGGGGTGCAGCTTCTCGAGGCCTTGTGACCGAATATAGGCATTAAAAAGGCTTTTAAGTCCTCATAAGATCCATAATTAAGGATTCGATTATGATGACTTCGAAGGAGCCTCGCCTTGAGAACTGTCGCCAAGCCCTATCCCGACGCGCTGATCGCTCAAGCAAGCGCGCTCGGCGCGCGCGTACGAGCAGCGCGCGTTCGGCGGGGGTGGCGCCTGGAAGATCTCTCGGCGCGAGCCGACCTGTCGATCAAGTCGATTGCCGCCATCGAGCGTGGCGATCTCGGAACCGGTTTTGGCGCCTATCTACGGGTGCTCTGGGCACTTGGTCTGAATGAGCCCATCGACATCGTCGCGGACGCTGGTCTCGATCAGACGGGACTCACCTTGGAGCTCAGCACCCAGGGTCGACGCGTGCGCGTGAAGAAGGCGGTCGACAATGACTTCTAGGTCTGCATTCGTCTGGTGCTTTCTTCCCGGCGACACACAGCCCACCTTGTGCGGTCGATTCACCCACGCGCTGGTGGCCAATGGTGCGTCCCAAGGGACTTTCGTCTATGGCCGCCGCTACCTGGAGCGGACCGACGCGCTGCCGATCGACGCCATTGCGTTGCCGCTCAACGATTCAGTCAAAACGACCTCCGCGCTTGGCGGGTTCTTCGGCGCGATCGCCGACGCCACGCCAGACGACTGGGGCCGCTACGTCATTGATCGGGCCTACGGTCAACAAGCATCGCCGGTGGACTATCTGCTGAAGTCGCAGCAGGACCATGTCGGACATCTCGCGTTCAGCCGGTCGCCCGAACAGTTGCCCGAGTGGCTCGAACCCTGGGACCGCTCCTGGCTCGAAGACGCTTGTCGCGCGATCTCGGCGCTGGAACGGCATCGCCCCTTGCCACCTGAACTTGAACGTCAGTTGTTGCCCAACACCGGCCTCGGCGGGGCTCGACCGAAGATCACGATCGCGGACGGCCATTGGCAGTGGCTCGTGAAATTCCCGTCGCGCCGCGACTCGCCGGATGTGCCGATGGCACGGCTGGAAGCTGCCGCGTTGACGCTGGCGAGCCGCTGCGGCATCGACGCGGTCACCCATGAAGTGGTCTCGGTCGGCGACGCCGACGTGCTGCTCGTGCGCCGTTTCGATCGCGCGCCGCGCGAGGGGGGGTGGTCACGTGATGCCTTCCTCAGCGCACGCACGCTGCTCAGCAATGGCGAATCGGGCCAGCGCTACAGCTTCTTCGGTTCCTACCCACGCCTCGCGCGCGAACTCGGACGACTGTCTGCACGCTCCGCGGCCGATCGCCACGAACTGTTCCGGCGGATGGTCTTCAACGCGGTCATCGGCAATGGCGACGATCATGATCGCAATCACGGCATGCTGGCGGATGAAGAGCGTCCCGATGCCTTTCGGCTTGCGCCCGCCTACGACCTTGTTCCGGCCCTGCATCCGCCGCGGATTCGCCAGCAGGCGCTCGGCGTCGGCGACCATGGCGCATGGTCGACGCGCGAGAACATGCTCTCCTCCGCCGCAAGCTTCGATCTAGACGTCACCACCGCGAACGCGCTGATCGATCAGGTGGAGGCGGCGGCGCTCGACCAGTGGGAACAATGCTGTCGTGAGCATGGCCTGACACGGTCCGCGGTCGCCTCGCTGGCGAAATGCGTCCAGCGGATTCCGGACACTCATCTCGCAGCGGATGGGACACCGATCCTCCCGCGACGGGTGTGACCACCCGAAACCGCTCCCGCCGCCCTGCGGCTGCGCACGCGGCATTTCGGTGACAATCCGCGGTCACCCCTCGGGGATGCCTTGGATTCGGGAGCAGCGTGGACAGCGTGAGCAAGGACGTGGGCGCGAGCGGCAAGGGCCGCATCCTGGTCGTGGACGACGACCGGCTGGTGCTCGCCACCCTGACGCATGGCCTGGCCCAGGCCGGCTATGAGGTCCTGGACGCCGACAACGGCGACGACGCCATCCTGATCGCCCGGCAGCACCGCCCCGACCTCGCCCTGCTCGACATCCGCATGGAAGGCATGACCGGCTTCGACGTGGCCGGCTACCTGCGCGACTACCTGCAGCTGCCCTTCATGTTCCTCTCGGCCTTCGCGGACGAGGCCACCGTCGCCAAGGTCAAGGAACTGGGTGCGCTCGCCTACCTGGTCAAGCCGCTGGACATCCACCAGATCGTTCCCGCCGTCGAGGCCGCCTTCGCCAACCGGCCGGCCCGCGCCGACACCGCGCCACCCGCGCCCGCGCTGGAGCCGGCCTCGTCGCTGGCCGTGGTCGAGGCGATGGCGCTTGGCGTGCTGATGCACCGCTATTCGCTGACCCGGGCGCAGGCGCTGGCGCGCCTGGAACGCATGGCGGCGGAGCAGCGCATCGAACTCGGCGAGCAGGCGCGCCGCGTCGTCGAGGCGGTCGAACAGCTCGCGCTCGGCAGCTGAGGACCTTGGCACCGCGGCGCGGCGCTCATCCGGCGCTCAGTCAGCGTTCGTCCCTCGTCGCTTATCCGGCCTGCCAGCCCAGTGGCGGCTGGACGCGGCCCCGATTCAGTTCGGCAGCGTGAAGTAGAAGCGGGCGCCCTGCCCGACCTCGGACTCGGCCCAGATGTCGCCGCCGTGCCGCCGCACGATGCGCCGCGCCGAGGCCAGGCCCACGCCGGTGCCCTGGAAGTCGCTCGCGCTGTGCAGACGCTGGAAGACGCCGAACAGGCGGTCCGCGAAACGCATGTCGAAGCCGGCGCCGTTGTCGCTGACGGCGAAAACGCGCTCGCCCTGGCGCTGCTCGGCCTCGAAGCGGATCACCGCGTGCTCGCGCTTGCCGCTGTACTTCCAGGCGTTGCCCAGCAGGTTCTCCAGGACCATGCGCAGCAGCGTCGGATCACCCTGCACGCGCAGGCCGGGCTGCACCTCGACCTCGACCTCGCGCGCCGGCGACGCGCGGCGCAGTTCCTCCACGACCTGGCCGGCCAGCAGCGACAGGTCCACCGTCTCATGCCGCAGCGCCTGCGAGGACAGGTGGGACAGGGCCAGCAGCGAGTCGATCATGCTGTGCATCCGCGCCGACGCGCCCAGCACGCGATCGAGGTGGTCGTTGCCGGCGCGATCCAGCAGCCGGCCGTAGTCTTCCTTGAGGATGCGGGTGAAACCCTCGACCACGCGCAGCGGCGCGCGCAGGTCATGCGACACGGTGTAGCTGAACGAAGCCTGGTCCGCCCGCGCCTGCTCCGCCGCCTGCATCGCCAGCGCCGCCGGCACCGTCTCCGCCGCGCCCTGCGGCCACAGGCTCAGCAGCGTGCCGCCGCCATGCGGCAGCGCCGTGAGGCACAGCCACCACGCGCCGCAGGCGCTGCCCGATTGCAGGTCGGGCTGGGCCAGTGCCTGGCGCAGTTCCTCGGGCAGGCGTTCCTCGCAGGCGCGCCAGAGCTGGCCCCGCGCCTCCGAGCCGCCCATCATCTGCGCGGCCGCGTCGTTGAAATCGGTCAGGCGGGTCGAGGCGCCGGTGTCCTCGCTGAGCAGCCAGGCCGGACCGGGCAAGGCCTGGAGCCAGTCGGTGGCGCAGGCCGCGGCCGAGGCACCCGGCGA
>NZ_PEOG01000139.1 GCF_002761755.1 Roseateles chitinivorans
AGGCCGCCAGCATCAGCGCGAGCGCCACCTTGGCGCCCCAGCGCGCCGCGTCCCTCGCGGGGATTCGATCGATCGTTGTCATGCTTCCATTCCCAACCAGCCGCGCGCCATTCAATGCAGCGCGCGATAAATGTCCTCGGCCAACTCGCGCGAGATGCCCTTGACGCTGCACAGCTCCTCGACGCTCGCCCCCGCCACGCCTCGCACGCCGCCGAATCGCTGCAGCAACTGCGCGCGCTTCTTCGGTCCGACGCCCGGGACATCCTCCAGCCGCGAGCCGCCGGTGCGGATCGACGCCCGCTTGGCCCGCATGCCGGTGATCGCGAAGCGGTGCGCCTCGTCCCGGATCTGGGCGACCAGCATCAGCGCCGCCGAATCGCGGCCCAGGTAGACCTTCTCCCGCCCGTCGGCGAAGACCAGTTCCTCCAGGCCCACCTTGCGGCCCTCGCCCTTCTCGACGCCGACGATCAGGCTGAGGTCGACGCCGAGTTCCTCGAAGACCTCGCGCGCCATCGACACCTGGCCCTTGCCGCCGTCGACCAGGACCAGGTCCGGCAGACGACCGGTGCCATTCTGGGCGGCCTCGGCCATCTTGCTGTAACGGCGTGTCAGCACCTGCCGCATCGCCGCGTAATCGTCGCCGCCGGTGATGCCCTCGATGTTGAAGCGCCGGTACTGGCTGCTCTGCATCTGGTGACCCTCGAAGACGACACAGGACGCCTGGGTCGCCTCGCCGGCGGTGTGGCTGATGTCGAAGCATTCGATGCGGAACTTGTCGAGCTCGGTGACGCTGAGGTCCAGCGCGTCCACGAGCGCGCGGGTCCGCGCCTGCTGGGAGCCCTCCTCCGACAGCAGCCGCGCCAGCGCGATCTCGGCGCCCTTGACGCACATCTCCTGCCAGATGCGGCGCTGGCCGCGCGGCTGGGCCTGGGTGGTGACCCGGTAGCCGGCCTGCGCGCTCAGCGCCTCGGCCAGCGCCGGATCGACCGGCTCCGACAGCACCAGCAGCGAGGGCACCGGCATCTCGAGGTAGTGCTGCGCGATGAAGGCTTCCAGGACCTGGCGCTCGGGGCTCGGCGGCGCGGGGCGCGCGACCGCGACGCCGCCGCCGGTGTCGCCCTCGCCGGCCGAAGGATCGAGCTCCGGCAGATCGTCGTCATCGAGCAGCTGCACCGCCGTCGCGTCGTCGACATGCTTCGGGAAGTAGGCCCGGTCCCCCAGATGCCGCCCGCCGCGCACCATCGCGAGGTTCACGCAGGCGCGCCCGCCCTGCAGCTTCACCGCCAGGATGTCGACGTCGCGATCGCGCCCGGTGGCGCTGTTCTCGTCGACCGCCTGCTGCTGCAGCACCTTCGACAAGGCGGTGATCTGGTTGCGGATGCCGGCGGCCTGCTCGTACTCGAAGCGCTCCGCGTGGCTCATCATCTGCGCCTGCAGCGCGTCCAGCACCTCCTGTGTCTCGCCGAGCAGGAAGCGCTCGGCGTTGCTGACATTGCGGCGATAGTCGTCGTTCTGGCCCTCGGGCACGCAGGGGCCGGTGCAGCGGTGGATCTGGTGCAGCAGGCAGGGACGGCTGCGGTTGTTGAAGACGGTGTCCTCGCAGGTCCGCAGCTGGAAGACCTTCTGGATCAGCTGGATCGATTCCTTCACCGCCCAGGCGCTGGGGAACGGGCCGAAATAGCGATGGCGCCGGTCGACCGCGCCGCGGTAGTAGCTGATGCGCGGCCAGGCATGGCCGGACAGGCGCAGGTAGGGATAGCTCTTGTCGTCGCGGAACAGGATGTTGAACCGCGGGTTGAGCGCCTTGATCAGGTTGTTCTCGAGCAGCAGCGCCTCGGCCTCGGTGCGCACCACCGTGGTCTCGAGCCGCGCGATGCGCGCCACCATCATCCCGATGCGCGTGCCGCCGTGATCCTTCTGGAAGTAGCTGGAGACGCGGCGCTTCAGGTTCTTGGCCTTGCCGACGTAGAGCACATGGTCCTGCGCGTCGAAATAGCGGTAGACGCCCGGCAGCGCCGGCAGCGCCAGCACCTCGGCCAGCAGCCGGTCGCGGACCTCGCGCGCGGCGCGCTCCATGTCCGCGACACGGCGCGACTCGGCGGCCTCGATGGCTTCGGACTGGGCGTTCCACGCATCGGCATGGGACGGCGCCGGCGACTCCATGGCGGCGGGTGCCGCCGGCGCCTCGGCGGGCGGCTGCTCCGCGGGGACGGTCGGGGAGGAAGGATCCGGCACTTCGCTGGCGCCGGCGGGGGTCGTGCTCATGGGGCGCGATTGTGCCGCCGGATAATTCCGCGATGCCCGACGCCCTCGCCGAATCCGCTTCCGCCACGCAGTCTCCTGACACGACGACCTGGGACATCTTCTGTCGCGTCATCGACAACTATGGCGACCTCGGCGTCTGCCTGCGGCTCGCGCGCGACCTGGCCAACCGCGGCGCGCAGGTGCGACTGTGGTGCGACGACCTGTCGCCGCTGGCGTGGATGCAACCGGAGGCGGTCGAGCGGCTGCAGTGTCTGCCATGGGACGACAGCCCGGCCGCCGCGCCGGGCGACGTCGTCGTGGAGACCTTCGGCTGCGAGCTGCCGGCCGCCTTCGTCGCCTCGATGGCCGCCAGGCCGATCGCGCCGGCCTGGATCAATCTCGAGTACCTGAGCGCCGAAAGCTACGTGGAGCGCAGCCATGGCTTGAAGTCGCCGCAGTTCTCCGGCCCGGGCGCCGGGCTGGACAAGCGCTTCTTCTACCCGGGCTTCAACGCGCGCACCGGGGGCCTGCTGCGCGAACCGGGCCTGATCGAGGCCATCGACGCGCATGACGGCAAGCGCTGGCTGGGCGAGCGCGGCTGGGCGCCGTTGAGCGGCGAGCGCGTGCTCAGCCTGTTCGCATATCCGCAGGCGCCGCTGGACGACTTCCTGGCGGCCCTGGGCCCGGGCTGGCTCCTGCTGTTGTGCCGCGGCGCGCCGCAGTCGGCGTTGCCGCCCCAGCTGCGCACCGGCCAACGCGCGATCGCCCTGCCCGCGCTCACGCAGATCGACTACGACCGGCTGCTCTGGTCCTGCGACCTGAACCTGGTGCGGGGCGAGGACTCCTTCGTCCGCGCCCAGTGGGCCGGACGGCCGATGCTCTGGCAGATCTACTTCCAGGACGACGGCGCGCACGGCCCGAAGCTGGAGGCCTTCCTGGCGCGATCGCTGGCCGGGGCGCCGCCGGCCG
>NZ_PEOG01000140.1 GCF_002761755.1 Roseateles chitinivorans
GGCCTGCCGCGCGCCCGAACTGCTGACCGCCGGCGTGGTGGTGCAGAGCTGCGTGGTGACGGTGGCGGGCGCCGCCGTCGAGACCCAGGTCTACATGCGCCCGCCGCGTGAAGGCAAGGTCGAGTGGATGCGCATCGCGTTCTCCCAGGAGGAGGCGCTGCTGCAGCGCTACGGGGACGGGCTGAAGGCCATCTCGGCCAAGTCCAACGAGCTGTGGCCGACGCTGCGCGCGCTGGCGGGCGACGACCGCCGCCGGCGCGAGGAGGCGGACCGCACCGCCACGCTGGAACGCCGCGCCGCGGCCGAGCGCGCGATCCGCGCGGCCCCGGGCAAGGGCGTCGCGGACAAGGACATCGCCTTCCTGCTCTGGACCTGGTACCAGCCCAGCGGCGAGAGTCGGGTGGAGCAGGTGCACCTGCTGCTCAAGGACGGCACCGGCTACCAGCGGCTGGACCTGCCGCCGGACGAGCTCGACCTCGCCGGCGCACGCCGCTTCCAGCCGGAACGCATCATCCAGTGGCGCCGCCAGGGCAGCGACTGGCAGATCCGCGACCTCGACGACAAGGACTGGCGCACCGTGCAGGGACGGCCGGCGCTGCCCGCCGAGGCCGGACAGCGCGTGGACGGCACCTTCACCCACTCCTGGTATTCCATCCTCGGCGGCAGCAGCTCGCAGAACCGCTTCCACTTCCATGGCGACGGCCAGTTCGAGCAGAGCGGGCGCTCGGTGTTCGGCACCGGCGCGATGGCGGCCGCGGCCGGGGTGACCGGCATGGCGACGACGTCCTACTCGCGGGGAGGCAGCACGGGGACCTCGTCGGTGAGCGCCGTCGGCGCCGGCGCCGGCGGCGGGACGAAGCGGCGCCGCAATGGCGCGGATTTCACCGGGCGCTACCGGCTCGAACGCTGGGCGATGGTGGTCGAGCGCGACAACGGCGAGCAGCAGCGCGTGCTGTTCGCCTTCAGCGGCCCGGAGCGCCGGTCGGTGTTCATCAAGGACACGGGCTACTCGAAGTAGCCCGGTCCTCGGTTGCCGGACGCCGACACCGACACCGACGCCGACGCCGCCGCTGCCGCCGACGACGACCCCGGCCACGCGGCCGTGGCGCTCAGGCGCCGAGCGCCCAGACGCTGTGCGGTGCGCCGTTGCGGGCGCGACGGCGCGTCGCGCGGGCCAGCAGGAGCAGCAGCGCCGCGCCGAGCAGCGCGGTCAGGTCGACGGTCCACAGCAGCAGGTCGCCCCGCAGCAGGCGAGGGCCGAGCATCGCGGCATCCGCCAGCGCGATGCAGCCGGTGAGCGCCGCGGCGGCGACGCACAGCTCGAAGGCCGCCTTCGGCAGCGGGCGCACCAGCGCCCAGAGCACGCACAAGGCCAGCACCGCGAAGTAGACCGGCTGCACCGCGTCGGCGAAGCGGTCCGGCCCCAGCACCCGCGTGCCGACGAACAGCGCCGAGATGCCGGCGATGCAGCCCAGCGCCACGCCCAGCGTCAGTCGCGCCATCACGCTGGCGCGGCGCGGTTGTGCCGCTTGCTGGTGCTTGCGGCGCGATTCGACCCACAGCAGGTTGCCGCTGTAGAAGAGGAAGGCGCCGGCGAGCGCCAGCACGAAGTACACCCAGCGCAGCGCCAGCCCGCCGAAGTCGCCGTAATGCAGGTTCTGCAGGCCGCGCAGCAGGGCGGTACCGCTGCTGTAGGAGGCGGGCCGCTGCACCTCGTGCAGCAGCGCCCCGGTGGTGCCGGACAGTTCCACGCGCACCGCCCGGCTGAGGTGGCGCTCATGCACGGCGCCGTCGGCTTCCACCTGTGCGGCGGCGTCGCCGTGATGGCGGAGGTGCAGGCGCTCGACCTCCAGACCCGGCGCGGCGCGGGTCGCGGCCGCCACCAGTTGCTCGACCTTCAGCGGCGGCGCGGGCGTGCCGCTGGCCTGGACCGGCCGTGAGAAGCCGGCCTGCGGGCCGATCAGCGCCAGCAGCTTGCCCTCGAAGACCAGGAACTGGAACGGCGCCAGCAGCAGCGTGCCGATGCACAGCACCGCGCCGCTCCAGGCGAAGACGATGTGGAAGGGCAGGGAGAGCAGCCCGACGGCGTTGTGCGCGTCCTGCCAGAGCCGCTTCAGATTGCGGCCCCAGCGCAGCGCGAAGAGGTCGCGGGCCAGCACCGGCAGGTAGATCACCAGCCCGCTGACCAGCGCCAGGCCGTAGAGCAGCGACACGACGCCCATCGTGTAGGTGCCCCAGGCGCCGGGGATGCCGACGGTGTAGTGCAGGCGGTGGATGAACTCGCCGAGCTCGCCGCGGTCCTGCTGCTCTCGCGGCTGGCCGTCGGCGCCCAGTTCGAACGATCGCCAGGTCTTCGTTGCAGGGTCCTGGCCGTAGGCGCGCAGGCCGTGGCCGTCGTGGGGCAGTTGCAGGCGGATGTCGGCAGCCATCTTCGGCGCCTGCGCGAGCACGCCGTCCAGCAGCCGCTGCGCGTCGGCCAGCGTGGGCGGCGGACCGGCCGGGGGCTCGGCGGCCGCGGACCATTCCTCGATCTCGTGATGGAACAGCGTCAGCGCGCCCGCATAGAAGGCGATGAACAGCAGCAGGCCGGCGGCGATGCCGATGCCGCTGTGCACCGAGAGCCAGGTCTTGAGGGTCTTGGCGTTCATGCGATGCGCACCCAGCCGATGAATTTGAGTCCGTGGATCGCCGCGAAGCACAGCGCGGTGATCGCGGTCATGACGATCCAGGCGCGCGCCGCGCTGCGCAGCTGGAAGGGCAGGGCCAGCGCGGCGACCCAGACCGGGAAGGCGCAGATCAGCAGCGCCAGCGCGTTCGCGCGCAGCGGGCCCGGCCACAGCAGCGTGAGGAGGCCCATCACGCCGACGGTCATCGGCAGGCCGAGCAGGCCGGCGGCGACGGACTTACCCCACATCGCTGGCTCCCTGGGCGTGGACGCGCCACGCGTTGACGAAGGGCAGGACGACGGCGCCGAGCATCGCGGCGCTGAGCGCGACCGAGAAGGCGGCGGTGACGCCCAATGCGGGGACCGCCAGCAGCGTGGCGACCACGAGCAGCGCGAGCGAGGCCCAGCGCCACCGGCGCGGCCGCGTCGTGCGCGGCCACAGCCGCTGATGGC
>NZ_PEOG01000141.1 GCF_002761755.1 Roseateles chitinivorans
AGCAGCAGCGCGCTCGCCCGGCCCGCCTCGCGCCAGCGGGCGACCCAGGGCCGCAGCTCGTCACGCGCCGACAGCGCGACGCGGTGCTGCGCGACCCAGGCGGTGACCCGCGGCCAGCGCCGCAGCAGCGCCTCGTGGGCCACGCGGTAGCCGTTGACGCCACCCGCGTGGTCCGCCACCAGCAGGCGAGCCTCGACGAACGCGGCGACCAGCGCGCGCTCGGGCGCGTCGCTCAGCTCCGCCGCGGCGACCCAGCGGCCGGTCGGCGACGCCTCCTCGCCGGCCAGCGACACCAGGCGCGGCAGCAGCCGCGGCAGCGCCTCCTGCTGGTCCGCCGGCAGTTCACGCAGCAGCGCCTCCGCGCGGCGGCCGATCGCGCCCTCCAGGCCGCCCAGGTCCTCATAGGCCGACCAGGCCAGCACCTCGCCCGGCGCCCGGTGCAGGTAGAGCTGCTGCAGCGTGTACTGCAGCAGCGGCAGCGCATCCGGCGCCTGCATCGCGTCGGCGCAGAGCCGGTCGTCGAGCCGGTTCAGCCCGCTCTCGTCGGCGCCGTAGCTCAACCCGGCGGCACGCGCCGGCAGCCGGATCATCTGCGCGATGGCGCGCGCGCCGGGCGGCGCCAGGTCGAGGTGGGCGCCGCTCTCCTTGCCGCGCATCAGCAGCGGCCGCCGCGCCAGCGCCGCATAGAAGTCGTTGCGGCAGACGGCCAGCACGACCAGCCGCGTGCTGCGCACCAGCCGCTCCAGCGCGTCGAACCAGGCCGCGGTGTGCACCTCGTCCTCCTGCAGCACCGCCTCCAGCCGGTCCAGCACCAGCAGCGGCGGTGCCTGCGCGCCCCCGCGGAGCGCGCGTGTCGCGTCCAGCCCGATCGCGAGCTGGCGCAGCACCTCGTCCGGTGCATCGCGCAGCGCCGCCGCCAGCGTGTCGATGCTGTAGCCGGACAGCAGCGGCACGCCCTGGCACTCCCAGTCCAGCATCGCGCCGGCCACGCCCGCCCAGGCATCGAGACCGCCCAGCGCGCCCAGGTCGACGCTGGCGGCGGCGCAGACACGCAGCGCGCGGTCGCCACGGTCGTCATCGACGGCCGGGCGCGCCAGCGCCGGCATCAGTCCCGCCTGCACCAGCGAGGTCTTGCCCGAGCCGCTCGGCCCCAGCAGCACCACCAGCGGATGGCCCAGCCGCCATTGCCGCGTCAGGCGCGCATGCAGCGCGGCGACGGCGTCGTCGCGGCCAAAGAACACGCTCGCGTGCGCGGCGTCGAACGGCTCCAGGCCGCGGAACGGCGACTGTCCCCGCCAGCCGCCGGCATGGCTGCGCGGCCCCTGCGCCGACAGCACCCCGATCGGCGCCACCACCCGGTAGCCCTGCTTGCGGATGGTCTCCAGGTAGCGCGGCGTCGCGGCGCTGTCGCCCAGCGCGCGGCGCAGGCCGGCCACCACCTTGTGGACCGGGTTGTCGCCCAGCGTCGTCGCATCGGGCCAGCAGTCCTGCAGCAGCGCCTCGGCGGGCACCACCTCGCCCGGCTGGCGGCACAGCGCGACCAGCACCGCCATCGGTCGCGGCTCCAGCACCACGGTTTCGTCGCCGCGGCTCAGTCGCCGCGTCCGCACCTCCACCCGCCAGTCCCCGAGCAGGAACTCGCGCGGCGCGGCGGCCAGCACGCCACCGACGAGCGTACCGTCCGCACCGGTGCCCTTCGGCCGGGATGGCGCAGCCGTCGCGGCCAACGCGGGCGCCCGGCCTTCGCCACTGCTCCTGTCCATGGTGATTGCTCCCTGCGACGCGCCTCTGCGGGCGGTGATGGCGCGGAGTCTAGGAGCGCCGGCCTCGCCCGTCAGCACCTGGGCCCCGGCAGGGTTGACAGCTTGACAGCCGCGCCCGCATCGACATGCCCGCCACCGGCCGTTCGCCGAGCCGGATCTCGGCAATCGCGCCCGCCAACATCCGCATCCGCCGGATGGGCCGCGGCGGGACGCGCTCCTATCGTTCATCCCATCGACCTTCCGGCGCCTCGCGGCGTCCGAGCCTCCCACCCGTCCTCGGCCCTCACCATGATCGACGCCGTCCTCCTCCACCTCGCCGGCCACCTGAATGCGGTGCTGCGCCGCTCGCACCAGTCGGCGGAGGACCTGGTCGCGGTGACCGCGCTGCACGAGGCCGACGGCGGACCGGCGGCCGGGGCCTCGCACCGGCTCGCCGCCTTCCTGGTGAACATCGAGCGCGATCCGGTCGCCAGCCTGCCGGCCCAGGCGCTGGGCAGCGGCGATCGGCTGGCCCGCTCCGCCCCGCCGGTGCAGCTGAACCTGCTGGTGATGTTCGCCGCCAACTACGGCGGCAGCACCTATCCGGAAGCGCTCAAGCTCATCGCCAGCACCATCGCCTGCTTCCAGGCCACGCCGGTGCTGGACACGCAGAACTCGCCCGGCCTGGACCCGCGCCTGGACAAGCTCACGCTGTCGATCGAGCCGCTGAACCTGCACGAGATGGCGACGCTGTGGGGCGTGCTCGGCGGGCGCTACCTGCCCTCGGTGCTGTACCGGGTGCGCCTGATCACCATCGATGCCCGCCAGTCCGATGCCCAGTTGCCGGCGGTGCGCACCCCGGGCGTCGGCATCGGCGTCGGCGCCCGCAGCTGATCGCGAAGGAGCACGCACCATGGGCCCGTACCTCCCACTGCTGCGCATCGACGTCGAACACGGCTATTACGCCGACGGACGTTGCCGCGGCCTGCGTTTTGTCCCCGCCGGCACGACCGCGGAACGGCTGCATCGCGCCGATGCGCTGGTGCGGGCCGATGGCGGCACGCTGCTCGTGCACGGCACCGCCGAGACGATCGAGCGGCTGCACGCCGACGCCGATCGTGACGACGGCGACGCCGCGCTGAGCTGGCTGGTGCATGCGACCGACGACGACTTCGCCTGCGGCACCGAGGACCCCGCCGACCGGCCCCGCGAGCTGCTGTGGGTCGCTCCGGGCGAGGCGGGCAATCCCGGTGGGCACGCCGCGACGCTCGTGGCCATGCCCAAGGCGCTGAACGCGCCGGAGGTGGCGGCGCTGCTCGCGCCGGGCGACCGCTGGCTGCCGCCG
>NZ_PEOG01000142.1 GCF_002761755.1 Roseateles chitinivorans
GCTGGCCAGTTCCATCGCCCAGGCGCGCGCCGCCGGCAAGGAAGTCAGCGTTTGCGGCGAAATGGCGGGTGACGCGGCGCTGGCGCGGGAGGCCGCCAATGCCAGCCGCGAGCACGAGGAAGCCCGTGCCGCCCAGGCCGGGCTGCGCGAGCGGCTCGCGGTGACCGAGGCCCGGATCGGGGAGGTCCGCGAGACCTTGCATCAGGCGCCGGCGCGCCGCGCCGCGATCAGCGACCTGGCCTGGGAGCGCGCCATCGACCGGCACGTCGGCATCAGCGACGAGGCCATGCGCGAGCGCGCGCCCGAGACCGGCCATGTGGGGAGCTACGACTCGCTGTCGACGCTGTCCCAGGTGGTCGCCGACCTGCACGCCCATGTGTCCTGGCATGCCGACCTGCGGCCCGTGCTGGCGGCGCGCAACCGCCGCGAGTTCGACAGCGCCGTGGCCCGCGTGCCGGGCGGCGTGACCGACCTGGTGTTCGATCACGGCCGCCAGGTGGGACGCGGCTTCAGCAACGCGCTGGACCGCACCGAGCGCGCGACGCCGCTGCAGCACAGCAGCTACTCGCTGGATTTCGTGCAGGGCCGGGCGGTCGTCTCGCACCTGCATCCGCATGTGCCGCGCCGCACTCTGCAGGCGGCGGAGCTGAAGTGAAGCGAGGGCCCGTTTGAACGGCCGCCTCGGGGTTTCCGAAGCGCGCCGAGCGGCATGACCTTCGGATATTTGGTGCGGCTGCCGCGCCGCCTAGACTGCCCCGCATCACAACGATCACAGGGAGTGCGACGCATGGCTGAGAGGAAGCCTCCTCCGCCCTACGACGGGGAGGAACTGAGCATGTGCCTTCCCCAGGCATTCGACTGGGCGAACACCGCGGCGGTCGTCGTCAGTGGGGACCGGTGGAACCCGTGCGGCCACATGCTGCTGAAGGTGGGCGATGGCGGGCCCTTCTACTTCCACGTGGCCGGCCCATACATGCGCCCCCACTTCATGCGAGAACTCGGCTTCCGCCGCTACCTGCGCGAGAACCGCAAGACCGTGCTGTCGCAGCGCTCGGTGAAGATCACCAGGCCCGACGCCGCCCAATTCAAGCTGGACCAGCTGATGTCCAAGAAGTGGCTCTGGCTCATGGCGCCAAACAACTGTGCCAGCTTCCTCGAGGAGGTCGTTCAAGCCGGCGGCAGCACCGCGGGCCTCTACCTGAACTGCCCAACGCTGGAGCGATTCAAGTGAAGCGAGCCCTTCTCCTCATCTTGTCTGTAGCGGTGCCGCTCGCGTCCGCTTTCGTGGGCATGCTGATCATTCTGCTGTCGAATCCCGAGGTGACCATTGACGAGGGTTGGAGGCTCGGTTGGATCGGACTGGCCAGCGGACTGGCCGTCGGTTGCGCCCTCGTGTGGGAGTTCTGGCGGCGCCGCCGTGCCAAGTAGTCGGAATGGAAGGCTGAGCTCGATCCCTACGTCACTGGACATTGCCGAGGAGGCGCGCGCGGCCCGCCACTTCATTCCTCGTCCCTGGGCGGTAAGTTCGTTCGAGAGGACTGCAGCAGCAACTGCAGGGCGACGGGTCGACCACCGCGCCGCATGAGGACAGGCTCGAGTGGCTTATGGAGGTCGGCAATCAAGTTCGCCGAGGATGACCTTGACCTGAGAGCAGCTGGAACTGGCCGCCGGCGGCGTCGGTGGCGATCTGACCGCCGCCCTTGTAGGGCACATGGTTGAAGCGGACCTGCGCCTTGCGCGAGATCTGCTCGAGCATCAGGTGGCCCAGGCTGCCGACGCCACTGGTGGCGAAGGTGACCTGATCGGGCTGCGCGCGCGCCTGGGCGATCGCGTCGGCAAAGGTCTTGCCGGTGAAGGCCGGCGTGGCGAGCAGGTACACCGGCGACACCATCACGCGCGCCACCGGCGCGAAGTCGGTCAGCGCGTCGTAGGGCACCCGGTGCGTGTGCGGGCTGAGCGTCAGCGGGCTGATCGCCGAGAAGGCCAGCGTGCAGCCGTCCGCGGGGGCCTTGGCCACCACGCCCATGCCGATGACGCCGCCGCCGCCCGGCTTGTTGTCGACGATCACCGGCTGGCCCAGCGCCAGCCGCTCCGCCAGCAGGCGCGCGACGGCGTCGCTCAGCCCGCCCGGCGCATAAGGCACGACGATGCGGACCGGCCTGCCCGGCCAGGCCGCGGTTTGCGCGCGGGCGGCGGGCGCGAGCAGCGCCAGGGGCGCCGACGTCGCGACGATCGCCGATCGGAGGAAGGTGCGTCGGGAGGCGAGGGGAAACGTCATGAATGCAGTCCCTGGGCTGGCGCGGTGGGCCCGGCGGGACGGTGCGTCACGGCGCGATCGGGTCGGCGGCCAGAAGCTCGATGTAGCGCCGCGGGCCGGTGTCGAAGCTTCCCGCCGGGTCGGCGTCGCCGCCGGAGCGGACTTCGGACGTCAGCCGGTCGGCGGGAATGCCGCGGCTGGCGAGTATCGCCTCGGTGCCGCGGGCCCAGCCCAGCGCCTGGTTGCGGCCCTTCGCCGCCGCCGGCGAGCTGGCCGGCGAGTTGCCGCGGATGCCCGCCTCGACGCGCACCCGCACCGCCGGCGAGCGCGCGAGCACCTCGCCGGCGCGCTCCACGAAGTGCCGGAAGCGCGGCTGCAGCGCATCGCGGCGATCGACCGCATCGGCCGCGTCGACGCGCACGCGCACCTGGTTGCCGGCCGTGCGCATCACCTCCACCTGGCCGTTGTCCAGCGCCAGCTGCTGCAGCTCCCGCGCCACTGCCGCGATGTCGGGCGACCAGACGTGGCCGTCCTTGACGTCGAGCGGAGGGGCCGGCGGAAACGGCGCCGTCGCCGGCGCGAC
>NZ_PEOG01000143.1 GCF_002761755.1 Roseateles chitinivorans
GCTGGGTCGGCGTCGTCGTGATCGGCGCGGGGGCAGTGGCCGCCGCCATCGCGGGCGCCTCCTGCGTGGCACTGCGCGCGGCGAGCGCGCGTTCCGAGGCGGGATCGAGATCCTGACGGCGAGCGGGCGCCGGAGCCGGCGCGGCCGTGGCCACCGGACGAGCGGCAGGCTTGGGCGCCTCGGCCTTGGCGTCGTGGCGTTCGGGGGTCTTCTTCTCGCCCTTCTCGGCGTGGAACTTGATCCACTGGAAGACCTTGTCGGCATCGCGCCTGGCGCGGTCGACATCGCTCATGGAGGCCTTGGGATCGGCCGGCGCGGCGGGCGTCGCCGTCTGCGCCTGCGCGGCCATCGCGACCAGGGACAAGCTCAAGACCTGGCACAGCGCCAGACCGCGACGCCGGACGTTCAGGAGACTACGGCTGCTCATCACTCCACCCTCTCGATTGCGCTGGTTGCTCTCTTTTGGAGACAACGCCGGTCTTGTCTACGGTTCTTGGTCTTGGTTCTCGCGCCCCGGCATGAGCGCCGCAGTGTAAGAAGTCACCACCGTGACGACGCCTCGGGGTTTGCCCGGAATCAGGATGTAACAGCGGGCCGCAAGGCCCATGGCGTCGAGGAAGTCACGATCTCGCGGGGTCGCGCGCGGACCGGCCTATACTGCGCGCCTGCTCCGGGGTGCCCTGGGCCGATCCGCGCGACAGCGCGGGGCGGCACGGGCTGAGACATGGCGATGAAGCTGTGGACCCGCTGAACTTGATCCGGTTCGTACCGGCGTAAGAAGAGCCCGCCCTTCCAGGCGCACCTCGGCGATCCGCGCGCGTTCTCGCGCTCCGCCTGTGCGCCGCTCCACGAGAAGGGTCCTGTTCGTCACGCCCGCGTGCCTTTCAGTCCAGCCTCCGGCGCCCAACCGGAGACCCTGATGCTGGACCTGACGCACGACCTGCCCCCGACCGCCGCAAGCCCCGATGCCGCCGCGGAGTTCCATCACCGCCTCGCCGCCAGCCGCGCGCCGCTGCCGGCCTCGACCAAGACGCATGAGGCGGGCGTGCTGCATCCGCAGCTGCGGGTGCCGCTGCGCGAGATCGCGCTGACCAACGGCGAGCGCATCGCCGTCTACGACACCTCCGGTCCCTACACCGATCCCGCGGTCACCACCGACGTGCGACGCGGCCTGCCCGCGACGCGCGCCGCCTGGGTGGAATCGCGCGGCGACACCGAGCCCTACACCGGCCGCCCGATCCAGCTCTTCGACGACGGCCTGCGGGAAGCCGCGCAGCAGCAGGCGCTGCGCGCGCAGAGCGCGGCGCTGAACCGCACGCCCCGGCGCGCCCGTGCCGGCGGCAACGTGACGCAGATGCACTACGCGCGCCGCGGCATCGTCACCGCCGAGATGGAGTACGTCGCGATCCGCGAGAACGGCCGCCGCGCCTGGATGCACGAGTACCTCGCCGACAGCGAGCGCGAGCAGCGCCTGCGCGGCCAGGGCCTGGGCGCACAGATCCCCGCGATCATCACGCCCGAGTTCGTGCGGGACGAGGTGGCCCGCGGCCGCGCCATCATCCCGGCCAACATCAACCACCCGGAACTCGAGCCGATGGCGATCGGCCGCAACTTCCTGGTCAAGGTCAACGCCAACATCGGCAACTCCGCGGTCAGCTCCGGCATCGAGGAAGAGGTCGAGAAGCTCGTCTGGGCGACGCGCTGGGGCGCGGACACCGTGATGGACCTGTCCACCGGCCGCAACATCCACACGACGCGTGACTGGATCCTGCGCAACAGCCCCGTGCCCATCGGCACCGTGCCGATCTACCAGGCGCTGGAGAAGGTCGGCGGCGTGGCCGAGGACCTCACCTGGGCGCTCTTCCGCGACACGCTGATCGAGCAGGCCGAGCAGGGCGTCGACTACTTCACCATCCACGCCGGCGTGCGGCTGCCCTTCGTGCCGATGACGGTCAAGCGCCGCACCGGCATCGTGTCGCGCGGGGGCTCGATCCTGGCGAAGTGGTGCATCGCCCATCACCGCGAAAACTTCCTCTACACGCACTTCGAAGAGATCTGCGAAATCATGAAGGCCTATGACGTCAGCTTCTCGCTGGGCGACGGCCTGCGGCCCGGCTCGCTCGCCGATGCCAACGACGAGGCGCAGTTCGCCGAGCTGCGCACGCTCGGCGAGCTGACGAAGATCGCGTGGAAGCACGACGTGCAGACGATGATCGAAGGCCCCGGTCACGTGCCGATGCACATGATCCAGGCCAACATGACCGAGCAGCTCAAGCACTGCGACGAGGCGCCGTTCTACACGCTGGGGCCGCTGACGACCGACATCGCGCCCGGCTACGACCACATCACCAGCGGCATCGGCGCCGCGATGATCGGCTGGTTCGGCTGCGCGATGCTGTGCTACGTGACGCCCAAGGAGCACCTGGGCCTGCCCGACCGCGACGACGTGAAGCAGGGCCTGATGGCCTACAAGATCGCGGCGCATGCGGCGGACATCGCCAAGGGCCACCCGGCGGCGCGCGCCCGCGACGACGCGCTGTCCAAGGCGCGCTTCGAGTTCCGCTGGGAGGACCAGTTCAACCTGGGCCTGGACCCCGAGACCGCGCGCGAGTTCCACGACGAGACGCTGCCCAAGGACAGCGCCAAGGTGGCGCACTTCTGCTCGATGTGCGGGCCCAAGTTCTGCTCGATGAAGATCACGCAGGACGTGCGCGAGTACAGCGCGCAGCTCGCGGCGGAGGGCGCCGGCAGCGCGGGCGCCCC
>NZ_PEOG01000144.1 GCF_002761755.1 Roseateles chitinivorans
CGTCCTTCTTCCCGCAGGCGCCGAGCGCGAGGGCGGCGGCCGCGGCGGCGGCGATCAACAGGGAACGGCGAAGCATCGGACGACGGCTCATGGACTCTCCAGCAGGATGTGAAACAGGACTTCGCGGCGCATTCATCCGCCGGGATGGAACGGCCGCCCCAGCGAGGCCGGCATGTTGGCGCGGATGAAGCGCTCGTCGCGCGAGATCAGCACCAGCACCACGATCGTCGCGAGGTAGGGCAGCATGCTCAGGAACTGGCTGGCCACCTGCACGCCCTGCCCTTGCAGGTGGAACTGCAGCATGGTGACGCCGCCGAACAGATAGGCGCCGAGCAGCACCCGTGCCGGTCGCCAGGTCGCGAAACTCGTCAGCGCCAGCGCGATCCAGCCCTTGCCGGCGATCATGCCCTCCACCCACAGCGGCGTGTAGATGACCGAGCAGTACGCGCCCGCCAGCCCGCAGAGCGCCCCGCCGGCGACCACCGCCATCAGCCGGATGCGGCGCACCGGATGGCCGAGCGCATGCGCCGATTCGGGCGACTCGCCGACCGCGCGCAGCACCAGGCCCGCCCGGGTGCGGGCCAGGGCCCAGGCCAGCAGCGCTGTCAGCGCGATCGCGGCGTAGACCAGCGGGTGCTGCCGGAACAGCGCCGGCCCGATGAACGGCAGGTCGGCCAGGCCGGGCACCGCGAACGACGGTCGCGGGCCGAGCTTCGCCTGCACATAGTTCTGCCCGACGAAGGCCGAGAAGCCCGCGCCGAAGAGGCTCAGCGCCAGGCCGGTCGCGTACTGGTTGGTGTTGAGGTAGATCGCGAGCCCTCCGAAAGCGAGGGCCATCAGCGCGCCCGCGCCGATGCCGGCCAGGAAGCCCACCAGGTCGCTGCCGCTGTGCACCGCCGCGGCGAAACCGGCGATCGCGGCGACCAGCATCATGCCTTCGGCGCCCAGGTTCACGACGCCGGCGCGCTCGTTGATCAACAGCCCGAGCGCGGCCAGCGCCACCAGCGTGCCGGCATTGAGCGTCGCGGCGATCAGCAGGGCCCAGGCCTCCATCAACGTTGCTCCTTGTCGATCTGCGGCGCACCGGGCGCTGCTGCTGCGGCGGCGGTGCCGAGCCCCGCGACGCGCCGCAGGCGGTAATGGATCAGCGTGTCGCAAGCCAGCAGGCAGAAGAGCAGCAGGCCCTGGAACACACCGGTGATCGCCTTGGGCAGTCCGAGCCGCGACTGCGCCAGCTCGCCGCCGATGTAGAACAGGCTCATCAGCAGGCCCGATAGCACGATGCCGACCGGATGCAGCCGCCCGACGAAGGCCACGATGATGGCCGCGAAGCCGTAGCCCACCGGCACGTAGGGCGTGAGCTGGCCGAGCGGGCCGGCCGTCTCCAGCGCGCCGGCCAGTCCGGCCAGGCCGCCCGACAGCGTCATCGCGCCCCAGAGCGCCGCGCGCGACGAGAAGCCGGCATATCGCGCCGCCATCGGCGCGATGCCGCCGGTCTGCAGCGCGAAGCCGGCCATCGAGCGCATCAGCAGCCACCACACCGCGACCACCGCCGCCAGCGCGATCCACACTCCGACATGCAGCCGGGTGCCGGCGAACAGCTTGGGCAACTGCGTGGCCGGCAGGAAGGTGATGGTCTGCGGGAAGTTGTAGCCCGCCGGGTCCTTCCACGGTCCGTAGACCAGGTACTGCAGCAGCAACTCCGCGACGTAGACCAGCATCAGGCTGACGAGGATCTCGTTGGCATGGCAACGGTCGCGCAGCGCCGCGGTGATCGAGGCCCAGGCCACGCCGCCGAGCACGCCCGCGAGCAGGATGGGCACCACGATCAGCTTCGTGCTGCCGGCGTCGGCCTGCATCGCCACCCAGCCGGCGGCGAGCGCGCCGGCGATGAACTGGCCCTCGGCACCGATGTTCCAGACGTTGGCCCGGAAAGCCACCGCCAGGCCCAGCGCGATCAGCACCAGCGGCGTCGCCTTCAGCCCCAGTTCCCCGAGCGCGTAGCGGCTGCGCAGCGGCTCCCAGAAGAACATGCGCAGGCCCTGCACCGGATCCTTGCCGAGCGACAGGAAGATCGCGACGCCGATCAGCGTCGTCAGCGCCAGCGCCATCAGCGGCGAGGCCAGCGACATCGCCGCCGACGGCTGCGGGCGGGGTTCAAGCTTCAGCATGCGGGCCCTCTCCACTGCCACGTTCATGGGGACCGCCCGCACCGGACGTACCTGGCGAAAAGCCCAAGCCCAAGCCCAAGCCCAAGCCCAAGCCCGAGCCCGAGCCGGAGGCGTTTGCCGCCGACGCGTCCCACAGCCCGCTCATCCACTGCCCGATCTGCGCGACGCTGGCCTGCGCCACCGGGATCGCCGGCGACAGCCGCCCGCGCGCCATCACCACCAGGCGATCGCTGAGTTCGAAGAGTTCGTCCAGTTCCTCGCTGACGATCAGCAGCGCGCAGCCGGCCTCGCGCAGCGCGAGCAGCTCGGCGCGGATCTGCGCGGCGGCGCCGACATCCACGCCCCAGGTGGGCTGCGCGACGATCAGCGCCTTCGGCGCCGCGTCGATCTCGCGGCCCATGATGAATTTCTG
>NZ_PEOG01000145.1 GCF_002761755.1 Roseateles chitinivorans
AGCAGGTCGTAGGCGGCGACCACGGTGTTGCGGCCGACGCCCAGCGCCTCGGCCAGGCGCCGCGTGGACGGCAGCGCGAAGCCGGCCGGCAGTTGCCGCTCCAGGATCGCCGCCCGCAACTGGCGGTGCAGCGACCGGGTCAGTCCACCGTTGCGGACGTCGTCCAGGTCCAGTTCAAAGGGCAGAACTGGTTCCATGAGATTGGTCGAAACTGGCGCTTTCATCGAGCCAGCGTATCCGTAGAGTACCGACTCATGCAACACCACCTCTGCGACACCTGCGGCACGCAATTCGCGCTCAGCGACGCGCCGCCACGCGCTTGCCCGATCTGCCAGGACGACCGTCAGTACGTCGGCTGGAGCGGCCAGCACTGGACCACCCATGAGGCGCTGTCCACGCGCTTCAAGCTGCGCATCGGCGAGGACGACGGCCTTCCGGCCTTCGCGGTGGCAGGCAGCTTCGCCATCCCGCAGCGCGTGCTGCTGCTGCCGACCGAGGCCGGCAACATCCTGTGGGAGTCGCTGAGCCTGGTCACCGACGAGGCCGTCGCCGCGCTGCGCGACCGGGGCGGCGTCGATCGGATCGTGATCTCGCATCCGCACTTCTACTCGTCGATGGTGCAGTGGAGCGAGGCCCTCGGCGGCGTGCCGATCCTGCTGCACCACAACGACCGCGCCTGGGTGCAGCGGCCCGCGCGCTGCATCGAGCACTGGCAGGGCGATCGGCTCAGCCTGGGCGCCGGCGTCACGCTGGTGCGCACCGGCGGCCACTTCCCCGGCAGCACGGCGCTGCACTGGGCCACCGGGCCGCGCGGCGGCGGAGCGCTGTTCGTCGGCGATTCGCCGCAGGTCGCGTCGAACCGGCGCAGCGTGAGCTTCCTCTACAGCTCACCGAACTTCGTCCCGCTCGGCCCGCGCGAGGTGATGGCGATGCGCGAGCGCCTCGCCGGCCTGGCGTATGACGACGTCTACGGCTACAGCTGGGGACGCAACATCATCGGCGGCGCCCAGGCCGCGGTGGAAGCCTCGTTCGACCGCCACCTGCAGATCATGACCACCGCCTGAACCGAAGAAGGAGACCTCATGCCACTCGTCCGCATCTCCCTGCTCAAGGGCAAGTCCCGCGAGCATGTGCGCGCGATCGCCGACAGCGTCCATCAAGGCCTGATCGACGCCTACAAGATCCCGCCCGACGACCGCTTCCAGCTGATCCACCAGCACGATCCGGAAGACTTCATCTTCGATGCCGACTACCTCGGCATCCATCGCAGCAGCGATGTGGTGTTCATCCACCTGGTGGCGGGCAACTGGCGCGACACCGCGCAGAAGCAGGCGCTCTACCAGGCGATCGCCGACCGGCTGGCCGTCAGCCCCGGTTTGCGGCGCGAGGACGTGCAGATCGTCCTGAGCTCCAATCAGCGTGACGAGTGGTCCTTCGGCAACGGCCTGGCCTCGTACGTGAAGGCGGACAACGCAGGTTCCTGAGGCCGGCACGGTGGGCGCGGGCGCGGGGTGGGCGCGGCCCGAGCGGCGGGCGCGCTCAGGCGCGACGGCTGTCGTAGGGGGACCGATTTCGTGTCGCCGGTGGCACGGATGTAAGCTCTTGTGATCAGCGGCCCGCGAGATGAAAGCAAACGCGCGCGTTGCGCGCGCCGGGACCGGAGGTTGCCGCCTCCAGCGCATGTTTTCCCTCCTGAAAGGACCCGACATGCCGCCGACGCGACTCCTCGCCACCGCCTGCCTCGCCGCTGCGCCGCTGCTTTCCTTCGCCCAGGTCACCGTCAAGAACGACGGCCAGTGGCGCGCCCTGTTCACCGCCGGCGCGAGCGTCTCGTCCGGCAACAGCGACTCCACCACCGTCAACCTGAGCGGCGAGGCCGTCAAGGCGAGCACCACCGACAAGCTCTCCCTCAACGGCCGGGCGATGTACCTCAAGGACGACGACTCGGACTCGGAGCAGCGCTACGCCTTCGGCTCGCATTACCAGCGCGATCTCACCGATCGCATCTTCGGTTTCGGCCAGTTCGACGCGCTCAAGGACGAGCCGGCCAACCTGTCCTCGCGGCTGTCGGTGGGCGGCGGCGCCGGTTATCACCTGATCAAGCGCGACGACCTGACCTGGGATGTCTCGGGCGGTCTCGGCTACACGCATGAGCGCTACGTGGCGCCCGCCATCGTCGATGGCGTCAGCCGCAGCCGCTACGGCAACCTGGAGGTGCTGCTGGCCGAGGAGTCGAACCACAAGGTCTCCGACAACACGACCTTCAAGCAGCGGCTCGCCTACCTGCCCGACCTGCGCAACAGCGGCGAGTACCGCGCGACCTTCGACGGCGGGCTCTCGGTCGCGATGACCAAGCGCCTCAGCCTGACCGCCACGGTCCAGCACCGCTACGACAGCAATCCTGGCGAAGGCCTGAAGAAGAACGACACGCTGTTCATCACCGGCGTGTCGTTCAGGATCGATTGAGGTCGGCGCTCAGCGTTCCATCTGGCGCGGGCCG
>NZ_PEOG01000146.1 GCF_002761755.1 Roseateles chitinivorans
CCTGCGAAGCCGGCCGGCGCCAGGCGGCGCTCGAATGGCATGAGCGCCAGACGGTGCAGGCGATCGACAACGCGCAGGTGCTGCGCGGCATGCACGAGAAGCTGGCGACCATCGTCACCGGCGCCGTCGAGCGCATCGTCCACACCGAGGAGCGGGCGGCGCTGTACCAGCGCGCGCTGCGCAGCGTGCGCAGCTTCGCGCGCGGCGCCAGCACGCTGGCCTTGCGCGTCAGCGCCGACGACCATGCCCATGCGCGCGCCGCGCTGGATTCGCTCAAGGCGCTGCAGACCCAGGGGCTTCACATCGAGGTCAGCGTCGACCCGTCGCTGCGGGCGGGCAGCTGCGTGTTCGAGTCGGAGGTCGGCATCCTCGATGCGAGCCTGCAGACGCAGCTCGACGGCCTGCGCGCGGCGATGGACCGCGCGGTGCGCAAGGCGCTGTCGAGCAGCCTGCCGCTCGCCGATGCCGACGACCACGAGGAACCCGAACACGGCCTCGATGACGGACCGGGCGACGGCATCAGCGATCGCGGCATCGAGGCCCAGGCCCATGCCCACGCACCCTTCGGATTCCCGCACACGGACGCGGGCGCGCAGGCCGATGCCGATGACGCCGAGGACATCCTTCACGCGCACGACCTCGCCGAACACTGAACCAGGAGCGCCGATGAAGGCATTGCAGGGATTCACCGACCTGATGGAGGCCGAGCTGGCCTCGGCCACGATGGTCGGGCGCACCGGCAAGGTCACCGAGGTGATCGGCACGCTGATGCGGGTGAGCGGCCTGGACGCGCGGCTGGGCGAACTGTGCGAGGTGCTCGACGACGACGGCGGCGTGCTGCAGACGGCCGAGGTGGTCGGCTTCGCCGGCGGGCGCAGCATCCTCTCGCCGTTCGGATCGATCCTGGGCGTGCGCGGCGGCACCCGCGTCGTCGGCCTGGGCCAGGTGCTGTCGGTGCCGGTCGGCGAGGCGCTGCTGGGCCGCGTGATCGACAGCCTGGGCCGGCCGATCGACGGCAAGGGCCCGGTGCGCACGACCGAATCGCGCCCGGTGTTCGCGCTGCCGCCCACGCCGATGGAGCGCGAGATGATCGAGCGCCCGCTGCCGACCGGGGTCAAGGTGATCGACGGCCTGATCACCTTGGGCGAAGGTCAGCGGATGGGCATCTTCGCGCCCGCCGGCGTCGGCAAGTCCACCCTGATGGGCATGCTGGCGCGCGGCACGCAGTGCGACATCAGCGTCATCGCGCTGATCGGCGAGCGCGGCCGCGAGGTGCGCGAATTCATCGAGCTCATCATGGGCGAGGCCGGCATGGCGCGCTCGGTGGTGGTGTGCGCGACCTCGGACCGCTCGTCGAGCGAGCGCGCCAAGGCGGCGCACGTCGCCACCGCGGTGGCCGAGTACTACCGCGACCAGGGCCTGAAGGTGCTGCTGATGATGGACTCGCTGACCCGCTTCGCCCGGGCGCAGCGCGAGATCGGCCTGGCAGCGGGCGAGCCGCCGGCGCGGCGCGGCTTTCCGCCGTCGGTATTCGCCGAGATCCCGCGGCTGCTCGAGCGCGCCGGCATGGGCGCGCGCGGATCGATCACCGCGCTCTACACCGTGCTGTACGAGGACGAGGGCGGCAACGACCCGATCTCCGAGGAGGTGCGCGGAATCCTGGACGGTCACATGATCCTCTCGCGCAAGATCGCCGCGCGGAACCAGTACCCGGCGATCGACGTGCTGGGCAGCCTGTCGCGGGTGATGTCGCAGATCGTGCCCAAGCCGCATCAGGCGGCCGCGGGCCACCTGCGGGCGCTGATGGCCAAGTACGACGAGATCGAGCCGCTGGTGCAGATGGGCGAGTACAAGCCCGGCAACGACGCGATCGCCGACGAGGCCATGCGCAAGCTGCAGCCGGTGCGCGAGTTCCTGTGCCAGGCCACCGACGACCTCTGGGCCTTCGACCGCACGCTGGGGTCGCTGGGCCAGGTCGTGACGGGATGAGGAGAAAGGCACGCGTCCGCGACGCGCAGGCCGATCGCACGCCCTGCCCCGCCGGCCCTGGGGCCGGGCCGTTTCAACGATCCGGAGTGACCCGATGAATGCACGCCTTCGCCGCTATCACCCCCTTCGCGCCGAGCGCCACGGCCGGCACACCGCGCTCGCGATCGCG
>NZ_PEOG01000018.1 GCF_002761755.1 Roseateles chitinivorans
CCGCGCCGACGGCGCCGGCATCGGCGTAGCGATCGCCACCCGCGGCTGCGTCCGCAGCAGCCCCAGCAGGCGCCGCTCGGCCACACTGAGCCCCGCCAACGCTGGCGGCGCCTTCATCCAACGCTGTGCGGGCAAGGCGGCCAGTCGGTCCGACTGCGCCCAGTCCAGCACGGCGGGATGGATGTAGGACTTGCGACAGACCGCGGCGGTATTGCCCAGGCGCGCGGCGACGTCCTTCACCGTCTGCTTCAGCGCATCGACCGGCGCGGTGCCGGCGCGCGCATGGGCCAGCAGCAGGTCGAGCGCGAGCACGCTCGCATGCCAGGTGCGGAACACCTTGGCGCTGCAGGTCGGCCCACCGGCCTCGGCGAGCCAGTCGTTCACATCCGAGGCGTCGATGCGGTGCGCGATGCCGGCCTCGTCCTCGTAGCCGAAGAGTTCCTGCCCCGGCAGGTCGCGGCAGCGGCGCACCAGCGCCGCCACGCGGTCGTCGCGCACGGCCAGTTGGTGCCGCACGCCGCTCTTGCCGGGGAAGCTCAGCAGCAGCGCGTCGCCCTTCACCTTGACGTGGCGCGACAGCAGGCTGCTCAGGCCGTAGGAGCCGTTGCTCCGGGCGTATTCGCGATGGCCGATGCGCATCCAGGTGCGGTCGAGCAGCCGCACCAGCGCCGCCAGCACCCGCTCGCGATCGAGTCCGCCCTCGCGCAGCCGCCGCTGCACCTGTCGGCGCAGCCGCGGCAGGCGATGGCCGAAGTCCATCAGCAGACCGAACTTGTTCTCGCCTCGCAGGGCCATCCAGTCGGCGTGGTAGCGGTATTGCTTACGCCCGCGCGCATCGCGCGCCGTGGCCTGGATGTGCCCGTCGTCGCGGGCGCAGATCCAGACGTCCACATAGGCCGGCGGAATGGCCAGCGCGCGGATGCGCCGCAGCGTGGCCTCGTCCTTCACCGGACGACCCTCCGCATCGACATACCGGAAGCCATGGGCCGCGCGCACGCGGCGCAGGCCCGGTTCCTCATCACATACCCAGCGCAGTCCCATCGGCTCGTCCTCCTGCCTTCCCCAGGCAGGTCGCATGCCGAGCCGCGCGGCGGGCCGCGCAGGCGCCCTACTGCGCGGCCTTGTCGGCGGCCGTTGCGTCTTCCGCCGCGTACTCCTTGAGCCGGTTGTAGAGCGTCTTCAGGCTGATGCCGAGCACCGCCGCCGTCTGCTCCTTGTGATGCTTGTAGTGCTGCAGCGTGGCCAGGATGAAGGCCTTCTCGACCTGCGCCATCGAGCTGCCCAGCGGCATCGTGATCGACGGACCGGACGATTCGCCCGAAGCCGCGACCACCGTCGGCACCGCGGGCGCCGGCGCGGGCGCGCCGGACGCCGCGCCGAAGCTGGTCACCGCCGCGGCCGAGGCGGCCGTGGCCTGGACATCGGCGCCCTCGCCCTTGGGCAGCCACTGCTCGTCGACGATGTCGCCGGCGGCCATCACATACGCGCGCTGGACCGCGTTGCGCAGCTCGCGCACGTTGCCCGGCCAGTGGTAGGTCTGCAGCTGCGCCAGCGCCTTCGCGGTGAAGCGCTTGTTCTTGCCCTCCTTGGCCGCGATCTGGCGCAGGAAGTGGTCGGCCAGCAGCGGCACGTCGTCCAGGCGGTCGCGCAGCGGCGGCATCTCGATCGGGAAGACGTTCAGGCGGTACAGCAGGTCCTCGCGCAGCTTGCCCGCCTGCACCGCCTGCAGCAGCGGCCGGTTCGACGCGGCGATCACCCGCACGTCGGCATCCAGCGTGGTGGTCGAACCGACGCGCATGAAGCGGCCGGTCTCGAGCACGCGCAGCAGCTTGACCTGCAGCTCCATCGGCATCTCGGTCAGCTCGTCCAGGAACAGCGTGCCGCCGCTGGCGCGCTCGAAGAAGCCTTCGTGCTGCTTGTCCGCGCCGGTGAAGGCGCCCTTCTCGTGACCGAAGATCTCGCTCTCGATCAGGTTGGGCGAGATCGCGCCGCAGTTGACCGCCAGGAAGGGCTTCTTGCGGCGACGGCTGAGGTCGTGGACGGTCTGCGCCACCAGCTCCTTGCCGGTGCCGCTCTCGCCGTTGATGAAGACCGACACGCTGGTGCCGGCCACGCGCGAGATCTGCTCGTAGATCCGCTGCATCGGCTGGGTGCGGCCCCACAGCAGGCCGAAGTGGCCGCTCTGTGCCAGGTTGGCATTGAGCTCGGACACCTCCGCCTGGAGCGCGGCGGGCTTCATCACCCGCGACAGCACGCCTTGCAGCTGGGTGATGTTGATCGGCTTGACCAGGTAATCGGCGGCGCCCAGGCGCAGCGCCTGGATCGAAGTGTCCAGGCTGGCGTGGCCGGTGATCAGCACCACCTCGGAATTGGCGACCAGCTGCGGGTCCTGGAACAGCTCCATCCCGTTGCCGTCGGGCAGTTGCAGGTCGAGCAGCACCACATCGGGTTGCTGCAGCGCGATGTGCCGCCGGGCATCGCGCAAGGTGTGGGCCACCGACACGGTGAATTTCTCGCTCGCAATCAGTTCCTGCAGGGTGGCGACGGAATCGACATCGTCATCCACGATCAACGCATGGGTCACCGGTACATCCTTGTGTGTGGGAGGGAACACGCCTGGGCGTGGGGTTCGACGATCCGTGATGAATGTCTGTCGAACCGAGATAACTCATTCTTGCAGCAAGCGGCCGGCTTGCCAGCCCCTGCCCGAGTTCATTTGAAAAAAATTCCGGTGACGACCTGGCGATCATCAACCAGGCACGCACGACATCCGAACAATGGCGCATGAAAACGGCACCGGGAGGCGGTCAGCGGACCGCGCCGGTGCCGGCCAAGGGAAGGTCGGGTCAGACATCCCGACGGCGACGCTGGATCCATCCCACCAAGGCCAAGGCGACGACCAGGGTGAAGAAATTGCGGATCTCGAAGCTGGCGTCGCCGGGCTCGTCTTCCGTGTCGATCGCGGAAGACGGGCTGGGCGGGGCGACTGTCTGCAAGACCGGCGTCTGGGCTGGAGAGGCGGTTCTGACGCTGGCCGGGTGGCGGTGGGAGGGGCTGTGCGCCGGGGCCGCAGCCTCCGGTCGGCTCAGCGCCGCGAGCTTGGCACCCTCCAGGAAACTGCCGGAGCTGTCCGCCTGGGCCGCAGTCGCGGCCAGCATCAGCGGCATCGCCCAGGCGAGCTTGCGCAGGTGCATGAAAAACCTCCTGTGAAGAAAGACGGGGTTCGATCGGGGGATCGAGCGCGGCCCGGACATCCGTCCGACCACGCGGGCGCCGCGCGTCCGCGCGCAGCCCGCGACAAGGGCAACCGTCATGCCCGGCGGAACGTTCGGTGACGATTTCGCACCGTTTTTCGGGACACCCGCGGGTGGTTTTCGGACGGGATGCCGCCCGTGCGAACACGAGCGGGACCGTTTGAGAACACGTAGGGGAGCGTCGCCCGGAACGCGCGCCTCGGGTTCAGGAGAACGTCGCCTCTCGTCGCAGGGCCTGGCCCGGCAGCACCGCCGGCACGCGCGCCGCGGCGGCGATCGTCAGCGGCAGGTCGTCCGCGGCGATCATCACGCGGGCATCGGCGGCGAGCGCCGCGAGTTCGCCGATCGAGGCGACCGGTGGCAAGACCTGTCCCCGGGCGGGCATCGCGGCACGGAGTTCGGCCAAGGCGGCCTCGTCGCCCGGCCGCGCGCACAGGACCACCGCGGTGTCGTCGGCCCAGGTGTCGATCAGCACATCGACCGCCGCGGCGTAAGCCGCCACCGGGCAGTACCGCGGGCCGCCGCCACCCGGGCACACCAGCAGGTAGCGCTGACCGAAGCGCAGCCCGGCTTGCTGCAAGGCGTTCCTCATCTGGTGGCTGTCCTTGGGCAGCAGCCGCAGCCGTGGCCGCTCATCCGCCGTGCGCATGCCCACATGGGCGACCAGATCGAGCTGGCGACGGGTGTCGTCCTGGGCGGTGTCCTCGCCGAGCAGTTCATCGCTGAGCAGCCCATGCGCCGGCTCACGCACCTGCGCCAGCGTCAGCGGGATGCCCGCCATCCGGCACAGCAGCGCCGCCGGCAATGCCGCCTGCGACGAGGCGGCGAACAGCACCGCCGCGTCGAAGTGGCTGCGACGCAGCTTGCGCACCAGGTGCATCTCGGCATCGCCGCGCATCGTCGACGGTTCGGCGTTCAGCGCGGCGGCGCCATCGGCGGTCCAGGGGGCATTGAAGGTGAGCACCTCGTCGACCGCCTGCAGGTGGGGCCGCAACGCCAGCGCTTCGGGCGCGGCGAGCAGCGTGCGCTGCGTCCACGGCATCGTCTCGTGCAGGGCCGCGAAGGCGGCCGTCGAGGCCAGCACGCCGGCCACGCCGTCGAGCCTCACCAGCAGCACACGGCGCACATTGCACCAGCGGCGGTGGCGGGCCTCGGCCAGCGACCGTGCATCGATCGGCGCCGTGCCGTCGAGCACGGGAACGCCCGCCTCGCCGGGTCCCGGGGGACTTGGCGGGCGGGCGCGCTGTTCGAGGCTCGTCGCGATCATGAGGCTCGCGCGGCAAGCGGCATGCCGCACCGACAACGAGCATTCACGCGGCTTGCCGCGTGATCACCCGCTCGCGTCCGGTGACCGCCCGCGACGCGCGCCTCAGCCCGGACTCACTTGGTCTTGTTGGACGACGACCCGGAAGAGCTGGACGACGACCCCGGCGTGGTGCTGCTGCTGGAAGCTCCCGGCGTGGTGCTGCTGGAGGCGCCCGGCGTGGCGCCGGTGGAGGCGCTGGAGAGGCTCGACGAGCCGCTCGACGTCGACAGGCCGCTCTCATGCGTCCCGGTGCCGCTGCCCAGGGTGTTGCCGCCCTGCCCGAAGCGCGTCGCGTCGTTGGTGTCCTGCTGGCTCATCGACTGTCCCGACGACGAGGAACCGGTGCCGCTGGACGAGCCCTGCCGCGAGGCGCGCTCCGAGCGCCACTTGTTGAAGTCCTCGGAGAACTTCTGGTAGCGGTCCTGGCGCCAGCCGTGATAGTCGTTGTCGAGGCTGCGCATCTGCTCGGCGCGCCACTGCTCGTAGTCCGGGTCGTAATGCTGCCGGCGTTGCGACTGGGCGCCGTAGTCGCCACCCTGCTCGCCGCCGTAGCCACCGGACCCGCCATAGCTGCCCGACCCGCCGTAGCTGCCGGACCCGCCGTAGCTACCCGACCCGCCGTAGCTGCCAGACCCGCCATAGCTGCCCTGCTGGCCGCCATAACCGCCGCGCTGGCCGCTGCCCGGATAACCGCGTCCCTCGAGGCTGCGCCCTTGCGAATCCTGGCTGCCGCCGTAATGCTCGCCGAGCGACGCCCCATAGCTGCTGCTCGAGCTGGAGCCGGCCATGCCGCCATAGTCGCCGCGGCGGCCGGCATCCTCGCGCCAGCCTTCATGCCGCGGTCCCTGGTCGCGATAGCCGCCGGAGCCACTGCTGTCGCGCCCGTAGCCGCTGGACGCGCCGTAGCTGCGGCTGCCGTAGTCGCCCGACCCGCTGTAACCGCCATAGCCACCGCTGTCGCCCTGGCTGCCGCCGCCGTAGTTGCCGCTCATCGAGCGCCCACGATCGCCGCCCCAGCCTTCGTTCTCATAGCCGCCGCGATAGCCGCCCTGGCTCTGGAAATCGCCGTGGCTGCGGTAGTCCTGGCGGTAGTCGTCGCGCTCGTCGCGACCCTGGCCGTAGCTGCCTCCGTAACCGCCGCCGTAGGAGCCGCCGCGGGTGTCCTCGCGGTCCGCCTGGAAGCTGGAGCCCTGGTAGGCCGCCTGCTGGTCGTCGCGCGAACGGTCCTGACCGCGCGAACTCCCGGTCTGGGCGCCGTAGTGCGAGCGATCGCGGTCGCCCTGGCCCCATTGGTTGTCCTGACGCTGATCCTGTCTGCCTCGTTGCCCATACTGGTTCATGGCACATCCTTTCAGGCGTTTCGCCGGTTGTACAAACCCGGCGGCCGATGCCGCCGAATCCACAACGGAACAAGGCAAACCTCATGCCGGCGACCGAGGCCCCCGTCGGCCGGGATGCCCGTGTTCATCGGGCATTCCCGTCATGCCCGATCAGCCGGCATGGAGGGCGCGGGCCGCGGTGGCGGCGGCCTGCTCCCGCAGGCTGTGCCGCTTGGCGAAGGCCCAGCTGAGCTCGGCGCCCATCAGGAAGACCTGGGTCGAGTAGTAGACCCACAGCATCATCACCACCAGCGAGGCGGCCGCGCCGTAGGCGGAGCTGACACCGCTGCGGCCGATGTAGAGCCCGATCAGCGTCTTGCCCAGGCTGAACAGCGCCGAAGTGATCAGCGCGCCGACCCAGACATCGCGCCAGCGCACCGGGACGTCCGGCACCCACTTGTAGATGACGGCGAACATCACGGTGATCAGCGCATAGGCGAGCGTCGCGTTCAGCACCTGCGCGAGCAGCACGAACTCCGCGCCCAGCCAGCCGGTCCACCATTTGCTGATGGCCGCCAGCGCGGCGCTCGCGACCATCGAGACCATCGACAGGAAACCCAGGCCGAGGATCAGCCCCAGCGACAGCAGCCGCTTGCGCAGCAGCGTCAGCAGGCTTTTCCAGACGGGGCCGCTGCGCACCGGCGGCGCCTTCCAGATGCGGTTGAGCGAGTTCTGCAGCTCGGCGAAGACTGAGGTCGCGCCGACCAGCAGCACGACGGTGCCGATCGCGGCGGCCCAGCCGCCCTCGTCGGGCCGGTTCACCCGCTTGAGCAGGTCCTCCACCGCCATCGCGCCCTGCGTGCCGAGCAGGTCCGAGAGCTGCGCCATCACCTCGCCGCGCGCGGCCTGTTCGCCGAACACGAGCCCGGCCACGCTGATGACGATCAGCAGCAGCGGCGCGATCGAGAACAGCGTGTAGTAGGCCAGCGCCGCGCCCATGCTGGGCGCGTTGTCGTCGCTCCAGCCCTGCGCGGCTTCGCTGACGATCTCGACGGCTTCACGGACGGCGGTGGGCAGCTTGAGCATGCTTGGAGCCGCGACGCGGCGATGAAAGGTTCCCTTGTTCAGGCAAGGGAAATTCCCGGTCGCTTCGCGTACGGGGAAGGCGGCGGCTGGCAGGGGCTAGCGGGTGGATCGCAGGCCGGCGGGGCACGCGATTTGCCGCACTGCCTGTATCGCAACTGACTAGGAGAGCCCCTCATGGCCAGCACCACCATCGCTTCGGACCGCGTCGAAGGCACGAAGGTCTACAACGGCAACGGCGACAAGCTCGGCACCATCGACAACCTGGTGATCGACAAGCGCTCCGGCCTCGTCCGGTATGCCGCGCTCGAGTTCGGCGGCTTCATGGGCATCGGCACCGACCGGTATCCGATTCCGTGGAACATGCTGAAGTACGACACCAGCCTGGACGGCTACGTCGTGCCGCTGCGCGAAGACCAGCTCGAGAAGGCCCCGCGCTATGCCCAGACCGAACGGCCCGAGTACACCGACGAGTACGGCCGCAAGGTCTACGACTACTACGGCGTCGCCTGGATGTGACGCCCGCCGCGGCGCCGGGCTGGGCGCGCGGCGGCGTTGCGGATCCTCGCCATAGCGCCGCTATGGCTCCGGTCCGCGCCTAGCCGCGCATCCCAGCCCGGCACCGCGGCAGGCATCACATCTGGTGCCGCCTCGACGGTTGAGGCCGGGAGAACTTGAAGAAGAACGCCCCGCGGCTGCGGGGCGTTTTCTTGTTCGGCCGTCAGGGGGCGGGGGGGCTGTCTTCGGATGGCCAGTCGCGGATGTAGGCCTTGAGCATGCGGTTCTCGAAGTCCTGCGAATCCACCACCGTCTTGGCGACGTCGTAGAACGAGATCACACCCATCAGCTGCTTGCCGTTGAGCACCGGCATGTAGCGCGCGTGACGGCCCAGCATCATCCGGCGCACCTCGTCGATCTCGGTCTCCGGCGTGCAGGTCAGCGGCGCGTCGTCCATGACACTGCGCACCAGCCGCGTCCCGACACTGCCCCCATTGCCCACCACCGCCTGGATGACCTCACGGAAAGTGAGCATGCCCACCAGGTCACCGAACTCCATCACCACCAGGGAACCAATGTCGCGCTCGGCCATGGTCTCGGCGGCTTGCGCCAACGGCGTGTCGGGAGAGACGGTGAAGAGCGTGCTGCCCTTGACGCGCAGGATGTCGGAGACTTTCATGGTCGCCTGAGAAAAACATGAGGAAAAGTTGGCTGCCAACATAGCACACAATGCCCGGCGCCAGACCTCACCACACCGCATAACAAGCAGGAGACCCCCAATGTCAGGTCCTTCCGACCCGGGCTTTGATACCTTGGCGCTACACGCCGGCGCCGCGCCCGACCCGAGCACCGGCGCCCGCGCGGTGCCGCTGCACCTGACGACCTCGTTCGTGTTCGAAAGCGCCGAGCAGGCCGCCGGCCTGTTCAACATGGAGCGCAGCGGTCACGTCTATTCGCGACTGTCCAATCCGACGACCGCAGTGCTGGAGGAACGCATCGCCGCGCTGGACGGCGGCGTCGGCGCGATCGCCACCGCCAGCGGCCAGGCGGCGCTGCACCTGGCGATCGCGACGATCGCAGGCGCCGGCGACCACATCGTGGCCTCCAGCGCGCTGTATGGCGGCTCGCACAACCTGCTGCACTACACCCTCAAGCGCTTCGGCATCTCCACCACCTTCGTGCGGCCCGGCGACCTCGACGCGTGGCGCGCGGCGATCCGGCCGGAGACCCGGCTGCTGCTCGGCGAGAGCCTGGGGAACCCCGGACTGGACGTCCTGGACATCCCCTCGATCGCGCAGATCGCCCATGAGGCACATCGGCCGCTGCTGGTGGACGCGACCTTCGCGACGCCCTACCTGCAGCAGCCGATCGCGCTGGGCGCCGACCTGGTCCATCACTCGGCCACCAAGTTCCTGTGCGGCCATGGGACCGTCGTGGGCGGGCTGCTCGTCGACGGCGGCCGCTTCGACTGGGACCGCGCGCATGCGGCCAGCGGCGACCGCCGCCGCTATGCCGAGCTCTGCGAGCCGTACGACGGCTTCCACGGCATGGTCTTCAGCGAGGAAAGCACGGTCGGCGCCTTCCTGCTGCGCGCGCGCCGCGAGGGCCTGCGCGACTTCGGCGCCTGCATGAGCCCGCACACCGCCTGGCTGATGCTGCAAGGCATCGAGACGCTGCCGCTGCGGATGCAGCGTCATGTGAGCAACGCCCAGCGGATCGCGGAGTTCCTGGAGTCGCAGGACATCGTCGAGCGCGTCAACTATCCCGGCCTGCCCTCGCACCGCGACCATGCACTGGCGCAGCGCCTGATGCCCAAGGGCGCTGGCGCGGTGTTCAGCTTCGACCTGAAGGGCGGCCGAGAACCCGGCCGGCGCTTCATCGAGTCGCTGCGGCTGTTCTCCCATCTGGCCAATGTCGGCGATGCCCGGTCGCTGGTGATCCATCCGGCGTCGACGACCCATTTCCGCATGGACGACGCGGCACTGGCCGCCTCGGGCATCGGCGCCGGGACGATCCGGCTGTCGATCGGCCTGGAGGACCCCGAGGATCTGATCGCCGACCTCAAGTCCGCATTGAAGGTGGCGTCCAAATGAGCGCGATGAAGCTGAACGTCCAGGGCCGCCCGGCCTATGCCTACACCGGCGGCAAGCGATTCGACGCCGCCCTGCCCGTCGTCGTGTTCATCCACGGTGCCCTGCATGACCACAGCGTGTGGACGCTGCTGGCCCGCTACTTCGCTCACCACGGGCGCGGCGTGCTGGCAGTGGATCTGCCCGGTCATGGCCGCAGCGAGGGCCCGGCGCTCGGCGACGTCGAGACGCTCGGCGACTGGATCAACGCGCTGCTGGACGCCGCCGGAGTGACCGGCGACGGTGCGGTCGCGCTGGTCGGGCATTCGATGGGATCGCTGATCGCGCTCGAGGCCGCGGCGCGGCGTCCGGCGCGCGTGGCGCGGCTGGCGATGGTCGGCACGGCCTGGCCGATGAAGGTCTCCGACGCGCTGCTGAGCACCTCTCGGGAACGGCCACGGGCAGCGATGGCGATGGTCAATGCGTTCTCGCACGCGACGACGGCCGGCAAGCCGTCCTATCCGGGCCCGGGGGCCTGGCTGCACGGCGGCAATCTCGCGCTGATGGAGCGCATGCAGGACGGCTACAACGAGCGGGGCAACCTGTTCGAACATGATTTCCTGGTCTGCGATCGCTACCAGGGCGCGCCCGACGCCGCCGCGAAGCTGGCCGCCGCCGGCGTGCGGGCCGAGTTGATCCTGGGCGCGAAGGACGCGATGACGCCGCCCAAGGCGGCGAAGCCACTGGCCGAGTGGCTGGGCGCCCGGGTGCAGACGCTGCCCGCCGGGCATTCACTGATGACCGAGGCGCCGGAAGGGATGTTGAATGCGCTGAAGGCGGCGCTCGGTTGAGCGCCGTACGGTGAGTCCCTCACCCCGCAGACGGCCCCGCGAAGGCCGCGCCAGGAGACGCCCATGAGCACCAGCCCCCTGCCCCATGCGCCGCACGAGCCGGACGCCGGCACGGACCGCGTGAAGGCGATGCGCAGCTTCGCCGAGTTCTATCCGTTCTACCTGGGCGAGCACCGCGACCGGACCTGCCGCCGACTGCATTTCGTCGGCTCCACGCTGGGGCTGGCCTGCCTGGCCTACGCGCTGGCGACGCAGCGCTGGGGCTTCATCCTGGTCGGGCTGTTGTGCGGCTATGCCTTCGCATGGGTCGGACACTTCGGCTTCGAGAAGAACAAGCCGGCCTCGTTCAAGCGCCCGCTCTACAGCTTCATGGGCGACTGGGTCATGTACAAGGACATCTGGACGGGGAAGATCCCGTTCTGATGCCGGTCTGAGTCAAGACGGCGACGCCAGCAAGGCCTTCGCCGCCTCGATCCGCATCGTCATCGGCAGCGTCGTGTCGTTCATGACGTGCAGCAAGAACGCACGGGGGTCGGTGAAGTTCGTTGGGGCCGCCGGCGGCGTGGCGATCGACGGCGTGGCCCGTGGCGCTTCTCGCGCCGTCTGCGGAGCCGATCGCCCGTCTGCGTCCTCGCCGTGAAGCGTGCTGCCGTTGTCCTGCGGCCCGTGCGGCGAGAGCGCCGCCAGCGCCGCTTCCCAGGCCTGCGGCGTGATCGACTTCAAGGACTTCAGCAGATCCGCCTGGCCTTCGGCGCCGGGCGGGATGTCCAGCCAGGTCGCCTCGACGAACACCGGCGCGAGATCCGGTGCGACGAACGCGGACCACTGGCCCTCCCGGACTTCGGTCGGCATCGCCGGCGGCTCGGTGAGGCAGCGCACGCGCGGGTCCGCGATGCCCGCCAGGTATCGGGACTTCAGGCCATCGAAGAAGGCGGCCGCCGCCTCCGGCGCGCAGCCTCGCTCCAGCGAGAACCACAGCTGGTAGCTGTTCTCGCCGGCGATCGCGATGGCCGGCGCCGGCAGTGCGAGGTCCAGCTGCACGCCGCGCCACACCTCCGCGAGCAGCTCCCAGTCCGACGGTCGCCCCACGTCGAGCACGAGCGCGCGCAGTGCGCCGTCAGGACCGGCGGCGTAAAGACGTTGGAATTCGGCGGCGAGTCGGGACACGGGAGCGCAGAGGGAAGTGAGGACAGCCCGCGACTCTACGCCCTCAGGCCTGCGCGGCGACGGCCGGCTGGTCCGCCCGCGCCTTCAACGACGCCAGCATGTCGTCGGCCATCGCATCCAGGTCGTAGCCCAGCTTCCATCCCCAGTCGCGCTGGGCGACGCTGTCGTCGATCGACTGCGGCCAGCTCGCGGCGATGTTCTGGCGGAAGTCCGGCGCGTAGTCGATCGTGAAGCCCGCGATGCGGCGGCGAATCGACGCGGCGATCTGCTCCGGCGTGAAGCTCACGCCCGCGAGGTTGTAGCTGCCCCACTCGGTGATGCGCTCCGCCGGTGCTTCCATCAACTCGATCGTCGCCCGCAGCGCATCCGGCATGTACATCATCGGCAGCGCCTGGTCCTCCTTCAGGAAGCAGGTGTAGCGGCCGTGCTTGAGCGCCTCGTGGAAGATCTCCACCGCATAGTCGGTCGTGCCGCCGCCGGGCGGCGTCTTCCAGCTGATCAGGCCGGGATAGCGCAGGCTGCGCACGTCCACGCCGTGATTGGCGTGGTACCAGCGGCACCAGCCCTCGCCGGCAAGCTTGGAGATGCCGTAGATGGTCGTCGGGTCCATCACCGTCGTCTGCGGCGTGTCGCGCTTGGGCGTCTGCGGTCCGAAAGCGGCGATGGAGCTCGGCCAGAAGACGCGTTCCAGCTTCGCCGTGCGCGCCAGCTCCAGCACATTGAGCAGGCCCTTCATGTTCAGGTCCCAGGCCCACATCGGATGCTTCTCGCCGGTGGCCGACAGTGCGGCGGCCAGGTGGTAGATCTGGGTGATGCCGTGGCGCTTGACCACCGCGGCCAGCGCGGCCGCATCGGTGACGTCCAGCATCTCGTGGGTCAGTTGCGGCACGCGACCCTGCGGGGCCACGTCGCTGGTGATCACATTGGCGTTGCCATGGCGCTTGGCCAGCTCCACCGCCAGTTCGGAACCGATCTGGCCGTTCGCGCCGATCAACAGGATCTTGGTCATGGGCTCTCTGCTTCTCTCGCTGCGACGACGGCTTACTTCACCAGGCCCAGTTCGCGGCCGGCCTGCGCGAAGGCGGCCACCGCCTTCTCCAGATGCTCGCGCTCATGCACCGCCGAGATCTGCACCCGCACCCGGGCCTGCTCTTTGGGCACCACCGGATAGAAGAAGCCGACCGCGTACACGCCCAGCTCCAGCAGGCGCGCGCTGAGCTGCTGCGCCTTGTCCGCGTCGAACAGCATCACCGGCACGATCGGGTGCGTGCCCGGCTTGATCTGGAAGCCCGCCTGCTGGATGGCCTCGCGGAAGTAGCTGGTGTTGGCCTCGAGCTTGTCGCGCAGCGCGGTGCTGCCCTCGAGCAGGTCCAGCACCGCGATGGATGCGCCGACGATGCTGGGCGCCACCGTGTTGGAGAACAGGTAGGGCCGCGAGCGCTGGCGCAGCAGCTCGATCACTTCCTTGCGGCCGGTCGTGAAGCCACCCGACGCGCCGCCCAGGGCCTTGCCCAGCGTGCCGGTGATGATGTCGACCTTGCCGAACACGCCGCGGTATTCGTGGGTGCCGCGGCCGGTCTTGCCCATGAAGCCGCTGGCATGGCATTCGTCGATCGCCAGCAGCGCGCCGAAGCGGTCGGTGATCTCGCGCATCTTGTCCAGCTGCGCGATGGTGCCGTCCATCGAGAACACGCCGTCGGTGAAGACCATCACATGACGCGCGCCGGCCGCGCGGGCCGCCGCCAGTTGCGCCTCGAGGTCGGCCATGTCGTTGTGCTTGTAGCGGAAGCGCCTGGCCTTGCACAGGCGGATGCCGTCGATGATGGACGCGTGGTTCAGCTCGTCGCTGATGATCGCGTCCTGCTCGCCCAGCAGCGGCTCGAAGAGCCCGCCATTGGCGTCGAACGCGGCGGCGTAGAGGATGGTGTCCTCGGTCCCCAGGAAGCGCGCCAGGCGCTGCTCGAGTTCCTTGTGGATGTCCTGCGTGCCGCAGATGAAGCGTACCGACGACAGGCCGTAGCCATGGGTGCGCAGCGCCTCGTGGGCTGCCTCGACCACCTTCGGATGCGAGGACAGGCCCAGGTAGTTGTTGGCGCACAGGTTGAGCACCTCGCGCCCGTCCCGCGTCTTGACGACAGCGCCCTGCGGGCTGGTGATGATGCGTTCGTTCTTGTAGAGGCCGGCGTCGCGGATGCCCTGCAGCTCGTTCTGCAGATGGCGGTAGAAGTCGTCGGTGGACGGCAAGGACGACGAGGGGGCGATGTTGGTCATGCGGTGCTCCTGCGGCACAATCCGTTAAATCGAACGCGTTCGTTATATCGAACAGCCGTGCAGTATCAAGGAAGAGCCGAGGCCGGTCAAGGCGACGTCTTCCGCTCCGACTTCCCTCGCCCCGCCGCCGATGTCCGCCAATCCTTCCGAGAAACTGGAACCTCCCCGCGTCGGCGCGACGCTGCAATCGCTGCGGCAAGCGCAGGGCCTGTCGCTGGACGAGCTGTCGCGGCGGGCGGGCGTGTCGAAGTCGATGCTCTCGCAGATCGAGCGCAACCAGGCCAATCCCACGGTGGCCGTGGTGTGGCGGCTTGCCAATGCGCTGCGGGTGGAGTTGTCGGAGCTGCTGGGCGGCGAGCGGCCCGCCGCACCGCCGATCGAGGTGGTCGCCTCGCATGCGACGCCGGCGCTGTCGAGCCCGGATGGCCTGTGCCGGCTGCGCATCCTCGGCCCCATCGACCTGGCCGGCAATTTCGAGTGGTACGAACTGACGGTGCAGCCCGGCGGCGCGCTCGAGTCGGCGGCGCACGAGCCCGGCTCCCGCGAGCACCTGAGCGTGCTGGCCGGCGAACTCGAAGTCACGGCCGGCGGTAGCCGCCAACTCGCCAAGACCGGCGAGACCGCGCGCTATGCGGTGGACGGCGCGCATGCGATCCGCAACCTGTCGAAGAAGGCGGCGACGGCGCTGCTCGTGGTGCTGCACGCCTGATCGCGCCTGATCGCACCGGACCGCCCCGATCACCTCCTGTTACTTGACCGGCGCGTCGCCGTCGAGACAATCGCCCGATTCGCGGAGGCGAGGGAGCGTATTGCAGTCAAGGCAGTCCACATGCAGCAACGCTCGTTTTCAGAGAAGCATCCCCACATCCCCACCCCGACCCAGCCAGCCACCGTCGACACCGAAACCCAGGCGAAGCAGCTTCAGTTGCTCGACGGTTCGGCGCGCCTGCGCGTGGCCGAGCAGCGCGCCCGCGAGCACCGCGCGCAGCCGCTGATCGACAAGGCCGCGCTGCCGCTGGGCGCGACGCCCAAGTACGGCATGAAGCCCACCGGCGCGACCCGGCCCAAGCCGCCCTACCGGCGGGCGGTCTATTCGATCGTCGCCTTGCTGGCGGTGATCGGCGGCGCCGCCGTCACGCTGTGGCGGTAGCCGCCGAGGCCGGCCGCTCGATCAGCGCGCCCAGCGTGGCGCGCCCCCAGGCCGCCTGCTCCCACAGTTCCCCCAGCCCGGGCTGGCGCTCGGCCAGCAGCGCGCGGATCAGCGGCTCGGCATTCGTCGACGTCGGCTCGCACAGCAGCACCACGCGCTGGGCGCCCTCCTCTTCGAGTCGGCCGACCCAGTCCAGCTTCTGCAGTTGCTGGATCACCGGCTCGAGCTGCAGCGGATCGACGCACAGGCGCTGCGACAGCGCGAGCATCGACAGCCCCGACTCCCCGCCCGCGCGCGCGGCATCGAGCTCGCGCACCACGTCCAGCGCCAGCGCCATCTGCATGCCGGGTCGATTGCGGCGCACGCTGACGCCACCCGCCAGGGCCGGCGCATTGGCCGCCAGGATCGCGCCGAGCAGCACGATCGACCAGCCGACGTAGATCCAGATCAGGAAGATCGGCACCGCCGCGAAGGCGCCATAGAGCGTCGAATAGGTCGGCACCTGCTTCACGTACCAGGCCAGCGCCTGCTTGGCGAGGTGGAAGGCCACCGCGACGAAGGCTGCCCCGGTCAGCGCGTGGCGCCAGCGCACGTCGGTGTTGGGCACGTAATGGAAGAGTGCCGCGATCGCGCCCCACAGCACCACCAGGTCCACGCTGTTGAGCAGCACGACGAGTCCGCGCGGCATGTTGTCGACGAGATCGCGGCTGTAGGTGATCAGCACGCTGGTCACGGCCAGGCTGCCGCCCAGCAGCAGCGGGCCCAGCGTCATCGCCGCCCAGTACACCAGCACCCGCTGCGCGATCGGGCGCGGGCGCTGCACCCGCCAGATCTGGTTGAGCGTGCGGTCGATCGTCAGCATCAGCGACAGCGCCGTCACCGCCAGCACGATCAGGCCGACGACGCCGAGCCGGTTGGCCTTGGCCGCGAACTGGGTCAGCGACATCAGCACCGGGCGCGCGATGTTGTCGGGGATCAGCGACTTGAGGAAGTACTTCTCCAGCGCCGACTGGAAGCTGGAGAACATCGGGAACGCGGTGAACAGCGCCAGCGCCACGGTCAGCAGCGGCACCAGCGAGATCAGCGTGGTGAAGGTCAGGCTGCCGGCGGTCAGCCCCAGGCGCTCCTCGCGGAAGCGCAGCACGAACAGGCGCAGCGTGCGCGCATAAGGCCAGGTCAACAGCTCCCGCCCGAGCTCGCGGATGCCCTCGCGCCAGCTCTGCGGCGGCGCCTGATCACTGCTAGGTTCCCTCAACATGCTGGCTATGATGCCAGCCATGTCAACCCTCGCCGCCCTGCGGATCGCCTCGCGATGACACCGACCGCGCCACCCGCGTCCGCGACGACCGCCCGGCCCCCGACCACCCGCACCGAGCCCACCGCCCGCGAGCGCAGCAGCCGCCAGGTCGCATGCCTCGCCACGCTGGCGCTGGCGCTGGTCTGCCTGGCCTGGGAGCTCTGGCTCGCGCCGACCGGACGCGGCACCCTCGCGATCAAGGCGGTGCCGCTGCTGCTGCCGTTGCCCGGCCTGTGGCGCTATCGCCTCTACACCTACCGCTGGGTCAGCCTGATGATCTGGCTCTACACGACCGAAGGCCTGGTGCGCGGCACCTCCGAAAGCGGCGCCGGCATGGCGCTGGCGTGGATCGAGGTCGCCCTGTCGCTGACGATCTTCATCGCCTGCGCGGCGCAGATCCGCCTGCGGCTGGCCGAGGCGCGTGCGGCGGACGCCGGATCGATGAAGGACGCCGCATGAGCGCCGCGCTGATCGAAGCGCTGCGCGACTGCCTGGGCCCGGCGCATGTCCTGCTGCCCGGCGAGCACGACCTCTCCGGCTACGAGCGTGACTGGCGCAAGCGCTACGCGGGCCGCGCGCTCGCGGTCGTGCGGCCGGCCGACACGGCGCAGGTCGCCGCCGTCGTCTCGATCGCGCGCGCGCATGGCGTGCCGCTGGTCCCGCAAGGCGGCAACACCGGCCTGGTGGGCGGCGGCGTGCCGGACGACTCCGGCACGCAGCTGCTGCTGAGCCTGCAGCGGCTGAACCGCGTGCGTCAGATCGATCCCGCCAACCTCACCATGACCGTCGACGCCGGCTGCGTGCTGCAGCAGGTGCAGCAGGCGGCGCGCGACGCCGGCCTGCTGTTCCCGCTGAGCCTGGCCGCCGAGGGCAGCTGCACCATCGGGGGCAACCTGGCGACCAATGCCGGCGGCACCCAGGTGCTGCGCTACGGCAACGCACGCGAGCTGTGCCTGGGCCTGGAGGTGGTGACCGCGGACGGCACCGTCTGGGACGGCCTCTCCGGCCTGCGCAAGGACAACACCGGCTACGACCTGCGCGACCTCTTCATCGGTTCGGAAGGCACGCTGGGCGTGATCACGGCCGCGACGCTGAAGCTGCATCCGCTGCCGCTCGCGCGGATGACGGCCCTGGCCGCCTGCGACACGCTGCGAGACGCGGTCGCGCTGCTGGGCCTGGCGCAGGCGCGCTGCGGCGCGGCGCTGACCGGCTTCGAGGTGATGAACGCGCTGTCGCTGGCGCTGGTCGGCAAGCACTTTCCGCAGCTGGCGCAGCCGCTCGGGCCGCGGCCCTGGACGGTGCTGCTGGAGCTGTCGGACAGCGAGGGCGAGACCCACGCCCGCACGCAGTTCGAGGGCCTGCTCGAGGACGCGCTGGAGCGCGGCGTCATCGACGACGCGGCGGTGGCCGAGACGCTGGCCCAGAGCCATGCGATGTGGCACCTGCGCGAGTCCATTCCGCTGGCGCAGAGCGAGGAAGGCCTGAACATCAAGCACGACATCGCGCTGCCGGTCTCGCGGATCCCCGACTTCGTCGACCGCTGCGACCAGCTGCTGGCGGAGCGCTTCCCGGGCTCGCGGCTGGTGGACTTCGGCCATCTGGGCGACGGCAACCTGCACTACAACGTCCAGGCGCCGGAGGGCACCGCGCCCGCCGACTTCCTGCGCGCGCACGAGGCGGCGGTCAACGCGCTGGTCTATGACCAGGTGGTCGCCCACGGCGGCTCGATCTCGGCCGAGCATGGCATCGGCCAGCTCAAGCGCGACGAGCTCGCCCAGCGCAAGAGCCCGGTGGCCTTGCAGCTGATGCGCCAGATCAAGCAGGCGCTGGATCCGCGGGGGCTGCTGAACCCCGGCCGGGTGGTCTGACGGCACTCGTCGGCGCCAGCACGATCGTGCTGGCCGCACAGGCACAATTCGCGCGCTTCCGAGTGCCTCCCCCGCCTTTCCGTCCTCGATGCCCGTCCTGATCCCGCCCTCGATGCAAGCGCCGCGCCCGCCGCGCCCCCCCGCCGTTGTCCGCGCCGGCCTGCCGCAGGCCCTGGCGCTCGCCGCGGCCCTCGCGCTAGCCAGCCCCACTGCGCACGCCCAGTCCTCGACGCCCTCGGAGCAGCCGCTGGCCCACCTGCAGCACACCAGCTGGGGCCTGAAGGACGGCATGCCCGGGCCGGTGATGGCGATCGCGCAGACGAGCGACGGCTACCTCTGGCTGGGCACCGGCAGCGGCCTGTTCCGCTTCGACGGCCTGCGCTTCGAGCGCTTCGACACGATCGCCGGCGAGCAGTTGCCCAGCCGCCAGGTGCTGTCGCTCTTCGCGACCCCCGACAACGGCCTGTGGGTGGGCTTGCTGGAAGGCGGCCTCGCCCTGGTCCGCCAGGGCCGCATCGTCCAGGTCGAGCCGGCCACCGGTCATTTCGTCACCTCCACCCGCGCCTTCGCCGCCGAGCGCGACGGCACCCTCTGGGTCGCCACCGGCCGATCGCTGCTCAAGCGCCAGGGCAAGGGCTGGGTCGCGATGGATCCGGCCTCCGGCTTCGACGACGGCAGCGGTCATGCGCCGATCGCGATGTCGGTGGCCGTCGACGCCGCCGACAACGTCTGGTGCGTCACCGATCGCACCGTCTTCGTCCGGCCGGCCGGAACCGCCCGGTTCGTCGCCACCGAGGTGCCGTCGCTGGGCCAGACCCAGCTGGTCATCGGACCCGACGGTCGCGCCTGGGCCAACGACACCTCCGCCGCCGTGCGCGGCTTCTTCCGCCTGCCGCTGCCGGGGGAAGGCGCCAGCGCCGCGACCGGATCGGGTGCCGCCGCCGACGCGATCGGCACGGTCGCCCGGCCGCTGCCGGTCCCGCGGAGCTTCTTCATGCCGGGTTTCGACCAGGCTGGCCGGCTCTGGTACGGCGCCAGGGACGGACTCAACCGGATCGATCCCGCGGCGGTTGCCGCTCGCTCTCCCGCGAGCGCCGCCGCAACGGCCAGCGCGGCCGCACGCCCTGACAGGTCGACCCGCGACACCTCGCACCAGTTCCTCGGCACGGACAAGGGCCTCTCCGGCGAACTGGTGATGCGCGTCTTCCAGGACCGCGACGGCGCGATCTGGGTCGGCACCAACGGCGGGCTGGACCGCTTCCGCGGCGCGGCGGTCGATCGCGTCGAGCTGCCCAACCGCGGCGCCAGCATCGCGATGGCGGTGGACGGATCCGGGGGGCTGCTGGTCGCCGCCGGCGATTCGGTCCAGCGCCTCGCGCCCGGCGACACCACGCCCCGCACGGTGCCGACCGACCCGGGCATGACCACCTTCACCGCGGTCTTCGTCGACAGCCGCCAGCGGCTCTGGGTCGGCGGCCGCACCGGCCTGTGGAAACGGGAAGGCGACCGTTTCGAGCCTGTTCCGACGCCCGATGGCCAGCCCTGGCCGGCGGCCGTGTTCGAGATCACCGAGGACGCCGCCGGCGCGCTGTGGTTCAACGGTCACCGCTACGGGCTGATGCGCCATGTCGACGGCAAGACCACCCGCCTGTCGGGCTCGGGCCCCTTCCCGCGCAATGGGCCCGACGCCATCGCCGCCGACGCGCAGGGCCGGATCTGGATCGGCTACTCCGACGGCACGCTGCTGCGTCACGAGGCCGGCCAGACCACCCGGATCACCCCGGCCGACGGCCTGAAGATCGGCGCGATCAAGGTCATCGCGCGCCAGGGCACGCACCTGTGGATCGGCGGCGAGCGCGGCGTCCAGCTGCTGTCCGAGCCCGGTTTCCCGCCGCTGCGCCTGGCCGATGCCGACGCGCTGGACGGCGTGTCGGGCATCGTCGAGACACCGGAGGGCGAGCTCTGGCTCAACGGCGCGAACGGCATCACCCGGCTGCGTGCCGACGACGTCCGGCGCGCACTGTCCCCTGCGACCGCAGCGGCGCAGCGCCCGGCCGGCCGCCGCTTCGACCTGATCGACGGCCTGACCGGTCGCGCCGAACAGTCGTGGCCGCTGCGCACCGCGGTCCGCACGCCGGACGGGCTGTTGTGGTTCTCCCTGAGCAACGGCATCGTGCGCATCGATCCGCGGCGCCTGGCCGAAGGCGAATCCCCGCCGCCACCGGTGGACATCCACCGGCTGTCGGTGCACGGCGAGCCGGTCGCGGCCGGCGCGGACGGTGTGCTGCGCCTCGCGCCCGGCACCCGCGACCTGCAGATCGCCTACACCGCGATCAGCCTGGCCCAGCCCGAGCGCACCCGCTTCCGCTACCGGCTGGTCGGCCAGGATCGCGACTGGCAGGACGCGGGTGCTCGACGCGCGGCTTTCTATACCAACCTCGGTCCGGGGGCTTACGAGTTCCGCGTCGAGGCCTCGCAGGACCGTGGCCCCTGGAGCGCCACGCCGGCCATCCTGCGCTTCGAGATCGCGCCGACGCTGACGCAGCACGCCGGTTTCCGCGCGGCGGCCGTGGTCACGGGCATCGCGCTCCTGGTCGGCCTGGCCGCGCTGCGCGGCCGCCAGCGCCGCGCCCATGAGCAGGACCGCCTGGCCGCCCGCATCCAGGAACGCGAGCGCATCGCGCGGGACCTGCACGACACGCTGCTGCAAGGCGTCTACGGCCTGATCCTGCGCTTCGAGGCGATCGCGCGCCGGTTGCCCGGCACCGAACGCGCGGCTATGGAGCGCGTGCTGGTCGACGCCGACGCGCTGCTGATCGAAGGCCGCGATCGCGTCACCGACCTGCGCCTGCCGCCGCCCGACCTCAATGGGCTGGAGCAGACGCTCCAGGCGCTCGGGCGCGAGCTTTCGCATACCCACGGCGCGGCCTTCGAGCTGACCGTCGACGGCACGCCGCGTCCACTGGCGCCGGCACTGGGGGCGTCGATCTGCCTGATCGCGCGCGAGGCGATCTTCAACGCCTTCCAGCATGCGCAGGCCGGGCGCATCGAGGTCGTGCTCCGCTACGGCGATGCCGGCTTCACCCTGTTCGTGCGCGACGACGGTGTCGGCGTGCCGGACGAGGTGAAAGCCCGTGGCGGCCGCCCGGGCCACTGGGGCCTGTCGGGCATGCGGGAACGCGCGGAACTGGCGGGCGTCGCCTACCGGCTGGACTCGCAGCCCGGCATCGGCACGCAGGTCGAGCTGCATGCGCCCGCCGCGCGCGCCTACGAAGGCTCCGGCGACGCCGGGCCTGCGACCGCCCGCGGTCCGTGGTGGCGTCGCACCCGAGGCGACTGACACCCATGAAAAAGGGCGCCTCGTCGAGGCGCCCTGTCGATCGCAACTCCCGAGGGAGCCCCGCGGGATTCAGTCGTCGGCGCCCATCGCCACCGCGTCATGGCGCGGCGCCGGCTTCACGCGCCGGTAGAGCCACTCCAGGACCCAGAAGACGAACAGCACCCAGGTCAGGAAGGCCAGCCCGACCAGCAGTGTCTGGAAGATGCTGATCGCCCAGGCGCCGGCGGCGCTGAAGCGCTCGACGCGGCGGGGGAAGCGCTCGATCAGGCGATCGAAGAAGAGCTGGATGCTGTCGTAGAAGCACGGGACCATCAGCAGCGTCAGGAAGGTCGAGGTGATGGTGCCGCCGATGATGGCCACGGCCATCGGGCGGTAGAACTCGCCGCCCTCGCCCACGCCGATCGCCACCGGCAGCATGCCGGCCACCAGCGCGAAGGTGGTCATCAGGATCGGGCGGAAGCGCTTGCGGCCCGCATGCATCAGCGCCTCCTCGCGCGGCACGCCGGCGGCCTCCTCCTGGCGCGCCGCGTCCAGCAGCAGGATCGCGTTCTTCGCCACCAGGCCGGCCAGCATGATGATGCCGATGAAGCTCATCAGGTTCAGCGTGCCCTTGGTCAGCAACAGCGCCACCACCACGCCGATCAGCGACAGCTTGAGCGAGTACATCACCCCGATCGGCGCCGAGAAGCTGCCGAATTGCATCACCAGGATCAGGTACATCAGCCCGATGCCGGAGAACAGCGCGATGAACATGGCGCCGAAGACCTCCTCCTGGTCCTTGGACGCGCCGGCCAGCTCGATGCCGTAGCCCTGCGGGAAGTTGATCGAGCGCGCCAGCTTGACCGCGTCCTTGGTGACCTCGCCGGGCGAGCGGCCATGCGCATTGGCCGACACCGCGATCATCCGCTTGCCGTCCGAGTGCTGGATCTTGGCCGGCCCCTTGCCCATCGACACCGTCGCGATCTGCTCGAGCGGCACCATCACGCCGGCACCGCTCACCGCGATCGGCAGGCGCTCGATGTTGCTGGCGTCGACGCGGTCTTCCGGCGCCAGGCGCACCGCCACGTCGCGGGTCTCGCCGCTGGGATCGACCCAGTCGCCGACCTCCACGCCGGCGAAGGCCACCCGCAGCGCATTGGCCGCGTCGCCGACGGAGATGCCCAGCGAGTTGGCCAGCCCGCGGTTCATCTCGATCTGCAGCTCGTCCTGCGGATCCTGCTCCGACAGGCCCACGTCGACCGCGCCCGGCACATTGCGCAGCTTGGCCATGTACTCGGTGGTGATCTCCATCAGCTTGCGCGACTCCGCGCCGTGGAAGCGGATCTGCACCGGCTTCTGCGCGCCGTTGTTCAGGTCATCCAGCACCACGTACTCGGCGCCGACCAGGCGCGCCACGCGGGTGCGCAGGTCTGCCGCGATCTCGGCAGCGCTGCGCTTGCGCTCGGTGCTCTTGCCCAGGTCGACATAGATCCGGCCGCCGCTGACGTTGACGTACTCGTTCGTCGCCTTGGTCTCCGGCAGCTGGCGGGCCAGCGCCGAGCCGGCGGCCATCTTCAGCCGCGCGTACTCCAGGCTGGAGCTCGCGGGCGTGCGGACCTCGATGGCGATGGTGCCGGAGTCCGACGCCGGCAGGAAGCTCGAGCCGCCCAGCGTCGACTGCAGGACGATCGCCAGCACGAAGCTCGCCGCCGCGAAGAAGGCCATCCAGCGGCGATGATGCAGCGCCCACTCGATGACCAGGCCGTAGCGATCGGCCTGATGGTCGAACCAGTCATTGAAGCGCTGCAGCAGGCGCGACACGCCGGTCTTCTTCGCATGGTGGTAGCCGGGTGGGTCGCCCCAGTAGGCCGACAGCATCGGGTCGAGGGTGAACGAGATGAACAGCGACACCAGCACCGAGGCCACGACGGTCAGGCCGAAGGGCCGGAACCATTCACCGGACACGCCCGGCATGAAGGCCACCGGGATGAACACGGCGACGATCGAGAAGGTCGTCGCCGCGACGGCCATGCCGATCTCGGCGGTGCCCTTGAGCGCCGCGGTGCGACGGTCGGCGCCGCGCTCCATGTGGCGCACGATGTTCTCGCGCACCACGATCGCGTCGTCGATCAGCACGCCGATGGCCAGCGACAGGCCCAGGAGGCTCATGAAGTTCAGGGTGAAGCCGCACAGCCAGACGGCGATGAAGGCCGCGATCACCGAGGTGGGCAGCGACAGCGCCGTGATCAGCGTCGAGCGCCACGAGTTGAGGAACACATAGACCACGAAGACCGTCAGGCCCGCGCCGAAGACCAGCGCATGGATCACGTTGTTCAGGCTGTCCTGCGCGTCGCGGCCGCCGTCCTGCGTGACTTCCAGCTTCGTGCCCTTGGGCAGCGTGGCATTGATCTCCTCGACCAGCTTGCGGGTGGCGTCGGCCACCGTCACCGTCGACGCGTCGCGCGAGCGGGTGACCGAGAGGCCCACGTTCGGATGGCCATTGCGCACCGAGAAGCCGGTCTGCTCGGCGAAGCCGTCCTGCACCGTCGCGACCTGGCCCAGGCGGATCAGCTCGCCCCCGGTCCGCTTGACCACGATCTGGTTGAAGTCGCTCGGCGATTCGATGCGGCCCAGCAACCGGATCGACTGGTCCTCCATCAGCCCGCGCACCTTGCCCACCGGCGCGGTGGTGTTCTGCATCTTCAGCGCGTTGACGACCTCGGTCACCGAGACGTTGAATTCGCGCAGCTTCTGCGCGCTCAGCAGCACCGACAGCTCACGGTTCAGCGAGCCGTTGACCGTCACCGTGGCCACGCCGGAGATCGCGCGGAAGCGGTCGGCCAGCTGGTCCTCGGCCAGGCGGGAGATCTCCGCGTGGGTCTGCGAGCTCGACGACAGCGCCAGCTGCATGATCGGCTGCGCCGACGGGTCGATGCGCTGCAGCACCGGCTCGCGCATCTCCAGCGGCAGCTTGTGCCGCACCGCCGCGATCGCGTTGCGGACCTCGTCGGCCGCCTCGATCATGTTCTTGTTGAAGTTGAAGATCAGCAGCAACTGCGCGTAACCCTCGCTCGCGGTCGAGCGCACCTCGGTCACGCCCGAGATGCTGTTCAGCGACTTCTCGATGCGGTTGATGATCTCGCGCTCGGCGGTCTCGGGCGAGGCGCCCGGGTAGGTGATGCCCACGACCAGCAGCGGCTGCTCGACATCGGGAATCTGGTTGACGCGCAGCTTGGACAGCGCCAGCAGGCCCAGCGCCATCAGCCCGATGATGATCACCACCATCGAGATCGGCTTCTTGACCGAGAAATTGGACAGGAACATGGCGGAGGTCTCCTCGAGTCCGGCCGGTCGTCAGATGCCCGAGGCCGCGGAGGCGGCGAAGTCCGGCGCCGCGCCGGCGGGCACGGCCGACTTGGTCCCCGCGCCGCTGGCCATCGGCACCGCGGCCTTGGTCAGCTCGACGCGCTGGCCGTCGATCAGCGTGCTGGTCGGGTGGCGCAGGATGCGGTCGCCCTGCTTCAGCCCGGTGGTGACGACGTACAGCCCCTGGCGGTCGTCGCGGGCGCCGAGGCGGACCGCGGCCTTGCCGACCTTGCCGCCGTCCACGCGCCAGACGAAGGCCTTGTCGCCCTCGCGCACCAGCGCGCCGTCGGCCACCATCAACGCCGAGACGCTGTTCGTCTGCACCCGCCCTTCGGCGTACAGGCCGGCCACGCCGGGCTGCTGGGCACCGGCGAAGTCGACCAGCACTTCCACCTGCCGGGTGCTCGCGTTGGCGGCCTGCGCGATGCGGCGCACCTTGCCCTGGAAGTCCACCTGCGGATAACCGTTGACCCTGAAATAGACGGTCTGGCCCAGCTTGAGCTCGGCCATGCGGTCAGCGGAGACCAGGCCCTCGAAGCGCATCGACGCTGGATCCATCACCTTGATCAGCTCCTTGCCGAGCTGCGCCGAGTCGCCCGGCGAGACCTTGCGGTCGCTGACCACGCCGTCGAACGGCGCGCGCACCTCGGTGCGCTGCTGCTGCTGGCGCGCCGTGGCCACCCGGGCGCGGGCGGCCACCAGGTCGCTCTGCGCGTTGTTGCGGCGGATCTCGGCGTCCTCCATCGCCTGGATGGAGCTCATGCCCTGGGCCTGCAGCGTCTTCAGGCGCTGGTACTGGCGCTCGGCCTGCTCGAAGCTCTGCGAGGCGGCGCGGGCGGCTTCGTCGGCCGACTGCACCGTGTCGCGGATCGCGGTGTCGTCCAGGCGGACCAGCAGGTCGCCGCGCTTCACCCGCTCGCCGTTCTCCTTGAAGACCTGCAGCACGACGGCCTGCAGCTCGGCGCGCAGGTCGGCGCGGCGCTCCGGCTGGATCGAGCCGGTGATGACCGGGCCGCTGGCGTATTCGCTGACGCCCAGCGTCTGCACGTCCTCCGGCGCCACCAGCAGGCTGGGCGCGCTGGCCGCGGCGGCGGCGGCGGGCGATGCCTGCTTGTCGGGGGAAGGCTTGCCGCAACCGGCAAGCAGGGACGCGGCGACAACGGCAATCAGCGACAAACGCAACATGAAGCGGGCTCCAGCGGGAGGTGACGGGTCGTAAATAAATGTCCTTCGTGCGCAGGCCGCAAAAAGGGCGCGCTAGCTTAACTTCAATGCCCCTGCATGCAGGTGGTCACCCCTGCAGTTCATGCCAGAGAAACAGCGCTTCGTCGCGCCATTCGAGTGAGCGGGGAACCACGGTCGTCGGTTACGCCGGGTTTCATCGGCCCGCCTCTGGCGTGGCCGGCGTCGGGGTCAGTTGTTCACGGCACGTCAAGGCGAAACCGCGAATTGCGCACGCCGATGCCATCTCGGCACCCGTACACCCCACGCTTACGGGGAAACGCCGTCTATATTGCTGAATGTTAAGAAATAGACTCAGAACGTTTTTTAGCTTTTTTGCCGTTTCGACGTCATGCGCGCACTCTCCATCGTCCACGTGGTCTTCTCGTCTCGCATCGCCGGTGGTGAGCACCACTGCGTCGACCTGGCCAACGCGCAGGCCGCGCTGGGGCACACGGTCCATGTGATCGGACCGGCCGGCTCGGCCGTCCGCCATGCGCTCGACCAGCGCGTGCGCTTCCATGGCCTGCGTCTGCCGGTGCTGCGCGGCGCGCGGGTCCGGCGACTGGCCGCCCGACTGGGCGCGGACATCGTCCACGGTCACCTGGGTCCGGCCTGCAAGGCGGTGGCGGCGGCCCGGGGCCGGGTGCGGGTCGGCACGCTGCATGTGGGCTACAAGGCCCACCACCATGCGCGCATGGATGCGCTGGTGTGCGTCAATTCGGCCCAGGTCGGTCACCTGAAGGACTTCGGCGGCATGCATCGCGTCATCTACAACTGGGCTCCGGAACGCAGCCCCGCCGCCTGCGCGGCGAAGGCGCCCTCGGGCTCGCTGCGACTGGAACTCGGCATCCCGGCCGCCGCGCCGGTGATCGGTTGCGTCGGCCGCCTGCATGCAGCCAAGGGCATGCACACGCTGATCCAGGCCTTCCAGCGCCATGCGCCGGCCCAGGCCCATCTGGTGTTGATCGGCGAAGGCCCGCAGCGTGCGGAACTCGAGTCGCTGCGCGCCGGCGACCCGCGCATCCATCTGCTCGGCTTCCGCTGGAACGTCGACGAGTTGCTCGGCGAGATGGACCTGTACGTGTCCTCCTCGCGCGAGGAGCAGTTCCCGCTGGCCATCCTCGAGGCGATGCGCGCCCGCCTGCCGATCGTGGCCACGGCCACGCTAGGCGCCCGCGAGATGCTGGATCCGGCGCAGTCGGCGATCGTGCCGGTCGACAACGCGACGGCGATGGGCCAGGCGATCGCCGCCGCGCTGGCCGAGCGTGCCCGCACGGCCCGCCGCCCGGTGGACTACGACATGGACCGCTACGACCGCTCGAGCGCGGTGCGGGCCACGCTGGGGCTGTACCAGGACGTGCTCGCGCGCCAGGGCGTCGCGATCCACGACCTCGCCGGTCTGAGCGTGGAAGACGCCCGTGGTTAAGCGGCCGAAGTCGGACTTCTGGACCGTCGGCGTCGTCCCGGAACGCCTGGACCGCCTCAGCCCCGAGCGCCTGCGCGAGCTGCGCGACCGCATCGTCTGGATGCCGGAAGCCGGCGACTGGCGCTACTACGCCGACCCCTTCGCGCTGCGCGAGGGCGACGCGCTCCATGTCTTCGTCGAGCATTTCGACTACCGCACCAAGCGCGCCGACCTGCAGCGGCTGACGTTGAACCTGGCCGACGGCGTCTGGAGCGCGCCCAGGCCGGTGCTGCGCCAGCCCTTCCACCTGTCCTATCCCTTCGTCTTCGAGCACGAGGGGCAGGTCTGGATGGTGCCGGAGTCCAGCCAGGCCGCCGAGGTGGCGCTGTATCGCGCGGTGGATGGCGCCGAGCGCTGGGAGCGCTGGGAACGGGTCTGCGCGCTGCTGCCCGGCGTGCATGCGGTCGATGCCTCGCTGCTGCGGCACGAGGGGCGCTGGTGGATGTTCTATGCCGTCATCGGCCCGGACAAGCGCGACCAGCGCGAGTTGCACGTCGCCAGCGCCGATGCGCTGCAAGGGCCCTGGACGCCGCATCCGGCGAATCCGGTGAGGTCCGCACACGACGGCGCCCGGCCGGCCGGCACCCCCTTCGTCGATGCCGGTGGCCGGGTGACGCTGCCGGTGCAGGACAGCCGCACCAGCTATGGCGGCGCGACACGTTGGCTGCGCTTCGACCGGCTCACGCCGGAGGCGGTCGAGGTCCGCGCGCTGCCGGCGACCTTCACCGGCGACCTCGCGCATCCGGGATTCCTCAGCGGCCTGCACACGATGTCCGCCTGCGGTGACCTCACGCTGATCGACGTCAAGCGCATCGATCGCTCGCGCCATCGCCAGTGGCTGGACTGGAAGCGCCGCGTGCGGCGCTGGTTCGGCCGGCGCTGAGCTCGGGCGTCCGGCCGCGTCCCGCGGGCCCGGGCCCGTCGTCGACCGGTCAGCCGCGAGCCGCCGCGTTGCGCGGCGCGCCCTCGGGGCCGTCGTGCGCACCGTCCATCGACGGTGCGATGTCCTCCAGCGGCTTGCACTCCGCATCGACGCCGAAGCGCAGCGCCAGCAGGCCGGCCATGATCACCAGCGCCGAGCCGATGCCGTAGCCGATCGCCACCTGGCCGCGCTGGGCGCTCTCGACCAGCCAGCCGAACAGCAACGGCGCCGCGAAGCCGCCGGCGCCCGTGCCCACCGCATAGAAGATCGCGATCGCCATCGCCCGCATCTCGAGCGGGAAGACCTCGCTCACCGTCAGGTAGGCGGAGCTGGCGGCGGCGGACGCGAAGAAGAACACCGCCGACCAGCACAGTGCCTGCGAGCGGGCATCCAGCACGTCCGCGACGAAGGCCACGCCGGTCGCGGCCAGGCCGACGCCCGCCAGGCCGTAGGTCAGCGCGATCATCCGGCGCCGGCCGACGCGGTCGAAGAGCGGCCCCAGCAGCAGGGGGCCCAGCACATTGCCCAGCGCGAACGGAAAGATGTAGAGCGCCACGCGGTGGTCCTCGACGCCATAGAAGCGGGTCAGCACCAGCGCATAGCTGAAGAAGATCGCGTTGTAGAAGAAGGCCTGCGCCAGCATCAGCGCCAGCGCCACGGCGCTGCGCGTCCGATAGCGTCGCAGCAGCACATGCAGCACCTCGCGCAGGTCGGGCACCGCGCGCCGGTGCTCCCGGCGCGCCACCGGCGGCACCTCCGGCAAGGGGCCATGCTGGGCGGCGACCTCGGCCTCGATGTCCGCCACGATGCGTTGCGCCTCGTCGGCCCGGCCGTGGCGCAGCAGCCAGCGCGGGCTCTCGGGCACATGGCGGCGCACCAGCACCATCGCTACGGCCAGCAGCGCGCCCATCGCGAAGCCGACACGCCAGCCCCGCACCGGACCGAGCACGTCCGGATGAAGCAGCAACAGGCTGGACGCGGCGCCCAGCGCGGCACCGATCCAGAAGCTGCCGTTGATCGCCAGGTTCACGCGACCGCGCACCCGGGCAGGCACCAGCTCGTCGATCGCGGAGTTGATCGCGGCGTACTCACCACCGATGCCCAGGCCGGTGACGAAGCGGCACAGCGCGAAGAACGCGAAGTCGGTCGAGAAGGCGGTGGCGAGCGTCGCGACGGCATAGACCGCCAGCGTGGCGAGGAACAGCCGTTTGCGACCGAGCCGGTCGGACAGGCGGCCGAAGACCAGGGCGCCGATGATGGCGCCGGCCAGGTAGAGCGAGCCGGACCAGCCGACCTGCACCGCGGACAGCCCCAGCGTGTCCGGCCGCTCCAGCACCGCGCCGACGGAGCCGACCAGCGTCACTTCCAGGCCGTCCAGCACCCAGGCCACGCCCAGCGCGAGCACCACGCGCCAATGCCAGCGTGACCAGGGGAGCCGGTCGAGCCGGCGGGCGATGTCGAGGGAAGCGAGCGGGGCCGTCATCGACCGGCGATGCGGCAATCGGCGTGCCCCGTTCAGGGACTGTCGGTGCTTTCAAGGGCCCGGCGCAGGTGCCGCGCGGGCCGGCGGGCTCACTCGACTTTCCAGGCCGCCGCGGCTTCGTCCCAGACCTCGCGGCTGCGCGCCACCAGCAACCCCGGCTGGCGATCGCCGGCGCGGTAGGGCGTGCCGTCCAGCCGCGCGGCGACGCCACCGGCCTCGGTGACGAAGAGCGTGCCGGGCGCATGGTCCCAGGCGAGCTTGCGCCAGTAGAGCGTCGCGTCGAAGGCGCCTTCGGCGAGCGCGGGATATTCCGCGCCGGCGCAATTCAGGCCGGGCAGGATCTCGACGCCCTGCCAAGTGGCCACCCGGACCTGATGGTCCTGCGGCAGGAAGCGCGTCTTGACGACCGCGCGGCGCAAGCCCGGTCCCGGCGCCGCACGCAGCCGCTGGTCCTCGCGCCAGGCGCCCTGCCCGCGCCGCGCGTGATGCAGCACGCCGCCGATCGGGTCGAGCATCCAGGCACCGACCGCGACGCCGTCCTCGAGCAGCGCCACCATCGACGACAGCGGCTCGCGCCCCGAGATGAAGTTGAAAGTGCCATCCAGCGGATCGACCAGCCAGACCTGCCCCTCGTCGAGCTGGTCCAGCAGCTCCGGCGTCTCCGCGCACTGCTCTTCCCCGACCACCCGCGAGCCCGGCACCAGCGCGCGCAGTTCGGGGGTCAGGAAGGCCTCGACCTCCCGGTCCACCGTCGTGACCCATTCACCGGGCGCCTTCTGCATCACGTCGTCATCCGCCAGATGACGGAAGCGGGGCGCGATGTAGGTGGTGGCGGCATGCCGCAGCAACTCGGCGACGGGATCGGGACGGGTGGCGCTCATCCGGCGATGCTACCCGCACGGGCTTGTCCCCTGGCGGTGCCAGCGACGCCGGCGGGGTCCGCACGATGCGCGGCATGCGCCCTGGCGACGCTCAAGACCTGCCCCCGGCGGCCGATATCCCGAGGGTCGCCGAAGGAGTTCCCATGCATGTCGCCGTTCCCACCGCCGCCGCCCCCGCCGGCTCGTCCGCGTCCGCGGTGTCCGGCACGGGCGCCGATGCGCAGATCGCACGCCTGCAGTCCCAGCTCAAGCAGTTGCAGAAGCAGATGAAGGAGCTGGCGAACGATTCGACGATGGACGCGTCCGCCAAGGAGAAGCGCCAGAAGCTGCTCCAGACGCAGATGCAGATGGTGATGGAGCAGATCGCGCAGATCCAGAAGGCGGCCGCGGAAGCCGCGCAGGCGAAGGCGGCGGCCAGGACCGCCAGCACGGCGGCGCCGGCTACGGCGCGGCCCGAGGAGGCGGCCCGACGCTCGGCGACGCCTTCGATGCTGGGCGCCCTGCTCGACGAGGTCGCCTGACGCGCACTCGCTGTCCGGGCGCGGAAGCCGCCGCGCTACGATTCCCCGCCTGAAGAGGTGTCAGATGGTCACGACGATCAAGCGCGAAGAGTTCTGTTTCCTGGTGGTCGACGACTTCTCGACCATGCGTCGCATCATCTCGGGGCTCCTGCGCGAGCTCGGCTTCAAGAAGATCCTGGAGGCCGAGGACGGCAAGGCGGCGCTGCGGCAACTGGAGTTGTCGGCCGAGTCCGGCGAGCCGGTGCACTTCGTGCTCAGCGACGTGAACATGCCGGTGATGAACGGCTTCCAGCTGCTGGAGGCACTGCGCAGCAAGCCGGAAGGCAACGCGCTGCGCACGGTCCCGGTGCTGCTGGTCACCGCCGAGGGCCGCAAGGAAGACATCATCCGCGCCGCGCAGCTCGGCGCGACCGGCTACATCGTCAAGCCGTTCAACAAGGACACGGTCGGCGACAAGATCCACTTGACGCTGAAGAACCGGGGCATCCTGGTCGATTGACCGGCTGCCGCCGGCGCCGCGCGGCCGCGCTCAGCCGCCGCCGAGCGCCTTCACCACCTCCGCCGGCGCCTGCACCAGCTCGATCAGCACGCCCTCGCCCCCGATCGGGAACTCGTCGTTGCTCTTCGGGTGGATGAAGCAGATGTCGTAACCCGCGGCGCCCTTGCGGATGCCGCCCGGCGCGAAACGCACGCCGTGCGCCGTCATCCATTCGACGGCCCGGGGCAGGTCGTCGACCCACAGGCCGACGTGATTGAGCGGCGTGACATGCACCGCCGGCTTCTTCTCCGGATCCAGCGGCTGCATCAGGTCGACCTCGACCTTGTGCGGCCCGCTGCCGATCGCGCAGATGTCCTCGTCGACGTTCTCGCGCTCGGACACGAAGTTGCCGGTGACCTCCAGCCCGAGCACATCCACCCACAGCCGGCGCAGCGCGGCCTTGTCGGGCCCGCCGATCGCGATCTGCTGGATGCCGAGGATGCGGTAGGGCTTCGCCGCGGCGGCCGTCGATGCGGTTGTCGATGCGGATGCGCTCATCGCCTGCTCCTTCATTCGAAACGCACGATCGGCTGATCGACAGCCAGGCTCTCGCCCACCTTCGCCAGCACCTCGGCCACCTTCACGTCCTGCGTGGCGGTGAGGATGTTCTCCATCTTCATCGCCTCGATCACCGCGAGCCGCTCGCCGGCCTGCACCAGTTGCCCCGGCTGCACCGCCACATGGACCAGCAGCCCCGGCATCGGCGAGAGCAGCAGCTTGCTGGTGTCCGGCGGCGCCTTGTAGGGCATCAGCCGATGCAGCTCCGCCGCGCGCGGCGACAGCACCGTCACCTCGATCGCGCGGCCGTTGTGCTGGATGCGGTAGGCCAGCGGTGCGCGGGGCGTGCCGCGCTCGGCCTGCGCGACGAAGGGCTGTCCGTTCACCGTGCCGAAGAGCCGGGTGTCGTTCAGTCGCGAGGTGCTGACGATGCGGTAGGACTTGACGCCGCCCCGCCCGATGTCGCCGCCCTCGGTGCCGTCGGCGCCGACCTGGATCAGCGCCTCGCCCTGCGCGCCGACGTACTCGGTGATGTTGAGCGGATAGCGGCGGAAGCGGCCCTGCCCTTCGCTCACGACCGCCACATAGTCGTGCTCGATGCGGACCTCATGCCCCGGCAACTGGCCGGTGATGCCGGCCTCCCGCTCGCGGGCCTTGCGGCGGATGAAGCCGGCCAGCGCGACGAGGAAGTCCGGATCGTCGTGCGGCACGTCCTCGGCATGGAAGCCGCCGCCGTAATGCTGCGCGATGAAGCCGGTGTTGAAGTCGCCCGAGCGGAAATCCGGATGCGCCAGCAGTGCCGACTGGAACGGGATGTTGCTGGAGATGCCGCGGATGACGAAACCGTTGAGCGCCTCCCGCATCTTGGCGATCGCGTCGTCGCGGTCGCGGCCGTGCACGATCAGCTTGGCGATCATCGAGTCGTAGAACATCGGGATCTCGCCGCCATCGAAGACGCCGGTGTCCACCCGCACGCCGAAGCGCTCGTCGCCCGCAGCCTCCATCGAGGTCTCCGGCGGCTGGTATTTCACCAGCCGGCCGGTCGACGGCAGGAAGTTGCGGAACGGATCCTCGGCATTGATGCGGCACTCGATCGCCCAGCCTTCGCGCCGGATCTCCTCCTGCTTGAACGGCAGCGGCTCGCCGGCCGCCACACGGATCATCAGCTCGACCAGGTCCAGCCCGGTGATGCACTCGGTGACCGGATGCTCCACCTGCAGCCGCGTGTTCATCTCCAGGAAGTAGAAGGACTGGTCCTTGCCGACGACGAACTCGACGGTGCCCGCGCTCTGGTACCTGACCGCCCTGGCCAGCGCCACCGCCTGCTCGCCCATCGCGCGGCGGGTGGCCTCGCTGATGAACGGCGACGGCGCCTCCTCGATCACCTTCTGATGGCGGCGCTGGATCGAGCACTCGCGTTCCCAGAGGTAGACGACATTGCCCTGCGCGTCGCCCAGCACCTGGATCTCGATGTGCCGGGGCGACTCGACGAACTTCTCCATGAACACGCGGTCGTCGCCGAAGCTCGCGCGAGCCTCGTTGCGGCAGCTGGTGAAGCCGTCGTGGCAGTCCTTGTCGTTGAACGCGACGCGCAGGCCCTTGCCGCCGCCGCCGGCGCTCGCCTTGATCATCACCGGGTAGCCGATGCGATTGGCGATGGCCACGGCCTCGTCGGGCGACTCGATCGGCTGGTTGTGGCCGGGAATCGTGTTGACCCGCGCCTCGCCGGCCAGCTTCTTCGAGGCGATCTTGTCGCCCATCGCCGCGATCGAGTAATGCTTGGGGCCGATGAACACCAGCCCTTCCTCTTCGACGCGGCGCGCGAAATCCTCGTTCTCCGACAGGAAGCCGTAACCCGGGTGGATGGCCTCGGCGCCGGTCTGCTTCGCGGCGGCGAGGATCTTGTCGGCGACGAGATACGACTCGCGCGACGGCGCCGGGCCCAGCAGCACCGCCTCGTCGGCGAGTTCCACGTGACGGGCGTCCTTGTCCGCCTCGGAATACACCGCCACCGTCTTGATGCCCATCTTGCGGGCGGTCTTGATGACACGGCAGGCGATCTCGCCGCGATTGGCAATCAGGATCTTCTTGAACATGGCAAACCTTGAATTCGGATTCAGGCCGGCGAAGCCGGGCCTCGGTCAAGCAACGCCCGCGGATCCGGCTCCGCCGGGCCGCTGGGCGGCGCCCCTTGGGGGCAGGAGCGAAGCGACTGGGGGGCCCGGTTCACAGCGGGATGTTGCCGTGCTTGCGCCACGGGTTCTCGAGCTGCTTGTCCTTGAGCATCACCAGCGAACGGCAGATGCGCTTGCGCGTCTCGTGCGGCTGGATGACGTCGTCGATGAAGCCGCGCGCGCCGGCCACGAACGGATTGGCGAAGCGCGCCTTGTACTCGGCCTCGCGCGCCGCCAGCTTGGCCGGATCGTTCTTGTCCTCGCGGAAGATGATTTCCACCGCGCCCTTGGCGCCCATCACCGCGATCTCCGCGTTGGGCCAGGCGAAGTTCACGTCGCCGCGCAGGTGCTTGGAGCTCATCACGTCGTAGGCGCCGCCATAGGCCTTGCGCGTGATCACCGTCACCTTGGGCACCGTGCATTCGGCATAGGCGTACAGCAGCTTGGCGCCGTGCTTGATGATGCCGCCGTACTCCTGCGAGGTCCCCGGCATGAAGCCCGGCACGTCGACGAAGGTGATCACCGGGATGTTGAACGCATCGCAGAAGCGCACGAAGCGCGCTGCCTTGATGCTGCTCCTGATGTCCAGGCAGCCCGCCAGCACCAGCGGCTGGTTGGCCACGATCCCCACCGTCTGCCCCTCCATGCGCGCGAAGCCGGTCAGGATGTTCTTCGCGTTCTCCGGCTGCAGCTCGAAGAAGTCCCCGTCGTCGACGACCTTCAGGATCAGCTCCTTCATGTCGTAGGGCTTGTTGGGGTTGTCCGGCACCAGCGTGTCGAGCGAGTGGTCCAGCCGCGCGCCCGGATCGCCGCTGGGCCGGCACGGCGCCTTCTCGCGGTTGTTCAGCGGCAGGTAGTTGAAGAAGCGCCGCAGCATCAGGATCGCTTCGACGTCGTTCTCGAAGGCCAGGTCCGCCACGCCGCTGCGGGCGGTGTGGGTGGACGCGCCGCCGAGCTCCTCCGCGGTCACCTCCTCGTGGGTCACCGTCTTCACCACCTCCGGACCGGTGACGAACATGTAGCTGCTGTCCTTCACCATGAAGATGAAGTCGGTCATCGCCGGCGAGTACACCGCGCCGCCGGCGCAGGGGCCCATGATCATGCTGATCTGCGGGATCACGCCGGAGGCCATCACATTGCGCTGGAAGACCTCCGCATAGCCGCCCAGCGAGGCGACGCCCTCCTGGATCCGCGCGCCGCCCGAGTCGTTCAGGCCGATCACCGGCGCGCCGACCTTCATCGCCTGGTCCATCACCTTGCAGATCTTCTCGGCATGCGCCTCGGACAGCGCACCGCCGAAGACGGTGAAGTCCTGGCTGAAGGCGAAGGCCAGCCGGCCGTTGATCATCCCGTAGCCGATGACGACGCCATCGCCGGGGATCTTGTTGTCCGCCATGCCGAAGTCGACGCAGCGGTGCTCGACGAACATGTCCCATTCCTCGAAGGTGCCGTCGTCGAAGAGCAGGTCCAGCCGCTCGCGCGCGGTCAGCTTGCCCTTGGCATGCTGCGCCGCGATGCGTTTCTCGCCACCGCCCTGGCGCGCCTGCTCGCGCTTGTCCTCGAGCATCTGTTGGATGTCATGCATGTCGTTGGTCCTTTGAATCCTCGGGATTCCTGTCTCCGGAAAACTTCGCCAGCAGCTCCCGCGCCGCCGTCGACGCCGCGAGCTGCCCGCCGAGCACCCGCGCCGTGATGTCCTCGAGCGCCCCACGCACCGCGGGCGCCGCCTTGAACTGCTGCTTCAGGCCCGACTGGATGCGTTCCCACATCCACGCCAGCGCCTGCTGCTGGCGCTTCTCCTCGAAGGCGCCGTTGGCCCGCTGGAGCGCCTGGAACTCGGTCACCGCGCGCCAGAACGCGTCGACGCCCTCGCCCTTCAGCGCCGACATCCGCATGACGCGCGGCTCCCAGAAGGGTCGATGGGCGCCCTCACCGTGCTCGCCGCGCTCGCTGCCCGCCTCCCCGGCGCCGGCAACTCCGGCGAGGCCGGGCGCATGGCCGAGCGGCGACCGGTGATCGTGCGCCGGCCGCCGGTGCATGCCGTACAGCCGCAGCGAGGAGGTGATCTGCGCCTGCGCCCGCGTGGCGGCGGCATCGTCCAGATCGGCCTTGTTGATGACGACCAGGTCGGCCAGCTCCATCACGCCCTTCTTGATCGCCTGCAGGTCGTCGCCGGCATTGGGCAGCTGCAGCAGGCAGTACATGTCGGTCATGCCGGCGACCGCCGTCTCGCTCTGCCCGACACCGACCGTCTCGACGATGACGATGTCGAAGCCCGCGGCCTCGCACACCAGCATCGCCTCGCGGGTCTTCTCGGCCACGCCGCCCAGGGTGCCGCTCGACGGGCTCGGGCGGATGTAGGCGCGCGGGTCCATGGACAGCCGCTCCATCCGCGTCTTGTCGCCGAGGATGGATCCGCCCGAGACCGAGCTCGACGGATCGACCGCCAGCACCGCGACGCGGTGGCCCTGGTCGAGCAGCGCCAGCCCGAGCGCCTCGATGAAGGTGCTCTTGCCGACGCCGGGCACGCCGGAGATGCCCAGCCGCAGCGAGCGCCCGGCGCGCGGCAGCAGCCCGGTGAGCAACGCGTCGGCCTGGGCCCGATGGTCGGGCCGGGTCGATTCCAGCAGCGTGATGGCCTTGGCCATGGCACGGCGCTGCGCCGGTCCGGGCGCGCCGAGCAAGGGCGCCGCCAGCGGGTGATCCGCCGTCGTCGTTCCACCGGGGGCGGCGGACCGGTTGTCCTTGGGTGGCGGCGCGTTCACGCGATCCGCTCCGCTCACGCCGCGACGGTCTTGCGGATCTGCTCGAGCACGTCCTTGGCGCTCGCCGGGATCGGCGTGCCGGGGCCGTAGATGCCCTTGACGCCGGCCTCGTAGAGGAAGTCGTAGTCCTGCGCCGGAATCACGCCGCCGACGAACACGACGATGTCGTCGCCGCCCTGGTCCTTGAGCGCCTGGATGATCGCCGGCACCAGCGTCTTGTGACCGGCCGCGAGGGTGGACACGCCCACCGCGTGCACATCGTTCTCGATCGCCTGGCGCGCGCATTCCTCGGGCGTCTGGAACAGCGGGCCCATGTCGACGTCGAAGCCCAGGTCCGCGTAGGCCGTGGCCACGACCTTGGCGCCACGGTCATGCCCGTCCTGGCCGAGCTTGGCGATCATCACCCGCGGCCGGCGGCCCTGGTCCTCGGCGAAGGCGGCGATCTCGTCCTGCAGCTTCGCCCAGCCCTCGGCCGAGTCATAGGCCGCCGCGTAGACGCCGGTGACCTTCTGGGTGTCGGCGCGATGGCGGCCGAAGACCGCCTCCAGCGCGTCGGACACCTCGCCCACCGTCGCCCGCAGCCGGATCGCCTGGATGCTCAGGTCCAGCAGGTTGCCGGTGCCCGAGCGCGCCGCTTCGGTCAGCGCGGCCAGCGCCGCCTGCACCTTCGCCGCGTCGCGCTGAGCCTTGATCTTCTGCAGGCGCGCGATCTGGCTGTCGCGCACCTTGACGTTGTCCACCTCGAGGATCTCGACCGGATCCTCCTTCGCCAACCGGTACTTGTTGACGCCGACGATCACGTCCTTGCCGCTGTCGATGCGCGCCTGCTTCTCCGCGGCGCTGGCCTCGATCTTCAGCTTGGCCCAGCCCGAGTCGACCGCCTTGGTCATGCCGCCCATCGCGTCGACCTCCTGGAGGATCGACCAGGCCTTGTCGGCCATGTCCTGCGTCAGCGACTCCATCATGTAGCTGCCCGCCCAGGGATCGATGACGCTGGTGATGTGCGTCTCCTCCTGGATGATCAGCTGGGTGTTGCGCGCGATGCGGGCGCTGAACTCGGTGGGCAGCGCGATCGCCTCGTCCAGCGAGTTGGTGTGCAGCGACTGGGTGCCGCCGAACACCGCCGCCATCGCCTCGATGGTGGTGCGGACCACGTTGTTGTAGGGATCCTGCTCGGTCAGGCTCCACCCGGAGGTCTGGCTGTGGGTGCGCAGCATCAGGCTCTTGGGGTTCTTCGCGCCGAAGCCCTTCATGATCCGGCACCAGAGCAGCCGCGCGGCCCGCATCTTGGCGATCTCCAGATAGAAGTTCATCCCCACCGCCCAGAAGAAGGACAGCCGGCCGGCGAAGTCGTCGACGTCCATGCCCTTGGCGATCGCGGTCTTCACATACTCCTTGCCGTCGGCCAGGGTGAAGGCCAGCTCGAGCGCCTGGTTCGCGCCCGCCTCCTGCATGTGGTACCCGCTGATCGAGATCGAGTTGAACTTCGGCATGTGCGAAGCGGTGTACTCGATGATGTCGCCGATGATGCGCATCGACGGCTCGGGCGGGTAGATGTAGGTGTTGCGGACCATGAACTCCTTGAGGATGTCGTTCTGGATGGTGCCGCTGAGCTGATCCTGCGCGACGCCCTGCTCCTCGGCCGCGACCACGTAGCCGGCCAGCACCGGCAGCACCGCGCCGTTCATCGTCATCGACACCGACACCTTGTCCAGCGGGATGCCGTCGAACAGGATCTTCATGTCCTCGACCGAGTCGATCGCCACGCCGGCCTTGCCGACGTCGCCGGTCACGCGCGGATGGTCGGAGTCGTAGCCGCGGTGCGTCGCCAGGTCGAAGGCCACCGACACGCCCTGCCCGCCCGCGGCCAGCGCCTTGCGATAGAAGGCGTTGCTCTCCTCGGCGGTCGAGAAGCCGGCGTACTGGCGGATGGTCCAGGGCCGGACCGCGTACATGGTCGCCTGCGGCCCGCGCAGGAAGGGCTCGAAGCCGGGCAGCGTGTTCGCATGCGGCAGGTCGCGGGTGTCCGCCGCGGTGTACAGCGGCTTGACGACCAGCCCTTCGGGGGTGTGCCAGTTCAGGTTGGCGGGGTCCCCGCCAGGGGCGGACTTCGCCGCCGCCTTGTGCCATTGCTCCAGCGTCGCCGGCGCGAACTCCGAAGGAGTGTTCGTGCCGCTTGTGGCGGCCGGCGCGGCGGAGGGGACCTTGTGTTCGTTCGACATGGGGGACTCCTGGAAGCGGCGGATCATAGCGCGGCACGAATTCATAATTATGAATTTCAGATTCGCTACACTCCCGCGCCATGTCGCTCACCGCACCGCTCGCTCCCCGCGCCCCGCTGTATGAGGAGGTGGCCGAGCGGCTGCGCCAACGCATCTTCGCCCGCGAGCTCGAACCCGGCAGCTGGATCGACGAGCTCAAGCTCTGCGCCGAACTCGGGATCAGCCGCACGCCGATGCGGGAGGCGCTGAAGGTGCTGGCATCCGAAGGCCTGGTGACGATGCGGGTGCGACGCGGCGCCTACGTCACGGAGATGTCCGAACGCGATGTGCGGGAGGCCTACCAGCTGCTGTCCCTGCTCGAGAGCGACGCCGCCGCGGTCGTGGCCCGGACGGCGACCGACCCGGAGCTGGCGGAACTTCGCCAGTTGCACCAGGACCTGGAAGAAAGCCTGGCCGCCGGCGAGGCCGGCCGCGAGCGCTTCTTCGCCGCCAATGAGCGCTTCCACCTGCGCATCATCGAGATCGACGGCAACCGCTGGCGGATGCAGATCATCACCGACCTGCGCCGGGTGATGAAGCTCAACCGCCACCATTCGCTGTTCAAGCAGGGCCGGCTGCAGGAATCGCTGCAGGAGCACCGCGACATGCTGGAGGCCCTGCTCGCCCGCGATCCGGACCGGGCCGCGCGGCTGGTCCGGTGTCACTTCGACAATGGACTCAAGGCCACCGGCCGGGCTGCCGATTAGGCGCGCGCGCGAGCGCCAGGTCGCCTCGCCAATATCTCGGCATTAATTCACCGGCGATATTCCCGGCGCGGTGGAGATAACCCTCGGAAAACCCCTTTTCGAGGGCTCCGGAAAATCCGTGAACTTGTCACGGACGACACATCCCACCCTGCGAGCCGCCCCGGCGACCGGCGCCTGCGCGCGGTCTTCGTTCACATTGCTCACATCTTGTTGCAGGCGGAGGCGACATCACGCAAGCCTCACCGCCGTGGCATGGCCGGGCCGCGCTGCTTCAGAGTCGCTGCTAAGTGCCGATCAGCATTGGATGTCCCGGCCGCGACAAGTGAACGACCGTTCGATCACGGGCCGTCCGAACCTTGCCCCGGCAAGCATCCCTCCCCCGCATTCACGGGCTTTACGCGCGGTCTGTAACCGTGAACTGAGGCCGACTCCCGGCCCTTTTGTTCGGTTCACGTTAAGCGGAGCCCCAATAACATTTCTGGGCTAGCTCAAGTTCGTCATCCCGTGTCCGAAAACCGGATGACGGCATCCGGAAGTCGGGTGCCAAAACTGACCCAAATCACCTCGCGCCTATGGGCGCATCCCGCCCCATAGGTTCACGGAGTTCCAAGATGGCATCGCTGATTACCAACCTGACGACCGACCAGATCGCCGCCCTCACGTCGACGACCCTGGCGCGCCTGACCAGCGAAGACTGGGCAGCGTTTACCACCGAACAGTTCCAGGCGCTGACGACCTCGCAGTTCGCGACGCTCGGCACCCGGGCGGTGTCGTTCTTCACGACGACCAACATCGCCGCCATCGAATCGGACGACCTGCGCGCCCTGTCGACGGCCGCGGTCCAGACCTTCACCAGCGCGCAGCTCAATGCGCTGGGCTCCGACCAGTTCGGCGCGATGACCACCCGGCAGGTCGGCGCGATGACCACGCAGCAGGTCCGGAACCTGGAGTCCGACGACCTGAACGCGCTGGCCTCGGACCAGATCCGCGCGCTGAGCACCCAGCAGGTGGCCGCCATCTCCACCAGCCTGATCAACAGCCTGGCCTCCGATGACCTGCAGGCGCTGAAGACCGAGCAGATCAAGGCCCTGAGCTCCCAGCAAGTCGCCGCCCTCGCCACCGAGGGCGTCGCCGCTCTGGGCACCGGCCAGGCCGCCGCGCTGACCAGCACCCAGACCGCCGCGCTGAATTCCGACCAGGCCGCCGCGCTGACCTCGGACGCCGTGCATGCGCTGAGCACCGCCGCCGTCAAGGCGCTGGGCACCGACCAGGTCGCCGCGCTGAACTCGGACCAGATCGCCGCGCTGACGACCGCGCAGATCAATGCGCTGTCCACCCAGCAGATCCGCCAGCTGGCCAGCGACGAGATCGCCGCGCTGGACACCAACCAGATCCGCGCCATCACCACGCAGCAGATCGCCGCGCTGACCACCGACCAGCTGGCCGGCGTCGACAGCGCCGATGTGCAGGCCCTGTCCACCGCGCAGGTGCGCGCGCTCAGCTCCGCCCAGATCGGCGCGCTGAGCTCCGATTCCATCGAGGCGATGAGCTCCGGCCAGATCGGCGCGCTGACCTCGACCCAGGTCAAGGGCCTGACCACCGACCAGATGGCCGCGATCAGCTCCGACGACATGAAGGCGCTGTCGACCGCCACCGTCCGCGCGCTGTCGACCGACCAGGTCCAGGCGCTGAATTCGGACCAGGTCGCCGCGATGTCCAGTGCCCAGATCGGCGCGCTGACGACCGGCCAGGTCGCCGTGCTGTCCACCGATGAGCTGAACGCGCTGAGCAGCAGCCAGATCCGCGCGCTGGGCACCGCCCAGATCGCCGCGCTGTCGACCGACCAGGTCCAGGGCATGGAGTCCGCCGACGTCCAGGCCTTCACCACCGCCCAGATCGCCGCGCTGAGCTCGGCCCAGATCGCCGCGCTGTCCACCGACGCGATCGTCGCGCTGAGCTCCGCCCAGGTCGCGACCCTCACCTCCCGGCAACTGGCCGGTCTCTCGACCGACCAGATCGCCGCCATCGAGACCGGCGACCTGCGCGCGCTGTCCTCGACCGCGATCCGCTCGCTGACGACCGACCAGTTCGATGCGCTGAGCTCCGACCAGGTCGGCGCGCTCACGACCGGCCAGGTCGCCGCCCTGACCACCGGCCAGGTCCAGGCGATGGCCAGCGATGACCTGAACGCGCTGGGCTCGGCCCAGATCCGCGCGCTGGGCACCGCCCAGGTCGCCGCGCTGTCGACCGCCCAGGTCAACACGATGGAAAGCGCCGACGTGCAGGCGCTGAGCACCCAGCAGGTGCAGGCGCTGAGCTCGGCCCAGGTCGGCGCGCTGTCCACTGACAACGTCGCGGCGCTGAGCTCGCAGCAGGTCGCCGCGCTGTCGACCCGCCAGATCGCCGGCCTGACGACCGACCAGATGGGCGCGATCGAGACCGGCGACCTGCGCGCCATGTCCACCGCCGCGATCCGCTCGCTGACCACCGAACAGTTCGACGCGCTGAACTCCGACCAGGTCGGCGCGCTCACGACCGGCCAGGTCGCCGCCCTGACCACCGGCCAGGTCCAGGCGATGGCCAGCGATGACCTGAACGCGCTGGGCTCGGCCCAGATCCGCGCGCTGGGCACCGCCCAGGTCGCCGCGCTGTCGACCGCCCAGGTCAACACGATGGAAAGCGCCGACGTGCAGGCGCTGACCACGCAGCAGGTCGCCGCGCTGGGCTCGACCCAGGTCGGCGCGCTGTCCACCGACAACGTCGCCGCGCTGAGCTCGGCCCAGGTCGCCGCGCTGTCGACCCGCCAGATCGCCGGCCTGACCACCGACCAGATGGGCGCGATCGAGACGCAGGACCTGCGTGCCATGTCGACCGCCGCCATCCGCTCGCTGACCACCGAGCAGTTCGACGCGCTGGGCTCGGCCCAGGTCGCCGCGCTGACCACCGGCCAGGTCGCCGCGCTGACCACCGGCCAGGTCCAGGCCATGTCCAGCGACGACCTGAACGCGCTGGGCTCGGCCCAGATCCGCGCGCTGGGCACCGCCCAGATCGCCGCGCTGTCGACCAGCCAGATCGCCAACATGACCAGCGAGGACGTGCAGGCGCTGAGCTCCGGCCAGATCGCCGCGCTGAGCTCCGACCAGATCGCCGCGCTGTCGACCGAGAACATCGTCGCCCTGACCTCCTCGCAGGTCGGCGCGCTGTCGACGAAGCAGGTCGCGGGCCTGACCACCGACCAGATGGGCGCCATCGAGACCGGTGACCTGAAGGCGCTGGGCACCGCTGCCGTGCGCGCGCTCACCACCGACCAGCTCGGTGCGCTGGGCTCCGACCAGGTGGCCGCGCTGTCGACCCAGCAGGTCGCCGCGCTGTCGACCGCCCAGGTCAGCAACCTGTCCTCCGACGACCTGAACGCGCTGACCAGCGGCCAGATCAAGGCCCTGTCCACCCAGCAGGTCGCGTCGCTGACGACCGCCCAGATCAACACGATGGAAAGCGCCGATGTGCAGGCGCTGACCACGCAGCAGATCGCCGCGCTGAACTCCGACCAGGTCGGCGCGCTGTCCACCGAGAACATCGCCGCCCTGAGCTCGCAGCAGGTCGCGCCGCTGTCGACCAAGCAGGTCGGCGGCCTGACGACCGACCAGGTCGGCGCGATCGAGACGGTGGACGTCCGCGCGCTGTCGACCAACGCGCTGCGCGCCCTGACGACCGCGCAGATCGACGCCCTGAGCTCCGACCAGATCGCCGCGCTGACGACCGCCCAGGTCGCCGCGCTGACGACGGCGCAGGTGCAGGCCCTGGCCAGCGACGACCTGAACGCGATGGGCTCGGCCCAGATCCGCGCGCTGTCGACCGCCCAGGTCGCCGCGCTGACCACCGGCCAGATCAACGGCATGGAATCGGCCGACGTGCAGGCGCTCTCGACCCAGCAGGTCGCCGCGTTGGGCTCGGCCCAGGTCGGCGCGCTGTCGACCGAGAACGTCGCCGCCCTGACCTCCGCCCAGGTGGGCGCGCTGACGACCAAGCAGGTCGCCGGCCTGACCACCGACCAGATGGCCGCCATCGAGACCGGTGACCTCAAGGCGCTGTCCACCGCCGCGCTGCGCGCGCTGGGCACCGACCAGCTCGACGCGCTGGGTTCGGACCAGATCGCCGCGCTGTCGACCCAGCAGGTCGCCGCGCTGTCGACCGCCCAGGTCAGCAACCTGTCCTCCGACGACCTGAACGCGCTGACCAGCGGCCAGATCAAGGCGCTGTCGACCGCGCAGGTCGCCGCGCTGACGACCACGCAGGTCTCGACCATGACCAGCGACGACGTCGCCGCGCTGACCACCGCGCAGCTGCAGTCGCTGGGCTCGGCCCAGATCGGCGCGCTGAGCACCGACGCGATCGTCGCGCTGAGCTCCGCCCAGGTCGGCGCGCTGACGACCAAGCAGGTCGTGGGCCTGACCACCGACCAGATGGCCGCCATCGAGACCGGTGACCTGCGCGCGCTGAACACCGCCGCGCTGCGGGCCCTGTCCACCGACCAGCTCAATGCGCTGGGCTCCGACCAGGTTGCCGCGCTGAACACCGTCCAGGTGGCCGCGCTGACGACCGCCCAGGTCGCCGGCCTGACCAGCGACGACCTCAACGCCCTGGGCAGCGCCCAGATCAAGGCGCTGGGCACCGCCCAGGTCGCCGCGCTGACGACCGCCCAGGTCAACACGATGGAAAGCGCCGACGTGCAGGCGCTGTCGACCCAGCAGGTCGCCGCGCTGGGCTCGGCCCAGGTCGGCGCGCTGAGCACCGAATCGGTCGTCGCCCTGACCTCCAGCCAGGTCGCCGCGCTGAGCAGCAAGCAGGTCGCGGGCCTGACCACCGACCAGATGGCCGCCCTCGAAACCGGCGACCTGAAGGCCCTGTCCACGACCGCCCTGCGCGCCCTGGGCACCGACCAGCTCGATGCGCTGAACTCCGACCAGATCGCGGCGCTCTCGACCCAGCAGGTCGCCGCGCTGACGACCGGCCAGGTCAGCAACCTGTCCTCGGACGACCTCAACGCGCTGACCAGCGCGCAGGTCAAGGCGCTCTCGACCCAGCAGGTCGCCGCGCTGACCACCGGCCAGGTCAACACCATGGAATCCGCCGACGTCGCGGCGCTGACGACCCAGCAGGTCGCCGCGCTCAGCTCGGCCCAGGTTGGTGCGCTGAGCACCGAGGCCGTGGTGTCCCTGAGTTCCAGCCAGGTCGCCGCGCTGAGCAGCAAGCAGGTCGCGGGCCTGACCACCGACCAGATGGCCGCCCTGGAGTCCGCCGACCTGCGGGCGCTGTCCACGGTCGCCCTGCGCGCCCTGACCAGCGACCAGCTCGACGCGCTGAGCTCCGACCAGGTCCAGGCGCTGACGACCCAGCAGGTCGCCGCGCTGACGACCACGCAGGTCAGCCAGCTCGCCACCGATGACGTCGGCGCCCTGACCTCGGGCCAGCTGCGCGCCCTGGGCACCGCCCAGGTCGCCGCGCTCGGCACCGCCCAGCTCGACGCGCTGAACAGCGACCAGGTCGCCGCGCTGACGACCCAGCAGGTCGCCGCGCTGACCACGACGCAAGTCAGCAACCTGTCCTCCGACGACCTGAACGCGCTGACCAGCGCCCAGATCAAGGCGCTGACCACGCAGCAGGTCGCCGCGCTGACGACCGGCCAGATCAACACGATGGAATCGGCCGACGTGGCCGCCCTGGCGACGAACCAGATCGCCGCGCTGAGCTCGTCGCAAGTCGGCGCGCTGAGCACCGAGGCCATCGTCGCGCTGACCTCCTCGCAGGTCGCCGCGCTGACCACGAAGCAGGTCGGCGGCCTGACGACCGACCAGATGGCCGCGATCGAGACGGGCGACCTCAAGTCGCTGTCCAGCGTCGCGCTGCGCGCCCTGGGCACCGACCAGCTCGATGCGCTGAACTCCGACCAGATCGCCGCGCTGTCGACCCAGCAGGTCGCCGCGCTGACGACCGGCCAGGTCAGCAACCTGAGCAGCGATGACCTGAACGCGCTGACCAGCGGCCAGATCAAGGCGCTGACCACGCAGCAGGTCGCCGCGCTGACGACCACGCAGGTCTCGACGATGACCAGCGACGACGTCGCCGCGCTGACCACCGCGCAGGTGCAGGCCCTGGGCTCGGCCCAGGTCGGCGCCCTGAGCACCGACGCGATCGTCGCGCTGGGCTCGGCGCAGGTCGCCGCGCTGACCACGAAGCAGGCCGCCGGCCTGACGACCGACCAGATGGCCGCGATCGAGACGGGCGACCTCAAGTCGCTGTCGACCGCCGCGCTGCGTTCGCTGGGCACCGACCAGCTCGACGCGCTGGGCTCCGACCAGATCGCCGCGCTGACGACCCAGCAGGTCGCCGCGCTGTCGACCGGCCAGGTCAGCAACCTGAGCAGCGATGACCTGAACGCGCTGACCAGCGCGCAGATCAAGGCGCTGTCGACCGCGCAGGTCGCCGCGCTGACGACCACCCAGGTCTCGACGATGACCAGCGACGACGTCGCCGCGCTGAACTCGGCGCAGGTCGCCGCGCTGAGCTCGGCCCAGGTCGGCGCGCTGAGCACCGAGGCGGTGGTGGCCCTGAGCTCCGCCCAGGTCGCCGCGCTGAACAGCAAGCAGGTCGCCGGCCTGACCACCGACCAGATGGCCGCCCTCGAAACCGGCGACCTGAAGGCCCTGTCGACCAACGCCCTGCAGGCGCTGAACTCGGCCCAGCTGGAAGCGCTGGGCTCCGACCAGATCGCCGCGCTGACGACCCAGCAGGTCGCCGCGCTGACGACCGGCCAGGTCAGCAACCTGAGCAGCGATGACCTCAACGCCCTCACCAGCGGCCAGATCAAGGCGCTGTCCACGCAGCAGATCGCCGCGCTGACGACCACCCAGGTCGCCGCGATGGAGTCCGCCGACGTGCAGGCGCTCGCCACGAACCAGGTCGCCGCGCTGAGCTCGGCCCAGGTCGGCGCGCTGAGCACCGAGGCCGTGGTCGCCCTGACCTCGGCCCAGGTGGCCGCGCTGAGCAGCAAGCAGGTCGCGGGCCTGACCACCGACCAGATGGCCGCGATCGAGAGCGGTGACCTGAAGTCGCTGTCCACGCTCGCCCTGCGCGCGCTCGGCAGCGACCAGCTGGAGGCGCTCAGCTCCGACCAGATCCAGGCCCTGACCACCGCGCAGGTGTCGTCGCTGACGACCACGCAGGTCAGCCAGCTGGCGACCGACGACTTCGCCGCGCTGACGACCGGCCAGCTGCGTGCCCTGACCACCGGCCAGGTTGCGTCGCTGAGCTCGGCCGAGCTGGAAGCCCTGGGCTCCGACCAGGTCGCGGCGCTGACGACCCAGCAGGTCGCCGCGCTGACGACCACCCAGGTCGCCAACCTGACCAGCGACGACCTGAATGCGCTGACCAGCGCGCAGGTCAAGGCGCTCAGCACCGCGCAAGTCGCCGCGCTGACCACCACGCAGGTCAATGCGATGGAGACCGCCGACGTGGCCGCGCTGGCCACGAACCAGGTCGCCGCGCTGAGCTCCGACCAGGTCGGCGCGCTGACGACCGAGGCGGTCGTGGCGCTGAGCTCGACCCAGGTCGCCGCGCTGACCAGCAAGCAGGTCGCCGGCCTGACCACGGACCAGATGGCCGCCCTGGAATCGGGTGACCTGAAGGCCCTGTCGACGGTGGCGCTGCGCGCGCTGACCAGCGACCAGCTGGGTGCCCTGGGCTCCGACCAGGTCGCTTCGCTGACGACGACGCAAGTCGCCGCGCTGACCACCGGCCAGGTGAGCACGCTCGCCAGCGACGACCTGAACGCGCTGACCAGCGCCCAGGTCCGCGCGCTGACGACGCAGCAGGTGGCCGCGCTGACGACCACGCAGGTGTCCACGATGGAGAGCGCCGACGTCGCGGCCCTGAGCTCGCAGCAGGTCCAGGCGCTGAGCTCGGCCCAGATCGGCGCGCTGAGCACCGAGGCGGTGATCGCGCTGAGCTCGGTCCAGGTGGCCGCGCTGACCTCGGCCCAGGTCAAGGGCCTGACGACGGACCAGATGGCCGCGCTGGAGACCGGTGACCTGCGCTCGCTGTCCACGGTCGCCCTGCGCGCCCTGGGCACCGACCAGATCGAGGCCCTGGGCTCCGACCAGATCGCCGCGCTGACGACCGTCCAGGTCGCCGCGCTGACGACCGCGCAGATCGCCAACCTGAGCAGCGACGACCTGAACGCGCTGACCAGCGGCCAGATCCGCGCGCTGGGCAACAGCCAGCTGCAGGCCCTGACGACCACGCAGATCTCGACGATGACGACGGACGACGTCGCCGCGCTGAGCTCCGCGCAGCTGCAGGCCCTGGGCTCGGCCCAGGTCGGCGCCCTGAGCACCGACGCGATCCAGGCGCTGAACTCGGCGCAGGCGGCGGCCCTGAGCTCGGCCCAGGTCGACGGCCTGACCACCGACCAGATGGCGGCCTTCGAGTCGGCCGACCTGCGCAGCCTGAGCACGCTGGCGATCCGTTCGCTGGACAGCGCTCAACTGGAAGCGCTGGGCTCCGACCAGATCGCGGCGCTGACCACCCAGCAGGTCGCCGCGCTGAGCACGCTGCAGGTGAGCCAGCTGGCCACCGACGACGTGCAGGCGCTGACCTCGACCCAGGTCGTGGCGATGAGCTCGGCCCAGCTGAACGCCTTCACCACCGACCAGGTGCAGGCGATCGACACCGGTGACCTGGCGGCGATCGCCAGCGGCAACCTGGTGGCCTTCGGCTCGGCGGACTTCGAGGCCTTCAGCTCGGATCAGATCCATGCGCTGACCTCGCAGCAGTGGAGCGCGGTGAGCGCGACCCAGGTGGCGGGCATCGAGACGGCCGACATCGCCTCGATCTCCACCGCCGGCATCCATGCGCTGAGCACCGCGGCGATCCACGCCTTCAGCACCGACCAGATCGCGGCGCTGACCAGCGACCAGGTCCATGAGTTCAGCACCGCGCAACTGCGCGCGCTGGGCACGGACCAGATCGCGGCCATCACCACGGACGACATCGGCGCGCTGACCAGCACGCACTTCTCGACGATGACCTCGTCGCAGCTGCATGCGTTCACGACCGACCAGATCCTGGCGCTGGACTCGAGCGACATCCACGCGCTCACCTCGGTGCAGATCCAGGGCCTGTCGACCGACCAGATCGTGGCGATGACCTCCGACCAGTTCATCGGCTGGGACACGCAGGACCTGGCCAGCATGAGCATGGATCAGGTGCTGGCGATGACCACCGAACAGAAGGCGGGCTGGACCGACGAGCAGATCAATGCCCACTTCATGGCCACGCCGATCATGCTGGACCTGGATGGCAACGGCATCCAGACGCTGGCGGCCAAGGACGGCGTGCACTTCGACCTCAACGCCACCGGTCACAACGACAAGTGGGGCTGGGTCGGCGGCAACGACGGCCTGCTGGTGATGGATCGCAACGGCAACGGCGCGATCGACAGCGGCGCCGAGCTCTTCGGCTCGGGCACCACGGTCAACGGCCGCAAGGGCCTGGACGGCTTCGCCGCCCTCGCCGCGCTGGACGCCAACCATGACGGCCACGTCAATGCCAAGGACGCGGACTTCAGCCACCTGCAGGTCTGGGTCGACGCCAACCACGACGGCAAGACCGACGCGGGTGAACTCAAGTCGCTGACCGACCTGGGCATCGTCGACCTGAACCTGGGCGCGACCAAGGGCACGGACGTCGATCACGGCAACCTGATCGGCCTGGTGTCGAGCTACACCAAGGCGGACGGCACGACCAGCGAGATGTCCGACGTGTGGTTCACCAAGGACGGCGCGACGCAGCAGGTCCATGGCACGACGCGGGAAGCCGCGCCGCAGCTGGGCGACCTGCTCGCCCAGCCGGAAGCCAACCTGCTCGGCGGCGCGACGGCGCACACCGCGACGGCGGCCACGGCGGCCACCACCGCGGCGTCCACCGACGCGGTCAACCACGACGTGCTGAGCGCGGCCTACAAGAAGCTGCATGACGACGACCAGAACGGCGCTGTTCCGCTGATCTAAGCGGCAGTCCGGAACCGGGGGCCTCGCGCCCCCGGTTTGCCGTTTGCGGCCCTCGCCCGCGCGCCCGGCCGGCGTGGGCCGCAAACGACAGACCGTCAGGTTCCCGCAGTACCCTCCCCTCCCCATGGCCACTTTCGACGTCGGTTCGCTCACTCCCGAGGAGATCGCAGCCCTCACCACCGCGCAGCTCGCCACGCTGACCGGGCCGGAGTGGGCCATGCTGAGCGCCGCGCAGGTGGTGGGCCTGACCACGCTGCAGGTGCATGCGCTGACCGCGCGGCAGCTCAACTACCTGGCCTCCGGCCAGCTCGCGGCGCTGGAGCTGCAGGATGTGCAGGCGCTCAACACCGGCGCGCTGCGGACGCTGACCACCGCCTCGCTGGCGGCGCTGACCACCGACCAGATCCACGCGCTGACCACCGCGCAGATCCCGGCGCTGACGGTGGACCGGCTGCGCCGCATGGACAGCGACCAGTTCAGCGCGCTCGACAGCGCGCAGATCGCGGCGCTGTCCTCGGTGCAGGTGCGCGGCCTGGGCAGCCAGCAGATCGGCCTGCTGAGCACCGAGGAGGTGGCCGTGTTCAGCACCGCCTCGATGCAGGTGCTCAACACGGTGCAGATCGGCGCCCTCAGCGTCGACCAGCTCAACGCCTTCAGCACCGCCCAGATCGGCGCGCTGCGTGGCAACCAGACCCGCGGCCTGAGCGGCGACCAGCTCAGCGCGCTGAGCACCGACGCGCTGCAGGCGCTGAGCACCGGAGCGATCCGCGGCCTGACCACGGCCGCGGTGTCGCAGCTGTCCTCGGACGCGGTGCAGTCGCTGGACAGCCGCCAGATCGCCGCGATGACCAGCCAGCAATTCCGCACGCTGGGCACCGACGCGCTGGTGGCGCTGACCACCGAGCAGGCCGGCGCCCTCAACACGCTGCAGATCAAGTCGCTGAGCACGGCGCAGGTCGCCGCGCTCGAGGGCGAGGACCTGGCGGCCATCGGCACCAAGGGCCTGCGGGCGCTGAACTCGGCGCAGCTCGGTGCGCTGTCGTCCGACCAGGTCGACGCGCTCAGCTCGCGCCAGGTGCAGAGCCTGACCTCCACCCAGCTGATCGGCGTCGGCAGCGAGCAGCTGCCGGCCTTCAGCACCGACGAACTGCGCCTGCTCAGCAGCAGCGCGCTGATCGGCCTGAAGCCGGAGGTGCTGGGCGCGATGAGCGCCGAGCAGCTCGGTGCGCTGAAGACGCTGCAGATCGCGATGCTGACCACGCGCCAGCTGGCCGCGCTGGACACCGACGACCTGGCCGCGCTGTCGACCGCGCAGCTCGCCGCGCTGAGCTCCAAGCAGCTGCAGTCGCTGACGACCGAGCAGTTCCACTCGCTGGGCACCGAGGACCTGGCCGCGCTCGGCAGCGCGACGCTGCGCGGGCTGACGCCGGCGCAGATGGCCTCGCTGAGTTCGGAGCAGATCGCCTCGCTGAGCGGAGCCCAGACCGGCACGTTGACGACGGCGCAGCTGCGCGACCTGAGCGACGAGCAGCTCGCCGCCCTGGGCACGGCGGCGATCCAGGCGCTGTCCACGCGGGTGATCGCGACGCTGACCGATCACCAGCTCGGCGTGCTGAGCTCCGACCAGCTGCAGGCGCTGACCAGCGGCCAGATCCGCGCGCTGGGCACGGCGCAGCTCGCGGCGATGAGCCCGGAGGACCTGAACGCGCTGAGCACCGCGCAGTTCGCGACCTTGACGTCGGCGCAATTCCGCGGCCTGACGACCGACCAGGTGGCGCAGCTGGAGCCCGAGGACTTCGGCGCGCTGAACGCGACGGTGATCCGCTCGCTCAGCAGCGCGCAGGTGCAGGCGCTGGATGTCACCCTGGTCGCCGCCTTCAGCACCGCGCAGACCGGCGCGATGACCGCGGCCCAGGTGGCGGCGCTCACGCCGGCCCAGCTGCAGGTGCTGGCGCCGGCCTCGCTGCAGGCCATCAGCACGCTGGCGATCCGCGGCCTGAGCGCCGACCAGCTCGATGCGCTCGGCCCGACCGGTCTGGCGTCGCTGCGCGACGGCCAGCTCGCCGCGCTCAGCACGGCGCAGGTGCGCACCCTCGACCATGACAGCCTCAATGCGCTGGGCAGCGCGCACTTCGCGGCGCTGACCTCCTTCCAGCTCGCCGCGATCTCGACCGACGAGATCGGCGCGCTCGACCCGACGCTGCTGGCCGCCGTCAAGCCGATCTACCTGACCGCGCTGACGACCGAGCAGATCCATCTGCTGAGCCGTGAGCAGGTCGGTGCCTTCGGCAGCGCGCAGACCGCGCTGCTGGGGACCGGCCAGGTGGCGGCGCTGACGCCGACCCAGATCGACGCGCTGTCCACCGACGGCGTGCGCGGTCTGAGCGTCCAGGCCCTGCAGGGCTTCACCACCGAGCAGCTGAACGCGCTGGTGCCCGACCAGTTCGCGGCGATGCGCACCAACCAGGTCGCCGCGCTCACGACCACCCAGCTGGCCGCGCTGGAGCAGGCCGACCTGAACGCGCTGGATTCGTCGCAGTTCTCGGTCTTCTCCTCCCGGCAACTGGCGGCGCTGGGGACCGACCAGATCGCCAACCTGGAGTTCCAGGACGTGGTCGGCCTGACCACCCGCGCGCTGGCCGGCCTCAGCTCGGCCCAGATCGCCGCGATGAACGGCGACAGCATCGCCTCGCTGAGCAATGCCCAGCTCGCGGCGCTGAGCTCGAAGCAGTTGATGGGCCTGACGGCCGACCAGATCGACCGGCTGGGCACGGCGCAGCTGGCCAGCCTGGGCTCGCAGGCCTTGCTGGGCCTGAGCAGCGACCAGTTCGGCTCGCTCGACCTGGACCAGATCGGCGCGCTGTCGGTCAAGCAGATCGCGGCGCTGAACTCGCTGCAGATCGCGGCCATGGATCCGACCGCGCTGGCATCGCTGACGACGCTGCAGTTCGCGGCGCTGCGCTCGTCCCAACTGGCGGCGCTGAATGCCACCCAGATCGCCGCGCTGGAGACCCAGGACCTGGCGGTGCTGCACACGACGGCCCTGAAGGCGATGGGCTCCGACCAGATCGCGCTGCTGAGCGTCGATCAGGTGGCGGCGCTGCGGCCCGACCAGGTCGGCGCGCTGAGCTACCAGCAGGCGGCGGCGATGACCACCGAGCAGATCCAGGCGCTGGGCACGGCGCAGATCCTGGGCCTGACCAATGTGCAGGTGCTGGCCTGGACCAGCGACCAGATCGCGGCGCTGGACGCGCAGGACGTGGCGCTGCTGCCCGGCCGCGCGATCCGGGTGATGGACGCCGGCGACTTCGCCGGGCTGACCACCGACCAGGTCCATGCCATGACCAGCCTGCAGCTGGCCGAGATGACGACCGCGCAGCTGGCCGGATTCGGCACCGAGGACTATGCGGCGCTGAGCTCGTCGGCCTTCCGGGCGCTGGGGACGGCGACGCTGAACGCCTTGTCGACCGAGGTGTTCGCCTCGCTCGGCTCGGACCAGGTCCACGGGCTGACGACGCAGACGCTGCGCGCGCTGCACACCGAGGCGATCGCGGCGATGCACTCCGACGCGATCGAGGCGTTGGACAGCCGCCAGGTCGCCGCGCTGACCTCCCAGCAGGTGGCGGCGATCTCGTCCGAGGGCTTCGCGACGATGTCCAGCGACGACCTGGCCGCGCTCAGCCGCGACCAGGCCCGGGCGCTGACCCTGGACCAGATCCACGCGATCGGCACCGACGCGGTCATCGGCTTCGAGACCCGCGACCTCGCCGCGCTGAACATGGACCAGGTGCTGGCCTTCAGCACCGAGGCGCTGCATGCGATGAGCGGCGCTCAGCTCGACGCGCTGTTCCTGGCCACGCCCATCCTGCTGAACCTCGACGGCCATGGGCTGGGCACGGTCGCCGCGGCGCAGGGCGTCAGCTTCGACATGAACAACACCGGCCACGCCCAGCAATGGGGCTGGATGGCACAGGGCAACGGGCTGCTGGCCCGCGACCTGAACGGCAACGGCCAGATCGACTCGGGCGGCGAGCTCTTCGGCAGCGGCACCGTGCTGGCCAACGGTCACCGCGCGGCCAACGGCTACGAGGCGATGCTGGCGCTCGATGCTAATGCGGACCACGTGCTGAACGCCCACGACGCCGCCTTCTCCCAGTTGCGGATCTGGGCCGACGCCAATGGCAACGGCAAGACCGACGCGGGCGAGCTGAAGTCGCTGTCCGACCTGGGCATCGTCGAGCTGGACCTGGCCGCCCGCTCGAGCTCGACCGTCGACCACGGCAACCTGGTCGGGCTGCTCTCAGGCTACAAGACCGCCGACGGCGTCACGCACCAGATGGGCGATGTCTGGTTCGCCAAGGCCACCGACGGCACGGCGGACGGCCACGCCGCGTCCGCCAGGCCGCAGGTGTCCGCCGAGGACGTTCTGGCCGCGCCCGCGGCATCGACCACCGCCCTGCTGTCCGATGCGGCGCACACCGCGGCCTCCGCCTCGGCGACGGTCTCCCCGGGGGTGACGGCAGGCCCGGCCTCGGCGCCGGAGGAGACCGCCGCCTCGGTGCACCACGCCGCGATGGCGGCCCTGCACGCCACCGCCCGGCGGCTGGAAGAGGACGGCGCGGCCCCGCTGCTCTGACCCCTGAGCGCGGGACTGGGCCGGACCCATCCCCCTTATCGGCGTATGGCCCTCGGGACGAGGGGACACAATCGGCCGGATGAAGACACTCTGCATCGAGGGCTGGCGGGGGGTGAACCACTCCATCGCGATGGTCAACCAGAACCAGATCCTGGAGATGGTGAAGGACCCGCGGTTCGAGCTGTTCCACCGGGACGCGCCCTTCTTCATGCCGCATTGGGACAAGGGCAAGCTGGACTCGGGCTTCGCGCCGGAGGAGCGCGCCATCATCGACGCGCTGCCCGATCCCGGTGACCGGGTGATGGACGTGCGGCTGCGCATCGCCTCGCCGGTGCGGCTGGGCGATCCGGCGGCCGCGCGCCGCAACGCGACCTTCGTCGTCACCGAGTTCGGCCTGTCCGGCAAGAGCTTCGACCCGCCCGAGATGCCGCCCGCCGCACTGACCCAGGGCGACGACTTCGTCGTCACGCCGACCCGCTGGTCCAAGGCGCGGCTGGTGGACTACGGCTTCGAGGCCGACAAGGTCCTGGTCGTGCCGCACGGCTACAAGACCGACACCTTCTTCCCGATGACGCCGGAGCAGCGCCAGGCCGCCCGCGCGGCGCTGGGCATGCAGCCGCACGAAACGGTGTTCACCAACGTCGGCGTGGCGACCTGGAACAAGGGCATCGACCTGCTGCTGCTGGCCTTCGCCGAGCTGCGCCTGAAGGGCCTGCCGGTGCGGCTGATCCTCAAGGACCATCAGGGCCTGTACGGCATCGGCGTCGAGCGCCTCTTCGCCGAACTGGCGACCCGGGCGCCGGCGCTGAACTCGCCCCAGGTACGCGAGGGCATCGCGATCCTGTCGACCAGCCTGAACCTGCCGCAGTTGCGCTCGCTGTACGCGCTGTCCGACGCCTATGTCTCGCCCTACCGCGCGGAAGGTTTCAACCTGCCGGTGCTGGAGGCGATGGGCTGTGGCACGCATGTGATCGTCAGCGGCGGCGGCGCCACCGACGACTTCACCCCGCCCGAGCTGTGCCACCGCCTGCACAGCCGCCCCGGCACCGCGGCCGACGCGCCGCAGCCGGTCGGCGCCTTCGTCGTGCCCGACCTGGACGACCTGCGCGAGGCGATGCTGCAGGTCGTCGAGCAGCGCCTGACGCCGGCGCCGCGCCGCGAGGCCGCCCGGCAGCGGCTGGAACAGCGCTTCTCCTGGGGCACGGTCACGAAGCAGCTGCTGGACCTGATGTGAGATGAGCACCGCCGCCAAGCCCAGCATCGCCGTCGCCATCGTCGACACCGACCTGCATGTCCTGGCGCGCCAGGCGCTGCTGCACAGCATGCGGCAGATGGAGCTGCAGGGCCTGCCCTTCAGCCAGGTGCTGATCTACTCCGACAAGCCGGAGCTCTGGCCCGGCCTGCCGGTGATCCCGGTGCCGACGCTGCGCTCGATCGCGGAGTACAACCTGCTGATCACCCGCGAGCTGGCCAAGCACCTCAGCGCCGACCATGTGCTGGTGATCCAGTACGACGGCTTCGTGCTCAACGCCGACCAGTTCTCGCCGCACTTCCTGCACTACGACTACATCGGCGCGCCCTGGCCCAACTACGAGGTCAACGAGGTCGGCAACGGCGGCTTCTCCTGGCGCTCGCGCCGGCTGGTGCATGCGGTCGCTCAGCTGGACTATCCGGACCCGACCGAGGCCGAGGACCTCTACATCTGCCGCACGATGCGCGAGACGCTGGAGCGCGCCGGCTGCCGCTTCGCGCCCAAGGCGATCGCCTCGCACTTCTCGGTCGAGTTCCCGGCGGTGCCCTACCCGACCTTCGGCTTCCACGGCATCTTCCACCTGCCGATGGTCTACCGCGAGATGCCCGACTTCCTGCTGGAGCATCTCTCCGACCGGATCATCAAGACACGCAGCGGCTTCCTGCTGCCCGGTTTCCAGGCGGTTTCCCCGGCCGCGGCCGAGAAGCTCCAGCAGCGGCTGGCGTCACTGAACGCGGCGCATTGAGCACCCGGCCGCCCATCTTTCCCTTCCCAAGAACGACCACCGATCCACAAGGCCACCGATGAACGCGAAGCAGCAGATCGTCATCCTGATTCCCCACGGCGTGCAGACCGGCGGGCCGGAGGCCTTGCACCAGCTGTCGGACTCGCTGATCCGCCAGGGCCACGATGCGCGCGTCTGGTACGTGCTGCCCACCGACCTGCCGGCCGTCGACGACCTGTTCCGCCGCAACGGCCTGGGCGCCGGCACGGTGCTCAAGCTGCAGCCGCGGCCCAACACCGTCGCCGACTACGACAAGTACCAGGTGCGGCTGGCCGAGGAGATCGCGATGACGCCCGATACCTGCGTCGTCCTGGCCGAGACCTATGTGCATTGGCTGCGCTACTTCCAGCCCTGCACGCCGATGGTCTGGTGGCTGAGCATCGACAACGCCTTCGAATACCTGTCGGTCAACAAGATCAACCTGAACCTGCTGCGCAGCGAGCGCGTCCTGCACACCTACCAGTCGAGCTATGCGCGCGACGTCATCCGGGCGCTGGGCTGCAACCGCACGCTGCCGCTGTCGGACTACACGCCTGGCAAGCCGGTGCCGGCCGCGGGCGAGCCGGTCTTCGAGACCGCCGCCAAGACCGACATCGCCCTCAATGCCAACCACAAGGTGGTCTACGACGTGGCCGCGATCGCCGCCCGGCTGGAGCGCGAGAACGGCTGCAAGGTCCACCTGATCCGCGGCCTGACCCGGGCGCAGGTCTACGAGGCTTTGGGGCGCAGCAAGCTCTTCATCGATCTGGGCACCTTCCCCGGCAAGGACCGGCTGGCGCGCGAGGCGCTGATGCGCGACTGCTGCGTCTTCGCGCTGGACGTGGGCGCCGCGCGCGACTATGCGCTGCCCGAGGAGTGCTATTTCAAGCCGGACCAGGTGGATCAGGTCTTCACCGGCGCCGCCGGCCTGATGCGCGATTTCGAGCTCTACCTGGAACTGTCGCGCCCGGCGCGACAAGCGGTGCTGCGCGAGCGGATGATCTTCGAGCGCGAGGTCGCGGGCCTGGCGCACGCCTTCGCCGCCTGAACCCGTCCCTCCCCGTCCGCCCCGTCAGGGTTTCCCCCTCCCCCGCCTGACGGCGGATGTAGGGGATCGCCCTTCATGCGAAATGGCGAGGCCCGCATTGAGAAAGCGCGGGACGGCGCCGAAGATGAGAGGGGACCGCGGACAGCGGCCTCGGGCATCCATCAGGGAGGAACACCAATGAACATCTCGGGCCTCAAGGTCAAGACCAAGCTGTGGGCCGGATTCGGCGTGATGGCGATGATCGTCGCCGCCGTGTCCGGCGCGGCGCTGCACTGGCTGAACCAGTCGAGCTCGCGCGTCGAGAACTACCTGCAGGGCGTGGCCGCGCGCGAGCGGCTGGTCGTCGAGCTGCAATCCGCGGCGAAGTCGCGGGCCATCGCGGCGCGCAACCTGGTGCTGGTGAGCACGCCGCAGGACCGTGCGATGGAGCTGCAGTCCGTCACCCGCTCGCATGAGGCGGTGCAGCAGTCGCTGGACCGGCTCAAGCGCCACCTGGCCGCCGCGACCGATGCGACGGCGCAGGACCGGACGCTCTACGACAAGGTCGACGCGATCGAGCAGCAGTACGGCAAGGTCGCGCTGGCGATCGTCGGTCTGGCCAAGGACGACCGGCGCGACGAGGCCATCGCCAAGATGAACGCGGAATGCCGGCCGCTGCTGGCGGCGCTGCTGACGGCCACCGGCGACTTCATCCGCTACGAGGACGAGCGCTCGGCCGCCGAGACCCAGGCCGCGACCGAGCTGTTCGCGCACGACCGGCTGCTGCTGATCGCCACCGCGCTGCTGTCTGCCGGCATCGCGGGCGTGCTGGGCTGGCTGATCAGCCAAGCCGTCACCCGGCCGCTGAACCGCGCGATCCAGGTCGCGCAGTCGGTGGCCGACGGCGACCTGCGCGACGAGATCCAGGTCGAGGGCCGCGACGAGTTGAGCCAGCTGCTGTCTGCGCTCAAGGCGATGAGCGGCAACCTGTCGACGATGGTCTCGAACGTGCGGCAGGCCGCCGACGGCATCGCGACCGCGTCGACCCAGATCGCCACCGGCAACCAGGATCTGTCCAGCCGCACCGAATCGCAGGCCGGCGCGCTGCAGCAGACGGCCTCCTCGATGGCGCAGATGACCGAGACGGTGCAGGTCAATGCCGAGACCTCGCGCAAGGCCACCGGCCTGGCGGATGCCGCGGCGCAGGTCGCCGGCCAGGGCGGCGAGGTGGTGGACCGTGTCATCACCACGATGGCGGCCATCACCGGCTCCAGCAAGCGCATCGGCGACATCACCGGCGTGATCGACGGCATCGCCTTCCAGACCAACATCCTGGCGCTGAACGCCGCGGTCGAGGCGGCGCGCGCCGGGGAACAGGGCCGCGGCTTCGCGGTCGTGGCCAGCGAGGTGCGCGCGCTCGCGCAGCGCAGCGCGCAGGCGGCCAAGGAGATCAAGACGCTGATCTCGGACAGCGTCGAGAAGGTCGATGCCGGCGGCATGCTGGTGCAGGAGGCGGGTCGCACGATGGGCGAGGTGCTCGCCCAGGTGCGCAAGGTCACCGACCTGATGGGCGAGATCAACGCGTCCACCGAGCAGCAGACCCAGGGCATCGTGCAGGTCAACGAGGCGGTGGCGGCGATCGATCGCGGCACCCAGCAGAACGCGGCGCTGGTCGAGGAAAGCGCCGCGGCGGCCGAGAGCCTGCGCCAGCAGGCGCTGGCGCTGACCGAGGCGATCGCCAGGTTCAAGGTGCGCGGCGGTATCGCGGGCGCCTGAACACCGCGCCGGCTGGAACGTCCGGAAGGGCCGCAAGGGCCGGAGGGCCGGAAGTCGCCGCGCGGGCTGCCGGCCTGACGCTCAGCGTCAGGCCTTGCCGCTCTTGTCGGCCTTCTCCGTCTTGTCCGTCTTGTCCGTCCTGCCAGCCTTGCCGACCGCGCCGGCCGCCTTGACCGCCGGCCGCGCGTTGCGCACCCGATTGGCGAGGAACACCTCGCCGATGTCCAGCGTGCTCTCGTGGCCGACATGCTGCGCGCAGGTTCCCAGCCACTTGTCGGCCGCGTCGCGACCGAGCACGAACAACGTGGTCAGCAGCCGCGGATCGGTGTTGAGCTTGCTCGACGCGCCGAACGGCGCCAGGCCGTCCTCGTCGGCGATGCGGTGCAGCCGCATCTGCTTGTAGCGCGTCGGATCGATGCGCCGATCGCGCAGCAGCCGCTGCACGAAGGCGATCGCACGCAGCTCCGCCACCAGGCTCGCGTTGAAGGTGATCTCGTTGATGCGGTCGTCGATCTCGGCCGCCGTCCGCGGAATGCCCTCATGCTCGCGCGGATTGATCTGGATGAGCAGCACGTCGTCCGAGGCGGTGCCGTAGACCAGCGGCCACAGCGCCGGGTTGCCCGAGAAGCCGCCGTCCCAGAACGGCTCGCCGTCGATCACCACCGTCTGCGCGCTGTGCGGCAGGCAGGCCGAGGCCATCAGCGCCTCGATGCCCAGGTCCTCGCCGCTGAACACCCGCGGCTGGCCGGTGCGCACCGAGGTGGCGGTGACGAAGACCTTGATCGGCCCCTCCCGCAGCGCGTCGACATCGACATGGCGCCGGACGATGTCCCGCAGCGGGTCGAGGTTGAAGGGATTGAGCTGGTACGGGCTCCACAGCCGCAGCCAGGCGTCCCAGGCGGCCATGCCCGGCCAGGCGCTGCGGTTGAAGACCCAGGCCGGCGTCTCCCGCCGCGCGGCGTCCTCCGGCCCCTGGGTCTCGCCGACGACGCCGAAGCAGGCCGGCACGCCCGACACGTCCTGCCAGAAGCGCGACAGCGCCTGGCGGGCGCCGAGCGCTCCGCCCCGGGCGAAGCCGGTGGCCATGACCGCGGCGTTCATCGCGCCGGCGCTGGTGCCCGACACGCCGTCGATGCGCAGGCGGCCGTCCTCGAGCAGCCGGTCCAGCACGCCCCAGGTGAAGGCGCCGTGCGAGCCGCCCCCTTGCAGCGCGAGGTCGATGACGCGCGGTTCGCCTGCCCCGGCGGCAGTCGGGCGCTTGGGGACCGGGACCTCGAGGACGCCCTCGGCGCCGGCTTCGCCGGTGGGGCCGACGCCGCCGGAGATGGCGGCGGGCAAGGCGCGGGAACCGCGGCGGCGCGGGCGGGAGGACGTCGTCATGTCGTAGCGGTCGGGAAGCGCGCCGGTCGGCGGCGGAACCCGCAGCCTACCGTGACGGCGTGTCGTTTGGGCAGCGGCCGCCCGCGCGCGGCCGCGAGCCGCCCTCGCGTTCCCTCAGGCCGAAGCGTGACCGCCTCCGCCCCGGGGGCTCACTTGCCGCCGCGCAGCTTGGCCAGCTGGCCCTGGGTCTCGGTCCACAGGTCCATGCCGACCTGCGTCGCCACGCCGGCATTCACGCGGGTCAGCTTGTCGCGCATGCGGGCGGTCTCGGCCGGGCTCAACTCGTTGACCGCCATGCCCTTGGCCTTGAGTTCGGCCAGCGCCTTGGCGGCCTCCTCGCGGGTGTCCTTGCGCTCGAAGTCGCGGCTCTTGACCGCCGCCTGCTGCAGCACCGCCTGCTCGTCCTTGGACAGGCCGTCCCAGAACTTCTTCGACACGGTCACGATCCACGGGCTGTAGACGTGGTTCGTCACCGTCAGGTACTTCTGCACCTCGTAGAACTTGGCCGACAGGATGGTGTTGTACGGGTTCTCCTGGCCGTCGACCGCCTTGGTCTCCAGCGCCGAGAACAGCTCCGAATACGGCAGCGGCACCGCGTTGGCGCCCAGCTGCTTGAAGCTGTCCAGGAACACGTTGTTCTGCATCACCCGCAGCTTGATGCCGTCCAGGTCTTCCAGCTTGTTGACCGCATGCTTGCTGTTGGTCAGGTTGCGGAAACCGTTCTCCCAGTAGACGAGGCCGACCAGGCCCTTGTCGGTCAGCTTGCCGCGGACCTTGTCGCCGACCGGGCCGTCCAGCAGCGCGTCGGCCTCGCGCACGTTGTTGACCAGGAAGGGCGTGTCCCACAGCGCCATCTCCTTGGCGATGCCCACCAGCGTGGCGGTCGAGCCGACCATCATCTCCTGCGCGCCGCCGATCAGCGCCTGCTGCATCTGGGTGTCCGGACCGAGCGCGGCGCCGCCGATGGCGCGCACCTTCATCTTGCCGCCCGACAGCTTGGCCACCTCGTCGGCGAAGACCTTGACCGCGCGGCCCTGGTTGCTGTTCTCGGCCAGGCCGTAGCCGAAGCGGATCAGGCGCGGCTTGATGTCGGCGGCCTGCGCGGGCAGCGCCGCGCTCAGCGCGACGGCGGCCAGCGCGACGGCGGCGGCCAGGGTGTTGCGGCGGGTCTTGAAGCTCATGGTTGTCTCCTGGGGATGAGGGTCGCTGAGGATCAGGGGAAGGGTCGCGGCCGGGTCAGCGCATCCACTTGACGGGCGCGATGACCAGTTCGGGGAACACGGTGAACAGGACGAGGATCAGCGCATAGGTGAGCAGGAACGGGTTCACGCCCTTGATGACCTGGTGCATCGACAGCCGGCCCACGCCGGCCACGACGTTCAGGACCGTGCCCACCGGCGGCGTGATCAGGCCGATCGCGCCGTTGAGCACGAACATCAGCCCGAAGTACACCGGATCGATGCCCGCCTTGACCGCGATGGGCAGCATCACCGGCGCGAAGATCAGGATCGTCGGCGTCAGGTCCAGCGCCGTGCCGATCACCACGAGGATCAGCATCATCAGCGCCATCAGCAGCCGCGGCGACTCGATCAGCCCACCCAGCCAGCCGGTCAGCACGCCCGGCAGGTCCGCCAGCGTGATCATGTAGCTCGCCACCTGCGCGCCGGCGCACAGGAACATCACGATCGCCGTGGTCTTGGAAGCCCGCACCAGCACGCCGTGCAGGTCGCGCAGGCCCATCTCGCGGTGCACGACGAAGCTGATGACCAGCGCGTAGAAGGCGGCGACCACCGCCGCCTCGGTCGGCGTGAACACGCCGGTCTTCATGCCGCCGATGATGATCAGCGGCATCAGCAGCGCCCAGAACGCCTGGGCGGTGGCCTTGAGCCGCTCGCCCATCGGCAGCGCGGTGCCCGGCGGCAGGTCGATCTTGCGCAGCTGCAGCTTCCACGCGATCAGCAATCCCAGGCCCATCACCAGCCCCGGCACGATGCCCGAGAGGAACAGCGCCGAGATCGAGGTGTTGGTCGTCACGCCGTAGATCACGAACGGCATCGACGGCGGAATGATCGGCGCGATGATGCCGCCCGAGGCGATCAGCCCGGCGGAGGTCGCCATCGGATAGCCATGGCGTCGCATCATCGGCAACAGGATGGTGGCCAGCGCGGCGGTGTCGGCCAGCGCCGAGCCGCTCATGCTCGCCATCAGCACCGAGGCCCCGATCGCCACGAAGCCCAGCCCGCCGGGGATGTGGCCGACCCAGGCCTGCGCCATCTGGATGATCCGGCGGCTGATGCCGCCCGCGTTCATCAGCTCGCCGGCCAGGATGAAGAAGGGCACGGCCAGCAGCGGGAAGCTGTCGATGCCGGCCACCAGGTTCTGCGCCAGCAGCTGGGTGTCCCAGAACTCCAGCGCCCAGGCCATGCCGGCGCCGGTCAGCACCAGCGCGAAGGCCATCGGGATGCCGATGCCCATCAGCAGCACCATGCCGCCGACGAAGACGATGAAGGACAGTGCCTCGTTGCTCATGATCGATCTGCCCCGCCCTTACTCGACGTCGGACTCGTGCTCGAGGTCCAGCGGCTTGCCGCGGACCAGTTCCCAGGCCGCCATGGCCGCGATCGCGGCGCAGGACAGCAGCGCCGGCAGCGGCAGCAGCGCGGTCGGATAGCCCAGGACCACCGAGCGGCTGTCCATGCCGACGACCACCTGCTGCCAGGCCCCCCAGCCGACCAGGCCGGCCGCCACGATGACCGCGACGCGGATCAGGCCGGTGACCGCCCGCAGCGCCCGGGGCTTGCCGCGCAGCGGCAGCAGCAGGCTGGTGAAGGCCATGTGCTCGCCCAGCGGATAGGCCGCGGTCGCGCCGATGAAGACCATCCAGACGAACAGCAGCCGCGACAGCTCCTCGCTGGCCGCGATGCCGCCACCGAAGCCGTAGCGCAGCACGACGTTGACGAACACCGCCAGCGCCATCACGCCCAGGCACAGCGCCATCGCGGCCTCGCCCGCCGTGCGCAGGCGCGAGCGCGGCGCGGCGGCGCCCGCTCCGGCCGCGGCGGAAGGATCGTGATCGGACATGCTCATGCGTCGGTCTCCTGGGAGGGATGCGCGGCGAGCAGCGCCAGCGCGCGCCCGACCTGCTCGTCCAGCGGCAGCGCCGCCGGCACGGTCACGACACCCGGCTCGCCGGTCGGCGGCTCGAGCGTGGCGAACTGGCTGTCCACCAGGCTCGCCGGGAAGATGTGCGCGGCGGCGCGCGCGGCCACGCGCTGCAGGGCGAGCGGCTTGTCGATGTCCAGGTAGACGAAGCCCACTGCCGGGCGGGCGGCTCGCAGCCGCTCGCGGTAGGCGCGCTTGAGCGCCGAGCAGCTCAGCACCACCGGCGCCTGCGTCCGCAGCATCTGCCCGAGCTGGTCCAGCCAGCCCCAGCGGTCCTCGTCGGCCAGCGGCTGGCCGGCCTGCATCTTGGCGATCGAGGCCGGCGCGTGATGCAGGTCCCCCTCGATGAAGGCCCAACCCAGCGTGCGGGCCAGCGCCTCGCCGACGCTGGTCTTGCCGCAGCCCGCGACGCCCATGACGACAAGGGCCGTGGCCCGGATCGGGCCCGGGTTCGAAGCGGCGGTGGCGGTCGGCAGAGTCATTGGATAGCGCTATCTCGATGGCTGAAAAGAGACGGCGATCGGGTCATCCGGTGTCGCCGTCGGCCCTCGTCGCACGAGGTGAACGCCCGGTCCGGCAGGGCCTGACAAGGCGTCCAACGGCTGGGATAGCGCTATCTTAGGTGGTGCATCCAGGCACCAGGAGAGGGATTACGCGTAGTTTCGGGGCGGGGCCGAGCGGTGGGCGGCGGCGTTGCGCCGCGGCCGGCGGCCCCGGGTCGGACCCGGCTGGCGACCCAGGGGGATAGCGCTATCCTCCGGGCGATGAACCCGCCCTCCTCCAAACGCCGCCGTGCCACCGGCCGGGCCACGCTGCAAGACGTCGCGCTGGCCGCTGGCGTCAGCCCGATCACCGCCTCGCGCGCGCTGCGGGGCGAGCGCAGCGTGGCGGCGGAACTGGTCCAGCGCGTCACCGCCGCCGTCGCCCAGCTCGGCTACGTGCCGGATCCGGCGGCCCGGGCGCTGGCGTCCTCGCGCAGCAACCAAGTGGTGGTACTGATCCCGCTGCTCTCGAACGCGCTGTTCGTGGACCTGCTGGACGCCGCGCAGCGCACGCTGCTGGCCGCCGGCTACCAGAGCCTGATCGGCGTCACCCACTATCACCCCGAGGAGGAGGAGGCGCTGCTGCGCACCTACCTGATGAACCGCCCGGCGGGGCTGCTGGTCACCGGCTTCGACCGCACCGAGGCGGCCCGGGCGCTGATCCACGGCAGCGGCGTGCCCTGCGTCCATGTGATGGAGAACCGCGGCGAACCGGGGCTGTATTCGGTCGGCTTCTCGCAACAGGCGGCCGGTCATGCGATGACGGCCGAGCTGATGCGGCGCGGTTATCGCCGCATCGCCTTCGCCGCGGCGCAACTGGACCCGCGCACGCTGCAGCGCGCGCAGGGCTACCGGGAAGCGCTGGGCGCGGCGCACGATCCGGCGCTGGAGTTCATGGACGCGGCGCCGTCCTCGTTCGCCCTCGGCGCGGCGATGTTCGAGCGCGTCCTGAACACCGTGCCAGATGTCGACGCGATCTTCTTCAACAACGACGACCTGGCCCAGGGCGCGCTGCTGCAGGCGCTGCGGCTGGGGATCCGGGTGCCGGAGCGCGTCGCCGTCACCGGCTTCAACGACCTCACCGGCGGTGGCCAGATGCTGCCGCCGCTGAGCACGGTGCGCACCCCGCGCGGCGAGATCGGCCTGGAGGCGGCGCGGATGCTGGTCGCGCTGATGCGCAACGAGGCAGTCGCCGAGCCCTGCCTGGATCTGGGCTTCGAGCTGGTCCTGCGGGAGAGCTGCTAAGCCTGCTCCCATGAAAAACGCCGGATCGTTGCCGATCCGGCGTCCGTGTGGTCAACGGTGCGGTCAACGACGGGCGCCCTGCCCGGCGTGCTGTCCAGCGTGTGGTCCAGTGCCTGGCCGGCCTCAGTCGGCGATGCCTGGCGTCGGCGTGCCCGGGCCGACCGCCGGTGCCGGGCGGTCGTGCGTCGTCGCATCGGGGGTCGCGTCGGAGGGCGTCGACGCCGCCTCGAAGGTCTTGCGGCCCTTCACCAGGTAGGAATAGATCACCGGCACCACCACCAGCGTCAGGATCGTCGAGGTGATCACGCCGCCGATGATCGCGCGGCCCATCGGCGCCTGGATCTCGCCGCCTTCGTTGAGCGCGATCGCCATCGGCAGCATGCCGAAGACCATCGCCGCGGTGGTCATGATGATCGGCCGCATCCGCGTCAGGCCGGCCTGCAGCAGCGCCTCCGGCACCGACAGGCCCTGGTCCTTGCGCGCATGGTTGGCGAAGTCCACCAGCAGGATCGCGTTCTTCGTGACCAGGCCCATCAGCATCACCAGGCCGATCATCGAGAACACGTTCAGCGTCGTCTTCCACAGCAGCAGCGCCAGCATCACGCCGATCAGCGCCAGCGGCAGCGAGGCCATGATCGCGATCGGCTGCACGAAGCTGCCGAACTGGCTCGCCAGCACGATGTAGATGAAGATCAGCGCCAGCCCCATCGCGATCAGCAGGCCGTTGAAGGCCTCCGCCTGCTGCTTGCCATCGCCGTCGACCATGAAGCTGATGCCCGGCGGCAGCTGGGTCTCCTTGATCAGCTTCTGCACGTCGGCGTTGACGTCGCCGCCGGGGCGGCCTTGCACGCCGGCGTAGACCGCCTCGCGGCGCTGCAGGTTCTGGCGACGGATCACCTCGGGGTTGAACACCGGCTCGATGGTCGCGACCTGCTCCAGCGCGATCGGCGAGCCGTCCCGCGCGAACGCCACCGGCAGGTTGCGCATCTGCTCGATGCTCTGGCGCTGCGCCTTGGGCAGGCGCAGCAGCACCTCGACCTGGTTGCCATCGGGCGTGGTCCAGTAGGTCGCGATGTCGCCGTTGACATAGGCGCGCAGCGACGAGGCCACCTGCACCGCGTTGAGTCCCAGCTCCCGCACCGCCGAGTCCTTGAGCTTGACCGCGTAGGCCGGCAGCCCCGGCTTGACCGTGGTGTCGACGTCCACCGCGCCCTTGATCTTCTTGACCTTCTCGGCGAAGTCCTTGGCCACCTGGGTCAGCACCTCCGGATCGGAACCGAGGATGGTCACCCACACCGGGCGGTTGAAGCCGACGCTGACCTCGACGCCGGGGATGCGCGCGATCTCGGCGCGGATCGCGTCCTCCACCTGCATCTGGGTGCGCTTGCGCAGCTTGCGGTCGACCAGCGCGATGTCCAGGTTGGCCTGGTTGCGGCCGGTGGCCATGCCCTCCCCGCTGCTGCCGACGACGGTCGCGACGGTCTTGATCTCCGGGAAGGTGGCCAGGATCTCCTCGACCTGGCGGACCTTGGCCTCGCCGCGCTCCAGGCTGGTCGCCACCGGCATGCGCAGCGTCAGGTGGGTGAAGCCCTGGTCGATCTGAGGCTGGAACTCGCTGCCCACCGCCGGCACCAGCAGCAGGGCCAGCACGAAGCTGCCGATGCCCGAGCCGGTCACGATGCCGCGCGGCGTGATGGTGGCCAGCCGCAGGCGGCGCGGTGCGGTCTTCAGGCGCTGGCCGTCCGGCCCGAACGGACGACCGAAGGCCGGCAGCGGCGGCACCAGCATCCGGTAGCGGCGGCCGGAGAACACCCAGCGCAGCGTCTTCTCATAGACGTCGTGCAGGAGGTCCATGCCGCGGTCGGTGGCGCGGACCAGGTGGCCGATGACCGGCACCTTCTTGATGTAGGTACTCGGCGGATCGGGCCAGACCGAGGACAGCATCGGGTCCAGCGTGAAGCTGACGAACAGCGACACCAGCACCGCCACCGCGACGGTGATGCCGAACGGATAGAAGAACTTGCCGACGATGCCGCCCATGAAGGCCACCGGCACGAACACGGCGCAGATCGCGAAGGTCGTCGCCATCACGGCCAGGCCGATCTCGTTGGTGCCGTCCTCGGCCGCGCGGTGGTGGTCCTTGCCCATGCCGACGTGGCGCACGATGTTCTCGCGCACGACGATCGCGTCGTCGATCAGCAGGCCGATGCACAGGCTCAGCGCCATCATCGTCATGAAGTTCAGCGTGAAGCCGAAGGCGTAGATCGCGATGAAGCTGGAGATCACCGAGATCGGCAGCGTCAGCCCGGTGATGATGGTCGAGCGCCAGCTGTGCAGGAACAGGAACACGATGGCGATGGTCAGCAGCGCCCCTTCGATCAGCGTGTGGCGCAGGCCGTCCAGCGAATGCTTCACGAAGTCGCTGTTGACGTAGACCAGCCGCAGCTCCATGTCCTTGGGCAGCGTCTTGCGCATCTCCTCGACCGCCGCCTTGACCGCCTCGCCGGTGGCGACGATGTTGGCGTCCTGCTGCTTGAAGATGTTGAAGGTGACCGCCGGCTGGCCGTTGATGCGGGCGATGCTGTCGAGCTCGCGCTCGCGCTCGCTGAGCGCGCCCAGGTCGCCCAGGGTCAGCGCCAGATCGCCGCGGCGCGCGACCACCACGTTCACGAACTGCTTGGGATCCTTGACCTTGCCTTCGACGCGCAGCATCGCGTCGTCGTAGCGGTTGGAGATCAGGCCCACCGGGGCGTCGGTATTGGCCGCGTTCAGCGCCTTGGAGATCTCCGCCGGGGTGATGTTGTAGGCGCGCAGCCGGGTGGGGTCGAGGTCGATGCGCACCTCGCGCACGGCCATGCCGCCCACGTCCACCTTGGCCACGCCCTCGACGCGGCCCAGCCGCTTGGAGACGGTCAGGTCGGCCATCATCGACAGCTCGCGCAGGGTGCGGTTGGGGCTCATCAGCGCGGCCACGATGATGGGCTGCGCGTTCTCGGTCTGGAAGCGCTGCACCATCGGCGGCTTCACATCGCGCGGGAACTGCGCCTGGGCCTGCGCCACGCGGTCGCGGATCTCCTGCATGCCGCGGTTCATGTCGGCATTCAGCGAGAACTCGACCGAGGCCTGCATCCGGCCCTCGAAGCTGCGCGACTGCACCCGCTCCACGCCGGCGATGGTGTTGAGCGCCTCCTCGAGCGGCTTGGCCACCTCGCGTTCGACCGCCTCTGGCGAGGCGCCCGGGTACTGGATGTCGATCTGGGCACCGGGAAAGGTGATGTCGGGCGACTGCTCGACGCCCAGCTTGGAATAGGCGACCAGCCCCAGCACGCACAACGCGACCATGACCATGGTGGCGAAGACGGGGTTGCGGATCGAGACACGGGTCATCCACATGGGAAGCTCCCTTCGAGGGTTCGGTTCGGTCGAGGCCGGCCGGGCCGGGCGAAGGCGCCCGGCGCCAGGGGTCGGCCGTCTGGCCGTCAGGCCATTCGGGCCCGGAGCGCCACGGCGGCGCCGCAGCCCGGGCGGCGATTACTGGGTGGTGGCGCCGCTCGCGGCGATGCTGGCCATGCTGGCCTTGGGCGCGCGGATCTCGGCGCGCTCGCCTTCCTTGAGGTTGTCGAAGCGCGCGCCCAGCACCTGCGACTGCGGCGTCACGCCGGCCAGGATCTCCACCCGACCTTCGCGCGCATCGCGGCGGCCGGTGGTCACGATGCGGCGCACCAGCATGCCCTTCTCGATCAGCCAGACGTGTTCCTGGCCGGACACCGCGCCAATGGCGGTGGACGGCACCGTCAGGCGCGGCTTGTCGTCGGGCAGTTCGACGCGGGCGACGGCGTACTGGCCGGCGCGGAAGCGTTCACCGGCGTTGTCCAGCGTCAGCGTCACGCCGATCGAGCGGGTGCCCGGTTCGGCGGCCGGGGCGATGCGGGCGATGCGCGCGGTCACCGGCTCGTCGCTGCCCTCCACCTTCACCTGCACCGTCATGCCGGGCGAGAGCTTGGCCACCTCGTGGGTGCCGACCAGGCCGGCGAGTTCCAGCTTGGACAGGTCGACGATGGTCAGCACCTGCTGCTCCGCGGCGACCTTCTCGCCGGGCAGCGTGTGACGCTTGGCGACGATGCCGTCGATCGGCGAGATCAGCGCCGCCTGGCGCAGCAGCACTTCGCTGGTGCCGAGCTGCGCCTGGGCGGACAGCATCTGGCCGCGCGCCGACTCGAGCTGCGCCCGGGAGTTGTCCAGCGCCGTCGGCGCGATGAAGTTCTGCGAGGCCAGCCCCTGGTTGGCCTTGTACTGGCGCTCGGACTGCTCGTACATGGCGCGGGCCGACTCGACGCTGGCGTTGCGCTCGGCGACCTTGTGGCGCAGTTCCTCCAGGTCCAGTTGGCCCAGCGACTGGCCGGCCTTGACCCGGCTGCCCTCGCCCACCGTCAGGCGCTCCAGGCTGCCCGAGGCCTTGGCGCGGACGACCACGGTATTGGGCGCGACCAGCGGTCCGGAGAACTCGATCAGGCCGGGCATCGGCGCCATCATCGGCTTGATGACCTCGGCCGCCTGGAACTCCAGGGCCGGCTTGGCCGTGTCCTTCTTCGCTGCCGGAGCGCTGCTCCCGCTCGTGGCGTACACGCCGGCGCCGCCCGCCAGGACGGCCACCGCCACACCACCCAACCACCATTGCTTGCGCATGATCTCCCCCATCCTTCGACACGGGATCACCGGTTCGATGATCCTTGAATGCGGCGGAGTGTAGGAATCCCCAAATTGATGCGGGAGACAGACGCGACGAACTGCTGTTTGTGCGTCATGGCCTGCTTATCTCAGGGACTGAAATCGGCCCCTCTGACGACAAGTTGCTAGTCGAAGCGACGAAAGCACAGAAAGAGGCCATGGCCTGCGATTGCTTTTTGGCTTTCAGAACCGGACTCGCCATAGCGCCCGGCGGGTCGGCGCCGCTCAGACCGGGCGCAGCGGATCGCGCTTCGCGCAGCGCCAGTGACAGCCGGCGCCGACGAGCGCGCAGATCGACGCGGCCCAGAAGCAGGCCGCATAGCCATGACTTTCGGCGAGCCAGGCGCCGCCCAGGCTGCCCAGCACGCCCGAGACGCCGTAGCCCAGCACCGCGTACAGCGCCTGGCCGCGGCCCTGGAGGCGGCCGGGGAAGTAGCGCCCGATCAGGCCGATGCAGGCCGTGTGCTGAGCGGCAAAGGTGACCGCATGGCAGCACTGGAGCAGGACCATCGCCCCAAGGCTCGCACCCAGCCCGGCCGTACCGGCCAGGCGCACCGCCGCCAGCAGGGCCGCGGCGATGAGCCAGTGATGCAGGTGGTGATGCCGGACCCAGCGGCCCTGGAAGGCGAACCAGGCGATCTCCGCCGCGACCGACACCGCCCACAACGCGCCCACCTGCCCTTTTCCGTAGCCGAGCCGGTCCAGGTAGAGGCTGTAGAACGCGTAGATGGCGGTGTGCGCCAGCACGGTGAAGAACATGCCGAGGAAGAACCAGCCGACCTCGGGCCGGCGCAGCGTCTCGGCGATGGAGGCCCGCTCCGCCACGTCATGCTGGACCGCGGCCCGCCGCGGCAGCCGCCAGGCGGCGATCACCAGGGTCGTCAGTCCCGTGACGATGGTCCATGGGAATACCGACATGCCCGCCGCGTCGAACCACCAGCCGCCGCCAACCACGGTGACCAGGAAGCCGACCGAGCCCCACAGCCGCACGCGGCCGTAGCGCTTCGGATCCATGCCGCCGCTGGCGGCCAGCTCATGCGCGATCAGCGCCTCGTTGAGCGGCGTCACGCAGGCGTTGAAGAAGTACATCAGGAACACGACCAGCGTCAGCCCGAGCACCGACGCACCGCCTCCGCCCGACGACACCAGCAGCAGGCCGCAGGCGCTGATCCAGCAGGCGAGCGCCGCGGCCCGGATCAGCTCGACCCGACGGCCGCTGCGGTCGGCCACCAAGCCCCACAGGTAGGGCGCGAACAGCCGGGTCCAGCTCTGCATCGACACCAGCAGCCCGATCGCCACCACCGGCAGGCCGAGCGACTTGTACCAGAGCGGCGCGAACGGGTTGAACAGGCCGATGCTGCCGTAATAGGCGCAGCCGAGCAGCGCGCTCGCGCGCAGCACGCGGGCGCCGTCCGGCGTCGACGGGAGGACCGACGGAACGGGGGATCGGGCCATGAGGCTCTAGGGATCGGGCGGACCGCGCCGTCGTGCGGACGCAGTCCCGGATTCAGCCCGCGTCGGGGCGATGCGCGGCGATCGCGGGGATGGGCAATTCGACGTCGGCGCACTGCGCCCGGTCCATCAGCACATGGTCGATGACGACCAGCGCCAGCATCGCCTCGGCGATCGGCGTCGCGCGGATGCCGACGCAGGGATCGTGGCGACCGAAGGTCTCGACCGTCGTCGGCTCGCCGGCGCGATTGATCGACGCCTTGGGCGTGCGGATGGAACTGGTCGGCTTGATCGCGATCGACACCCGCAGGTCCTGCCCGCTCGAGATGCCGCCCAGCACGCCGCCGGCGTTGTTGCTGGCGAAGCCGGCCGGCGTCAGCTCGTCGCCATGCTGGCTGCCGCGCTGGCGCACGCTGTCGAAGCCGGCGCCGATCTCGACGCCCTTGACCGCGTTGATGCCCATCATCGCGTAGGCGATGTCCGCATCGAGCTTGTCGAACAGCGGCTGGCCCAGGCCCGCCGGCATGCCGGTGGCCTCGACCATCAGCTTCGCGCCGACCGAGTCGCCGTCCTTGCGCAGCGCGTCCATGTAGTCCTCGAGTGCCTGGATCTGCGACACGTTGGCGGCGAAGAACGGGTTCTGGCCGACATGCTCCCAGCCCTCGAAGGCCAGGTCGATCTCACCGAGCGCCGTCATGCAGCCGCGGAACTGGACCCCCAGTTCCTGCTTCAGCCATTTGCGCGCGACCGCGCCCGCGGCCACCATCGGCGCGGTCAGCCGGGCCGACGAGCGGCCGCCCCCCCGCGGATCGCGCAGGCCGTACTTGCGCCAGTAGGTGTAATCGGCATGACCGGGACGGAAGGTGTCGAGGATGTTCCCGTAGTCCTTGCTGCGCTGGTCCACATTGCGGATCAGCAGGCAGATCGGCGTGCCGGTGGTCAGTCCCTCGTAGACGCCGGACAGGATCTCGACCTGGTCGGGCTCCTGGCGCTGCGTGACGTGGCGGGAGGTGCCGGGACGGCGGCGGTCCAGCTCCGGCTGGATGTCCTGGGTCGACAGCGCCAGCCCGGGCGGGCAGCCGTCGATCACGCAGCCGATGGCCGGGCCGTGGCTCTCGCCGAAGTTGGTGACGCGAAACAAGCTGCCGAAAGTGCTGCCGGACATCTGAAGGACCTGCCGAGGCGAGAAGCCGAAGCCGCTGATTCTACGAGCGCGACTTCGGCGGATGACGCGTCCCGCGCCCGCTCCGCGAGCGCCAGCCTCATCAAGCGATGAAGCCTGCGCTCGGGGACGGCGAGGCGTCGGCCGCCTCCGGCGCATCGCCCTGCGCCGCGATGCGTGCCTGCGCCTGCGGATCGCGCTCGAAGACCGCGATCGATTCCACATGCGCCGTGTGCGGGAACATGTTCACCGCGCCGGCCTGCACGCAGCGATAGCCGGCGACATGGGCCAGCAGTCCCGCGTCACGCGCCAGCGTGGCCGGCGCGCAGGACACATAGACGATGCGCTCGGGCGGCGTCCAGCCGGGCGCCAGCGACGGGTTGTTGACCAGGTCGGCCAGCGCCTTGACCAGCGCGAAGGCCCCCTCACGCGGCGGATCGATCAGCCAGCGATCGGCAGCGCCATCGGCGGCCAGCAGCGACGGCGTCATCTCGAACAGGTTGCGCGCGACGAAGCTGGCCTTGTGGTCGAGCTGATTACGCCTGGCGTTCTCCCGCGATCGCTGGACCAGTGCCTCGCTGCCCTCGATGCCCAGGACCTCGCGCGCCTGCGTCGCGAGCGGCAGCGTGAAGTTGCCCAGGCCGCAGAACCAGTCGATGACCCGTTCGCCGGGTCGCACGCCCAGCAGGCGCAGCGCACGGCCGACCAGCACCGTGTTGATGTGGTGGTTGACCTGCGTGAAGTCGGTCGGCTTGAACGGCATCACGACACCGAACTCCGGCAGCGTGTAGGCCAGCTCCGGTCCGTCCGCATCGAGCAGGTGGACCGTCTCCGGCCCCTTGGGCTGCAGCCACCATTGCACGCCGTGTTCCGCGGCGAAGGCGCGCAGCCTGGCGACGTCGCGCGCGCTCAGCGGCTCCAGGTGGCGCAGCACCAGCGCGATCACCTGCGTGCCGCCGTTGTCGCCGATGGCCAGCTCGATCTGCGGCAGGCGGTCGCGGCCGTCCATCGCGCCGATCAACTCGCGCAGCGGCAGCAGCATCGCGCTGACCTGCTCGGGCAGCACCTTGCAGACCTGCATGTCGGCGATGTAGCGGCTCTTGCGCTCATGGAAGCCGACCAGCACATGGCCCTTCTTCGGCACGTAGCGCACCGACAGGCGCGCGCGATAGCGGTAGCCGGTGGCCGGTCCCTCGATCGGACGCAGCAGCGCCTCGGCCTTGACCTTGCCGAGGTGCCACAGGTTGTCCTCGAGCACCCGCTGCTTGACCGCCACCTGGGCGCCGGGATGCAGATGCTGCATCTTGCAGCCGCCGCAGGCGCCGGCGTGCAGCCCGAAATGCGGGCAGACCGGTCGCACGCGCTGCGCGCTCTCGCGGCGCATCGCGACCAGCGCGGCCTGCTCCCAGTTGTTCTTCTTGCGGCCGACGGCGACCTGGACTTCTTCGCCAGGCAAGGCGCCCTCGATGAACACGACCTTGCCTTCGCTGTTGTGGGCGACGCCCTGCGCTTCAAGGTCCAGCGACTCGACCTTCAGCCATTCCGATACATCAGTCATGGGCGCGCATTATCCCAGCGCCGTCCGGCGCGGGCGCCGCGGAGATCGCAGCGGCTCAGAAGATCGAATCGCGGCTGATGCCCTGCCGCATCATGTTGCGCTTGAGCTTGGCCAGCGCCTCGATCTGGATCTGCCGGATGCGCTCGCGCGTCAGGCCCAGCCGCACGGCGAGGATGTCCAGCGTCTCGGGTTCGCGGTCGGCCAGGCCATAGCGGCCGGCGAGCACCTCGCGCTCGCGGTCGCTCAGGGAAGCCAGCCCGCTCTTGAGCAGGTCCTCGAGCTCATGGCTGAGCCGGTGGCCGGCCGGGTCGACCGCCTGCTCGTCGGCGACCAGGTCCAGCATCGATTCGCCGCCGTCGCCGTTGCGGTCCACCGGCGAATCGAGCGAGCTGGGCAGTTCCGCGTAGGCGAGCAACTCGGCGATCTCGTCGACCGGGCGACCGAGCGCCTGCGCGACATCCTCGGCGCGCACCGCGCCTTCGCCGCCCCGCTGCGCCGCGACCGCTTCCAGCGCGCGGCGCGCCTTCAGTACCTGGTTGAGCTCGCGCACGATGTGCACCGGCAGTCGTACCAGCCGCGCCTGATGCATCAGCGCGCGCTCCACTGCCTGGCGGATCCACCAACTGGCGTAGGTCGAGAAACGGAAGCCGCGTTCGGGCTCGAACTTGCCGATCGCGTGCATCAGGCCGAGATTGCCTTCCTCGATGAGATCGCTCATCGGCAGGCCGCGGCCCAGGTAGTTCTTGGCGATGCTGACGACGAGCCGCAGGTTGTGCTCGATCATCGCCTGGCGCGCCTCGAAGTCGCCGGCGCGCGCCTTCACGGCGGTGTCGTACTCCTCCTGGGGCGTCAGGAGCGGGGTGCGCCGGATGTCGCGCAGATAAGCCTGCAGGGCGTTGGTCGCGTCGCCGTCGGCGGGACCCAGGTCGCCCTTGCCGTTCCTGGACTTGCTCTTGCCGTCCTCGGACTCGACGCTGCGCAGCGCGCGGACCTCATCGTCCTCGTCGGCCACGACCTCGGGGCTGTCCGGCGTGCCGACCTCGCCCGGCGCGGCGGACTCGTGGTCCTCGGCCGGGTCGCCGGCCTCGGCCGCCAGTTCAGGCGGCAATCTGAAACGGCCTGGATGACCGGGGCGGTCCAGGCCGTCGGGCGAAAGCCCATCTGACGAAGAGGCGCGTTGCAAGGTCATGTTGCGGCGCCTCCTTGAGCGCCCTCAGCGCGCGGGCAACAGCTTCGAAGGATCGATCGGCTTGCCCTGCTTGCGCACCTCGAAGTGCAGCTTCACCGAATCCGCGTCGCTGCTGCCCATCTCGGCGATCTTCTGGCCCTTGCGCACCACCTGGTCTTCCTTCACCAGCAGCGTCTGGTTATGCGCGTAGGCCGTCAGATAGTTCGTGCTGTGCTTGATGATGATCATGTTGCCGTATCCGCGCAACCCCGCGCCCGCGTACATCACGCGGCCATCGGCGGCGGCGAACACCGGGTCGCCGGGCTTGCCGGAGAACGCCAGGCCCTTGTTGCGGACCTCGTCGAAGCCCGCGGCCACCGGGCCGGAAGCGGGCCAGCCCCAGCTGATGTCGTCGTCGTCGCGGGTGGCGGGCGCGGGCGTCGCGGCGGCGGTCGCGGGCGCCGAAGCGGCGGACGCGCTGCCCGTCGCCGGAGCCGGGGACTTGCCATCCAGCGGGCGGGTCTCCACCTTCGAGCTCGCCAGCGGCTTGGTCGTCACCGCCGTCGGGTCCACGCCCGGGGGCGCCACGCGCAAGACCTGACCCACTTCGATCAGGTTGGGGTTGTCCATGCCGTTCCAGCGCGCCACGTCCTTCCAGCCCTGGCCGTTGTCCATGGCGATGCGGATCAGCGTGTCGCCCGGCTTGACGGTGTAGTAACCGGGCTTGCCGGCGTTCTCGGCGCCGGGCAGCGGTTTCGATTCGGGCGCGGGCGTCACGGCGGTGCCCGGGATCGAGGATTGCGCGGAGGCGCCCTTGCCGACGGCGCGGTCCTCCACCGGCGCGCGATGCGGTGTGTTCTGGCAGCCCGTGAGCGCCAGCACCACCACGGAGACCCAAAGCAGCGGAGAACGGAAGAGATGTTGCATGCGCGCGTGTTTGTCGTTGCGAAAGCCCAAGCGCGGAAGCCGTGAGGCTGCCGCGCTAGAGGACCCCTGATTTTAGGGGCACGAACAGGACCGCTTCGTGCAGGCTGCGCACGAAGCGCGAGCCCGCCGCATCGCGGACATGGTCGATGAGCACCAGCACCTGTCCGCGGCCGCTGGGCGCGGTCATGGGCGCGACCAGCCGGCCGCCCGGCGCGAGCTGGTCCAGCCAGGCCTGGGGGATGTCGTCGCCGCCGGCGGCCGAGATGATGCTGTCGTAGGGGGCGGACGGCGGATGACCCAGCATGCCGTCGCCGTAGACCAGCCGGACCTGATGGTGGCCGACCAGGTTGGCGCGGGCCTTGTCGTGCAGCGGACGCACCCGTTCGATCGACACGACCTGTTTCGACAATTGCATCAGCAGCGCCGCCTGGTAGCCGCAGCCGGTGCCGATCTCCAGCACCTTGCCGAGGTGGCCGCGCTGGCGGGCGCCCGGCGCATCGAGCATCAGCGCCATCATCCGGCCCACGACCGACGGCTTGGAGATGGTCTGGCCGTGTCCGATCGGCAGGCTGGTGTCTTCATAGGCCTGCGTCGCCAGCGCGGAATCGACGAAGGCATGCCGGTGCACCGTCGCCAGTGCCTGCAGCACCCGCTCGTCGACCAGTCCCTCGCGGCGCAGGCGGTCGACCATGCGCTGGCGCACGCCGGCGGAATCCAGCCCCAGGCCGATCGGCGTCGTCTGTCGCGCCTTGATGGCGGCGGCCTGCTGCCAGTGACCCTGCGGCTTGAGCGGCTCGCGGGCCTCGGCGGCCGCGGCCGCGGACGGCGTGCCCGGGCGCGCCGGAGCGAGCTTGTCCAGCGACAGCGGGAAGCGCTTGGGCCGGGGCGGCAGCGAGGTCATGGACGGCCGGCGGTCTGCAGCCGCTGGCGCCAATCGTCCAGCGTCGCGTGCTCGGTGAGGTCGACCTGCAGGGGCGTGATCGAGACGGCGCCATTGCCGGTGGCGTGGAAGTCGGTGCCCTCGCCGGCCTCGCGCTCGGCGCCGGCCGGTCCGATCCAGTAGATCATCTCGCCGCGCGGACTGCGCTGCTGGATCGTGGCCTCGCTGGCGTGGCGACGGCCCAGGCGCGTGATGCGGCGCGGCAGCGCGGCGGCATCGGCGCGGTTGGGGATGTTCACGCTCAGCAGGAAGGGCCGGTCCAGTCCGCCGGCGATCACGTCCTGCACCAGCGCCCGCGCCACCGCCGCAGCGGCGTCGAGGTGACCCCAGCCTTTCTCGACCTGCGAGAAGGCGATCGACGGCACGCCGAACAGGTAGCCTTCGGTGGCCGCGGCGACGGTGCCGGAATACAGCGTGTCGTCGCCCATGTTGGCGCCGTTGTTGATGCCCGAGAGCACCAGGTCGGGCTTGTAGTCGAGCAGGCCGGTCAGCGCCAGGTGGACGCAGTCGGACGGCGTGCCGTTGACATAGCGATAGCCGTTGGACGCCGTGTAGACCGACAGCGGCCGATGCAGCGTGAGCGAGTTGGACGTGCCGCTGGCGTTCTGCTCGGGGGCGATGACTTCCACCGTGCCGAGCCCTTCGCACGCGCGGACCAGGGCGGCGATACCGGGGGCGAGGTAGCCGTCGTCGTTGGCGATGAGGATGCGCATGGGGCGGCATTGTAGGCAGGCCGTCACCCCCGCGACGCGGGCCGCGCGGCGCGCTGCCTATCATGCGCCCCGACCCTCCGCCGGAGGCCTGGACAAGGAGACGAGAGATGAAGGCTTGGCTGTGCGAGAACCCCGTCGGCGTCGAGGCGCTGCAATGGAAGGACCTGCCGTCTCCCACGCCCGGGCCGGGCCAGCTGAAGGTGGCGATCAAGGCGGCGAGCCTGAACTTCCCCGACCTGCTGATCATCCAGAACAAATATCAGATGAAGCCGCCGCTGCCCTTCGTGCCGGGCACCGAGTTCGCCGGCATCGTCGAGGCAGTCGGCGACGGCGTGAGCGGCTTCAAGCCGGGCGACGCGGTGGCGGCGTTCACCGGCACCGGCGGCTTCGGCACCGAGGCCCTGGTCCCTGCCGCGCTGGCCATGCCGTTGCCGCTGGGTTTCCCTTTCGAGGACGCGGCCGCCTTCATCTGCACCTATGCGACCAGCCACCATGCGCTGATCGACCGCGCGGCGCTGCAGCCGGGCGAGACGGTGCTGATCCTGGGCGCGGCCGGCGGCGTCGGCACGGCGGCGATCCAGATCGCCAAGGCGGCCGGGGCGCGGGTGATCGCGGCCGCCTCGTCCGACGAGAAATGCGCGCGTTGCCGGGAGATCGGCGCCGATGCCACCATCAACTACGCCCAGGGCTCGCTGCGTGACGAGATCAAGGCGCACACCGAGGGCTGCGGCCCGGACGTCATCTACGACCCGGTCGGCGGTGACCTGGCCGAGGCGGCCTTCCGTTCGATCGCCTGGCGCGGTCGCTACCTGGTGGTCGGCTTTGCCCAGGGCGCCATCCCGGCGCTGCCGCTGAACCTGGCCCTCCTCAAGGGCGCGTCGCTGGTCGGCGTGTTCTGGGGAGAATTCGCCAAGCGCGAACCCAAGCGCAACGCCGCGATGATGGCGACGCTGGCGCAGTGGTATGCCGCCGGCAAGGTCCGGCCGGTGATCGACCAGGTGCTGCCGATGACGGAGCTGCCCAAGGCCTTCGAGCGCATGGCCTCGCGGCAGGTGGTGGGCAAGCTGGTCGTCGTCAACGGCTGACCGCCGGTCGACACCCTGTTTCACGGGGCATGCAAGCCGGGGGGCCGCTGCTAGGATGCGGGCAGCTTTTGCTCCCCACACCATGGCCGTCAAAGTTCTCATCGTCGAAGACAACCCCGTCGCCCGCAGCTTCCTGTGCCGCGTGGTGCGTGAAAGCTTCAGCGATGGCATGGAGATCACCGAGGCCGGCGACCTGGAAGGCGCCCGCCGGCAACTCGCCAAGGTCGAGAGCGAAGGCAGCGCCGGCAACGGCTACAAGCTGATCCTGATCGACCTGGAACTGCCGGACGGCAACGGCATGGAGTTCCTGGGCGAGTTGTCCGGCAAGCCGGCGGTCAAGATCGTCACGACGCTCTACTCGGACGACGACCACCTCTTCCCTGCCCTGCAACGCGGCGCGGACGGCTACCTGCTGAAGGAAGACCGCTTCGAGGTGCTGGTCGAGGAACTGCAGCGCATCGTGCGCGGCCAGCCGCCGCTGTCGCCGGCGATCGCGCGGCGGCTGCTGTCGCACTTCCGGCCGGGGTCCACCGGCGACTCGGGACCGATGGGGCTGAACTCCGGCTTCGGCAGCCTGACCTCGACCGCCACGCCCAGCGGGCGCGGCGTGACGCTGGATCCAGTGCCCGAATGGGAACGCCTGACCCCGCGCGAGAACGAGGTGCTGACCTACCTCAGCAAGGGCTTCACGATCAAGGAGATCGCGAACCTGATGGGCATCAAGTGGTTCACCGTCAACGACCACATCAAGTCCATCTACAAGAAGCTCAACGTCTCCAGCCGCGCCGAAGCCGCCGTGCTGGCGAGCAAGCAGGGGCTGGTCTGAGGCCAGCGCGGCCGGCGCTCGCCGGCCCATGCCGCGCCCTGCGGATCACCACCGATAACCTACCTTCGCGTAGTACTGCCGCCCGTTGAAACCGAAAGGCGAGAACTGGTTGTAGGCCAGGATCCCGCCGATGGCATTGGCGGCGATGACCCGGTCCGGATAGCGATCGGTCAGGTTGTCGACGCCGGCGCTGACGTGCCAGGCGCCCTGCTCCCATCCCGCCGATACGTCCAGCAGCCAGGCCGCGCCGAAGGTCTGGTCGTTCGCGGCGTTGGACTGGCGGATGACGAAGCTGCCGTAGCGGCTCGCAGCCAGGCGACCACTCCACGGCCCCCGGCGGTGTTCCGCGCTCGCGACCAGCTTGTCCTTGGGCGAGCCCACAGTGGCCCGTGCCAGCGTCACCCGATCGATCAACGTCAGGTTGTTGGCGCTCAGCAGCGCCGGGTTGTCGTCGACATGGCGCACCGAGTTCTTGTTGTGGTTGTAGGCCAGCGTGTACTGGCCGCGGCCCGCGCGGCCCCAGTCCTGCTGCCAGGTGCTCACGACATCGACGCCGCGGGTGCGCGTGTCCAGCGCGTTGGTGAAATAGCGCCCGGCGCTCACCAGCACGCCCTGCGCGGCGAGCTGCTCCCGCAGCGCGGTCGGCAGCGAGAGGTTGGCCGACAGCAGGATGCGGTCGTCGATGTCGATCTGGTAGATGTCCACCGTGGTCTGCCACTGGCCCAGCGGCTGCAGCAGCAGGCCCAGGCTGAGGTTGCGGGACTTCTCCGCCTTCAGCGGTTTCGCGCCCAGGGCAGCTGCCGCGGCGGACTCGACCGGGAAGGTGCCCGCTTCCACCAGCGCGCCATTGATCAGGTTGGTCGAGGTGGTGGCGAAGAACTGCTGCGCCAGCGACGGTGCCCGGAAGCCGGTCGACACCGTGCCGCGCAGCGCCACCGCCGGCGACCATGCATAGCGGCCCGACAGCTTCGCCGAAGTCGCGTTGCCGAAGTCGTTGTAATGCTCGGTCCGAAGCGCGGCCGAGGCGCTGAAGGCCTGCGTCACGCGGCCTTCCAGGCTCGCATAGGCCGCGACGTCGTGGCGCCCATGCGCGCCGGCGTTGCCTGGCTGGAAGCCGGGAAAACCTGACGCACCGCCGTTCTGGTACGAGGCAGGCTCGCCGGCGTCGATCTCGTAGCGCTCGCGGCGGGCCTCCGCGCCGACGGCCAGCGTCCACGGCGCGGCCAGGCCCAACTCGAGCTCGCGCGACAGGTCCAGGTTGAGCACCGTCTGCTGGTTGCTCAGCCGGCCTGCGTCGAAGCGCGTCGGGCTGGCATTGCCCAGCGAGTAGTTCGCGGTGTTGGCCACGTCGATGTCGAAGCGGTTGCGGCCATGGTTGAGGCTCGCGTCCCACGACCAGCCGGCGAGTTCGCCACGCACGCCGGCGACCAGGCCGATGTCGACGCTGGTACTGCGCTGCAACGGGAGGAAGCCCTCGGGATACAGGCCGGCGACGTTGTTGGCCACGGCGGTGGCGCGGGTGCGCCAGAAGGCGGCGGACACCGTATCGCGATGGCTGAGCGTAGCCACGGCATAGGCCTGCAGCGCGCCGGCCCGGGGCAGCTCGGCATTCAGCACGGCGGCCTGCTGGTGGCTGTCCGGGTCGCCGAGCCGGTTGTTGACCTGTCCGAAACGCGGCTCGGTCGCCGCCTCGCGGGTGTCGACGCCGGCGCGGTTGGTGCGCTGCTGATGGCGGTTCTCGAGTGCGAAACGGATCCATCCGTCCTGCCCCAGGGCGAACCCGGCGCTGGCGGCCTCGGTATGCCGGAAGCCGTCGCCGGCGTCGGTCTGGCCGAGTTCAGCGTTGACGCTGCCGCCGCGCGCGCCCTTCTTCAGGACGATGTTGATGACGCCGGCGATCGCGTCCGACCCGTACTGCGCGGCGGCGCCGTCGCGCAGCACCTCGATCCGCTCGATCGCGGCCAGCGGGATGGTGTTCAGGTCCACCGGCGCGGAGCCGCGGCCCTGCGTGCCATTGATGTTGACCACCGCGGTGGTGTGGCGGCGCTTGCCGTCGATCAGCACCAGCGTCTGGTCGGGCGAGAGCCCGCGCAGTTGCGCGGGCCGCACCGCGTCGGAGGCGTCGGTCAGCGAAGGGCGCGGGAAATTCAACGAGGGCAGCAGCTGCCCCAGCGCCGTGGCGAGCTCGGTGGTGCCGGTGCGCTGAAGGTCGGCGGCGCTGAGCACATCGACCGGAGATTCCGATTCCGCGACCGTCCGGTTCACGCGACGCGTGCCGGTGACGACCACCTGCTGGAGCTGGTCGGAGGCCGAGCCGACGGCGGGCGAAGCGGTGGTCGCCTGCGCTTGGGCGGACGGCGCCAGACTGGCGGCCGCGGCCAGCGCGATGACATTCAGCGGGATCGAGGCACGGAAGGACGAGGGCAGAGGCATGGCGGCTTTCGGGGACGGACCGGATGGGACAAACCCATAGCCTGCGGCGGCCGGCGTGCCCGGCCAACGAAGGTCCGCGCGCAAGCTCATGCGAAGGCCGAGGTCGACAGCGCGAGGCGATGCCGCTCACGGCCGGCAAGACCTGGCACCGCCGCTTGCCTCGACGCGCAAGGCCATCGATCGGGCAACCGGCGGAAACGCCGCTTCACGCCCCCGTCCTGCTCAATGCGCCGGCGCCTCCCGCTCGCCCCAACCGGGATGGATCAACGCGAAGGTCTCATGGTCGCGCCACGCCCCGTCGATGAACAGGTAGCGCGGGCTGAAGCCCTCGCGCCGGAAACCCAGGCGTTCCAGCACGCGGCGGCTGCGCGCGTTCTCCGGCCTCACCGACGCTTGCACCCGATGCAGCGACACCGCCGGTCCGAAGGCCTCGTCGAGCAGACGCCTCAGCGCCTCCTGCATCAGGCCGGCGCCGACGCAGGCCTGGTCTAGGCTGTAGCCCAGCATCGCGCTCTGGAACACGCCGCGCACCACGTCGGAGAGCGCGCATTGGCCGATCACGCGATCCGGTGCCTCGTGCAGCGACAACCAGAAGCGCCAGATCGTGCCAGCCTCGAAACCGGCCTCCTCGCGCGCCAGGCGGGCCCGCGTGGGCTCGAGGTCCCAATGGTCGGCCGGTCGGGTCGGATCCCAACGCGCGAAGTATTCGGCGTTGCGCGCCTGATAGTCGATCGCGGCCTGGGCGAGCGCGGGCGTCGAGGCCCGCATCAACAGGCGGTCCGTGCGCATCTGTGTGGGCGGCGACCCCGCGCGGCGGTCCGTCATGAGCGAGTGGGAAGGCATCGCGCGACTGTAGTCCCGCGCCACCTGACCGAGGACCCATTGCCCAAGCGGACGGCGGGTTGCCTCGCGCCGGCCCGCCACCCAAAAACTCCCGGCCTTCGTGACATTGTTGGCTGGATTCCTGTAGTCGTTCCACTACAAAATCGACGAAACACTACAACGGAATGGCGTTCGCTTCCCGCGATGCACGCCGCCCGTTGGCACCCGGCGCCCGGCGCCAGGAGACGAGGCGCAGTTGATGACTTCAGGATCCCGACCTCCCGCAGTGGAGGACAGCCCGCCACAAGCAGGACGGCACGCCGTGCTGGCTGACAGTCGGTTCGCGGACGACGACACCTGTTTCGCCCTCTCCGCCTTCGCCGACTCGCCCGACCCCGCCGCGCACGCCGATGCCTCGACGTCCTCGACCGTGATCGCGCTGGTGGGCTGGCCCCAGTTGCGCCGGCTGCCCGCCGCGCAGCAGGTCGACATCGCCCGGATCTGCGCGCTGCTGGCGCATTCGCCATCGGCCAGCTTCCTCATCCATCGACGGCTGGATCTGCCCGTGGCGACCGTGCGGGCCTCGCTCCGCGAACTGCGCAACCAGGGATGTCTGCGGGCGGCCGGACGGGCCGCGGCGGCGGCGTCCCCGACGCCCGGCACCGAGGAGCCCGCGCGCGCCGACAGCCTCTGGAGCAAGCTGCTCAAGCGGCTGAGGAGCTGAGGATGGAAAGCCGGATCCTGTTGCTCGGCCCCGTCCGCGCCGGCAAGACCACCGCCATCCGCGCGATCAGCGACATCGACACGGTCGACACCGAGGTCCGCCCGTCGGACGAGGTGGCGCTGCTGAAGGCGACCACGACCGTGGCGATGGACCTGGGCGTGGTGCGGCTCGATGAACGGGACCGCATCGTCCTGTACGGCGCGCCCGGTCAGGAGCGCTTCGACTTCATGTGGGAGATCCTGCTGGAGCAATGCGAAGGCGTGCTGCTGTTGATCGACGACACCGCCCACGATCCGGTGGCGGACCTGGCGCACTACCACGCGCTGCTGATGCGGCCCGGCCAGAAACGCCGTCCGTGGATGGTCGGCGTGACCCACTTCGACGGCCGGTCCGACCACGACCTCGCCCGTTACGACACCGTGCTGCGTCCGGCCCGAGCCGCCTGCGGCTGCCTGTCGTGTTCACCGCCGGTGCAGGCCCTGGACGCGCGCGACAGCGATGAGGTGCGGGCGCTGCTGATCGGGCTGGCCGCCATGCTGGAGGTCCAGCAGCGCTTCAGGAACCGGCCTTGTCTCGCATGAACGCGTTGGCGGGACACGGCGATGCGCCGGACGACACGATGCTCGCGCTGCGAGGCTTCGGCGTCTCGTATGGCGAGCGCCGCGTCCTGACGGACATCGACCTCGACCTGCCCGGCAAAGGCGTCACCGTGCTGCTGGGTCCCAGCGGCACCGGCAAGTCCACGCTGCTGCGGACCCTGTCCGGCGTGAACGGCGCAGACCCCTCGCTCCGGCTCCACGGCCACTGGCGGTACCAGGCCACCGGGCAGCGCCCGCCGCTGGTCATGCAGAAGACCCAGTTGATGGTCTCCAGCGTCTTCGAGAACCTGGTCGACGGATGGCCGGAACGCTCGCGCATGACCGGCCGCGAACAGGTCGTGCACGTGTCGGCATGGCTGGCCTCGCTCGGCCTGCGACGGCTCGGCGAGCACCTGCGGTCCGCCGTGCTTGACCTGCCCCCCGCCGACCAACGTCTGGTGGCCATCCTCCGCGCGGCGCTGCTTGAGACGCCGCTGATGCTGGTGGACGAACCGACCGCCGGGCTGCGCGCGGACCACACGGCGGGCATCGTGGACCTGCTGCGCCTGCTCGGGACGCAGCGCTCGGTGCTGGTGGCGACGCATCACCTCGGCCACGCCCGTGCGATGGCGGACCGCGTCCTGCTGATCGCCAGCCGGCGGGTGCAGGAGTTCGGGCCGGCCAGCGCCTTCTTCGACGGGCCGCGCTCGGACGCCGGACGCCAGTTCCTGCGCACCGGCTCCTGCCCCGAGGAGCCGCTGGTGGCCATCGACGCCGCGCCCGCCGAGCTTTCCGAACCCGAACCTGAACCCGAACGGTGCCGCGCGCCCGTCATGGCGCCGGTCCTGGCGCCCGCCGTCGCGCCCGGCCGGCCGCGTTCGCTCGGCCCCACCGGCTTCGCCTGGCTGATTCCCGGGCAGCTCGCGGGCACGCCGTGGCCGGGCCTGGTGCATCCGGCGGACTATGACCTGAGCCTGTTGCAGGGCGTCGGCGTGACGCGGCTGGTGTCGCTGACGGACCGGCCGTTCGACGCCCATCGAGCCGCCGCCCGCGGCATGGCCGTCAGCCACGAGGCCGTCATCGACATGCAGCCGCCGAGCGCCGAACAGGCGCTGCGGCTGTGCCGCTGCCTGGACGAGTGGCTGGAGCGCGCCGAGGTCGTGGCCTTGCATTGCCACGCGGGCCTGGGCCGCACCGGCACGCTGCTGGCCGCCTACTGGATCTGGCGTCATGCCGGACGCCTGGACGGAGACCGTGCCTTGCGGGAGGTGCGGCAGCGCCACCCCGGATGGGTGCAGTCCGCCTCGCAGATCGACTTCCTGAACCGATTCGCGCGCGCCGCCGCTGGCGTGCCGCAGGCCTTCGCGGGCCTGGCGCCCCGGGCTTCCCAGGCCTGCGCTTCCCCGTCTCCTTCCTAGCCGCTCCCCGGCTTTCCCGTTTCCTCCTCCAACGAAAGGCATTCCATGTCCAAACTTGACGCGGCCCTCCAGAAGGCCATCACGAGCGTTCCCGATTGCGTCGCCACCGGTTTCGTCGACCTGGCCTCCGGCATGCTGCTGGGGGTCAAGACCGTCGACTCGCATCCGCAGGAGGTCATCGAGATGCTGGCCGCCGCCACCGCCGACCTGTTCCAGGGGCCCAGCGTGGTGGCCATCGAACGGCTCTTCCGCTCGGCCCGCGGCGTGCCCGAGGACGGCCATCACTACTTCCAGGAAATCATCGTGAACAGCGACAACCTGATTCACGTGTTCCTGCGCGGCAAGCGCCAGCAGCAAGTCGCCACCTTCGTGTGCCGCAAGGGCGCCAACCTGGGCATGGTGCTGACCAAGGCGCGCATGGCGATGCCCGAGGTGGAAGCGGCGCTCTGAGCCGCTCCGAGCCCATGACACCCATCGAAGCCCTCTCCGCGGCGCAGTCCAGCCAGGCGCGCTCCGTGCTGCGCGCGCTGCGCGGCGATCACCACGCCATCGAAGCCTGCGCGTTGATGACCAGCGACGGCCGCGTGGTGGCCTCGGTCCTGGGCCCGGACATCGACCCGGACCGTTTTGGCGCGATGTGCGCGGCCCTGCTCGCGCTGGGCGGCCGCGCCGCCAGGGAAGCGCAGCGCGGCGAGCTTCAGCAGCTGATCCTGGAGGGCCAGGCAGGCCCGGTCCTGCTCACGCGCACCGGCGAGCACGGCGTGCTGGCGGTCGCGGCATCGCCCGAATGTCCGCTGGGCCGTCTCCTCATCGGGGCGCGGACCGCGGCGCTGGCCATGGCCGGGCTGATGGGCGGCCCGACGGGCGGTGCGCGATGACCACCGCCCGCTATGTCGACCTCACGCCCATCGGCGTGATGCGCGGCCTGTCGGGCGGACCCGGCGATGACGCCAGCGTCCTGCTGCAGGCGCTGCTGCGGCGGGATCCCGACCGCACCTGGGATCCCGGTGAGCTGGCGGCGTTGCCGGCCAAGCCGTTGAAGGTCTGGGCACGCCTGATGTTCCAGCTCCAGCGGGCGGGCTGCATCGACACCTTCCTCGCGCCGCCCGTCAATCCGGACCGGCGCTGGGCCGGCGTCCAGTCGGACCTCGCGGCGATGGTGGCGCTGGGCGCCGCGCAAGCCGCCCTGCTGGATGCGGACGGGCTCGTGGTGGCGCAGGCCCGGAATGATCGCGCTTCGGACCTGGCGGCGACGGCTCCGCCGCCCGAGGTCTGCCTGCACCTGCGGATCGGGCACGGCGCGGGCACCGCCGTCTACGGTCTGGCGCTGCGAGGTCTTGCGCCCGAGCGATGCCTGCCGCTGGTGCGGCTCGCGCGCCGCCTGGTGCGCCAGCACACGGCGCACACGGCGCACATGGGCCACACGACCCACACGTCCCACACGGCAGCCTCCCCGGCAGCGCCGATGGAGGCCGCTCGCCCGCTCGAGGAGGTGCTCACCCGGGAGTTGCTCGGCCTGGCGGACCACTGCCCCGGGCTGCTCAGCACGGCGATCGCCTCGCGCGACGGCCTGGCGCTGGCCACGACCGGCGCCTTGCAGGCGGATGCGCTCTCGGCGACCTCGGCCTTCCTGCTGGACGAGATGGACACGCACCTGGGTCCGCTGCGGGAAGGCGGCAACGCGCGCGAGGTGCTCGTGTGGACCGACGGCGGCCCCTGGTACTTCTCCGCCATCGGCCCGCTGCCGTACCTGCTGGCGCTGCATGCCGCGCCGGACGTGCCCGCGGCGCTGCTCCGCCATGCGGGCGCGCTGGGCTGCGCCCGCTTGGTCGCGCTGCTGGCGCTCTTGACCGCGGCCTGACACCGCCCGTTCCTCGCTGCCCGTCTCCCCGTCTCCCCGTCTCCCCGTCTCCCCGTCTCCCCGTCTCCCCGTCTCCCCGTCTCTCCGTCTCCCCGTCTCTCCGTCCTTCCGGCTTCATGCCCCCATCCCGACCCGCCATGACATCGCCCGCCCTTGCCGTCTTCGGCATCACGCATGCCGACCTACCCACCACCGATCTCGCGCGCGCGCTGCGCATTCACGAGGGCCTGCTGGGCTTCTGCGAGACCGCCAGAGGCGACGGATGGATCGATCTGGACGCCGGCGGCACGATCACGCTGCGCCTCGTGCAGGTCGCGCGGGTGGACCATCGTTGCCTCCTGCGAGTGCGTGTCGGCGACGTTCAAGCCTGCGTCGACGCGCTGGTCGCGAGCGGCCTGTCGCTGACCCGGGCGGCGCAGCACACGGCGGAGTCCACGCTGGCGGCCACGCTGCGGGACGAGGATGGCCACGCGATCTGCGTCTGGCGTCATCTGAGCGAGGACGAATACGACACGGCGCCGGAACTCCCCAAGGTCAAGACGTGGACGCCGGAAGCCGACGCGCTGTTGAAGCAGCTGCTGAAGGCGGTGCCCGCGTTGTTCCGGGCCCTGGCGCGACGCAAGGTGACCCGGGTGACGGAGAGCCTGGCCGATCCGCGGCAGAGCGTGGGCACGGAGGACGTCATTCGCGGCTTCATCCTCTCCAGCCCGCGCATCACGCGCGAGCGCAACCGCAAGCCGCTCTTGGAGGCCGGCATCGACGTCGCCAGGTATCAGGCGGAGTGGGATGCGCCCTAGGTGTCGAACGAGATGCTCAGGCGCCTTGCCGCGGGGCCGGCGATGCCGGCTCAGCGCAGCGGCGTTGGTGGCGTTGGTGGCGTTGGTGGCGTTGGTGGCGTTGGTGGCGTTGGTGGCGTTGGCGGCGTTGGTGGCGTTGGCGGCGTTGGCGGCGTTGGTGGCGTTGGTGGCGTTGGCGGCGTTGGCGACGCGGCCGCGTTTCGCGCCGGAATCCACGCGCCCAGCAGCCCCGCCGCCAGCAGCGCCAGCCCGCCGGTGACCGCGATGCCGCCGGCCAGCGACGCGGTCGCCACCAGCGCCGACAGCAAGGCCGGGCCGCAGGAGCCGCCGAGGTCCGAGAGGAAGCGCCACACCGCGAGGAAGTAGGCGCGGCCGTGGCGCGGGGCGTGGTCGGCGCCCAGCGTCATGATCAGGCCCGACCCGATGCCGTTGCCCAGGCCGATCGCCGTCGCGGCCGCCAGCAGCGAGACGAAGCCGGTGGTGAACGGCATCGCCAGCAGGGCCAGGCCGATGAGGGCCATCGACGGCACCGCCACCCAGCGCCGGCCCTTGAGGTCCATCACGCGCCCGGCCGGGTAGAACAGCAGCATCTCGATGCCGCCGGAGATGCCGTAGATCAGCGAGGTCACCGCCGGCGCGAGCAGCAGATGGTCCGCCCACAGCGGGATCACCGCCTGGCGCGAGGCCCGCACCGCGCTGACCAGCAGCACGCCCAGCCCCAGCGTCAGGAACACGCGGCGGTGGTCGGCCAGGATGGACCCGAGCGTGACCGGCGCCGGCGCGCTCGCGCCCGCCAGGTGCGGCGGCACCTCCAGGTCCGGCAGCCGGGCGCCGATCGCTGCCGCCGCCAGGACGCCGGCGATGCCCACGCCGAAGGCGGCTGACAGCCCGAAGGCATGGACCGCCGCGGCCGACAGGAAGGGGCCGATGAACATGCCGATGCGCATCACGCCGCCCAGCGTCGACAGCGCCCGCGCGCGGTAGACGGCCGGCACCGCCTCGGTGAGGTAGCTCTGGCGCGCCAGGTTGTAGACCGCCTGCGACATGCCCACCATGAAGCAGCCGATCGCCAGCGGCACCACGCCCGGCAGCAGCACGCACAGCGCCATGCCGAGCGCGCTCCACACGCCGGCCGCCACGATGGCCCAGCGCTCGCCCCAGCGCATCGTGATCAGCGAGGCGGGAATGTTGTTGAGCAGCGAGCCCAGTCCGATCAACGTCACCACGAAGGCCGCCATCGACACCGAGGCGCCCAGCTCGCGCGCCATCAGCGGCACGATCGGCAGGATCGCTCCCTCGCCCAGACCGAACAGCAGCGACGGCCCGAAGGCGGGCACGGCGATCCTGCGAAAGGAGAAGCCGGCGCCAGGGTCGGCGGCGGGGATGGGCGTGGTCGGCATGGCGAAGACAGGCAACGAGGTCCGCGACCACGATAAGCGACGTCCGTGCGCGCCGATGCCGCTGCTCGCCCGCCTCCAGCGGGTCGCCCGGACATCGCACAGGCTGCGGCGCCCCACTCCCCGCCCGTTGCATTCGAAAACCCCCTCATCATGAAAGCGCTTTCATTGCGACCGGACTTTGCCTACGATGGTGGACGCCGGAGAGAAGTCGCGGAGCCGCGAGAACGCCGCAGAGCGTTCCCGTCCGCGTCGGTCGGTGCCTCCAGCACCCCTCATCGACACTTCCCGGAGACGACATGACACGCCTTCTCTCCTGGCTGGGCGCCTGCCTGGCCTTCCTCGCGCTGAGCTTCACCTCCGCGACGCAGGCCCAGTCCAGCGCGAGTTTCTCGCACGGGGTCGCGTTCAATGGCAGCCAGGCCACGCTCTGGTTCAAGTCCCAGGTCGCGACGACCTGGGTCGACGCGCACTACCAGCTCGGTGGCGGCGCACAGCAGAACCTGCGCATGCCCTACAACAGCGGCGCGGGCCGCCATGAACTGGCGCTGCCCGGCGCGGTCGCCGGCACGCGGGTGGACTACTGGTTCACCTACAACAATGGCGATCCCGCCTATGACAGCGCCCGCTTCACCGCGACCGTCGGCGCCGGTGGCACCGATCCCGGCACGCCGCAGAACCCGGGCACGCCCGGCAACGGTGCCGACTGGAACACGCTGACGACCTTCAAGGTCGAGAACGCGACCAACGGCCGCTGGACCGACGGCCAGATCTACTGGGCCATCATCGGCAAGAGCTGGCAGACCGGCGAGTTCGTTCATGTCGACGCCGCCGGTCAGTTGCTGCCGATGCGCCTGGCCGACAACACCGTGCCGAAGAACGGGCGCCTGTACGCCAACTATTTCTTCCCCCTGTCGCAGACCCGCCAGATCACGATCCCGCCGATCAACTCGGCGCGCCTGCTGATGTCGGTGGGCAGCCCGATGTACATCGAGGTCAACACCGATGGCGCGGGCCGCATCGCCTACGCCGGCGCCAACATCGAGAACGCCTCCGATCCCAACCTGGACGTGGTCTTCGACTTCGGCGAGTTCGCGATCGTGCCCAAGGGCCAGCCGGACCAGGGCATCTTCGTCAACACCACCCGGGTGGACCATTTCGGCTTCCCGCTGAAGCTGCGCCTGCAGGGCCTGGGCGGCTATGACCGGACCGTCGGCGAGCCGCTGACCGAGTCGCGCGACACGCTGTTCACCCGCTTCCAGCAGGAGGTGCCGGTCGAGTTCCGCAGCCTGGCCGAGCCCAACTTCCCGGCGGTGCCGCCGCGCACCCGCATCCTGGCGCCAGCCCACTTCAGCTTCCGCCCCGGCGAGGTGAACGGCGCCTACCTGGACGGCTACATCAGCGAGATGTGGAACCGCTTCAAGACCCAGGACCTGGTGTTCACGCTGGAGAACCTGGGCACCTTCCGGGGCCGCGTCGACGGCAGCACGCAGCGCTTCGTCTTCACCGGCGGCGCCGCCAACGGCACTTACTACATCAATGGCCAGCCCACCACCGCCGAGGTCTTCCTGGGCGCCGGCAAGCTCGACGATCCGCGCAAGCCCGACGGCAGCTTCCAGGTCGACACGCCGGCCGACGCGGCCAAGTCGATCCAGTTGCAGATCCAGGCGCAGGTGTGCGCGGCGCTCAATCGCCACGTGCTGGCCACCCCGGCGGACTGGTACCGGCCCGCGGCCTTCTATCCAGCCGGCACACGCGGCAACTGGTACGCCAAGTTCTGGCATGACCACTCGATCAAGGGCACCGAGGGCGCTGCCAATGGCCACGGGCTGGCCTATGGCTTCGCCTACGACGACGTCGGCGGCTTCAGCCCCTCGCTGCACACGAACGCGCCGACGACGGTGACCTACACGATCGGCTGGTAAGCCGCGCCGCGGCCCGCGCCCGCACCGGCCCCGCCTCCCGGCGAGGCCGGGCGCTTCACTGCGCGCCGGTCGTTGCCGCCGGCTCCCTGGCGGCGAGGTGCTTCGCGAGGAAGCGCTCCATCCGCCCGAAGAAGTCGACGTCGGTGGCCAGCATGCGCCAGCCGTGGCCTTCTCCGTCATAGGTGACGTACTCGACCTCCTTGTGGCCGGCCCGCTCGAGCGCGCGACGGAAGTCGGTCGCATGGTCGATCGGCACGCGGCGGTCCTCGATGCCGTGGGCGATCAGGACCGGCGCCTTCAGGTCGGCCGCGCGCCGCAGCGGCGAGGTGCGCCGCAGCCGCTCGGCCTCCTTCACCCGGTCGCCGATCATCGCGGTCATGCCGAAACGGCGCGACGCGTCGCTCGCGTCGCTCCAGTCCAGGCTGAACAGGTAGTCGAGGTCGGTGACGCCCGCCCAGCTCACGCCGCAGCGGTATTGCCCGGGGTCCTTGATGAGCGCCATCATCGACGCGTAGCCGCCGTAGCTCGCGCCCGCGATGCAGACCCGCTTCGGATCGACCCAGCCCTGCTTGACGGACCACGCCAGCGCATCGCTGAGGTCGTCGATCATCCCTTCGCCCCATTGCCGCCAGCCGGCGCGGAACAGCCGATCGCCGTAGCCGCTGCTGCCGCGGAACTCGGGTTCGATCACGACGTAGCCGCGCGAGGCCAGGAACTGGGGCAGCGCATTCCAGCCCCAGGAGGTGCCGCGCACGAACGGCCCGCCGTGCACCAGCATGACGGCCGGACGCGGCCCGGCTGCCTGACCGCGCGGCCGGGTGACCATCACCGGGAACTCGAGCCCGTCGCGCGCGCGAACCCGCGACAGATCGACCCGTGCCATCTCGCTGGCGCGGATCCAGGGCCGCGCCGCGCCGAAGGCCTGCAGCTTGCGGGTCGCATGGTCGTAGAGGAAGTACTCCGGCGGCTGCGTATCCGACATCGAGGTCACCATCACCCGCCCGGTTTTCAGGCAGCGCCGGCAGGCCAGCCGGTTGATGCGGCCCGGCAGCGCGCCGTCGATCTCGGCTTGCATCTGCTTGAGCGTCGGGTCGAACCAGTGGGTGGCGGGCGCATCGTTTTCGTAGTGCAGTCCGAGGAGGCGCCGGCTCTCGGCATCGAAGACCGCCTCGCCCAGGAAGTCGTAGCCCTGCACCGACACCAGCGGCTCGTCTTCCTGCTTCAGCGTCCGCGGATCGATGCGGTACAGCGCCTGCGTGCCTGCCGGCGTGCCCGCCACCACCAGCCGCAGGCCGCGGCCGTCGGAGGCCAGCGGCTCGGCGGTCGGCGATTCGACCCAGTCGCCGGCCTGGGCCAGCGTCCAGGCGCCGTCGTCCGTCTTGAAGTACAGCGCCTCGCGGTTCTCCTCACGGGTCTGCAACGCCCAGGGTTCGCCGCCGGGGTCGAGCTCCCAGTGGACGACGTTGGGCGGCGACTTCGCCTCCAGCGTCCGGCGCTGCTGCGTCTCGATGTTCAGGCGGGCCAGCTGGACCGACTTCAGGTCCCAGCGCGCGTCGAAACGGCCGTAGCCGACGACGACCTCGCCGCTGTCGTCGTCCGGGACGGCATAGAGGAACCAGTCGTAGGGCAGCGCGCGCGTGATGATGCGCGTCTCGAGCCGGCTCTCCTGCGCATAGCGGGTCAGGATCAACTGCCGGCGCTCGCTGCCGTCACGCCGGACGGTCCACAGGCCGGCGCTGTTCTCGGCGCGGCGCTTGCCGGCTTCGTCCTTGCCGGAGGTGTAGACCAGCCGGTCGTTGCCGACCCAGTCGAAGAAGGCGATGTCGGAGTCGGTGAAGCTGGCGACCAACGTGATGCGGTTGCCCTGGTCCGGCTCGATCACCGCCAGCGCGCTGCGCTCGCTCTGCGAGTTGCTGACGAGCAGCGCCACCGCGCGGCCGTCCGGCGACAGCTTCGGGCGACGCACCTGAGGGTCGCGGAAGAAGTCGGCGATCGGTGGCGGTCCGCCGACGGGGGCAGCAGCCGGCGTCGTCGTCGTCATCGTCGGCGTCGTCGGCGCCGCCGGCGCGCTGAGCGCCGGTGTGGCCATCAGGCCCAGCGCGGCGAGCGCGCACAGGCTCGCCCAGGCGGTCAGCCGCCCTGCGCGAAGTGGATTCATCCCTCTCTCCCTGAAACAAGAATGGTGGGGTTCGTGTCCGCACATTCTTGGCCGGTTCGCTCCGGTTGGGCACCGGGTCGATCCAGAGGGAGGCGGCCGCGGGTCGTTATCGAAACGCCCGCGTCCGGGTCACGGCGTCCATCGGCCGCCGAGCGCACGCAGCAGCGCGATGCGATTGACCTGCTCGGTCTGACGCAGCGTCACCAGCACACGCTGGGCGGTGGTCAGCTGCCGCTGCGCATCCAGCAACTCCAGCTGGCTGCTGCCGCCGAGCCGGTAGCTGCGCTCGGCCAGGCGCAGCGACTGCGCCGCCGCGTCGACTTGCGCCTGCTGCGCGTCGAGCCGCTCGGCCAGTTGATCGCGCACCGCCAGCGCGTCCGCGACCTCGCTGAACGCGGACTGCAGCGCCGACTCGTAGTTCGCGAGCGCCTCCCGCCGGCTGGCCTCGCTGACCTCGACCTGCGCGCGCCGGGCGCCGCCGTCGAACAGCGGCAGGTCGATCTGCGGAACCAGGCTCCACACGCCGCTGCCGCTCTTGAAGAGGCCCTCCAGGTCCGGGCTGCGTGTTCCGGCGCTGGCCGTCAGCGTCAGCCGCGGAAAACGCGCTGCGCGCGCGGCGCCGACGTCGAAGGCCGCCGCGCGCAGTCGCTGCTCCGCCGCCCGCAGGTCGGGGCGCTGCAGCAGCACCTCGGCGGGCAGG
>NZ_PEOG01000147.1 GCF_002761755.1 Roseateles chitinivorans
GGCCGCGCCGCCGCAGCCGCTGGTGGACGGCGTCATCACCCGCCCGACCGCGACGCTGGCCGGGCTGGCGGCGGTCACGCAGGTGGGTCGCTCCTTCGGACTGCGCGCGCAGGAGGATGAGCGCGCCCTGATCACCCGCGCCGGCGAGCGGCTGCAGCACAAGGGCCGCGCCACGCTGGGCTGGGACGTCGAGCGGCTGCTGCTGGCGCGTTTCCCCGAGGTGCTCAAGGTCCGCTGCCTGCCGGCCGACGACGGCAGCGGCGGCGTCACGGCGGTCGTCATCCCCACGCTGCCGCGCAACCTGCCCGCCCTGGCCTGCGCGGCGCCGCGCTTCAACGCGATCGAACTGGCCCGCATGGCGACCGCGCTGCGCGAGATCGGCTCGCCCTTCGCCCGCTTCCAGGTCCGCAACCCGGCCTACGACCGGCTGCAGCTGCGCGCCACCATCGGGCTGGCGCGCGGCGCGCACGAGGGCGCCACGCTGCGCCGCGTGAACCAGGAGATCGTCGAGTTCCTCTCGCCCTGGTTCGACGACGGCTACGGGCCGCGCTTCGACTGGCTGGTGCGCAGCGAGGACCTGGAGGCGCGGCTGCGCGGGCTGGAGGGCGTGAGCTTCGTGACGCGGCTGTCGCTGATCACCGTGGCCTGCGACGACAACGGGGTCTACACGCTCGCCGACACCGCCCGCGCGCCGCTGGGCACCGCCCCGCCCGCCCAGGAGGGTCAGGCGGGCGAGGTCCCGGCCATCGGCGCGGCCCATGCGCACGCGCGGCTGCCATGGAGCATCGCGCTGCCGATGCCGCAGCACATACTCACCGCGGTCGACCGCTTTCCGCAGACGGTGGCGCCCAGCGCCACCGGCGTGGACCGGCTGGCGGTCGGCAGCACCTTCGTCATCGGCGGACCGGCCGGACAGGACGCCTCCGGCGTTCGGGCCGGGCCCGCCTTCGTGATCGGCAGGGGCGCGCCATGACGACCCGCAACCGCGACACGCTGAAGCAGTTCTTCCAGGAGGGCCGGCTGCCCACCAGCGACCACTTCGGCGACCTCATCGACTCGATGCTCAACATGAGCGACGAGGGCTTCCGCAAGTCGCCGGAGAACGGCCTGGAGGTCTCGGCGCCGGTCAGCCACGACGCGCTGCTGAGCTTCTACCGCGAGCAGAGCGGCCGCGAGGCGATCTGGTCGATGAACTACGGTGGCGACAGCGACCAGCTGATGTTCCATCACGGCGACGCGCGCATCGCCGCCGCCCAGGCGCCGGTGCTGGCGCTGGACACCGCCGGCCGGGTCGGCATCGGCACCGCCCGGCCGCGCCAGACGCTGGAGGTGGCCGGCGTGGTGGCCTCGACCGGGCGGCTGGGCGACCTGCGGCGCACCGACGAGAAGGGCCAGCCGCTCAAGGCCGACGGCGAGTGGCACGACCTGACCGGCGCGCTGGGCGGCTGCCAGGCCTTCGAGGTGATGGCCGGCGTCGGGCAGAAGGACGGCGGTCGCTTCGCGATGCTGCATGCGATCGCGATGAACACCTACAACCCGCTGCCGGGCTGGCTGGAGTTCCTCTCGCCACGCAAGCGCATCCGCAGCCAGCACGCCTGGTACGGCCGCCGCTGCGACCGGCTGCAGCTGCGCTGGGCCGGCGACCACGGCCGGCGCGCCAGCTACCGGCTGCAGATCCGCACGCAGTGCGACTACGGCGAGGACAAGCTGATCCAGGCGGCGGTGACGCAGCTGTGGTTCGACCCGGACATGGCCGGAGGCACGCCATGAGCGCCGGCGCCGCGATGCGCAAGCAGCCGGTCTTCCCGTCCGACCTGCCGGGGCCGGTCGCCAATCCCGCAGTGCCGGAGATGCCGGCCCGGCTGTCGCCGCCGACCGGCGAGGAACGCGAAGCCGGCTTCGACGGCCTGCGCGCCCGCGGCCTGGAGTGGCTGCAGGCGCTCGGCGGCGGTGTCTGGACCGACCACAACCTTCACGACCCCGGCATCACGCTGCTGGAGCAGCTGTGCTTCGGTCTCACCGACCTGGTCTACCGCGCCGGCTTCCCGGTGGCCGACCACCTGACCGGGCCTGACGGGACCATCGACTACGCCGGCCTGTCGCTGCATCCGCCGGCCGAGGTCTTTCCCTGCCGGCCGACGACGCCGGCGGACTATCGACGCCACCTGCTCGATGCGGTGCCCGGCCTGGACGACGCGACGCTGATGCCGGATCCGGACAGCGGCCTGTACCGGCTGCGGCTGAAGCTGTCGCAGGACGGCGCCGGACCGCCCGGCGCGGCCCCCTCGCCGGCCGCGGAC
>NZ_PEOG01000148.1 GCF_002761755.1 Roseateles chitinivorans
GGCCGCAGGGCTGGCGCGTCGGGCATGACGGCCAGGCCGCAGAGCGGGCCCGACGCGGCAGCCGCGGGCGACGCCCGGAAGGCCTCGCCGGCGGCCTCGATCGCATCGAGCCAGCCCTCGAGCTGGTCGGCGCCGGCCAGCAACACGAAGGCGTCGACGGCCTGTTCTTGTGCGGCACGCACCAAGCTGTCGCGTCCGGGCTGGTGCACGGACGCCACGATCCAGTGCGGCGGCGGGTCGAGCGGGAGGCCGTCGCCGCCCAGCAGCAGCACGCGGCGGGGGAGCGCGTCGCCATCGGCGGCGGCGTCATCGAGGGGGCGTGCGGCGGGCGCGGGCAGGGACGCGGACATGGGCGGCAGGCGGGGCGCGACAGAGGAGAAAGGCGGCGTCGACCGCCTTGTCGGAGCGCCGGGATCGGGGTCGTCCGCGGCGCGTCGCAGCATAAGCCCTTCGCGCCGGACGCGGCGCGCCTCGGGTGCGGTGCGGTCATCTGGCACGCGACTTGCGAATGGAAGGGCGTGGCGCAACGACGCGCCGCGCCCGCGCGGGGCTCCGGCTCCGCGGTCATCGCACCGGACCGCCCCGCGATCCCGTGCCCCATCCGTCAGAAGGCCTCGCCGAGCCCGGTGCTCGACGCGGCCTTTTTTCGTTTCCAGCCTCCCAGAGCTTCCCCGCCATGGCAGCGTTCCGCACCTTCCTGCGCTCCGGTCACGCCCCGACCCTCGGTGCGGCGTTCCTGTACTTCGCGTTCTCGTGCTGCATCTGGGTGCTGAACGGCGCGCTCGCTCCGTTCATCAGCGAGGCCTATCAACTGACCGCCGCCCAGAAGGGGCTGATGCTGTCGATCCCGATCATGGCCGGCGCGCTGATGCGTTTCCCGCTGGGCGTGCTGTCGCAATACATCGGCCGCAAGAACGCGACGCTGGTCGAGATGGCGCTGATCGCCGTCGCGATGGGCTACGGCTTCTTCATGGTCAAGGGCTACGACGACCTGCTCGCGATGGGCGTGCTGCTGGGCATCGCCGGCGCGAGCTTCGGCGTGGCGCTGTCGCTCGGGTCGGGCTGGTACCCGCCGAAGTACAAGGGCCTGGCGATGGGCCTGGTCGGCGCCGGCAACGTCGGCACCGCAGTGTCGGTGCTGGTCGCCCCGCCGCTGGCGCAGTGGCTGGGCTGGCAGGCGGTCTACGCGGTGGCCGGTGTCGCGATCCTGGTGCCGATGATCGTGATGATCGTCTTCGCCAAGGAGCCGCCCGACGTCGACAGCCATGCCGGCCTGCGCAGCCACATGGCCTGCCTGTTCGAGAAGGACGGCTGGGCCTTCAGCCTGATCTACGCGGTGACCTTCGGCGGCTTCATCGGCCTGATCACCTTCCTGCCCACCTACTACTACGACCAGTTCGGCGTCTCCAAGGTGCAGGCCGGCCAGCTGACGATGCTGGCGGCCTTCATGGGCGCGGCGGTGCGCGTGATGGGCGGTTGGATCTCCGACCGCTGGGGCGGCGTCAACACGCTGACCGTGGTGCTGGTCGGGGTGACGGTCACGCTGCTGCTCGTCGGCCTGGCCGGCGGCTCGCTGGTGGTCACGACGCTGCTGCTGATCGTCTGCTTCGCCGCGCTGGGCGCGGGCAACGGCGCGCTGTTCCAGCTGGTGCCGCTGCGCTGGCCCGCGGCCACGGCGGTGGCGGGCTCGATGATCGGCGAGGTCGGTGCGCTCGGCGGCGGGCTGGTGCCCAACCTGATGGGCTTGTCCAAGCAATACGCCGGCACCTACTTCTGGGGCTTCGCGATCTTCGCGGTGCTATCGCTGCTGATGCTGGGCGTGATGCGCGTGATGCAGATCCGCTGGACCCGCACCTGGGCCGAGCGCGGCGGCCGCGCCCGCGTGCCGGCTGCCGGCACCGCGAGCAGCGCGGGCCAGGCGCC
>NZ_PEOG01000149.1 GCF_002761755.1 Roseateles chitinivorans
CGCAGGCCGGTCGCGCGGCCGCTGGCGCTGACGCCGCCCGGCGCCCGCAGCTCCTCCAGCACGCGGCGCAGGCGCTCGCGCAGCAGACGCGGCGCCTCGGTCTCCCAGTCGGCGGCGGGCAGCTCACCCAGGTCGATTTCCAGTTCATCCAGCCGCCACTGCTCGTCCGGCGGACAGCAGGCATCGAAGACCTCGTCGATCACGCGCAGCAGCGGCCCCTGGGCGCAGGCGACCAGGCGGGCTTCGGCGTCACCGGGCGCGATGCCGGCGCCGAAGCCCGCGTCGACTGTCAGACGCTCGACGAGGTGCGCGATGGGAGTGATCGATTCACGCATGGCCTTGCACCACCGGTCCCTCGGCGTCACCACCGTAGTTGCCGCCGCCGCCGCCGCTGCCGCTACTGCCGCCGCTGCCGCTGCCGCTGCTGCCGCCGCTGCCGCTACTGCCGCTACTGCCGCTGCCGCTACTGCCGCTGCCGCTACTGCGGCTGCCGTTGCCGTTGCCGTTGCCGTTGCCGTTGCCGTTGCCGTTGCCGTTGCTGCGCGCGGCGCCCGGCGGTTCATCGGGCGGCAGCGCCAGGCACTCGATCACGCGGCAGGCCGCCTCGTCCGCGAGCATCTGCGCCGACGCGGCGTCCGGCGACGCGACCCAGGCCATGCGCGCGTCGAGCCATGCGGCATGGGCGTCCTCGAAGCGCTGCATCGGCTCGGCGTCCAGCCACAGGCAGCGCAGCGTCAGGTGAGCCGGGCAGCTGATGCGCAGGGTCTCTTCCGCGAAGTTCCGGAACGCCGGCTGCGAGCAGCGCTGCGTCCAGCCGGGCAGCACCACCGTCACACGCAGCCGGTGGAAGTCCTCCGGCAGGTCCAGCCGCGCATGTGCCGCTCCGCCGGCCTGCGTCGGCCGCAGCAGCAGGTGCTCGACCACATGCAGGCCCTCGCTCTCCTGGTCCAGGTGGCGAAGGAACAGGCGCAGGCTTGCCGCGCCGCGCCGGGCCGCGTCGGCATCGGCAAACTCGCCCAGCAGCCACCACCGGCCGTGCTCGTCAGGGCCGAGCGCGAGGCGGCGCGCGCCGCCCGTCCCCGGCAGCAGGCGATAGCGCGCGCCGTGCTGTCCGGCGCGCAGCAGGCCCGCCGGCAGCGGCAGCCGCAGCCAGGGCATGCGCTGCAGGTCGGCCAGCACCTGGGCGCGGTCGGCCGGCTGCACCGCATGCCCCGCCGCCGGCGCCAGGCGCACCGCGTCGTCGTCCGGATCGAGCAGCCAGGGGCGATGCACCGGCGCCGGATGCTCGACGAGCGTGAAGCGCTGCTCGCGCAGCACCCGCGTCAGCGGCCGGTCGTGCCACAGGCGGAAGCCCAGCAGCAGGCTGGCCCGGCGCTGCAGGCCGCCGCAGTTGTCCGGCTGGTCCCAGGACGGGCGCCCCGGGTCGAAGCCGCCGGCGCGGTCCCGCGTCAGCGTCACGATGTCGCGCAGCCAGGTGGCCTTGTTCTCGAGCAGCAGCGTCTCCGCCTCCTCCGGGCTCAGATGGCCCAGGAACTGGCGCATCGAGTTCTGGGTGTAGGTCTCCCCATGCAGCGCGAGCAGGTGGTCCAGCGCCCGGTTCTTGCGTCGCGCGGAGCGGTCGAAGGGCCGGTAGACCGTGTCCATCACCGTCTGCGGCGGCTGCCGGTAGAGCCGGTCGATCGCCGGCACCGCATCCGGCCCGATCAGCTGCGACCACAGGCCCTGGCGCGCGCCGGGCGCCACCGAGAACAGCGCGCGCAGGTGCTGCAGCTGGGCCAGGCCCTGCGCGATCGCCTGCTCCTGCATCACGAGATAGGCCTTGAGCTGCCTGGCCCGCGCCTGCCGCTGCGGCGGCGCCGAGGCGGGGACGCCGTAGCGGCCCAGGCCGTAGATCGCCGGCAGGTGGTCCTGCACCGACACGTAGGTGTCCAGCTGCCGATGCACGCCCAGCGGCAGCAGCGCGGCCGCGCGCGCCGCATGTCCGGCCTGGCCGCGGGCCTGGTGCGC
>NZ_PEOG01000150.1 GCF_002761755.1 Roseateles chitinivorans
GGACCGTTCGCGCCAGCCGCGTTGCAGGCGCTGCGACCCGGGCAGTTCCGCTCCACCGTCGGCAGCAGCGCCGACGCCCAGGCGCGCTGGATCAACGACCGCGCCCGCATCCGCACCGCCGCCGCGCAGGCGCTGGCTGCGCCGCAGGACAGCGCCGCGCTGCGCGAACTGGCCCAGGCGCTGCGGCTGGTCGCCCATTACCGGGCCGAAATCGATACCGCCCGGCCGGCGCTGCTTGCCGCGCTGCCGGCGCTGGACAGCCAGCCGGCGGAGGTCCAGCGGCCGCTGCTGACGGCCGCGTTCACGCTCTACGCCTTCGACGCGGCGCCGCTGCTGCGTCCGCTGCTGCCGCGACTGGCCGCGCCGCGCGAATTCGCGATCGCCGCCTATGCGCTGATGCAGACCCGTCAGCCGGCGGACCTGGCGCTGATCCAGTCCCAGCTGGCGCAGCGCGACCGCGACGAGCCCCGCCTGCAGGCGCTGGCCCAGGCGCTGGCGACGGCGCAGGGCGTCCCTCAGCCGGCGCGCCCGCCGCTGGCCGACCTGCTGGCGGTGCGTCCCGGCTACCCGGTGGTGTTCAGCTTCCAGCGGCCGGGCCGGCAGCAGATGGGCCTGGCGCTGGTGCGGCAGGCCGATGGCCGCTTCGTGCGGCGCGCCGATGGCGGGCTCTTCAACATCGAGCAGCTGGCGCTGTCCAGCAGCGGCCTGCCGGGCACGATCACCCTGGGCAACACGCCGCAGGGCCTGTTCACGATCCAGGGGGCCGGACGGGCCGCCTCCAACGTCTGGATCGGTCCGACGCCCTACCTCCACACCAAGGTGCCGGGCGAGGCCAGCATCGCCGAGTACGAACAGCGCGCCCCCGGCGCCAATGAGCCGACATGGACGCTGGACCGCTACCGCGCGCTGCTGCCCGCGTCCTGGCGCGACTACACCCCGCTGCAGGAGGCCTGGCTGGCGGGACGCGCCGGTCGCGACGAGATGCTGATGCATGGCAGCACCATCGATCCGCGCTACTACGCCGGCAGCCGCTTCTATCCCGGCACGCCGTCGGACGGCTGCCTGGTGGCGATGGAGTACTGGTCGCCGGAGGGCACGATGGTGCACAGCGACCAGATCGCGCTGCTGCAGGCATTCACCGCCCAGGGCCGCGATCGCGGCTACCTCGTGCTGGTCGAGCTGGACCCTGCGCCCACGCCGGTCGCGCTGGCCGAAGTGATCCAGGCCGTGCTCGACGCCGAGGCCCGCACGCCCGGCCGCCGGTGAGGCTCGAACAGGGCGTGAGGTTCGCGAACGCGAGGCCTCATGCCCGGGTCGGGCCTGCGCGCCGAAGGTGGCAGTCCTTGCCAGAGCCCTTGCGATCACCACCGGTTATGGCGTTCCCGCGCCGTTTCATTGGCAGCCGCCGGGCGCGCCCACTAGAGTAGGCCGCACCATGCCCGATTCCCCGCAGCCTCTGAACACCGAAGCCCCGAGCGAGCATCACCCGGACCTGGACCTGTACGACAGCGTCCGCCTGATGGAGGTCTTCATCGACGACCAGCGGGCGGCCGTGGCGGCGGTGCGCGCGGCGGCCG
>NZ_PEOG01000151.1 GCF_002761755.1 Roseateles chitinivorans
GCCGCAAGGGCGTCGGGCGGCGGGGCGGTGGCGGCGCGGGCGCGCGGACCGTGCGGAACACATAGCCGCGGAACTGCCCCCGGTGGCCATGGCCGGCCTGCGCCCGCGCGTCGTGCGGGTCCAGGTTGTGCCGGCGTGCCACCGCGGCTTCGTGCGCCTCGGCGGCGCGCGCGGCGGTGGCGGCCTCCGCGGCCTGGGCGCGGCGCAGCGGTCCGGTGCTCATAGGAACATCGCCGCCAGCAGGTTCTCGGAGAAGCGCAGCAGTGTCGAGCCGGCCCAGGGCGCGCAGATCGCCACGACCACCGTCACCGCCAGCAGCTTGATGCCCTGGGAGATGCTCGAGTCCTGCAGCGAGGTGATCGCCTGCACGAAGGAGATCAGCAGGCCGACGATCGCCGACACCGCCACCGCGGGCAGCGACAGCATCAGGCACATCATGAGGGCTTCGGAGGTGAGTCGGATGATGTTCTCGTAATGCATGACGGGTTCCGTTGGAGACGCTGCCCGGCGCGGATCAGCGGTAGGTCAGCACCAGGCCGTGGATGAGCTTGGGCCAGCCGTCCAGCACGATGAACAGCAGCAGCTTGAACGGGATCGCGACGTTGGTCGGCGTGACCTGCGACAGGCCCATCGCCAGCAGCACGTTGGCGATCACCAGGTCGATGACGACGAAGGCCAGGTACAGCAGGAAGCCGATGCGGAAGGCCGCCGAGAGCTCGGTCAGCAGGAAGGCCGGCGCCAGCACCAGCAGGTCGTCCTTCTTCAGCTGGGCGGCGCGTTCGGCCGGCCAGATCGCGGCGGCGGACTTCAGGAAGAAGGCCTTCTCGGCCGGGTCGGCATGCTTGTCGAGGAAGCGGCGGAAGGGCTCGCGCGCGGCGTCGGCGGCGCCCAGCAGCTGCTGCGCATTCGACTGCGTCGCCGTGGTCGAGGCCCCGCGCATCTGCTCCGAGGCCTCCATCAGCACCGGCGCCATGATGTAGCAGGACACGATCATCGCCACGCCGTTCAGGACCATGTTGGGCGGCACCTGCTGCACGCCGATCGCGTTGCGCAGCAGGCCCAGCACCACGGCGATCTTGGTGTACGAGGTCACCACCATCGCGGCGAACGGCAACACCGCCATCGCCGCCAGCACCAGGAACAGCGAGACCGGATCGGTGCTCGGCAACGGCATCATGACGACCGCCCCTGGCTCGGGCCGGCCGCGTCCGCCATGACGCCGGTGCCTGCGGATGCGGAGGCGATGCCCAGGCCCATCCGGACGATGCGCACGCCCAGCTGGTCGCCGATCGCCACCAGCTGACCCAGGCCGAGCGTCTGTCCATGGCAGACCAGGCGCACCGTCGCCTCGGGCAGCGGCACGTCGAGCTCGATGACGGCGCCTTCGCCGAGGCTGGCCAGCTCGCCGAGCGCGATGCGCGCGCTGTCGATCTCGAAGGACACCGGCACCTGCAGATGCTCCAGCCCCTCGGCCGCCGTCAGGGCGAGCGGCGGCGCCGCCGCGGCGGCCTCGTCGACGAGGCGCGGCGGGGCCGCGAGGTGGGCGCGGGAGGCATCGAGGTCGAGGTCGGCAGTGGCTTGCATCGTGATTCCC
>NZ_PEOG01000152.1 GCF_002761755.1 Roseateles chitinivorans
GCCCGCGAGGCGATGCGGCGGCTCGCGGGCGCGCGCGTGCTGGTGGCCGAGGACAACGAACTCAACCAGGAACTGGCGGCGGCGCTGCTCGAGGACGCAGGCCTGCATGTCACGCTGGCCGCCAACGGCCGCGTCGCGCTGGACCTGCTCGAGGCCGCGCCCGAGGGTTTCGACGGCGTGCTGATGGACTGCCAGATGCCGGTGCTGGACGGCTACGCCGCCACCCGCGCGCTGCGGGCCGACCCACGCTGGCGCGCGCTGCCGGTCATCGCGATGACGGCCAACGCGATGAGCGGTGACCGGGAGAAGGTGCTCGACGCCGGCATGAACGATCACATTCCCAAGCCGCTCAACGTCGACCTGCTGTTCGAGGTGCTGGCGCGTTGGATCCGGCCCGCCATGCCGGCCTCTGACCTGCCGATGGACACCCGGTCCGGCGCCGGCCGGCGGATCGACACCCGGCGGGCGCTCAGTCAGGCGCTGGCGCCCGATCAGGAGGGCACGGATGGCCGGGACGCCCCGGGGATCCCGCAGGACGGGCGCCCTGTCGACCGCCAGGATGGCCGCGACACCGACCCGTCCAACACCGCCACCGCCACCGCCACCGCCACCGTCACTGCCGGCAGGGCCGACGGCTTGCCGCAGATCGCCGGGCTCGACGTGCAGGCGGGGCTGGCGACCGCCGGCGGCCACCTGACGCTGTACCGCAAGCTGCTGCGGACCTTCCACGACTCGCAGACCGACTTCGCCGCCCGCTTCGCCGAGGCCGCCGCCGCCGGCGACCACGCGACGATGACGCGGCTGGCGCATTCCCTGCGCGGCGCCGCCGGCACGCTGGGCGCGCGACCGCTGGCGGCGGCCGCCGGCGCGCTCGAGCAGGCCTGCGCGCAGCGCCAGCCCGCGGCCGAACGCGACCCGCTGCTCGTCCGCGCGCAATCGCTGCTGGCCGCGCTGCTGGTGTCGCTGGGCCGCCACCTCGCGCGCGAGGCGATGCTGCAGGCGGCCCCGCCGACCGCGGCGCCGGCGGTGCTCGACGCGGCGGCGCTGGCCGGCCTCGATGCGCTGCTGGCGGAGCTGGAGGCCCTGCTGGAGGACAGCGATTCCGGCGCCGCCGACGCCGGGCAGGCACTGGGCGCCCTGCTCGACCGCCTGCCGCTGCCGACCGCAC
>NZ_PEOG01000153.1 GCF_002761755.1 Roseateles chitinivorans
ATGCGCGCGCCGCCCGCCTCGCGCCGCGCGCCATCCGCCGCCTGCCGCCGTCAAGCGCTCGACGCGCTCAGGTCGTCGGCGCGATGAATGCGGTCAAGGCGCGGCGACCGCCACGACCACCTTGCCGAGGTGGCGCCCATCCAGCAGATCGATCAGGCCCTGGGGCGCGCGCTCGAGCCCGTCCACGACATGCTCCAGCGCCCGGACCTCGCCCGCCGCGATGGCGGCGGTCATCTCGCGCTGGAAGGCCTTGAAGCGCGACAGACCGTCGCCGTAATGGTCCAGCACGATGAAGCCTTCCATGCGGACGCGCTTTTGCAGCAGCGTCGCCAGCAACGCCGGCCGCCGGTCCGGCGCGGCGGCGTCGCCCTCCGCGCCGGCCTCGTTGTAATGCGCGATGAAGCCGCTCACCGGCACCCGCGCACCGATGTTGAGCAGCGGCAGCACCGCGTCGAGCACTTCGCCGCCAACGCTTTCGAAGTACACGTCGATGCCGGCCGGCGCGGCCTCGCGCAGACGCTCGGCGAAGCGCGGATCGCGCCGGTCGACCGCCGCATCGAAGCCGAAGGTTTCCACCAGGTGACGGACCTTGTCCGCGCCGCCGGCGATGCCGACGACGCGCGCGCCGGCACGCCTGGCCAGTTGGCCGACCATCGCGCCGACCGCGCCGGTCGCGGCCCCGACCACGACGGTCTCGCCGGCCCGGGGCCGGCCGATCTCGGCCAGGCCGACCTGCGCGGTGAAGCCCGGCATGCCCGCCGCGCCCAGCGCCAGCGAGGGCCGGCCCACGTCGCCCAGCGGCACCAGGTCCTGGCCGTCCGACAGCGCGTAGTCCTGCCAGCCGGCGTGGGCCAGGACCAGTTCGCCGGCGCGGAAGTCCGGATGGCGGGACTCGACCACGCGGCTGACGGTGCCGCCGACCAGGACCTCGCCGAGGGCGAGCGGCGGCGCGTAGCCGGGGCCGATCTCCTCCATCAGGTTGCGCATGTAGGGGTCGAGCGACAGATACAGCGTGCGCAGCAGCACCTGTCCGGCGCCCACGCTCGGCACGGCGACGGTCTCGAGGCGGAAATCCCCCGGCAGCGGGCGTCCGGCGGGTCGGGCGGCGAGCACGATGCGGCGGTTGACGGGCGTGGTCATGAGCGATCCTTCAAGGCGTTGGCGTTGGCGTTGGCGTTGGCGTTGGCGTTGGCGTTGGCGTTGGCGTTGGCGTTGGCGTTGGCGTCGATCGGATGAGCACACGTCTCAACTCCAGTCCCCATTTTGCATCCGTTGCCGGCTCTTGCTTGAAATAAAAAATTCGTAGCCAGGTTGTCTCGTATAGTGGTAACGATCTGGTCTCAACTCCAGTTCCGCAA
>NZ_PEOG01000154.1 GCF_002761755.1 Roseateles chitinivorans
GCTGGTCCACGAGGTCGACGGCGTCATCTGATCCCCGCTCGTTCAGCGGCCGATCGCCGCTCCGCGTTACGCTGCGCGCTCCGACAGCATGCGACCGACGCGAGGAGATCACCATGGCCGGCCCCGATGCTCGAGGAAGTGAAGGGGTCGGGCGCCAAGGGCCGCATCACCGAGTCCGACGTCCAGTCCTTCGTCAAGGCCGTGATGGCCGGCACCGCGCAGACCTCGGCCCAGAAGGCCGCGGCACCGGCCGGCGCCGCCGGCGGTGGTGCCTTCCCGGGCCTGCTGCCCTGGCCCAAGGTCGACTTCGAGAAGTTCGGCCCCGTCGAGCGCAAGGACCTGTCCCGGATCAAGAAGATCAGCGGCGCCAACCTGCACCGCAACTGGGTCACGATCCCGCACGTCACCAACCACGACGACGCCGACATCACCGAGCTGGAAGCCTTCCGCGTCCAGCTGAACAAGGAGAACGAGAAGTCCGGCATCAAGGTCACGATGCTGGCCTTCATGATCAAGGCGACCGTCGCGGCGCTGAAGAAGTTCCCCGAGTTCAATGCCTCGCTCGACGGCGACACGCTGGTCCTGAAGAACTACTTCCACATCGGCTTCGCGGCGGACACGCCCAATGGCCTGGTGGTGCCGGTGATTCGCGATTGCGACAAGAAGGGCATCTTCCAGATCAGCCAGGAGATGTCGGAGCTGGCCAAGAAGGCCCGCGACGGCAAGCTCGGCCCGGCCGACATGACCGGCGGCTGCTTCTCGATCTCGTCGCTGGGCGGCATCGGCGGCACCTACTTCACGCCGATCATCAACGCCCCCGAGGTCGCGATCATGGGCGTGTGCAAGTCGCAGACGCGTCCGGTGTGGGACGGCAAGCAGTTCGCGCCGCGCCTGATCCTGCCGCTGTCGCTGAGCTGGGACCACCGCGTCATCGACGGCGCGGCCGCGGCCCGCTTCAACGTGTACTTCGCCTCGCTGCTGGCCGACTTCCGTCGGATCGCGCTCTGATCGGAAGGACCGGACATGGCACAAGTTGAAGTCAAGGTTCCCGACATCGGCGATTTCAAGGACGTCGCGATCATCGAGGTGCTGGTCAAGGTCGGCGACACGATCAAGGCCGAGCAGAGCCTGGTCACCGTCGAGTCCGACAAGGCCTCGATGGAGATCCCGTCCTCCGCGGCCGGCGTGGTCAAGGAACTCAAGGTCAAGCTGGGCGACAAGATCAATCAGGGCGACCTGATC
>NZ_PEOG01000019.1 GCF_002761755.1 Roseateles chitinivorans
GGGCACACCCGCGGGCGTGCCGCCCGGGCTTCCGGCCTCGCCCGCCTCGGGCACGTAGATGATCGAGCCGTCCTTCATCTTGTAGGCGACGCCGGCCCGCTCGCCCTGGCCTTCGGCGCTGCCGCCGTTGCCGCGGTACTTGATCTCCTGGCCATCCTTGCGGACGACGATCTCCATGCCCGGCTGGCCGGGGTTGCGGATCACCGTCTCGTTCGCCTGCGACTGCTGCTGCAGCGCGACCGCCGTCAGCAGCGCGACGACCAGCACCAGGAACACGTCCACCAGGTTCACCGCGGACAGCATCGGGTCGTCATCCTCCTCGGCGAGGATGGACAGGCGGCGGCCGGTGCTCATGTCCAGCCCTGCTCGGTCTTGATCGCCAGCAGCTCGGCCAGCAGCCAGCGGCGACGGATCGAGTACACGACCAGCGCGATCGCCGCCGCGGCCAGCGCCAGCACCACGCCGGAGAAGGCCGAGCTGAACACCGCCAGTGCCTGCTGGCCCTGGCCGGCCGCGACGCTCTGCAGCGCCGGGCCCAGCGGGACCATGGTCGCGATCAGGCCCAGCAGCGGGGCGACGCGACCCAGCAGGCGCGGCGCCTCCAGGCTGCGCACGACCTGCAGCTCGAGTGTCTCGAGCGAGCTGCCCGCCTGCACCTTCAGCAGCCGGTAGCCGGGACGGCGCCGCTGCACCGCCTCCATCAGCGTGGCGCCCGCGCTCCACAGCGCATAGACGAAGCCCAGGGCGACGAGGATCAGCACCGGCCACAGCAGGGCCTGCGCGATGTGGGCGAATCCGGATTCGAGCAGCATGGGGAACTCAGTTCGTGGCAATGGGGTGGGCGCCGGCGGAGGTCGCAGCGGCATCGGCGGTGGTGGCAGCGGCGGCCGCCCCGCCGAAGAACGCGGCGATCGCCGCCGGGTTCGACGGGAAGTAGTGGTGCACATAGCTCGCGCGCAGCGAGCCCTCGATGTACAGACGCTCGGCCGCGCGACCCGCGTTGGGATTGCGCGCGGTGGCCCGCGGCAGCCACGGCGTCTCCAGCGTCGAGTAATGGAAGGTGTGGCCGCGCAACTCGCCCTCCGGCCAGTCGATCGACTGCAAGCCCAATGCCGCCAGCCGCTTCTGCATCGACGCACGACCCGGCATCAACCCCGCCATCGCATGGACCGCTCCCTCGCCATCAGCCAGCGCGTCGAGCAGCACCAGCATGCCGCCACACTCGGCCAGCATCGGCTTGCCCGCGGCCAGGTGCGCGGTCAGGTCGCGGAAGAAAACAGGATGAGCCCGCAGCGCCGGAGCATGCAGCTCGGGATAGCCGCCCGGTAGCCACAAGGCATCGCAAGCCGGCAGCGAATCGCCGGCGATCGGGCTGAACTCGTGGACCTCCGCGCCCAGCGCGCGCAGGAGGTCGAGGTTGGCGGGATAGATGAAGGAGAAACAGGCGTCGTTGGCCACGGCGATGCGTCGGCCGGCAAGCGGGGCTGGGTCGCGCGGGAGACCGAGCGCAGGACGAGCGACCGGGGGCCCCTTTTCTCCATCTCCTTCCTTTGCTTGCCTGCCGGCAAGCAAATTCCTCCCTTGAGTTCCGAAAAGAGGCCCCCGGTCGCCCGTCCCCGAACCACCGAGGACCACCTCCAACGATGCAGCAGCAGAACCCGGAGCCGGTACGCGTTCGAAGGCATCTGCGGATGCGGACGCCGGGGCGGCCAAGGCGGTGCCGGCGTCCCAGGCGTCGGCCCAGGCGTCCAGTTGCGCGTCGATCTCCGGAAGCTCCAGCGCCTGCACCAGGCCGAGGTGGCGCTCGGGGAGCGAGAGCGCCGCGTCGCGCTTCAGCGCGGCGATCAATGGGAGGTCGGCGGGCAGGGACTCGCCCACCATGCGGGCGTGCGCGTCGCTGCCGACCCGGTTGGCGACCACGCCCGCCACCTGGATGTCGTCACGGAAGCGGGCCAGGCCCGTCGCCAGCGCGCCGAAGGTCTGTGCCATCGCGGAGGCGTCCATCACCGCGATCACCGGCAGGTCGAAGGTGGCCGCCAGGTCCGCGCTGCTGGGCTTGCCGTCGAACAGGCCCATCACGCCCTCGACCAGGACCAGGTCCGCTTCCCGCGAGGCCCGCGTCAGCAGCTCGCGGCAATGCGCCTCGCCGCCCATGAAGAGATCGAGCTGGTAGACGGTGTGTCCGCTGGCGCGCGCCAGCACCATCGGGTCCAGGTAGTCCGGGCCGGTCTTGAAGACGCGCACGCGCAGGCCGCGCCGACGCGCCGAGCGCGCGATGGCCGCGGTGACGCTGGTCTTGCCCTGGCCCGAGGCCGGTGCGCTGATGAGGAAGGCGGGGCAGTCGGTCATCACGGCATCGGCTCCATCGCTGTCGCGTCTTTCCCGCTCTCCCGCAGCGCGGGAGAGGGAGGGGTGAGGGTCTTCCACCGGCGGTACCGCGTCGATGGCCGGGGTGGGTGTCCGACCGTCATTCATTGAGCGCCACCCATCGACCTTGCACCTGCAGGATCAGCAGCCGGTGGTGGAACACGCGCTGCAGCGCGTCGTGCGTGGCGGGGTCATGCGGCGCACCCTGATGGACGATGCGACCACCGTCCATGACGACCAGCGTGTCCGCCTGCAGCGCGACATTGAGCTCGTGCAGCACGCTGACCACCGCGCCGCCCGCGGCGACGCGTCCGCGCACGATGCGCGCCCAGTCGCTCTGGTGCGGCGGATCGAGGTGAGCCAGCGGTTCGTCCATCAGCAGCACGCCGGAGCGCACCGCCAGCGCCCGCGCCAGCAGCACCCGCTGGCGCTCGCCGCCAGAGAGGCTGCCCAGCGCGCGGTCCCGCCAGTCCCAGCTCTGCGTCTGGCGCATCGCATGCTCGACCGTCGCGTGATCGGCCGCGCTCGCCGGCGCCAGCCAGGGCTGGTGGGGCAGGCGGCCGAGCATTGCGATGTCGTAGGCGGTCAGGTCCTCGGATGCAGCCTCGTTCTGGCCCAGCCAGGCGACCTGGCGCGCGCGCGCCTTCGCAGGCCATGCGTGCCATGGCTTGCCGTCCAGCGTCAGAGTGCCGTCGAAGGGCAGCAAGCCCGCGATCGCGCGCAGCAGGGTGGACTTGCCGGCGCCGTTCGGCCCCACGATCGCCGTCCACGCGCGCGGCGCGGGCGCCAGCGTCAGCGGGTGCAGGACCTGCCTGTGGCCGAGCGACAAAGCCTGCAGCTCGATGCGCAACGCGGGCACGGGACCGAGGGTCACCGCGTCGGCCGCCATGGCGGCGCCGGGCATACCGGACACGTCCGATGCCGAGGATGCCGAGGATGCCCCGGATGCGTCGCCACGACCTGGGCGGCTTTCGTCGTCGAACCGGGCGGCGCTCATTGGCTGCCTCCCGCGCCGCCGAAATGCGCCTTGCGCCGATGCATCAGCCACAGCAGGTAGCTGCCGCCCAGCAGTGCGGTGATGATGCCGACCGGCAGCTCCTGCGGTGCGATGACCCAGCGGGCGGCGATGTCGGCCGCGAGCAGCAGCGCACCGCCGGTCAGCGCGGACAGCAGCAGCAGCGCGCCGTGCGTGGTCGGTCCCCAGCTGCGCACCAGGTGCGGCGCGACCAGGCCGACGAAGGCGATCAGCCCGCACTGGGCGACCGCGGCGCCGGTGGCCAGCGAGAGCGCGGCGATCAGCACCAGCCGGATCAGGGTGAGGCGCTGGCCCAGGGAACGGGCGGTGTCCTCGCCCAGCGTCAGCGCGTCCAGCGTGCGGCTGCAGCCGAGCGCGGTCAGCAGGCACAGGCCGAGTGAGACGACCATCACCTGCACCGCGCTCCAGCCGACGTAGCCGGTGCTGCCCAGCATGAAGGCCTGCATCGCGCGCAGGATGTCGGGATTCATCAGCGTCAACAGGGCCGAGCCGGAGCCCAGCACCACGCCGACGACGACGCCGGCCAGCAGCAGCCGCAGGCTCTGCGTGACACCGCGCGCCAGCACCAGCGTCAGCAGCACCGCGCCGATGGCGCCGACGAAGGCCGCGCCGGTCATGCCGACGCGCAGCGCCAGCGCGGCCGCCGCCGGCGAGATGCCCATGATGAAGAGCAGCGCGGCCACGCCCAGCGACGCACCCGCCGAGCAGCCCAGCAGGTAGGGGTCGGCCAGCGGATTGCGGAACAGGCCCTGCGCGATCGCGCCGGCCAGCGCCAGCAGCGCGCCTGCCAACCAGGCGCCGATGGAGCGCGGCGCGCGGATGTCCCAGAGGATCAACCGCATCGTGTCGCCGGCTTCGGTCCAGGGACTCCAGCCCAGGCTGCCGATCGCCAGGCCCAGCGCGAGCAGCACCGCGCCCAGCAGGAGCAGCGCGACCAACTGCGCGGCGGTCCTGGCGGACGTGGCCGATGACGCCGAAGAAGTGGACGACGCGGACCGGGCGTGCATCAGCGCATGCCTCCGGGCGGTGCGTTGAAGGGCGTCGTCGGCCAGGCCACCGGACCGAGCGCCGCCTCGCGCAGGCAGCGCGCCATCAGCGCCGCCGCTTCCGACATGCGCGGCCCCGGACGCACGAGCACGTCGGACTCGGCCGGCACCCAGACGCAGATGCGCTGGTTCCTGACCGCGCGGATCGCCGACCAGCCCGGCCGCTGCGGCAGACCCGCGGCATTGCGCTGGCCGACCATGATCACCTGCGGGTCGGCGCGGACGATGAATTCAGGATTGAGCTTGGGGAAGGGGCCGAGTTCGGCCGGGATGATGTTCTTCGCGCCGAGCCGCGCCAGGATCTCGCCCATGAAGGACGCGGTGCCCGCGCCATAGGGGCCGGCATCGACCTCGTAATAGACGCTGAGCCCGCGGGCGGCCGGCGGCAGCGTGGCCGCGCTCTGCGCGATGTGGCCGTCGACCCGGTTCCACAGGCGGCGCGCGTCGTCCTCCTTGCCCAGGAGGCGGCCCATCTTGCCCAGCACCCGCTGGACGTCGTTCATGCTCTTGGGCTCCAGCGCCACGACGCGCAGGCCCAGGCCTTCCAGGCGATCGATGACGCGCGCCGAGACACCCGCCACGACGACATCGGGCTTGAGCGCGACCAGGGACTCGATGCTGGTGTCGTCCAGGCCGCCGAGCCGGGGCAGCTTCTGCACGCTGGCGGGGAAGTTGGAGAAGCGGTCGACGCCCACGACCTTGGCGCAATCGCCCAGCTCGCAGATGGTCTCGGTCAGCGAGGGCAGCAGACTGACGATGCGCCGAGGCACGTCCGGCAGCGTCACCGTGTGGCCACGATCGTCCTGGATCGTGATCGGCACGGCACGCGCCGCGGTCGCGGTCATGACGAGCGCAACCAGCGACAGCGCGATGCGCACGCCATCGACGCGGCGGAGGGCTCCCTTCGACTTCATTGGTGGTTCTCCTTGCTGTCCGTGGCGTCGACATGCTCGCCGGCGGGTACCTCGTGGCCGGCGCGGTTCGTGTCCGCGCGGGTGTCCACGATGGTGTCCGCGTTCCTGGCCTCGTCCAGCGGCTCGACCGGCCGCGTCCACGGCTGGCCAGCCACCATCAGCGTGAGCTCGCCGCACTGCCGCGCGACCTGCTGATTGAGCCGGCCGAGTTCGTCCACGTAGGCGCGCACCTCGCGGCCCATCGGCATGACGCCCCATCCGACCTCGTTGGACACGAAGACCACCGGCGAGGCCAGTGCCGGCAGCAGGCGCTGCAACTCGGCACACTCGGCGCGCCAGTCGTCCAGGCGCGGCGCGCCGGCCATCGGCATCAGCCAGTTCGTGAGCCACAGCGTCAGGCAATCGACGACCAGCAGTCGTCGGGGCGATGCCGCCGCTCGCAGCGCCTCGCAGAGTCGCAGCGGCGCCTCGACGGTGTCGAAGCCGCTCGGACGCTCGGCGCGGTGGCGGGCGATGCGCTCGCGCATCTCGTCGTCATGCGCCTCGGCGGTCGCGACCACGGTGACCTGATGGCCCGGCACTCGCGCCCAGCGCAGCGCGAGGCGCTCCGCATGGCGGGACTTGCCGCTGCGCTGGCCGCCGACGATCAGATGATGAGCAGGCATCCGAGGCTCCGGGAGGTGCGAAGTGGAAGAGCGAGGTGGAAGTGCGACCTTACCGCGCGGCTCCGCGCGGATGAGGACGGGCGTCGAGGCGGGCGGCGGTCACAGCGTCGGCGCGTAGCGCAGCATCACGAACCAGGTCCGGCCCGCCTGGTTGAAGAAATTCGCCGTCTGGTACTGGCGGTTGAACGCGTTGTCGACATTCAACTGCAGGCGCCAGTCCTTGGCGAACGCGAGTTGCGCATCCAGGTTGAGCAGGCCATAGCCGCCGAGTCGGGTCTTGTTGGCGGCGTCGTCGAAGCGCTCGCCGGAGCCGACCAGGTTCGCGCCCAGCGTCCAGGTGCGCAGCGTCGTCTCGGCGCGCAGCGTGCCGAAGCGCTTGGCGCGGCGCTGCAGCTGGCGGCCGGTGTTGGCATCGGTCGGGTCGAGGAAGTCGGCGGTGGCGCTGAACTTCACCGCGCCCAGGGTCGCGCCCCCCTTCAGGCTGGTGCCCTTGAGCATCGCGCGGGCGACGTTGGTGTAGCAGCCGGTCGTGGAGCGGCAGCTGCCCGCCGCCCCGAACGCGATCAGGTCGCTGACGCGGTTGCGGAAGGTGGTGATGGCGAAGTCCAGGTCCCCCTGGGCCCAGGCCAGACCGGCTTCGCGGTTGTGGCCGCGCTCCGGCCGCAGTTCCGGGAAGCCCTTGCTGGTGTCCGGGCCGTAGACGCTGCCGCGATGGAACAGCGTGGGCGCGCGGAAGGCATTGCCCGTCGAGGCCGTCACCCGCCAGCCACCGCCGAGCCGGTAGCCGGCCGCCAGGCTGCCGGTGTCGATGCCGCCGAACTCGCTGTCGTCGTCGTGACGGCCGTGCGCCTGCAGGCTCAGCGCGCCCAGCGTGCCGAGGTAGCTCAGGCCGACCGCATTCTGGCTGCGGGTGCCGGCGCCGCCGGCGACCAGATCGACATTGACGAGGCGGTCCTCGCGCCGCTCCAGCACGCCATTGAGCTGGTGCTCGGCATTGATCCGGTAGAAGCCCAGCAGCGAGGCGCTGCGGATGCGGGTTCTCGTCAGGTAGGGAGCGCTGGGGCGCGTCTCGTAGTTCTCTTCCGACTGGCCGACGGAGAGCTGCGTCGACAGCACCTCCGACCAGATCGACTTCAGGCTGAGCTTGGCGGCGATCGATTCGGTGATGCCGCGGTCGTCGGCGTTCTTGCCGGCGTCGTAGCCGACGTCGCTGCGGCTCTTCAGGCCAAGCAGCTCCAGGCGCTGGCCCTCGGCGAGACGGGCGCCCAGGCGCAGGCTGCCGTTGTAGTTGCGCCAGCCGTCCTTGTCGGGATTGAAGTTCTTGCTGGTCGTGAGGCCGTAGGCGTTGAAGCCGGTGCCGCGATCGACGGCCAGCGAGCCGGCGTAGTCGAAGTCCGCATTGCCGCCCAGCAGCGAGACGTCGGCCTTGATCTGGCCGAGGTTGCCACCGCCGATGCCCAGGCCCAGCTGCGGCCGGCCGCTGCCCTGGCGGGTGAAGATCTGCACCACGCCGCCGATGGCATCCGAGCCGTACAGCGCGCTGGCCGGGCCCTTGAGCACCTCGACGCGATCGATCAGCGAGACCGGCAGGTTCTCCCAGCGCGCGCCGCCGGTCGATTGGCCGTCGATGCGCACGCCATCGATCAGGACGACGGTGTGGCGGGTCTCGGCGCCGCGCACGAAGACCGAGGTGGTGTTGCCGGGACCGCCGTTGTTGGTCATCTGCAGGCCGGCGACATTGCGCAGCAGCGCGGCGACGTTGCCGAAGCCCTGGCGCTCGATGGTGTCGCGGGTGATGACGGTCAGTTCGGCGGCGATGTCGCCCAGCCGCATCGGGCTGCGGGAGCCGGTGACGGTGACCTCGTCGAGCCGGCTCGCCGGGCCGGAGCCCGCTGACAGGGCGAGGGCGGAGGCCGGCGTGGAGGCGGGCGCGGAAGAGGGCGCAGAGGAGGAGGGCGCAGAGGAGGAGGGCGCGGGCGCAGAGGAGGACGCGGACGCTGAGGAGGACGCGGACTGCGCGAAGGCAGTGGCGGCCAGCGCCAGCGGCGTGAGGACGAGCAGCGAGCGGGCAGTGGCGCGCGCGCGCGAAACGAACGGAAGCATGAGGACGGACCAACGACGGGTTCAGGGCCCTGCTCACCCGCAGGACGTCTGAGGAACGATGCCGCCGGCTGCGTCGTCGATCCGTCGCAGGGACGGGTCGGGATCGGCTGGCGGGCACCACCTGTTGGCCGGTATCCGGGCTGGTGGCCGCTGCCTGTGTCCTTCCCAGCGCGAGCGCACCAGTGGACATGGGGACAGGCAGTGCCGGCGGCGTGCCCGGTCCTTCCTCAGGATCCGGGGCGCGCGGCCGGCGGCCACTTACCGTTGCGGGGACAGCTCAGGTTGGCTCGCGCATCGGCGATGCGCCCGCTTCCTGATTCCCGTTTAACTGCTCGGACGCAATGTCCGCGCGAGCACCAACGGCGCGCATTCTAGCGAGGTGTTTCGGCCTCGCCGCGTCTGGGCAGGGGCTGGAGCGCGCCGTCGCCCACCATCGCCGGTGCCTTCTTGCCAGGCTTGGTCGTCGGCTTCGGCGGCAGCGACGGTTCCGGCGACTTCGGCAGCTTGGGCTTCTTCTTCGGCGGCTGCTTCGGATCCTTGGGCTTGGGCTTCTTCGGATCGGCGGGCTTGGACGGGCGTGTCGACGCCTTCGGGGGCCGGGGCGAGACCGAGCCGTCGATGCCGGCGGCGGCGGGCGGTGGCGATTGCGCCGCCAGACGGTCGCGCTCGCGTTGTCGCGAGGCGAGTTCGCTCGCCTCGTCGGCCGCGCGCTTGCGGGCGGCGGCGGCTTCCTTCGGATCGACGCGGTCCTGCGGCAGGTCGATCGCCTGCGACGGGCCCTCGGGGCAGGGGCTGTCGCGCAGGTCCAGTCCCTGCGGGCCGCAGCGGTAGTAGCCGAAGGTGCGTTCCTGCGTCGGCTTGGGTTTGGCGCTCTCTTGCTGCGCGTGCGCCGCGCCGAACATGAGGACCAGCACAACAGTCGTCAGGATCGAGGCGGCGCGCGTCGGCATGTCAGGCTCCGGAGGTCGGGGGAACGGGATCGGGAATGGAGGGAGCGGGCGTCGCCGGCGTGGCGGCGGCCGACGCCCCCACCGGTGCGGCGCCTGTTGGAACGCCTGTGGGGGTGCCCGGTTTTGGCGGCAGGTGGGCGGGGCGGGGCGGCTTCGGTCTGGGCGGCTTGGCGTGCAGCAGCGCCACGGCCTTGGCCATGTCGCCGGCGGTCATCAGCTTGAAGGCTTCGAAGGACTTGGCGATGCAGTCCTCCACCGCCTGGCGTTCCGCCAGCGGCGGCTTGCGCAGCACATAACCGGCGACCTCGCCCTTGTGGCCCGGATGGCCGATGCCCAGCCGCAGGCGCCAGAAGTTCGCGCTGCCCAGCTGGGCCTGCATGTCCTTCAGGCCGTTGTGGCCGGCATTGCCGCCGCCCTGCTTGAGCTTGAGCTCGCCCGGCGCGATCTCGAGTTCGTCGTGGATCGCGAGGATCTCCTCGGGCGCGATCTTGAAGAAGCGCGCCAGCGCCGCCACCGACTTGCCGGAGAGATTCATGTAGGTCATCGGCTGCAGCAGCCAGATCGGACCGGCAGCGCCCGGCGCGTCGTTGACCCGCGCGACCAGGCCGAAGTACTTGGTGTCCAGCTGCGGCGTGACCTTGAGACCGCGCGCCAGCGCGTCGATCCACCAGAACCCGGCGTTGTGCCGGGTGTCTTCATATTCGGGGCCGGGATTGCCCAGGCCGACAAAGAGACGAATCATGGGTCGGGATTATCAGCGTCGAGCCCAAATGCAGAAGGCCCCGCGAGCGGGGCCTTCTTCGGGGCGATGGACATGCGCCTCGTCAGGTGCGTGTCCGTCGCAGAGGAAGAAATTACTTCTTCTTCTTTTTCTTGTCGTCCGCGGCCGGAGCGGCGGCCACCACGATCTCTTCCACGACCGGGGGCACCGGGGTGGCGACGACCGGGTTCGGCTTGCCGTGCGTGACGACCTTGATGTGATCGGCCAGCTTCAGGTCGTTCACATGGATCGAATGACCCATCGTCAGGTTGCTCAGGTCCACCTCGATGAACTCGGGCAGCTGTTGCGCCAGGCAGGTGATTTCCAGCTGGGTCAGCACGTGGTTCACGGTGCCCTTGTCGGTCTTGACGGCCGGCGACTCGGCTTCACCGACGAAGTGCAGCGGCACCTTCTTGGTGATGCGGGTCGTGGCGTCGACGCGCTGGAAGTCCACGTGCAGCACTTGCTGCTTGTACGGGTGCATCTGGAAGTCACGCAGCAGCACTTGCGTGGTCTTGCCGTCCACTTCCATGTCGAGGATGGAGCTGTGGAAAGCTTCCTTCTTCATGGCGTGGTACAGCGCGTTGTGATCCAGCTCGACCAGGGCCGGCTCGCCGGCACCGTAGACAATGCCGGGCACCTTGCCGGCGAAACGCAGGCGGCGGCTCGCTCCGGTCCCCTGCTGCTTGCGCTCGAAAGCGACGAATTTCATATCTGACTCCAAAGTGACGGAGCACCCCCATGGCGCTCCGGTTGAAGGCCCCGCGACCAGGCACCTTCACGAAACGGCCGCTGTCCTTGCGAACAGCGGCCGGAACTGCAATGCGATCAGAAGTTGTTGTTCTGCTCGCTGAAGAGGGAGGTCACCGATTCACCGTCCGAAATGCGGCGGATGGTCTCGGCGAACAGGAAGGCGACCGACAGCTGGCGGATCTTGCCGCAGGCCTTGGCGGCTTCCGACAGCGGGATCGTGTTGCTGATGACGACCTCGTCCAGGTGCGAACCGGCGATGCGCTCGATCGCGGGGCCCGACAGGATCGGGTGCGTGCAGTAGGCGAAGACGCTCTTGGCGCCGCGGTCCTTCAGCACTTCGGCGGCCTTCACCAGCGTGCCGGCCGTGTCGATCATGTCGTCCATGATCACGCAGTTGCGGCCGTCGATCTCGCCGATGACATGCATCACTTCCGAGACGTTGGCGGCCGGGCGGCGCTTGTCGATGATCGCCAGGTCGCAGCCCAGCTGCTTGGCCAGCGCACGGGCGCGCACCACGCCGCCGACGTCGGGGCTGACCACCACCAGGTCGCTGTAGTTGCGGGCCTTCAGGTCCGACAGCAGCACCGGCGAGGCGTAGATGTTGTCGACGGGAATGTCGAAGAAGCCCTGGATCTGGTCCGCGTGCAGGTCCATCGTCAGGACGCGCTCGACGCCGACGGTCTCCAGCAGGTTGGCCACGACCTTGGCCGAGATCGGCACGCGCGTCGACCGCGGGCGGCGGTCCTGGCGGGCGTAACCGAAGTAGGGGATCACGGCGGTGATGCGGCGCGCGCTGGCGCGCTTCAACGCATCGACCATGATCAGGAGTTCCATCAGGTTCTCGTTCGTGGGTGCGCAGGTGGGCTGGATCACGAACACGTCGCGGGCGCGGACGTTCTGCTGGATCTCGACCGTCACTTCACCGTCGGAAAAACGACCAACCACGGCCTTGCCGAGCTCGAGGCCCAGATGCGAGGCGATTTCCTTGGAGAGGGACGGGTTAGCGTTACCCGTGAAGAGGACGGTATTGAGCAGCACGACGGGCCATCCTTAGATTTATGGCCCGGTGGCCAACCCAGCGGGTCCCGGATTGAAACTGAGAATTTGGCAGGGGAGGAAGGACTCGAACCCTCGCATGTCGGAATCAAAATCCGATGCCTTAACCAACTTGGCGACTCCCCTACACCGGACATTGTTCGAGGAACAACACCCTACAACCTTCAGTCTTCCGCCCAGCCCCGCAAAGGGTGGACCGACAGACTGCGACACATCCTTCCGACCCAACCGTCCGGGAGTTCCTGGAACTCGCCTTCCGGTGTCGCCTTGAGATTGCTCTCCAGGCCGGTGACCGTGTCCTTTTCCTGCGCCGCGTTTTGCACTGCTGTTTGCGTTGCAATTCGCGAGGGCCGAACTATAGCAAAAACTGCACTGCCTGAACCCGTCATCCGAGAATTTTCGTAGCGGGTTTGCAACCACTCAAGCGCTGTCGATACTTCGCGACTGGCAGCTTCCGCGGGAGGTTGCAGATCATTTCTGCCCCAACCTTCGTACAACTGCTGCACGAGTATTTCTTGCATTTGGTGATCGCGGCAGATACTGCCTTTGCGTTCACCCGAGCTATTGGCTTCGTCGCTCGGAAAATCCGTTGCCGGACTGTCTTCGCTGCGTCTGCCGTTCGCTGCAGGAAAGCCCGCTACTATAGCCACGCTTTCCGACCTTTGCAACAGCGGGCTCGAAAAAATTTCCTTGGTGCCAATGCTGGCCGCCGGCTTGACCACCGCCAGTCGCAGTTCGGGCACGTCCAGCGGGGTCAGGACCTCGCCAATGCCTTCGACGAAGGCATTGCGCCCGCCGACGAAGAACGGCACGTCCGCGCCCAGCTGAAGCGCGATCGGCAGCAGCCGCTGGCGCGACCAGTTCAAGCCCCACAGCCGATTCAGCGCCAGCAGCGTGCTGGCCGCGTCCGAGGAGCCGCCGCCCATGCCCGCCCCCGAGGGCAGGCGCTTCTCGATGTGGATGTCGGCGCCGAAGCCGCAACCGCTGGCCTGCTGCAGCGCACGCGCGGCGCGCAGGCAGAGATCGTCCGCCGGCAGCGCGTCGCCGCGATCGTGGCGGTGCAGCGCGCCGTCGTCGCGGCGGTCGAAGTGCAGCGTGTCGGCCCAGTCGATCAGCACGAACAGCGATTGCAGCAGGTGATAGCCGTCCGGTCGCTTGCCCACCACATGCAGGAAGAGGTTGAGCTTGGCCGGCGCCGGCACGTCGTAGAGCGCCTTCAAGGGCGCGGCGGGGGAAATCGGGGTCATGGGCGTCGACATGGCGGCGCAGTATGCCGCCGAGTATTCAAGGGCCGCACGTGCGATTAACGAGCCGCGCGCGATTCCCTCGTGAAAAGTGCTCGAAAAATACCCTGGCGCGACGCCGGGATATCACGGCGTGACCGGCGCGTCGAGTTTCAGGCGCAGCGTCGCCAGCGGTTCGGATCCATTCGGATTGAGCCGCTGGGCGGAGATCAGCTGGTCGCCGAAGCGACGCAGATCCACCTGCCAGCCCAGTTGCTGGAAGCCGGTGCCGTCGGCCGCCCGGGAGGGGGCCTGCGGCCAAGGCCGGCCGCGCAGCCAGTCGAACAGCGCCTGCAGCGGCAGCGTCTCGCCGAGCAGTTCCTGCGTCAGCGCGTCGATGTCGTCATAGGCCCGGTCGCCGTCGGGCGTCTTGACCCAGGCGGATCCGGGTTGCCACGACACCCGCGCGACCAGGCTGCCCATCGGCGTGCTCATCTCGAGCTGGCCGCGGCGCGGGTCGCCGAGCAGCTCGAAGCTGGCGTTGACGTTCTGCCCGCGCGGCTGGCCGCCGGGGCCGGCCGGAACGATCAGCCCGAATTTGCCGGTCAGGCGCGGTGCCTGGGCGAGCGCTGCGGCATCGCCGCCGGAGGCCTTGGGCACCGAACTGCAGCCGGCCAGCGTCGTCGTCCCGAGGACGGCCAGCGCGCCGAACTGGAATTGCCGCCGCCGCATCAGGGACGGACCTGCAGGCGTTGCATCACCGACTGCAGCGCCTCGTTGCGCGGATCGCGTCTGGCAGCGTCGGCGAAGACGCGACGCGCCTCGTCCTGCTGGCCGGCGGCCCAGAGCACCTCGCCGAGGTGGGCGGCGATCTCCGCGTCGGGGCGCGAGCCGTAGGCCTGGCGCAGCAGCCGCTCCGCCTCGCCCAGCCGTCCGAGGCGGAATTCCACCCAGCCCATGCTGTCGACGATGAAGGGCTCGCCCGGCGCGAAGCTCAGCGCCTTGGAGATCAGGTCACGCGCCTCCTGCAGCCGCTCGTTGCGATCGGCCAGCGAGTAGCCGAGGGCGTTGTACGCGTGGTAATGCTGGGGTTTGAGCTGGATCACCTTCTGCAGCAGCGCTTCCATCTCCTGCGCCCGGCCGAGCTTCTCGGCCATCATCGACTGCTCGTAGATCAGGTCCGCATCCTCCGGCGCCTGCTTGATCGCCTGGCCGAGCAGGTCGTAGGCGGCCTGCCATTGCTTGTTCTCGCGCAGCAGCTGGGACTCGGCCAGCACGCGGGCGCGGCGGTCCTGGTCGCGATCGGCGGGCAGCTGCCGCAGCAACTCGCGACCCTCGTCGATCCGGCCCTGGCGCGCCAGCAGCGAGGCGCGGCGGTAGGCGATGTCCAGGTTGCCCGGTGCGGCCTCGATGCCGGCCAGGCGCTTCTCGGCGGTCTTGAAGTCGCCGCGCATCTCGGCGGCCTGGGCCAGCAGCAACTGGCCCTGCAGGTGGGCTTCCTTGTCGGCCTTGTCCAGGCCGGCCGCCGCGATCGCACGCTCGGCCAGCGACGATGACGCGCCGCCGGGCTTGTCCACCAGCTTCAGGTAGCGCTGCAGCGCCGTCTCGGCCGCGTCGGGATGCTGCAGGTCCAGCTCCAGCGCGCCCAGCGCCAGCCAATGGGATGCGTCGTCGGGCGACTCCTGCGTCAGCACCCGGAACTCGCGCGCCGCGTCGCCGGGCCGCTGGGCACGGGCCAGCGCGCGGGCATAGGCCAGGCGCAGCGCCTGCTTGTCGGGCTTGGCCTGCAACTCGGCGGTGACCAGCGCCTCGGCCTCGGGGCGGCGCGGCAGCAGCTCCAGCGCCATCAGCAGCGGTTCCTCGCGCTCGGGGAAGTCCTTGGCGGCGGCGCGGACGTGGATCAGCGCGGTCTCGTAGCGGTCGGCGTTCTTGGCGAGCAGAGCCAGCACCAGCAGCGAGGCGAAGCGCGTCTCCGGCTTCGCGGCGGTCTCGCGCAGCAGCGGCTCGAAGGCCTCCTGCACCCGCGCCGGTTCCGGGCTGCGCTGGAACAGCCCCGGCAGCGCCGCGATCAGCGGGCCGCGGCCGTCGGCCGGCGTCAGCGCGAGCAGGGAGCGCAGCACCGGCGGGATCTCGGCCGGGCGGTTCAGCAGCGCGAGCAGCTGGATCTGCGTGCGGTGCGCCTCCAGCGAGGTCGGCAGCGCCTCGCGCCAGGCGCGGGCGGCGATGGCGGCCTGGTCGCCGGCGCGCGACTGCAGCGCGATCTGGACGACGCGGCGGAACAGCTCCTCGTCGTTGCTGCGGCGGGCGGCGTCGAGCAGCACCTGGTAGGCGACGCCGGGCTGGCCGCCCTGGAGCTCGAGTTCGCCGATCAGCAGCTGATAGAACATCGGCGCGTCGAGGTCGGAATTGACGACCGGCGCCGAGGCGGCGGAGGCGGGCGCGTCGGCCGCGGCGGGCGTCTCCGGGGTCTGGGTCTGGGCTTGGGCGGCGCAGCTCAGGGCGAGGGCGGCGGAGAGCCACCAGCGGTGGCGCACGAGGGCGGGCATGAGGAACTCCTGAACTGGGCGGGAAGGCCTGACGGGCAAGCCGCGGACCATTCTAGGGAAGCGGCGAAGACGCCGCGCCTATGATTCCGGGATGCCCGAGTTACCGGAAGTTGAAGTTACACGACGAAGTTTTGCGCCGGCCATCGCCGGCGCGCGCGTGCTGGATGTGCGGCTGGGAAAACCGCTGCGCTGGCCGCTGGGCGTGGCGGCCGAACGGCTGGTGGGGCGGCGCGTCGGCGAGGCCCAGCGCCGCGGCAAGTACATCTGGCTGCCGCTGGTCGCGACGGCCGAGCAGCCCGGTCATCCGGAAGAGGTTGGCGGCGGCCTGTTGCTGCACCTGGGCATGTCGGGCTCGCTGGCCTTTCGCGAGCAGCCGCCGGCCGCCGGGCCGCACGACCACTTCGAGCTGGTCACCGACCGCGGCGTGTTGCGGCTGACCGATCCGCGGCGCTTCGGCGCGGTGGTCTGGTCGGACGGGCTGGAGGTCGAGCCGGCGGCGAAGCTGCTGGCCCGGATCGGGCTGGAGCCCTTCGACATCGAATTCCACGGCCCCTACCTGCATGAAGGCTTCCGCGGCCGGCGTGTCGCGGTGAAGCAGGCGATCCTGGCCGGGGACGTGGTCGTCGGCGCGGGCAACATCTATGCGTGCGAGGCGCTGTTCCTGGCGGGCGTCGACCCCCGGCTGCCGGCGGGCAAGCTGAGCCGGCCGCGCGCGGCGAAGCTGGCGGCGGCGCTGCGGCAGGTGCTCGGCGAGGCGCTCGAGGCCGGCGGCAGCACGCTGCGGGACTTCAAGGACGCGCACGGCGTGGCGGGCAGCTTCCAGATGCAGGCGCGTGTCTACGGTCGCGAAGGCGAACCCTGCCGGGCCTGCGGCACGCCGATCCGGCGCATCGTGCAAGGGCAGCGCTCGACCTTCTTCTGTCCGGTCTGCCAGAAGCGATGAAGCCGGGAACGCCCGCCCGGCCGAGCGCGAAGCCCGCCGTCAGCCGCCTTGGCGCCGACGCCGTGACGGACGCCGCGAGGGACCCCGTGAGAGACACCGCAAGAACGCCGACGCCGCCTTGTGACGACCCGCCAGCAAAGAAGCCCGCCTTGAGAAATCCCGATTCCCCGATGTCCGACGCCGACCTCGACGCCCGCGTGGCGGCGCTGCGCGGCGACTTCGCCCCGCGGCTGCTCGCCTGGCAGCGCCGCGAGGGACGGCACGACCTGCCGTGGCAGAACACGCGCGACCCGTACCGGGTGTGGCTGTCGGAAATCATGCTGCAGCAGACGCAGGTGACGACGGTGCTGGGCTACTACAAGCGCTTCCTCGAGCGCTTCCCCGACGTGGCCGCGCTGGCGGCGGCGCCGAACGACGAGGTCATGGCGGCCTGGGCCGGGCTGGGCTACTACAGCCGGGCCCGCAACCTGCACAAGTGCGCGCAGGCGGTCGTCGAGCGCCATGGCGGCGCCTTCCCGCGCAGCGCCGCCGAACTGGCCGAGCTGCCCGGCATCGGGCGTTCGACGGCGGCGGCGATCGCGTCCTTCTGCTTCGGCGAGCGCGTGGCCATCCTCGATGGCAACGTCAAGCGCGTGCTGGGCCGGCTGCTGGCCTTCGACGGCGACCTGTCCTCGGCCGCGCAGGAGAAGCGCCTGTGGCGCCGGGCCGAGGCGCTGCTGCCGTCGTCGCCCGAGGACATGCCCGCGTACACGCAAGGCCTGATGGACCTCGGCGCCAGCCTGTGCGCGACGCGCAGCCCGCAGTGCCTGCTGTGCCCGGTGGCGGCGCTGTGCACCGGGCTGGCGGAAGGCGAGCCCACCCGCTATCCGGTCAAGACGAAGAAGCTCAAGCGCGGCCAGCGGGAAAGCTGGTGGCTGTGGCTGGAGCACGAGGGCCGCGTCTGGCTGCAGCAGCGGCCGGCCGAGGGCGTCTGGGGCGGGCTCTGGACGCTGCCGCTGTTCGACGACGAGGCCGCGCTGACGGCCCAGAGCGCCGCGCTGGGCGTGGCGGCGCCGGAGCCGCTGCCGCGGGTCAAGCATGTGCTGACCCATTTCGATTGGCTGCTGCATCCGCGCCGGGCGCTGCTGCCGCGCGAGACGCGGCCGGCGGGCGAGGGCGTGTGGGTCGCGCGCGAGCGGTTGGGCGAGTACGCGCTGCCGGCGCCGCTGAAGAAGCTGCTGGACTGAAGCGCGGCGCGCCGGGCCGGGGCAGGGCGGGCGGCGCGACCGGCGCCGAGGAGCGGGAGCGCGGCCGATCGGCGCCTCACCCGGCCGATCCGCGCCGCGGTTTCCGGGTCGGCCGCGGGGTTCCGCCGGTCCCTGACGGGCGCCGCTCCGTTATGCTCCCGCGATTGACAGAACGGGCCGCGAAAAGCCCGCGCACGCCACCACCGCATTCAGGGACACCATGTCGAACGACGTCAAGCCGGGCCGGGCCGCGGCCCTCAAGAGCGCACTGGAATCGGCCTTCATCGCCGTGCTCGCCAGCGGCGTGTGCCTGTGGTTCCTGATCAGCGAGACGCAGGTGCCCGGAGAGGGGGATCCCGCCAAGCTGACCATGTTCGGCCTGGGCCTGTTCGCCGGCCTGTGCGCGCACTTCGCCTACATGGGCATCGCGCTCAAGCGCGCGGACCGCAATGTGGTCCTGTGGCTGCTCCTGATGCTGGTGCTGATGCCCTTCGCCTCGGTGGTGCTGGGCATCCTGCTGTTCAACCAGGTGCAGGAGATGGAGCAGGGCCGCGAGGAGGGCGGGGCGAGCGCGGCGTAAGCCGGTCGCCCCCGCGCCATTCCGATTGAGCGCGGCTCAGCGGGCGTCGAGCTCCCGATGCCGCTTCAGCACCTGGCCGTGGTACGCGAACTGCCTGGCCAGCGTCTCCACGAGATAGACCGAGCGGTGCTGGCCCCCGGTGCAGCCGATGGCCACCGTCAGGTAGCTGCGCTGGTCCTGCGCGAAATTGGGCAGCCACTGCGCGATGAAGGCACCGATCTGGCTGAGCATCAGCCGCACTTCCGGCTGGCCTTCCAGGTAGGCCGCGACCGGCTCGTCGCGGCCGGTGAAGGGGCGCAGCTCGCGGTCGTAATACGGGTTGGGCAGCACGCGCACGTCGAAGACGAAGTCCGCGTCGCTGGGCACGCCGTGCTTGAACGCGAAGGACTCGAACACCAGCGTCAGCGAGGCGCCGCTGACATGCACCAGGTCGCGCAGCCAGCCGCGCAGCTGCGCCGGGCGGAGTTGGCTGCTGTCGATGACGGTCGATTCCATCCGCAGCGGCGTCAGCAGCTCGCGCTCCAGTGCGATCGCCTCCTGCAGCGCGCGGTGGGTGTCGCTGTCCTCGTTGCCGACGCGCAGCGGATGCGGGCGGCGGGTCTCGGAGAAGCGGCGCATCAACGTGTCGTCGTCGGCGTCCAGGAAGATCGAGCGCAGCGACACGCCTTCCTGGCGCATCGTCTTGATGTGGCCCAGCAGCTGCGGCAGCGAGCCGGCGCTGCGCACGTCCACCGCGATGGCGACACGGCGCCAGCCGCGCTCGCGCTCCAGGTCGAGGAATTGCGGCAGCAGCTCGGGCGGCAGGTTGTCGACGCAGAAGAAGCCGGCGTCCTCGAGCGCATGCATCGCGATCGACTTGCCGCCGCCGGACATGCCGGTGACGAGCACGACCTCGCCGCGCGGCGAGTTGGCGTTGGGCGTGGCCTGGGGCGCCGGCACCGGCGCGGTGTGGGGCGCGCTCATGGCTTCACCTTCCTGCCGGCGGCGGGCACGGCGGAGGCGGACAGGTCCAGCATCTCCTGCGCATGCGCCAGCGAGGTCGACGACAGGCGCTCGCCGCCGAGCATCCGGGCGATCTCGGCGGTGCGGGCCTCGCCGGCGATCGGGCGGACCTCGGAGTTGGTCTTGCCGTCCTTGAGCGCCTTGGCCACGAGGAAGTGGTGATCGGCGCAGGCGGCGACCTGCGGCAGGTGGGTGACCGCCAGGACCTGCACCCGCTGGCCGAGCTGCTTCATCAGGCGGCCGACGGTCTCCGCGACCGCGCCGCCGACGCCGGCATCGATCTCGTCGAAGATCAGCGTGCCGGCGCCGCTGTTCTGCTGGCTGGTGGTGACGGCGATGGCCAGCGCGATGCGCGACAGCTCACCGCCCGAGGCGACCTTGGCCAGCGGGCGCGGCGTGCTGCCGGCGTGGCCGGCGACGAGGAACTCGGCCGACTCCAGGCCGAAGCTCTGCGGCTCGTCCTGCGGCAGCAGCGCGACCTCGAATCGGCCGCCGGCCATGCCCAGCTGCTGCATCGCCTGCGACACCGCGTTCGACAGCGCCGGCGCCGCCTTGGCGCGCGCGGTGCTGACCGCCTTGGCTTCCTTCTGATAGCGCTTGAGCGCGGCGGCCTGCCGGGCCTGCAGCGCGTCGAGATCCGAGGCGGCGTCGAGCTGCGCGAGCTCGGCCTTCCATTCCGCGAGCAGGGCCGGCAGCTCGGCCGGCTGGCGGCGATAGCGGCGGGCGAGCGTGACCCAGGCGGACAGCCGGTCGTCGAGCTGCTGCAGCCGGTCCGGATCGAGGTCCGCGGCATGCAGGTAGGCCCCCAGGCTGTGGGCGGCGTCCTGCAACTGGGCCTGCGCGCCGAGCAGCGCATTGACGGTGTCCTGCAGGCCGGCGTCATAGCCGACCACGTCCTGCAGCGCGGACAGGGCCTCGTCGGTCAGCGACTCGGCATTGATCTCGGCCTCGGCGATGCGCTCGAGCGCGCCGCGCGCGGCATCCATCAGCGATTGCGCATGCGAGAGACGCTGGTGCTCCGCGTTGAGCTCGTCCCATTCGTCGGCGCCGGGCGCGAGGCGGTCGACCTCGCCGATCTGCCAGCTCAGGCGCTCATGCTCGCGCGCCAGGTCCGCCTGCTTCGACTGCGCGGCGGCCAGCGCCTCGCTCGCCTGGCGCCAGTCGGCGAAGGCGGCGGCCATCGGCCGGGTCTCGATCTGGGCGAAGCTGTCCAGCAGCTCGCGCACGCTGGCCGGGCGGGTCAGGCCTTGCCAGGCGTGCTGGCCGTGGATGTCGAGCAGGTGCTCGGCCAGCTCGCGCAATTGGGCGACGGTGGCGGTGCCGCCGTTGATCCACGCGCGGCTCTTGCCCTGGGCGTCGATGACGCGGCGCAGCAGCAGCGTGTCCTCGGCGCCGTCGGTGGTGTCGAAGCCGGCTTCCTCCAGCCAGGCGGCGAGGGCGGCGGGGCGGTCGAACTCGGCGGAGATCTCGGCGCGGGCGGCGCCCTCGCGCACGACGGCGGCGTCGCCGCGCGAGCCCAGGGCCAGCTGCAGCGCGTCGATCAGGATGGATTTGCCGGCGCCGGTTTCGCCGGTGAGGGCGGAGAAGCCGGCGGCGAAGTCCAGCTCCAGCGCCGGGACGATGACGAAGTCCTTGAGGCTCAGACGGCGCAGCATCAGGTGTTTCCTTCGTTCCAGCGGAGCTTGCGGCGCAGCGTGGCGTAGTAGGACCAGCCGCGCGGATGCAGGAAGGGCGCGCGGTGCTGGGAGCGGCGCACGGTGATGCAGTCGCCGTGCAGCAGCGAGGCGAGGGATTGCATGTCGAAGTTCACCGACGCGTCGCGGCCGGCGACGATCGTGAGGCGCACCTCGCCGCTGTCGGGCAGGACGATCGGGCGGTTGGAGAGCGCATGGGACGCGATCGGCAGCAGCACCCAGCCGGCGATGCCGGGATGGAGGATCGGGCCGCCGGCGGACAGCGCATAGGCGGTGGAGCCGGTGGGGGTGCCGACGATGACGCCGTCGGCGCGCATGTTGGCGACGAACTCGTCGCCGACGTCGACGCGCAGCTCGACCATGGCGGCGGTGGCGCCGCGGGAGACGACGACGTCGTTGAGGGCCACGCCGGAGAAGATCTGCTCGCCGTCGCGGAAGACCGCGCCTTCGAGCAGGGAGCGGTGCTCGATCTCGAAGTCGCCGGCGAGGATGGGGGCGAGGGCGTCGCGGAACTGGTCGGCGGAGATGTCGGTGATGAAGCCCAGGCGGCCCTGGTTGATGCCGACCAGGGGCAGGCCGTAGCGGGCGACCTGGCGGGCGAAGCCGAGCATGGTGCCGTCGCCGCCGACGACGATCGCCAGGTCGCACTGGGTGCCGAGTTCGGCATGGGTCAATGCGGGGAAGGCGGTGATGCCGGTGCTGTCGGCGGTTTCCTGTTCCAGGGAAACATCCAATCCCTGGGAGGCGACAAAATCGGCAATCTCTTCCAGGATGGGCCGGATACCCCGGGCCTGGGGTTTTCCGACGATGGCCACGTGACGGAAGCGCTTGGACATAGCGCGGAATTACACCACAGCGAGGTGGCGGGGCCCGGGGCTGGGAAGGGGTGCCGCTGATGGCTTCACTAGAATGAAAACCATGCTCGACGACCGCGCGAAAACACTGCTGAAGGCTCTGGTGGAGCGGTACATCGCCGACGGCCAGCCGGTGGGCTCCCGCACGCTGTCGAAGGCGTCGGGGCTGGAGCTGAGCCCGGCGACGATCCGCAACGTGATGGCCGACCTGGAGGAGCTGGGTCTGATCGCCAGCCCGCACACGAGCGCGGGGCGGATTCCGACGGCGCGGGGCTACCGGCTGTTCGTGGACACGCTGCTGACGGCCAAGCCGGGGATGCCGCGCGAGGCGGGTTCCTTCGAAAGCCAGCTGCTGCCGGATCAGCCGCAACGGGTGATCGCCAACGCGGCGCAGCTGCTGAGCAGCCTGTCGAGTTTCGTGGGCGTGGTGACGTCGCCGCGCAAGACGGCGGTGTTCCACCACATCGAGTTCCTGCGGCTGGGCGAGCGCCGGGTGCTGGTGATCATGGTGTCGCCCGACGGGGACGTGCAGAACCGGCTGGTGTTCACGGCGCAGGACCTGTCGCAGTCGGACCTGACGGAGGCGAGCAACCGGCTGAATGCGCATTACGCGGGGCTGAGCCTGGACGTGGTGCGGGACCGCTTGCGCTCGGAGGTGGACCAGCTGCGCGGGGAGATCGCCAAGCTGATGAGCGCGGCGGTGGACGTGGGGCAGCAGGGGCTGCAGGAACACGAGCCGATGATCATTTCCGGCGAGCGCAATCTGCTGACGGTGCAGGACTTCAGCCACGACATGGGCAGCCTGCGGCGGATGTTCGACCTCTTCGAGCAGAAGACGCAGCTGATGCGGCTGCTGGATGTGTCGTCGCGCGCGGAGGGCGTGCGGATCTACATCGGCGGCGAGAGCCAGGTGGTGCCGGTGGAGGAACTGTCCATCGTGTCGGCGCCGTATGAGGTCGATGGCGAGGTGGTCGGGACGCTGGGGGTCATCGGGCCGACGCGGATGGCATACGACCGGATGATCGAGATCGTCGACATCACGTCGAGGATGGTGAGCAACGCGCTGTCGCAGAAGTAGAGGCGGGTGCTCGGCGGGAGCGCGCTGGCGCACCGTTAGAATCCGCCGCTCCGGTGCAAGGCCGGAGCACGAATCCGCCAGGGTTCGTATATGCGCATTACCCCCAGGGGGCCGTTAGCTCAGTTGGTTAGAGCAGAGGACTCATAATCCTTTGGTCACAGGTTCAAGTCCTGTACGGCCTACCAATATCCTTTTCCCGATGGTCCTTGATCGCCCGATTGGGACTCCATTGACTCTACGGGATGAAAATTTCTTCCCTGTGGTATTGAATAAAGCTCGAATGCGCCGCGAGTGGGACTTTCACGGTTATGTATTGACGTAGCCCCAACGCGTTCACATCCCGCTCATCGAGCGTTGACGACACGATTAATGAGCCATCCTCACCGAACGAAATCAGGCCCTTGTCGAAGAGCTGATCCAGATTAGGTGCTAACAAAAGACCATTTCGAGGATCAAGACGCTCCATCGATGTCGTGCACAGTCGCCAAGGTTTAATGTGGCTTGCTCGGAGTAGACGGAGATCTCTGACGCCAGTCACGACGCATCTTTCGTGAAGGCGGATCACTTGATCCCGAAACGCCCCTTGGCCCTTTCTGGCAAGGATCAGCGTGGCCCTCTCCGACTGCGACAGCGAAGAATCGCTCTGAATCTCTTCGCATTCTTTCTCTTCGACCTGTTCCAGGATCACAGCAGTGTCACAAGGCGGCTGAGGCAGTCCGCGAAGTCCCTGCGTCCATTCCATTACCAGTGCCATGAGATCGGCGCCAATCTCGGACAGATAAGCGCCCTGATTACCCTTTCCCGTTGATGTCCTCAGCGGGGAGTATTTTCGTGGCAGAGCAGGTAATAGCCGCGCAAGATCATCCGTTGGGCGCGCTTCGACTTGAACGGGCTGCCATTGCACAGGCAGAAGCCATCCCCATTCGGACCAATTCGATCCGACGGAACGGAAGCTTGTCGGCTTTGGTGCTGTGGTGGCTGTGTCGCTAACGACACCCACTGCGCGAATGCGTCCGTCGGCATACGACACCACGGTGTCGCCAGGCTGGGCGCGGCGCATGTTGTTATAGAACTCATTGTTGGCACCGGAGGCTGAAGTTTTCGGACTCCAGAGGTAGCCGCCTTCGAATTCTTGCTGGAAGGTCTGCTTGTGATTGACCCACCAATGCGCACTTGATTTTGCTGACATTCCTTTGCTCCCTTGGGAGCGGAATGTAGCCTCCAACTAGCACCAATGTGTCAGCGGTAGGGCGTTTGATCGTGCGGAGCCGCAGGGACACCGCTCCGCACGATCACATCGGCCTTGTGCTTTTGCACACGGGATACGCCGAGCAACCATAAAAAGCCTGTCCCGCATTTGGTCCACGCTTGGCCAAGCGCTTGACCATTGGTTGCGAGCAGGACGGGCAGACCACCATCGTTGTGAGCGCCGAGGCGTCCGTTGCCTCTGGCTGCCGCTCGGGCTTCGCCAAAGACGCCGGCACCTCGGCGAGCATCCCCTTCAATTTCGCCCCGTCGATCAACCGCACGTTCCGTCCCGAGGCGAAGGCCATTGCCTCCTTCGTGAACCTCCCCGCGGTCACCACGAACCCGCCAGCGGCCCCTCGTGCGGCCATCACGCCGTAAAGCTCACGCACAACGTCGACGCCAACCTTGTAGGCGCGCCAGTGCTTGCACTGAACCAGGTAGGTTTCGCTGCCATTGGACGCGGGTCGGCGCAGCACGAGGTCGACTCCGCCGTCGGCACCGCCACCGCCGGTTTCGATCACGACATAGCCCTTCTGACGAAAGCTCTCTCCGATGAGCAGCTCGAATTCAAGCCAACTCATGCCATCGACGGCTGAGAGGTCCTGACCCTCCGCGGCTTGGGCCAACAGCTCTTTTCGTTGCTTGCGGCGGACGGCTGACACGACCGCGCTCGCAAGCAAAGCGATCGGTAAGACGTACTGCCCAACTGCGGCGAATCCCTTCAATGTCGCGCCGATCATCACCGTATCGAGCTGCGGGGCGAGTGCCCCAGGTTGCAGCTTTGGCGCCGGCCGCTCCGCCCATGCGTGTAGTGCGACGTAAGCGGTAATGGCTAACCCGACGCAGACCCACCACGGCATCAGCGCAAACAGATCAATCCAGCCCTCTCCCGAGGACTTCGTTCTTCTTCTGGCCATTCGGCTCTCTCCCGGAAGATGTCCGCCGAGTATCGTGACCGCCTCTCCCGAGGACCATCGGGCTTTCGCGACAAGCCGCCCGAACCGTTATCGACTGCACACCTTCGCCGCCGGCCGTCGGCTGGAATCCCTTCCCCGACGCGCCTGTCCAAAGCAACAAGGTCCAGACGACCCCGGCCAATGAGGCATTCCTGTCTGCGGCCGCGGCGTTTGCAGCGCCTCCCGCCGCCACCCTTGGATTGCCTTGCCCGTGCCGGCCCCGGCGAGAAGGGCTGGAGGCCTCGCGTGCCCCGTATGACCTTCGTCCACCGCCGTCGAAAGCCTCGTCCCTATAGTCGTCCCAAACAACGCCATGCCCACATGGCACACGGACAGGGATGGATGCCGATGGCTGTCGCGAACCGATATACCCCCGATCTTCGAGCGCTTGCCGCTCGATTCACTGCCCTCGCGCAGCAGGAGCCGGAGGCCGCCATGAACCTGTGGCGGACCGAGGTGGCGCCTCTTCCGTCTCTTCTTTCAGCGACAGTCGGTCGCTTCGCCGATCCGTCGCTTTCGCCTTCGGCACGCGCGACGCTGACCGCTCGGCCTGACGGCAATGCGCTGCTCTTGCGTTGGTTCCTCGACAGACAGGACCGCCCAGCGTTCCCCCGAACGCAGTTCTTTTCATCGTCTGTGGCCTACGCGTTCTGTGAGGCTCTCGTTCGTCAACGCGGGAAGCCAGCCGCGAGTGCCGCGATCAGGGAAGGGCGCGTCGTCTTGCTTGGACTGCGTCAAGACACGTCGACGCTCGCAAACAAGGGGCGCGGCATTTACGACGACTACATCGTGGTCCTGAACGCGTGGGGGCAGCGAGGTCATGCCCATCTCTTTCCGGCGACCACCGAGCCGACCGCGCAATACGCTCAGCGGGCATCGGTCACCGCCAGCGGAGCGCGCGTCGATGCCCGCTACAAGGACGTCCGATTCAAGGAGGCCCACGGTGCCGACGTGGACAGGGACGGCATCCGTGACGCGGGCCGGCTCGCCGCCGGCACCTACTTCTTCACCGAGCTTCCCAGGATCTTCTTGAAGGACCGCGCCTTCTGGGCCACCACGGATCAGACGGTCGAGCGCGATACCGATGGAGACGGGCGCTTCACCTTGGCGGACCGTGATCGAATCGATCGTCATGGTGTCGGACGGACCATGTACATCCACCAGGGAGGTCCAACCACCAACCCGGCGGTGAACACCTGGTCGGCAGGCTGCCAGACGGTGCCTCAGAACCACTATCCTCGCTTCCTTGGCTCACTCGGCGCACGCCCCAAGTTCTTCTATGTCCTGGTCGACTGCCGCTGAATCCCCGCTGCGCGTCCTCGCGACGCTCTCACTCGCTGCATTCGCCGGTGCTTCTCACGCCGACGCACCGCCGCCCGCCACGCCGTGCTCGATCGTCGCCTTCGTCGAGGAAACCGACCCTGCCGGCTTGAACGTCCGCGCCGCGCCGAATGCGAAAGCCCGCGTGCTGGGCACGCTGCCGCCCGTCTGGGTCGACAAGGCCTCCGGCAGCTGGATCCGCATCCGTGTCGAGATCACCGCGAGCGACGCCGGTTGGTTCCGAATCCGAAATGCGCGGGATGACGAGGACCTGACCGGCCAACCACCGCGGCCGACATTCGCGGGTGAAGGCTGGGTCTCGGGCAAGAAGCTCGTGGTGAAGCCTCAGGCCCGTGTCGGCCGCGCTCGCCCCGACGCTCAAGCACCGGTCTGGCTCAAGCTCGACGACGAGCAGATGTTCGACAGCGACGTGATGGTCAGCGCCAGTTCGCTCGCGGCGTGCCACGGGCCGTGGGCGCAGGTGGAGTACGTCGATGCGAAGCTCCCCGCGGAAGAGCGGAAGGCGCTGAACATCGCTCCCGCTGCCCGCGCCGGCCTGCCTCCAGGTCGCTTCCGCCTCTGGGTGGACAAGATCTGCGGGTCTCAGGAAACGGTCTGCGACGGCTTGTAGAGACGCCGCGGCGGCGTCGCCACAAGCCCTCTCACACCGCCTCCCTCCCCATCCCTCTCGCCGCCACCCTCAACAACTGCCGCACCTCCTCCGGCGACACCGGCTTGGTGGCATACCGATCGAACCCCTGCGCCAGCGCCTGCTCCCGCATCGCCGCGCCGTCATGCGCCGACAGCGCGACCACGAAGCACGGCGGCTCGCCGCTCAGCTGCTCGTGGCGCCGCAGCGCCTGCACGACCTCGAACCCGCTCATGCCCGGCATCTCGAGGTCCAGGAACACCGCATCGAAAGCCCGCTCGGACAGCGCCTGCAGCGCCTCGCGCCCCTGCGTCGCCGTGACCACCTCCGCGCCCGGGAACGGGAAGCAGCGGCGCAGCGCCAGCAGGTTGTACTCGTCGTCGTCCACCAGCAGCACGCTCACCTGCGGCAAGGCCCCCTCGGGCTCGGGCAGCGGCGCCAGCGGCATCGCCAGCGAGGCCGGGCCGGTCTCGAGGAACTCCGTCTCCTCCGCGCTCGCCGCCTTCAGGCGCAGGATCAGCGTCGTGCCCTCGCGCTCGCTGGTGCGCAGCAGCACCTCGCCCTGCTGCATGCGCGCCATCAGCCGCGCCGAGTAGGTGCCGAAGCCGCTGCCGTCGCGCTTGCCGTGGCTGACGTACTTGTCGAAGAAGCGCTCCCGCACCTCGATCGGCACCGCGCCTTCGTTGTGGATGTGCAGGCCGACCCAGCCGGTCTCGACGGTGTCGAACCACACCCGCACCTCGCTGCCCGAAGGCGCCGCCTCCACCGCGTTCTTCAGCAGGTTGGCCAGGATCGAGTAGCACAGCGTCTCCTCGGCCCGCGCTACCGGCCACAGTCCCCCGTGGCGCTGCACGCTCACCCGCACCCCATGCGCCGCTTCCAGCGAGGTCAGGTCGGCGCGCACCCGCTGCAGCACCGCCGCCAGGTCCACCGGGCCGGGCTGCCAGTCATAGCAGCCTTGCTCCATCTTCATCAGGTCCAGCGACAGGTTCACCATGTTGAGCGCGCGATAGCCGGCACGCTCCACCCGCCGCAACAGCAGTTGCTGCTCGGGGCTCAGCGGACCCAGCTCGTGCAGCAGCCGCGGTGTCGAGACGATGCTGATCAGCGGCGTCTTCAGGTCGTGCCGGCTCATGCGGTCGACCTGCTCCCGCAGCTTCACGTTCTCCTTGAGCATCTCGTTCTGCAGCTCGAGCTGACGCGCCTGCGCCGCCGCCAGCAAGGCATGATCGCGCTCCCGCCGGATGGAGAGCACCTGGTCCGCCAGGCCCAACGTCAGCACCACCGCCTCGCAGACGACGCCCACCGCGTAGAGATGCGGCACATCGGGCGGGACGCTGACGCCCAGCCCCTGCAGCGCACGCATCAGGCCGGCCGCCGCCAGCGGCCCCCAGCCGACGAGGAAGTACCACGCGTAGCGACTGCCGCGCCGCGCCACCGCCGCAGCCACCGGCAGCAGCAGCACGCTGACGCTCAGGCTGACCACGGACAGCGCCATGCCGAACCAGTCCCAGTCCAGCGGCAGCACCAGCAGGCCGCCGGCGAGCAGCACCCCGGCGGTCAGGTCGAAGCCGCGGGCGACGCGCGGCAAGGCGGCGCGCAGGCCGAGGAAGTCCCGCGCGAACGCCACCACGCAGCCGACCGACCACGCGCCCAGCGCCCACTGCGTCCGGTGCCCGAAGGGCGCCAGCACGCCGGCGCCCGGCCACGCATAGAGGAAGCCCACGCTCGCCCCGATGAACAGCAGCAGCGTCACCACATGCAGCGTGTAGAAGCCAAACATGCGCTGGCGCAGCACGACCCAGTAGCCCAGCGCCACCAGCGCGAAGGCGCCCAGCAAGGCCGACAGCACGGACATCCGCACCAGCTTGTTGCGGTCGCGCGCTTCCCAGGTCGGGCCGTCCAGCAGACGCAGGGTGAGCGGCGTCGGCAGGCGGTCCTCGACATGCAGCCACAGCACCTCGCCCGCCTTCAGCGTGGCGGGTAGGGGAAAGGACAGCGCCAGCGACGAGGCCTCGCCGTCCGCGGGCACCTTCAGCTTGCTGCGTACCAGCCGACGACCGTCGGGCAGCACCAGCGTTACCCGGGGCGCCAGCGGTGTCTCCACCATCAGCACCGGCGCCTGCGGCATGGCGGAGGAGAAGCGCAGTTGCACCCAGCTGCCGCGATCGCGGTCGGGCAGCGTGGCGCGTATGGCGGCTACGTCGCAGCCCAGGGGCGTCAGGGCAGTGCCGGCGGGCGGCAGGGCGGCGACGGGGAGGTCCTGGGCGACCCAGTCGGCGCAGAAGCCGGCGTCCGCGCGCGCGGGCAGGGCCGTCAGGGCGCCCAGCAGGAGCAGGACCCAGGGCAGCAGGCGGGCGACGACAGATGGCAGGAGGGCGTGCACGGGCGGGCGGACGAAACAGCGGACGAAGCGGCGGATGAAGGCGGAGGCGGCGCGGGCAGGATAGCAACGGCGGCGCGCCGCGCGCAGCGCGACGACCGCGCTCTCCGCGATTCCTACACACTTCGCCGCCACACTGCGGCCGTGCGCCTCCTCCCGCCCAGCCCCATGACCTCGCGCCGCAAGCTGCTGCTGATCGACGACGACCAGGCCATCACCGACTGCCTGTGCATCGTGCTGGGCGGCCGCTACGACGTGGCGGTGCTGCATCAGCCGGAGCAGGCGCTGGCGGCCGTGCGGCGCGAGCGGCCCGACCTGATCGTCTGTGACCTGGAGATGCCGGGCATGGACGGCGGCGACGTGGCACGCACCCTCGCCCAGACGCCGGACACCGCGTCGGTCGCGCTGATGTTCCTGACCGGCGCCTACACGCCGGCCGAGTTCAGCGCCCGGGGCGATGCGCTCGACGGCCATCCCGGGCAGTCGAAGCAGGCGCCGCTGGGCGACATCGTCGCCCGCGTCCACGCCGAGGTGGACGCCGCGCTCAGAAGGACCGGCTGAGGCGCACGTAGGCGTGCCAGCCGCGCTGCTCCGGCACCACGGTGCTGAGCTCGCGGCCGGCGGTCAGGCTGAGCGTCAGGCCCTGCCAGCCGGACCAGTTCGCGCCCAGGCCCGCGGCGGTCGGACGCACGCTGGGATTGATCGAGCGCACCCGGCTGGTGTCGACGAAGGCGAACAGATCCACCCGCGTGCCTCCCGGCGACCAGCCGTCGGCGTGCAGTTCCCAGCCTGTGGTGAAGCCCTCGTCGCCGCTGATCTGGCCGGGCTCATAGCCGCGCACCGATACCGGCCCGCCCACCGAGAAGGCCAGCGCGCCGGGCAGGCTCTTGCGGTTGCTGAGCTGCCAGCTCAGTTGCCCCAGCACGTACCAATCCTGAGCGAAGCGCCAGGCGAGGGTGCTGTCGCCGGTGAACAGGGTGGCGTTGATCGATTGATCCGGCAGCAGCTTGTTGCGGGCACGCGCCTGCGTCAGCACCGGGTTGAAGTTCCATTGCCAGCCGGCGCCGGTGACGGTCAGCGGCGCGCCGATGTTCAGCCGCGTCACCTGGTAGCGGCTCACCGCGGCGCCGGCCACGTCGTTGCCGGAGTCGGCTACCTGGACGCTGCCGGTGGCGCTCCACCACCAGGTGTCGGCGGAGTGCGCCAGCACGCTGGCGTCCAGGCCGACGCTGTGGCCGCTGCCCTTGACATTCAGCGCGGCGAAGTCGCCGGCCACCATGCGGGTGCTACTGGCCGAGGCGGAGCCGCCGAAGCGCCAGCCGCTGGTGCCCGCCGGGGCCGAGTACGACAGGGACAGCGCCCGCGTCCCGCGCGAGCCGCTGACATGGCCCACCGCCCGGTCGCCTTCGCTGAGCAGCGCCTGGCGGCGCAGCACGACACCGGCCTCGGCGCGGCCGGTGCTGGCGTAGCCGTAGTTGTCGACGAAGACCTGGCCGCTGGTGCGGGCCGGCTCCTGCACCGCCAGGACCAGGTCGGTCTCGCCGAAGGCCTGACCCGCTTTCAGCGAGGCCTGCAGGCGCGCGTCGTTGACGCGATTGAAGCGGGCGAGGTCGGCCTCCAGCCGGCGCGCATCCACGTCGCCACCGGGCTGGACGCCGCCGACCCAACCGCGCACCCAGCCGTCCGACAGGTAGCGGTTCTCCGCCACCAGCACCTGGCCGACCCGCCCCTCGACCAGCTGCACCACCACCGTGCCGTCCTGCACCTGCTGCTCCGGCAGCGTCGCGGCGGCGGTGTAGATGCCCAGGTCGCGATAGAGCTGGTTCACCCGCTCCAGCAGCGCCTGCAGATCGCTCCAGCGGATCGGCTTGCCCAGCAGCGGCTGGGTCAGCGTCGCCAGCTGCTCGCGCTGCAGATGGCGGGAGGCGCTGAAGCGCACCCGTTGCAGCACGAACGAGGGACCGTCGTCGGTCGCGGCGGCGGGCTTGCCGTCGCGCTTCGCCGGCGGCGCGGCCTCGCGCTGCTGCAGCTGTTGCTCGCGGCGCAGGCGCTCCTGCTCCTGCAGCGCCGGATCGGCGGCGGGCGGCAGCACCGGCGGCGCGGATTGCGCGCGGGCGATCGTCGGCAGGACAGCGGGCGCCAGGGCGGCGCCGGCCAGCGCCAGCGCTGGCCAGGAACGGGAGAACTTCGACACGGGCAAGGGCCTTCTTCCAAACATCTGAATCATCCGGATCAGCGCGAGGCGATCGGTTCACCGATCACGATCTCGTCGCGGTTCTCGGTGGCGCGGTGGCCGTCACGCGCGGCGTCTCCGCCGGCATCGCGGGCGGTGGCGTTGCGATCGGTGCGCTCGGCGAGGCGATCGGCGGCGCGTGCCGCCGCGAGGGCGGCCGCCAGGGCGGGCATGCCCTCGAGGTTCACCGCGGGCACCAGCGTGCCGCCCCAGCTCAACAGCGGCATGCCGGTGACCGGCGGCAGCGAGGGCGCGGGCACGCGCCAGCTGTTGCCGGCGACTTCCTGCGACAGGTGCTCGGTGCTCATGCGGTAGAAGGCCTGCTGGGCCACCAGCTTGTCTTCGGTGGCGCGGTGGAAGTAGAGCGCCAGCGGGGACTGGAAGCGCGTGACGAGGGCATCGGTGTAGAGCGCGTTGCCCTGCAACTGCAGCCAGAACCGGTCCTGGGGCGTGATCAGCTGCGCGTCGGCGGGACGCGCGGCGGCGCTCACGTTGTCCAGGCTGATGGTCACGGCCGGCGTCTTGATCCTCAGCTCGCCGCTCGCACTGGCATCGCGCAGCGCCACCTCGGCGGGCAGCGTCAGCTGGCCGTCGCGGGTGGAGAGCCGGGTGATGTCGACCTTCTGCGTGCCGGTGACGGTCAGCGCGATCTCCTCGGCGCGGGTGCCGTCGCGGCCGGTCAGCGACAGCGTGGTGACCGGCGCGCCGGCGCCGTCCACGCCCAGCGCGATGCGTGGCGCTTCCACCGTCAGCGGTCCGCCGTCGAGCAGCGTGAGGCCCCCGACCTCGAGCGAGTCGCGCGAGCTCAGCGAGCCGCCGCGCAGCGTCATCTGGCCGGCCGCGAGACGGCCGTCGATCCACAGGTTCGGATTGCCGATCAGGTGGTCGACGCTGAGGCTGCCCTTCACCGTCATCGTGACGGTGCCATTGGCCGCGCTGATCAGCGGCGAGTACAGATCGCGCTCGACGACCAGGTGGATGTCGCCGCTGCCGGTGGCCACGCTCAGCCACGGCAGGTCGACCACCAGCGGATCGCCGATGCCCAGGCCGGCCTTGAGGTCGGTGCGGGTGCCGGCGGAGGTCCGCAGATGCACCGCGGCATCGGGGCGGCCGAGCAGCTTGCCGCCGGCCTGGACCGACAGCGCATCGCCATGCCCGGTGACGGCCGCCAGCAGCACGTCGCCGCTGGCCTGCAGCCGCAGGTCGCCTGCCACCTGCAAGGTGCTGCCCTGGCCCATCCGCCATGCCGCGGACTCGCTGCTGAACGCGCCGCCAGCGGTGAGGTCGCGGCCGTCGGCGAGCTGCGTCGCGCCGCCGCTCTTCAAGGCGACGTCGCCGCCCGCGGCCACGCCGGCTTGCAGCGCGAGGTCCTCGCCCGCAGCGACAGACAGGTCGCCGCCGACGTGGAGCTGGTCCAGCTGCGCCCCACCCACAGCCCGCAGGCTGGCATCGCGGCCGGTCGCGAGCAGGCTGCCCGCTTCCATGACCACGGCGTGGGCGCCGAGCTGCAAGGCACCGCCCACGCGCATCGCGCGGCCGGCGCCGAGGCGAGCCTCGCCCCCGGCCTCGACCGCGGCGTTGCCGCCGACGGTGAGCTGCTCGCCGATGTGGAGGTCGCCGCCGGCTTGCAGCGCGAGGTCGCCGCCGATGTCGACCTGCTTGTTGAGGCGCACGTCGCCACCGGCTTGCAGGGCGAGGCCGCCACCGACATTGACTTGCTCGTTGACGCGCACGTCGCCACCGGCGTGCAGCGCGAGGCTGCCACCGGCATTGACTTGCGCGTTGACGCGCACGTCGCCACCGGCCTGCAGCGCGAGGTCGCCGCCGACGTCGACCTGCTTGTTGACGTGCACGTCGCCGCCGGCTCGCAGCGCGAGGCCGCCACTGGCGTTGACCTGCTCGTTGACGCGCACGTCGCCGCCGGCTTGCAGCGCGAGCTCGCCCTTCGTCGTCACCTGTCCGTCGAGGCTCACGCCATGGCCGGCCTTGATCGCCAGGTCGCCGCCAGCGCTCAGCGCCGCGAGCGTCTGCGCACCCGTGGTGGAGAGCGACAGCGCGCCACCCGTGGTCATCGAGCTGCCTGCATCCATCGTGAGCGAGTCGGCCTTCAGCTGCGTCGCACCGCCCGCCGTCATGGCGCTGTCCACGCCCATCGTCACGGTGGCGGCGTTGAGCGTGATCGTGTCCCCACTGCGCAGCGCCGCGCCGGCGGCGAGTTGGACGGCCCCAGCGTCGATCGACACCTGGCCCGCCTGCATGCCGCTGTTCAGCGCGACCCCGCCCGATGCCTGCACCGTCAACGCGCCTTGCGAGATCCAGCCGCCATCGACCGCGAGGCGGTCCCCCAGCAGCGAGGCCGAGCCCTGCACCGACACGGCGTCCCGCGTTTGCACCGCGCCTCGTGCCTGCAAGGCGAGACCGCCACCACTTTCCAGCCGCGCCAGCCGGACATCGCCATCGGCGACGACCATCATGTCGCCGCCCGATCGCAGCAGGCTCGCGTCGCCGGCTTCCAGGGTGCGGGCCTGAACGTCCAGTCGTCCACCGGCGCCCAGGGTCACGCCCGGCGCGAGGAGGAGCGCATCGCCCGCCACCAGGGCGATATCGCGTGAAGCCAGCATCTCGCCGTTCAACGAGACGCGGCCGCCCGCGGCCAGCGACAGCGCGCCGCCGGTCGTCACCTGCGCCAGGACCTGCTCGCCGCGGGTGCGCAGCACCAGGTCGCCGTCCGCGGCGATGCGGCTGCCGGTCGCCATGCCCAGCGAGCCCGCGTCGATGTTCAAGCCGCCGGCGGCCGAGAGCGGCACATCCGCCGAGATCGTCACCGCCTCCGCGTCGACCGACACGCTGCCGGCCTGGACCGCGCGGTTCAGCGCCACCGTCCGGTCCGCGCGCACCCGCAGCGCTCCGGCCGAGTTCCAGTCGCCGTCGACGCTCAGGTCCCGCAGGCGCAACTGCGCGTCGCCATTCACGCCGACGCGGTCGGTCAGCGTCACCGCGCCGCCCGCCTGCAGCGCGAGCGCGCCGCCCACGTCCAGCAATGCCAGCGTGACGCCGTTGTCGCTGACGAGCTGCATGTCCGCGCCCGAGGCGATGCGGCTGCCCAGGCCGGCTTGCAGGCTGGCCGCCTGCAGAGACAGGGAACCGCCCGCCTGAACCAGCGTGCCAGGGGCCACCTCGATCGCACCACCGGCCATGCCGATCAGCGACTGACCGGCCACCGCCTGCTCCCGCAGCGACAGATCGCCGCCCGCCTGCAGCAGCAGGTCGGAACCGGCCTTCAGTCGTGCGATCGACTGGCTGCCCTGCGAGATCAGTTGCATCGCGCCGGCGGCTTCCAGCGCACTGCCGGCGCCCATCGCGATGCCACCGGCGTTGACCGTCAGCGCGCCCGCGGCGTTCGCCGCGACGCCATCGGCCAAGTTCAGGTCGCTCGCGTTCAGCGTCAGGTTCGCCGCATACAGGCCGCTGTTCAGCGTCAGGCCCCGCGTCGCCGAGGCACGCAGGTCACCGCTGGAGAACCAGCCGCCGTCGACGGCCAGCGATTGCGCATTCACCTGCGCATGACCCTGCACCGCCGCCGACTCCGCCAGCCGCAGCGCGCCGCCGCTCTGCAGCAGCAGGTCGCCCAGGACATTCACCCGGGCCAGCGTCTGGTCGCCCAGCGTGACGAGGCGGGCACCGCCGGCACTGTCCAGCAGGCTACCGGTGCCCATGAGCAGACGGCCGCTGTCCACCGACAGCGCGCCGCCGCTGGTCAGCGTCACGCCATGGCCGAGCGTGAGGCTGTCGGCGAACAGGGACACATTGAAGGCCTGGACATCGGCGTCGAGCGCGACGCCGCGGGCCACATGCGCTTCCAGATCGCCGTTCACCGTCCAGCGGCCGGCAACCTGCAGCTCGCCCGCGTCGACGCGGGCACCGGCCTGGCTGCTCAGTCCTTCGTCGGTGCGCAGCGCGCCGCCGGCCGACAGCGCCAGCGCGCCACCGGACACCGCCTGCGCGAGGCCGAGGTCGCCGCGCGCGGACAGGGCCATGTCGCCCGCCGACAGGAAGCGGCTGCCGGCGCCCGCCTGCAGCGCATCCGCCTGCACGCTGAGCGCGCGGCCCGACTGCACGGTGGCCGCCGCGTCGAGGCGCATCGCGCCACCGGCGGAGAGGGCCACCGCGCCGTTGGCATAGGCCGCTTCACGCAGCGTGAGCGCGCCGCCCGCCTCCAGCACCAGGTCGTTGCCGGCGTAGAGGGTGGCGAGTGTCTGGTCTCCGGTCGTGGTGAGGTGCAGGTCGCTGCCGCTTTGCAGCTGGCTGTGCGCGCCCATGCCGATGCGTCCGGCGTCCACCGCGATGGACCCGGTGGCTGTCGCATGCACGCCGTCGGCCAGGTCCAGCGAGTCGGCGGTCACGCTCAGCGTCCGGGCCTTCAACAGCGCCTCGATCGCCACGCCCTGGGTCGCGGTGAGTTGCAGGTCGTTGGCGGAATACCAGGCGCTCTGGAGTCTCAGGCTGTCGGCCTGCAGACGGCCCAGGCCCTGCACCGAGGTGATGCCAGCGACGCTTGCCGCGCCGCCCGCGCTCAGCAGCAGCTGGCCGCCCGACTGCAGCGCGTCCAGGGCCGCGCCGCCGAGGCTGGTGATCTGGAGGTCTCCGCCCGACACCAGGCGGTTGCCGTGGCCCGCGGTCACGCTGCCCGCCTGCAGGTCGAGCGCGCCGCGCGCCTGCACCAGCGAGGCATCGGCCAGCGACAGCGCGCCGCCAGCGCGCAGGCTCATGCCGGCATTGGCGGTGGCGAATTCACCGATCGACAGGGCGCCGCCGGCCTGCACCGTCGTCGCGCCGCCGGAACGCAGACGCGCCAGCTGCTGGGCGCCGGTGGTCGTGAGCGTCAGCGTGGCGCCCGCGTCGATGCGGCTGCCCGCCGCCATGCTCAGCGTGTCCGCCGTCACGGCCAGCGATCGACCGCTGTACAGCGAGCCGGCCGCCGACAAGGTGACGGCCTGCCCGGCCGCGGTGGTGCTCGCCCCCCAGACCGTGCTGTCGATGGTCAGGTCCCGATCGCCTTGCAAGCGCAGGGCACCGCCGGCGGTGAGGCCGCCGTCGATCGTCAGCTGCGCCGCGCGCAAGGTCGCATCACCGGTCGCCTGCGTCGCCTCCGTCAGCCGGGCATCGCCGGCCGCCTGCAGTTGCAGATGGCGGCCCGCCGTCAGCTGAGCCAGCTGCAGGTGGCCGTCGCTGGACAGTTGCAGGTCGGTCGTCGCCGCCAGCTGGCTGCCCGCGCCCGCCGTCATCTCGGCGGCCTGCGCCGTCAGCGATCCGCCCGAGGTCACGGCCACGCCGGCATCGATGGCCAGGCGGTCGGCCGCCATCACGATGGACTGGCTGCCGTGGACGGCGTCCTTGAGCGACAGCGTGCCACCCGCCTGCAGCGTCAGCCTGCCGCCGGCCGACACCTGGGCCAGCGAGACGTCGGACCGGCCGAAGAGGCCGAGGTCGCCCCCGCTGACCAGGCCGCTGCCCGCGGCCATGTCGAGGCTGCCGGCGCTGGCCCGCAGCGAGCCGGCCGCCTGCAGGCCAGCGCCGCTCGCGACGAGCAGCTTGCCGGCATCGACCGTGATGTCACGCGCCCGCACCCAGTGATGGAGGTCCACATCCCGCGCGGCGATCAGGCCCACGGTGTTGGACGAGCCGAGCTCCCCGTCCAGGCGCAGGCCGTCGGCCTGCAGCAGTGCATTGCCCTGGACCCAGCCGGATTCGGTCAGGCGGGCCTGGCCGTCCGCGCGCAGGTCCAGCCGACCGCCCACGATCAGCTGCGCGAGCTGCAGGTCGCCGGTCGTCGTGATCGACGCGTCGCTGGCCGACTGCAGCAGACCGCCGGTGCCGGCGCTCAGGCTGGCACCTTGCAGCGACAGCGCGCCGTTCGACTGCATGCTGGCACCGGACGCGATCTGGATCGCGCGCTGCGCCGTCAGGCGCGTGTCCAGCGCCGAGGTCGACACGCCGTCCAGGCTCAGCGCGCCGCCGGACTGAAGCACCAGCGACTCGCCGGCCTGCAGCGAGCGCAGCGACTGGTCGCCGGTCGTGGTGACCGTGAGCGCGCCGGCCGTGCCGAGCGAGCCTCCCGCGGCCATGGAAGCGCTGCTCGCCTGCAGGGTGGCCGGGCCTTGCGCCCAAGCCTCACCGTTCAGGGACAGCGCGCCGGCGGCGGTCAGGGCCAGCTCGCCGCCCACGCTCAAGCGCGCGAGCTGCTGGTCGCCGGTGGTGGTGACCGCCAGGCGGCCGCCGGTCGACAGCAGCGCGCCGTCGCCCATCGTCAGCTGCGTGCCGTCGAGGCGGGCGTCCTGCCCGGCCTGCAACAGGCTGCCGGCCGCGAGGTCGATGCGGGTGGCGTCGACCTCGATGCGCGCGCTGCGCAGCAGCTGCGACACGCTCAGCGTGCTGGAATTGAGCCGCAGGTCGCCGCCCGCCTCGAGGAAGCTCAGGTCCATGGCGCCCGCGGTCGTGAAGCGGATGCTGCCGCCGGCCGAGGCGCCGGCTCCTGCGCCCATCAGCAGCGACTGACCGTCGGCCAGCAGCTGGCCCGAAGTCGAGATCGGACCGCGCAGGCCGATCGCCGCGGTGCCCAGCAGATCGATGCCGCCGTCGCCTGCATTCAGCTCGCCGACCTCCAGCCCGCCGGCCGTGGCCTGCAGCGCCAGTGCCGAGGCGGAGAAACGTCCGCTCTCCAGGGACAGGCTGGTGCCGGTCAAGGTGGTGACGCCGCTGGTGAGCCAGTTCGCCGCCGCGGTTGCCGACACGGCGCCCGCGCTGTGCAGCGTGGCGCTGGCCGCGGTGAGCGTGCCCGCGAGTTCCACGTCGCCGGTGGCGTCGAGCGCCAGACCGTCCGACAACGACACCTGGCCCAGGCGCCAGCGGTTGCTGCTCTGCGTTTCCAGGTTGGCGGCGGTGCCGGCCAGCGTCAGCGTGCCGCCGGTCAGGCGCAGGCGCAGCGCGCGGTCGGCGGTGCCCAGGGCGCCACCGGCCAGCAGGCTGATGCTGTCGCCCAGCAGGTGATGGCCGCTGCCGTTGGACGCCCAGTTCGTCAGCGACCCGCCCGCGGTGACGCTGAGCATGCCGCCGGCGCCGAGGCTGCCCAGCGCCAGGTTGCCGCCCCCTTGGGAGATGTAGACGTCACCCGGCGCGCTGGCCACGCGCAGCGCGTCGCTCAGTGCCAGCCGGATCGGCGCGGCGGCCGTGCCGATGCTGCCTTGCGACACCGCCAGGTTCAGCCCGTGGGCCGTGATGGTGGTGCCCGTGCCGGTGGTGCTGGTGAGGCTGCCGCCCGCGCTCAGGCGCACGTCGCCTTGCGTGGACTGCACGCCGCCCAGCGCCATCGCCTGGTCGGACTCCACATACAGCGCGTCGCGGCTGGTGGCCTTGAACACGCCCGACGCGTTGACCTTCAGCGGATCCTGCTGCTTGACGGTGGCGAGCACCTGCGCGTCGGTCGTGACGAAGCTGAGGTCGCCCGGGCCGGCGTTGACCAGCGCGGCCTTCTCCGCGTCGCTGAGCACCGGGTTGGCGCGGGCGATCGCGATGGCCAGGCTGGCGGCGTCCTTGCCGACGCTGCCGCCGGTGGTCTTGAGGGTGACGTTGTTGCCGCTGATGTTGGCGGCGCGGTTGCTGATGTAGGTCGAGGTGACCGGGGTCAGCGCAGCCTCGCTGATCGCCACCTCCAGCTGGCTCTGCTTCCACTTCGCGCCCGCGACCAGGCTCGCGTACAGCGCGGAGTTCGTGTCCAGCGTGTAGCGCCAGCCGGTGTCGAAGGCCGCGGCCGTGTCGAAGGGCAAGGCGTTGCCGAACTGCGCGCTGAAGAAGCTGGTGATGCCCTGGTACTCGGCCTTCACCGCCGCGGTCACCGCGGCATCGCTCAGGCTGGCGGCGCTCACGCCCTGCTGCAGCGCGACGCGGGTGCGCATCGCCTCCAGGTAGGCGGGGGCGATCGCGAAGCCGGCATCGCTGGCGTCGCTCAGGCGCTGCTTGATCAGGTGGTACTGCTGGTAGCGCGCGCTGACCTGGTTCTCGAAGGCCTTGACGGTCTCCTGGCCGGCGTCGGCGCCGGTCATGTTGAGCGACTGCCAGAGCGCCGACAGGTAGGCGGTCTCTTCCGCGCTGCGCTGGCTGCTGCCGATGCCGTTGAGCAGGCGGCCGTTGTCCAGCGTGATGCTGACGTCGCCGCCTTCGGCCGTCAGGGTGTTCAGCGTCAGGTCGCCGCTGGCCTGGCGCAGCGCGATGTCGCCGCGGGTGTTGACGGTCAGCGTGCCGGTGACGGCGGTGTTGACGACCTGGCTGCTCGACACGTCGCCCAGGCCGCCGAAGCTGCTGGTCAGGTTGACGTTGCGACCCGCCAGGTGGGTGCCGTTGCCGACCGGCAGCAGCGACTTGTCCGAGACCACGGTCACATCGCCGCCGCCGCTGATCTTCTGCAGTGCGATCGACGAGGACTGCGCGGTCAGGTCCAGGTTCACTAGGCCGCCGGCGGTGGCGCTGATGTTGCTGGTGATGGCGTTGATCGCCTGCGCGCTCGTGCCCAGGTTGCCGCCGGCCGTCAGGCTCAGGCTCTGGCTGTTGACGACCGCCGCCGCGTCGGCGGTGAGATGGCCGGCGGTGCTGATGCTGGTGCTGCCCAGCGAATTGCTGATCGTCCCGTTGAGCGCGACGTTGGTGTTCGAGCCGATCGCGACGGTGCCCTGCGCCGCGCCGACGAACTGCATCTTGATCGCGTGGTCGGCCTTGACGTGGTACTCGATCGACATCGTCAGGTCGTACGGCACGTAGTACTGCCAGTAGCGATCGACGAAGGTGCCGCCGTAGTACGGCGAGTACGACCACCCCACGTGGAAGCTGTCGACCGAGCGCACCGACCCGGCGCTGAACACGCCGGTGAGGTAGTCGCTGCCGCAACTGGCGCAGGAGGTGACGATGCGGCCGCTGCTCGCGGTCCACGGCGTGTCCTGGTTGACGAACTTCCAGTCGCCGGTGGGCCAGATGGTGGCCAGGTCGTTGGTGCTGCGACCCGAGTAGCTGCGCTTGACGCGGGTGCTCTCGGTCCAGGTGTACCACTGGCCTTGCATCGGCTGGTAGCTGGTGGTGGCGTTGCCGCCCTCGAACCAGCCGTCGACAAGGCCGTTGACGTTGTTGTACGTCGTGGCGCTGCTGCCGGTGACGTAATGCTTGATCGACTGGCCCGCCTCATGGACATACCAGTCGGTGCGGTTGTCGTAGTTGGTGTCGGTGATCCTGATGATGCCGGTGGACTGGTTGCCGGCGTTCAGGTCGTTGACCACCAGGGCCTTGCTCGAGCTGTTGTTGACCTTGATCGTGCCCAGGCCGTCGTCGACCAGGATCTTGCCGTCCTGGCCGGTGGAGACGATCTTGCCGCGCAGCATCACCATGCCGTTGCCGCTGGCGTTCACGTCGGCCAGCGACAGCTTGCCGGTGGCCACGTCGTAGGTCAGGCCGATGCCGGCGTCTCCGCCGTTCGCCAGCGCCACGCCGGTGTCGATGCTGTAGGTCTTGGGCCTCCAGCTGCAACCGACGTTGCCGAACACGCAGACATAGGCGTTCTCGGTGTATTGCAGCGGCTGGCCCGGCGTGATGCTGACCGTGTCGCCGGCCTTCAGGCCCTTCTTCTCGATGTAGGTGGCGATCGCGGTGTCGAAGCTCGCGCCGATGTTCACCGACCAGTTGTTGAAGTTGCCTGCGCGGATGGTGCCGTTGATGTCGATCGTGCCGGCGTTCACCGCGATCAGCGAGGCGTTGAGCGCATCCTTGGTCACCGCCGTGCCGAGGAAGCCGCTGTTCTTGATCGTGTCGTAGCTGGCGCGCAGCGTGAGCTTGCCGGTGTAGTCGCCGACGTTGTCGAAGCCCCAGGTGCCGTTGCCGCGGGTGTCGCCGCCCGCGTCGTTCCGGAACGAGAAGGTCGTGCAGTTGGTCTTGCACTCGTCCGCGTCGTTGAAGCCCCAGTTCAGGAAGACGTTGGTGGTGACGGTGGCCCCGGAGCCGTAGGCGGTGGCGTAGTCGGTGCCGTAGAAGTACTTGTTGAAATCGGTGATGCCCTTGCTCTTGATCTGGCTCTCGTAGCGATCGCTGATGAACCACATCACCGCCTCTTCGGCGGAGGCCGGCTTCCAGCCGCGGCCGCTGGTCACGTAGCCCGACAGCGACAGCGGCGAGAAGCCGTAGCTCTGCATGCCGCTGGTGTTGACCAGGTAGACGTCGGCGACGGTCAGGTCCAGTTCCTTGGCGTAGATGCTGGCCGTCTGCAGCATGCTGCCGCGGGCGACGTCGACGGTGACCTTGCCGCCGAGGTTGGTGATGTCGCCCTGCACGACCAGGTCGGCGCCATCGACGCCGGGGTTGTGCGAGATCGTGATCTGGCTGCCGGTGCCGTTGCCGCCCTCGGACACCTTCAGCGCCGCGGGCAGGCTGTTGGCGGCACCGCCCGTCACCAGCACCTGGCCGCCGGCGTCGTTGGGAATGCTGAGCGTGTCGACGATCAGCGCCTTTGCGCTGTTGTTGACGATGGTGATCGTCGGGTCGCCGTGGGCGGTGATCGTCGGCGCGCCGGCCTTCACCGTCACTTTGTCGGCGGCGAGGTGCACGTCGCCGCCGGCGGCGGTGATGCCCGACACCACCACGGCGTTCACCGTGCCGGCGGCAAGCTCGCTCAGCAGCGGCGTCAGGAAGCTCAGCTGGCTTTCGATCTCCTGGTAGCGGGCCGAGTAGACGTAGGCGTCCCGCGCGGTCGCGTCCAGCGTGGCGACGTAGTCGTCGGTGACCTTGCGCTCGGCGCTGAGCTGGTCGATGTAGTCCTGCAGGCTGTCGCGCGAGCTGAAGCTCGGCATGTTGTAGACGGTGGCCTGGGTGCCGGTGCCCTTGGTCCAGCTGCCGTCGGCGTTGATGGTGACGGACTGGTTGTGGCGGGTGCCAGCCTCCACCGTGGCCGTGCCCTGGAAGGTGACCGTGGAGCTGGTGGTGCTGGTGCCGGATCCGGCCTTGGTCTCGGTGCTCAGCAGTTCCAGGTAGGGGTTGTGGCCGCGGCCGGTGCCGCTGACGACGACGCGCCCTTCGTCCGCCTGCAGCCAGATGTTGCGCACGCTGGTGACCGAGGCGCCGCTGCCGATGTCGATGTTGTTGTTGACCACCGCGTTGGCGTCGGCCTTCACGTTGGTGCTGATGGACGCGAGCGTCCAGTTGTAGACGTCGGAGACCGCGCTCAGCGACATCGTGTTGTCGGTGATGCTGTCCGCGCTGCGGCCCGCGTAGAGGCTGACGCTGCCGTAGCCGGTGATGAGGTCGCCGGTGCCCAGCGTGACGGTGTTGTTGACGGTGGCGTTGATGACGGCGGTGCCGCCGGCGCCGCCCACCGCGCCGTAGGTCTTGGCGTTGGCGGTGGCCCACACGTTCTGCAGCGCGTAGGTGCCGAGCTGCACCGTGTCGACCTCGTTCTCCAGCGTCACCGCGTTGCCCAGGGTGATGGCGTTGTTGGCGGTGCTGGTGATGGTGGAGCCGGCATCGGCGCGCTGGATCGCGCCGCCGGTGGAGATCTGGGCCTTGTCGAAGAGGCTGAGCGTGCTGTACGCGTCCAGCCGCAGCCGGTTGCCCAGCGTCTCGTGCGCCGACAGCGCGAACACGTCGAGGCTGGCGTTGTTGCCCAGGCTGATCTGCGAGCCCTGGGTCACGTTGACGGTGGAGCCGGCCGCGTAGCCGTTGATGCCGCCGCCCGCGCCGGCGTTCACCGACGCCTCCCAGCCCGAGACGGATGGGGTGGTGAGCTGCTCGACGGCGTTCACCGCGGCGATGTCGATGGCTTGCGATTCGAAGGCGGCGTAGGTGCCGAGCTTCACCTTCGCGTCGACGTCGATCGTGGTGGTCGAGTTGGCCGCGGCGCCGCCGATCACCGAGACGGCGGTGGTGTCGGCGCCACCGAAGAACTGCGTCGTGTGCTCGGCCAGCAGCTTGAGCCCGCCGGTGCCGACGATGTTGCGGCCGCTGGTCCAGTCCTTCACCTGCACGAGCACGGCGGGGCGGTCGTCGGTGTCGGTGGCCTTGACCACCGCTTCCGCCGCGCCGCCGCTCACGACGCCGCCGCTGCCGCCGATGGCGAAGGCCTCGTTGCGGTCGAGGCCGACGGCGCTGAGCGTCAGGTCGCCCGTGCGGCTGACGCCGGCGATCGGGTCGACGCCCAGCAGCACCTGCGTCGAGGTGCTGGACGATGCGGTGGACACGTTGCCGCCGAAGGCCAGGATGCCGCCGAAGTAGGCATCGCCCTGCGCGCGTTGGCCGGAGTAGCCGCTGGCGCTGACGCTGAGGTCGCCGAGCGGCAGCGTCACATGGTCGCCCACCTGGGCGACGGTCTTGCTGCTGTTGGAGGCGGTGACCTCGGTCCCGGCCAGGCCGAGCAGCAGGCCGCCGGATGCGGCGACCGCCTTGGCGTCGGCGCTGAAGTAGCTGCCCTGCAGGGCCGCGCTGGTCTCGCCGGTGGTGGCGGTCACCTTGACCTGGCCGCTGCCGGTGAACACCGTGTTGTTGGCGACGGCCGCGGTGGCGCTGGTATTGGCGGTGGCGAACGCGAACGAGCCGCCGACCGAGGCGCCCAGCGCCGCCTGAACGCCGTAGGCGCGGGCGTAGGTCTCCGGCCGCGCGCTGGCATTGACGGTCACGGTGCCGGTGGTGCCGGTATCGACGGTGCCGAACAGCTGCGCATCGGCGCTGGAGTTGTCCTCCGCGTTCGCGCTGACGCCGGTGACGTTGAGGACGCCGGCGCTCACCGAGAAGCCGGTGGCGCGGACCAGCCCGCTGACGCTGGCGCCGACGGTCATGGCGCCGTAGCCGTCCAGCGTGTAGCCAGTCTTGCCGATCCAGGCGTCGATGTCGCTGTTCTTCTCCGCGCGCACGACGCTGGCGCCGATCACGCCGACGCCCACGCTGACGTTCTCGGGGCTGTTCTCGTTGTCGCCGCCGACCTTGACGGTCGTGGTGTCGCGCGCGCTGACGACGAGCGCGCCGGTGTCGTTGCCCACCGCGCGGTTCACGCCCGCGACGACACGGTTCTGGACCAGCACGTCGGAGTAGGCGACGCCGATCACCAGGCCCCCGGCACCGGCGGTGAAGGCCTCGATCTCGCCGGCCGCGCCGCCGGCGCCGTCGCGCTCGAGGGCGCTCACGGTCACGGCATGGGCCTGCACGTTGCCGTCCACGACGGCGCTGTTGACGAAGTACTGGCGCGTGATGCCCAAGCCGCCCGACAGGCCTGCGATGGAGCCCTGCACCGCGCCGGCCAGCGTGTAGGTGTGGGTGCGGCCATCGGTGGCGACATCGAGCGAGTCGGCGACGACGGTGCCCCCCGAGACACGGGCCGCGAGCAGGCTGGCGTCGGCCACCTTCAGCGCGGTGCCATCGCCGGTGTTGGTCGTCGCGTTCGCGGCGGCCGACGTGTTCTGAACGCCGCTGGACAGGCTCAGCCCGCCGCTCTGCGCGTTGAGCCGGCTCTGCTCGGCGCTGGTGAGCTGGCTGTTCTGCTGTGCGTGGCTCTGGTTGACCGCGGCATCCGCCGCGGCGGCGGTGTCGGTCAGCTCGCCGTCCGCGCCGCCGGCATCGCCGGAGCCGAACTTGATGAAGCCCAGGCTGACCGCGCCGGCAAACTTGCCGGCACCGCCCGCGACGCTGCTCATGCCGACTTCGCGATCGGCATAGCCCTGGACGTCGATGCTGCCCGCCTTCACGTCGCTGCCGACAAGTTCGGCGACGGTCGAGGCGCTCGACAGCGCCACGTTGAAGGTGGCGCCGATGCCCACGAGGCCGATGCCGGCGCCGGCCGCGTGCTGGTTGGCGCTGTAGATGTCCTGGGCCGTGATGGCCAGCGAGGTGGCAGCGCTGCTGCCGTCAGCGGCGCGCAGCACCGTGTCGTACATGCCGGCGCGTGTGTCGCCGGTCTGGTCGCTGACGTTCACCATGCCCGCGATGCCGGTGGCAGCCACGCCGATGCCGGCGCCGAAGGCGTAGCTGTTGATCACGGTGGCGCGTGCGGCGTCCACGCTGACCGTGCCGGCGTTCACCGTGGTGACCGTGGTGGCGTTGTCGTCGTCGGGATCGCGGCCGATGGTCGCGCGGGTCTCGCCGCCGATGCGGCTGACGGAAAGGCCAAAGCCCACGCCGACCTTGCCGGCCCCGGCCACCGCGCCAGCGGCGACGTCGCTCTCCTGCTGCCGATCGGCGTTCACCGTCAGCGTGTTGGCGGTGGTGGTGCCGCCCTTGAGCCAGGCGGTCACGTCGCCGTACTGCGTGGTGACCACCATCGACGCGGCACCGGCGCCGGTGCCGCCGCCAGCGCCGCCGGCCGCGACGGCCTGGGCCGTCTGCGTGGCGGCCGCATCGAGCGTCAACGCATCCGCCTTCACGGTGCTGCCCTCGACGCGCGCGTCGACATCGTGCGTCTGCAGGTTCATTGCCAGGCCGGCGATGCCGGCGCCCTGGCTGGCACCGGCCAGGCCGGCCGCGATGCCCAGGCCGAAGCTGTGGCCGCTGGCGCGCACGGTGACGTCGGCACCGGCTTCGCCGCTGACCCCGGCGTTGACGGTGCTGTTGGTGACGCGGGCGCTGGTGCGGCCTTCGAAGTCGTTGGTGGTGACGTTGATCGTCACCGCGGCCGCGCCGGTGCTGCCGGACCCGGCCACATCGACGGTGCGCATCTTCTGCGCGCTGGTGGCGTTGACCGCGAGGCCGCTGACGGTGGTGCTGCCTTCGGTGAGGCTCTGGTCCTGGAAGGACTGGCTCAGCGCGCCGGTGTCGACGCTGTCGCCGGCGGTGGAGAGGTCGGGCGAGACCGGGCCGTTGGCGAGTTGACCGCTGCGGATCGCGACGCTGCCGCTGCGGCCCAGGGCCTTGACCTCGGCGTTGTCGACCAGCGCTTCGGTGATGCCGGTGTCGACCGCGGTGCTCACGGCCAGCGCGCCGGCGGCGGCGCCGGTGCCCAGGCCGATGGCGCCGCTGCCGACAGCATGGAAGGTGTCCGCCTGCGCGGACACGCGCACGTTGTTGGTGGCGTCCACCTTGGCCGCGCCGGCGATCTGCGCGAGCACATGGCCGTCGGTGACGCTCGTGCCGATGGAGGCCGCGCCGGACAGCCCGCTGGCGCCGGAGACGCCGACGTCGAACGTGTACAGGTCGTTGCGACGGCTGGCGTCGACCAGCAGGCTCTGCGTGTAGATCGTCGTCGAGCGCCCGCCCAGCACTTGCGCGGTGACGTCGCTGTCGATGCGGTTGGTGCCGACGCCGATGGCGGCGGCGATGCCGTTCTCGGAGCCGGCGCCCATCACGCCGAAGGCCTGGTTCTCGGTGTCGTCGGAGGCCTTCACCGAGAGGCTGACCGGGCGGTAGGTGGTGTTGCCGCCGACGGTGTTGACGGCCCGCAGGCCGGCGTCGACGGATTGGTCGACGTTGTTGATGCCGAGCGCGCCCGCGAAGGCCAGGCCGCCCTGCGACAGCGCAACGCCGGCGGAGAAGGCGATCAGCGTGTTCGGGTCGCCGCTGGTGCCGCTGGCGGCGGAGACGTCGACGGTGCCGTTGGTGTAGAGATCGGTCCAGCCGATCTGCGCCGTGGTGGCGTGCTCGCGCGTCCCGATGAGGTTGAGCGCCAGCGCCAGGCCGCCGGAGCTGCCCTTGGAGACGGCCAGCGCGCCGGCGCCGGCCACGATGTCGGCGCGGTTCTGCGCCGTCACGCTGATGGTGCTGGCGGTGATGGCGCCGCTGGCGGTGGTGGCGTTCCAGTCGCCGATGCGGGCCGACAGCGTGTTGTTGACCTCGTTGACCGCGACCGAGCCGACGCCCGACAGTGTGCCGGTGGAGACGCCCACGCCGGCGGAGACGGCGATGGCGGCGCTCTCGTCCTGCGCGTTCACCTTCACGGACGTGGCCGTGACGGTGGAGCCGGTGATCGCGGCCTCATGCGTCTGCTGGATGTCGTTGTGGGCGTAGGCGATGCCGACGTTGGACTTGCCGTACTGCAGGAAGCCGGCGACGCCGAGCACGCGCGAACCGGTGCCGTCGAAGCTGCCGCCCGGGCTGGCGAAGTCGGCGACGAGCGCGCCGCTGAAGTCGAAGTTGCCGTTCTCGCTGCCGCTGCCCAGGCCATCGAGCGTGGTGTCGAGCGCCGTATTCACGGCGCCGCGCACATCGAGGCTGACAGTGCCGGTGTTGGCCGCCGTCGAGCTGACCAGCCTGGCGCCGTGCGTGCCGCCGACCTTGTTGATGACGAAGCTGCCGGCGAAGCCCAGCGCGTCGTTGCCACCACCCAGGCTGGCCGCGCCGGAGGCGATGCGGCTGGCGTTGGTGGCGCTCAGGGTGAGCTTGTTGAAGTCGGTGAGAACGGACCCGGAGATCAGCGCCTCGGTGGCGTCGCGTTCGCCGTTGCCGATCTCGGCATAGGTGATGGCCAGGCCGACGCCGCCCTTGCCGCCGCCGAACAGCGAGCCGCCGCCGACGCCGATGTCGGTGCGGGTGTAGGCCTGCACGTCCAGGGTCCGGCTGGTGTCCTGCGCGTCCAGCGTGCTGTCCTCGATGCGGGCGCTGGCGCTGTCGTTGACCTGGGCGGCGGAGGCCGACACGCCGACGCTGTAGTTCTTGCCGCTGGCGTTGTTGGTGTTGACGGAGAAGCCCAGGCCGATGCCCAGCCGCTGTCCGGCTTGCGCGGCCTGCACCGTCACGTCGCCGGCGTTCAGCGCCGTCACGCCGGTGAGCACGGCTTCGGCGTCGTTGTTGCTCAGCAGGTAGGCGGCGGCACCGGAGAAGGCGGTGGTGCTGCTGGCGGCCGGGTCCTTGGCGGCCATGATGAACGCGGCCGAGCCGGCGGCGCCGACCTGCACCGTCTTCTCGAGCGCCTGCACGTCGATCGCGCTGCGCGTGGTGCGGGCGCTGACCGTCACGCCGGTCACCTGAGCCTGGGTGTCAAGGTCAGTGAGGTTGGCGGCGAGGCTGCCCGAGATGCCGAGGCCGGCATCGGGGTTCTGGGCCACGCTGTCGCCCGAGCCGCTGTCCTGCTGGCCGCTCTTGGACTGGCTGCTGATCTGCGACTGGGAACCGCCGAAGGCGGAGGTCAGCTTGCCTTGCAGCGCGGCCCACTTGTCCTCGAACTGCTGGCCGTAGCCCGGCTCGCCGGTCTTGGGCGTGGTGGCGGCGCCGGCGGCGGCGATCGAGCTGCTGGTGCCGTCGGTGCTCGCGTGGACGGTGAGCCGGTCCGTCGTGATGCCGGCGGTGGGGGCGCTGCCGGTGTAGGCGGTGCTGACCGGGGTGTAGCCGGTGACGAGCGCGTCGTCGTCGCTGTTGTCGCCGATGCGGGCGCGGGTGGTGCCCTCGCTGTCGTTGATCGCGATGGCGACGCCGATGGCCTTGGAGTCGGTGTAGGCGAAGCTGCCGGCCGCGGCCCAGTTGCCGGCGTACTGGTGCGCTTCCACGCCGATGGCCGAGGCGGTCAGCCGGGCGCTGTTGCTGATCGACGCGCGCGTGTCGTTGGCCATCGAGAACACGCCGAGGATGCCGTTGAACGCGGTGCCCGAGCCCATGCCGGAGGTCGGCGCCACGACGATGTGGGCGTCGTCGTTGGTGGCCTTGACGGCCAGGTCGCCCGCGCCGGCGTTGACGGTGGCGGCGCTGCCGATGCCGGCCACGGTGGTGCTCTGGCTGCCGACGTAGGTGATCGAGGCGCCGAGGGAACTGCCGTCGTCGCCCGCGCCGACGGCGGCGCCGATCAGCAGCGCGCCCATGTTGCCGGCGATGTCGATGGTCTGCGCCTGGCTGTAGGCGTAGACGGCGGTGGCGCCGCCGAAGGTGAAGCTGGTGGCGGCGTCGGCGAAGTCGCCGAGATCCTTCAGCGTGTGGTTGGCGGTCCAGCCGCCAGCGGCAGCGGTGCTGGTGAGTTTGGCGCGGCTGCCCACCCACGCCTTGGTCTCGTGGGTCTGCGCCTGCAGGTTGAAGGAGAAGGCGATCGCGTTCTCTTCGGCCTCGCCGGCGGCGTTGGCGAAGCCGGATAGCAGGCTGGTGCCCAGGCCGGCGGTGGGGGTGAGGTGGTCGAGGTAGTCGCTGAAGCTGTCCCACCGGTTGTAGGTGCTGACCAGCGGCTGCCACTGCTCGGCCGCGACGCCGATGCGCGCGGCGGTGATGTCGGTGTGGTCGCCGATCTCGGCGCTGGCGCGCGTGTCGCCGATCGCCAGGTTGATCGCGACGCTGGCGCTGTTGGCCACTTCGGGGTCGGACGCGGTGCCGCTGCCCTGGCTGGTGCGGGCGGAGACGCTGCTCTCGCTGGTGGTCCGCATCTCGCGCACGTCGGCGCGCGCGCCGACCACGACGTTGCCGGACGACACGAGCGTGGGCGCGCTCTTGCCGGCGACGTTGTTGCCGACATGGGCGACGGCCTGGTGGTCGTACTCGGACAGCGTGAAGGCCGCGCCGACGCGGAAGTCCATCGAGCCGTCGGCGTTGCGCGCCAGGTCGGCCGCGGCGTTGACGGGCACGACGCGCGACATCGCGCTGTTGACGAAGCTCTGCGCTGCGCCGATCGCGGCCAGCGGCGCGGCGCCCAGCGTGCGGAACAGCAGGCTCTTGCCGACGGTGGAGCTGCTGTGCACGCGCTGCTTGGTGGTGCGGTCGAGCGCGAGGACCTCGACGTCGCCGACCTTGGCGGCCGGGGTGCCGACACTGGCGCCGAGATCGGCGATCGCGCTGGTCACCAGGTTGCCGTAGGCGACGGTGGCGCCCAGCGCGGTACCCGCGAGACCGTAGGCGGTGGCGCCGACGTAGAAGGAATTCTGGTTCTCGGCGTTCACCGCCAGGCTGCCGGCGGTGACGGTTGCGCCGGTTTCGACAAGCGCCTTCGAATGCGAGCTGGCTTCGCCGATGGCGACGGAGGCCACGGCGGTGTTGTCGTTGGTGGCGACGAAGGTGAGGGCGCTGACGCTGAGCGTGTTCTCGTTGTGCGCGGTGACCGAGAGCTTGCCGCCCGCGCTGAGGGTGGCGCCGCTGGTGACCTTGGTCGTGCTGTCGGAGGTGGCCTTGCCGTAGACCACGGCGGCGCCGATCAGCGAGTTGCCGTTGAGGGTGATGGCGGGGTCGTCGGCCAGGGCGCGGGCCTGGCTGGCGAGGGTCAGGTTGCCGGAGGCGGTGACCGAGGCGCCGCTGCCGACGGTGAGGGTCGCATCGGCATTGGCGCCGACCCAGTTGGCGTTGAGGCCGCTGACCGCGCCCAGGGCGATGGTGGCGGCCCAGATGCCGTAGTCCTCGCTGTAGGACGAGCGGGCCTGCGAGCTGGCGGTGGCGCTGAAGTCGGTGGCGACGATATTGCCGTCCAGCGTGATCGAGGTCGCGGCGGTGGCCTGGCCCATGCCGACCTTCTCGGTCGAGGTGGCGGTCAGGGTGACGGCGCCGGTCGCCGCGCCGTTGGTGCGCTCGGTGTTGAGCCTGGAGCCGGTGTTGAGCGCGATCGTCGGCGCTTCGATGGTGATGCCGCCGTCGGCCAGCAACTGGCCGGACACGGCGACCGCGGTGCCGGACTTGCCCTGGGCCACGATCGAGATCGTGCCGCCGTCCTGTTGCAGCGTCTTCGGCGCGGTGAGGTCGCCGGTGTTGACGGCGGCGTCGCTGACGTAGCTGGCCGACTTCGCGTTGCCAGCGGTGATCACGCCGGTGGCGTCGACGCTGACCTGATCGGCGTCGATGACCACGCCGTCGCGCGTGTTGACCTTGCCCTGGATCGTGACGAGGCCGCTGGCCGACAGCGAGTAGGTGCCGGTGGCGAGGTCGCCGATCGGCTTGTTGCCGCTGACGAAGTCGTCGATGTCGGTTTGCGAGGGTGTGCGCAGCGTCAGCTTGCCGACGTTGACGACGCCGGTGGCGCCGACGAGGAAGCCGTCGGCGCTGGCGAAGGTGACGTCACCGCCGAGGGTGCCGTTCTGGTAGGCGTTGAGGACGCCCCAGACCTGGGGGCGGCTGCTGCGGACGATGTTGACCAGCTTGGAGCCGGTCGGCACCTGCAGGTTGACCGTGTGGCCGTCGCCGACGATGAAGTGGTTGAAGACGTTGACCGCGACACCGCCGGTCGCGTGGTTGTTCACCACCTGCTGGACGTTGGTGCCGGTGGTGGTGACGGTGGAGAAGCCGCTGACCGGGTCGATGTTGTGGGCCGGTCCCGCTGCCCACGCGTTGACCGAGGCCGCCGACAGCAGCCAGCGCAGCGGCCGGCTCACCTGGCGCGCGGCGGGGGCTCGGCGCTGTGGACGACGGGAGGCGGGGGCGCGGCGCTTGGACATGGCGGATCCTGCGGAAGGCGGCAGAGGGACGGGAGGCCGGGGACCGGCGAGACGAAGGGGAGGCGGCGGTGCGGCGGTCAGGCCGCGGCGCGCGTGTCGAGCTGGTCGCCCAGGCGCTTCAGCGCGCCGAGGGAGTGCAGGTGCGCGTAGATCCAGGCCAGCCAGCCGCGGCGGAACCACTCGTCCACGGTGGCGGCGTCGAGTTGCTGCAGCCGGGTCTCGTCGATGGCGCTGAGGCCGCCGAGGCGAGCGGTCTGCTTGTCGGCGGTGATGACCTGCAGCACGAAGGGCTTGAAGAGGTCCTTGGCCTGGAGGGCGTCGCAGAACTCGCGGGTGCGGGCGTGTTCGGCGTCGAATTCCTGCAGGAAGCCGATCACTCCCTGGAGGGTGGAGGAGGGGACGCCGCCGTCGAAGAGCGGTTGGCCCTCGCCGGCGAAATGGGTGGCGGCTCGGTCGAAGCAGACGTTCTTGTCGCCGTCGAGCGCGAAGGGGTAGCGGCGCACGAAGGCGGGGGTGTAGCCGCCGGTCCAGCGGCCGTCGGTGGCGAGCTGGGCGTTGTGGTCGTTGGCCAGGGACAGGAGGGCGAGCGGGAAGCGGCGGTCCTGGGCGTCGTCGGCGAACAACACGGGGAGGCTGCGGCTGGCCTCGAAGAACTCGACCGCCAGGAGGGGGACGGAGTTGACGTCGCGGGAGAACCCGAAGTCGGGGCTGGGGGTATAGCGGAGCGCGGCGTGGCCGGCGCGGTCGAGCAAGGTCGGCTCGCGATAGAAGAGCAGTTCAGCCATGGATCTTTTCCCTCGATGCCCGCGATGCCCCGACTGCGGTGCGGATGTTCTGGATGTATTGCCGGGGGGCGCGAGTCTAGGGAGGGAATGGGGGGCAAATGCGATTGGCCGAGGTGGGAGGGGGCCTCCCCAATTGCTACACAATCTTTTGGAAGACTTCTTCGGCTTCCTGGTCCGCTCCGAGCCCCTGCATTGCCCATGTCCGCGCCTTCCCGTCCGCTGGTGCTCGTCGTCGAGGACGAGGACCCGATTGCTGAGCTGATCCGGCGCCACCTGGAGGCGGCGGGATTCGAGGTCCGGCACCTGCAGCGGGGGGATGCCGCGGAGTCGGTGGTGCGGGCGATCGCGCCGGCGGTGGTGATGCTGGACGTGGTCCTGCCGGGGCTGGATGGCGTCGAGGTCTGCCGGCGGCTGAGGAGCTTCAGCCAGGCGCCGGTGCTGATGGTGACGTCCAAGGCGGAGGAGGCGGATCGGCTGGCCGGCTTCGATGCGGGCGCCGATGACTACCTCTGCAAGCCGTTCAGCGCCGCGGAGCTGGTGGCGCGGGTGAAGGTGCTGGCGCGACGGGGCGCGCAACGCCTGGCACCGGTGGTCGACGAGGACGCGCTGGTGCAGGTCGATTCGCTGCGGCGCTGCATTCGCTGCCGTGGGCAGGAACTGGAGCTCACGCCGCAGGAGTACCGGCTGCTGTCCGTGATGGTGCAGCACCCGGGGAGGCTGTTCAGCCGGGCGCAGCTGCTGGATCTGGCATATGACGACGCGGTGGGGGTGTTCGATCGCGCGGTGGACAGCCACGTCAAGAACATTCGCAAGAAGCTGGCGGCGTTGCTGCCGGAACACAACCTGATCCGGTCGGTGTACGGGCAGGGCTACCGCTTCGAGGTCGGGCCGGAGACCTCGCAGGAAGCGCCGGCGCCGGATGCGACCAATGGCTTGATCGCGCGCGTGCCGGGCGAGTTGAAGCCCTGGCTGCCGGGGTTCTTGTCCTCAAGGTTTCAGGCGCTTGACGAGATGGAGGCGGCGATCGGCGGGAGCACTCGGGACGAGGTGTTCCGGATCGCGCATCGGCTGGCGGGGAGCTTCGCGCTGTATGGCTTCAGCGAGGCCGCACGGACCTGCCATCGGCTGGAGCACGAAGGGCCGCAACTCGGGCCCGAGGAAGTGCGCCGCCGGGTCTCGGACCTCAGGGAACACCTCAGGCAGGTGGCGGTGAGGTTCGTGGACGAGCAGGGGCGGGAGTTGCCGGGCGGCGGCTGAGCGCCGCGCGGAAACTGCACGCCGCCGATCGCTCTCGGCAAGGCCGATCCCTGACGATCGCCTCTATAAGTCGGCAGAAACTTGCGTGTGTCGGTGGGCCTACCGGCGCTGAACGATGGGCGATTCCAATCGGCTCCCCATCAGCTTCATGCTCGACCACCGCGCCCCCAATTTCCGGCCCCGATTCATTGTTGGAAGGTTGAATCGGCTACGCCGTGGGGTGCCGTGTCTTCTGTTGATTCTTGGAGTCGGACGCGGGCTTGGCATTTACGAGCCGGAAGGTCTGGCGGGAATCCCGCCATGGCGAATCGCGGAATGGGCGGTGTCTGGGCTGGCACTTCTTTGGATGTTGATTGGCGTTCGAGCGCTTCCATCGAATCGGAAACTATTTCGTCCGTCGTTTCGGATCACTATTCCCTTGATGATCGCCACCGTGGCGCTCATTGCTGGCATTGCACTCGGGATCCACGGAGACAAGCTGCGGTGGCCCTTCCATCGGCCCGATTCGATCCAGACCCCTTCCATCTGGGTCAATGCCGTGTTTCCGGTGCTGGCCTTCAGCTTTCAGCAAGAGATCTGGCAGCGCGCACTCCTTCAATCGGCGCTGTCTCGCCTATGGGGAAACCGGTGGCTCGGACTCGCCTCCACGGCTGTGCTGATCAGCAGCCTGCAGCCGTCGGGCCAGCAAGGCTTCGCGCTATGTTCGGCGGTGCTTCTCGGCGTCGTCTTCATCCGCACGCGATCGGTGTTGTCCACCACCGCCGTGAGTCTGACGGTGGGCCTGCCGCTGGGCATGCTCCAAGGCGGCCCGCTGGCGTCCGAGGGCCTCCTCGCACGCGGCGACTTCCTGCTGATGAAGCCGCCGCTGCTCCTCGGGTTGTTGTCACTCGCCGTCGCCGTGGAGCTCTGGTACCGGCGGTCGCCTCGGCTGCTCCAGTCGATCAAGGCGGTGGCCAGGACGCTGTTGCTGATGGCGTTCGCCTATGCGCTCTACAAACTCACAGCGATCCTGCTGGCGCCCCTCTGGCAAGCAGTGATCGGCCGCGGCGAATGGATGAAGGAATCGGCGGTCGTTCGCATGGCCCTTCTCGTCTCGGCCGCCGTGCCGGTGATGGCGTTGGCCTGGCTGCGGCGAGGTCCATCGCTGCGCGAGCTCCTGGCCCTTTGGCCGGTGGCGAGTCTGGGGCTGGTCGGCGTGGCCGCCTGGATACCGGCGATCGCCGCGGCGATCGCGATACCGGACGCTTTTCGCGTCGGCGCCTTCACCTCCTTGAGTCCCTTGACGGCGAACCCGCGAGCCTGGTTGGGCGCGGCGCTGCCGCTCGTTGTGGCTGCGTTGCAGGAGGAACTGGTGCATCGAGCGCTGGTGCAATCGCTGCTCAGCCGGCTGTTCCGGAGTGAATGGGTGGGGCTGGTGCTCGGCGCCTTGCACTTCGCGGCGTTTCATCCATTGGAGAGCGCGGTATTCGTCCTGCCAGGCGGGCTGCTCTTTGGTCTCGTCTTCATGCGCACGCGATCCATCGTGTGCACGACGCTGCTGCATCTCACCCTGAACATCGCAACGCACCTGCTCCACACCGCGGAGTCCATGCGCTCGTTGTTCCTGTCGCCGGACAACAGCGATGCCAAGCGCATCGCCGTCGGCGGATTGATCCTGGTCCTCACGGCCGCATTCGAAGGCGTCTGGCGATGGTCGGCCCACCGGCGCGGCCCGGCCGGTCTCCCGAACGAGAGAGCCGCTCCGGCGTCCCTCGCGCCATGATCGCCGGGATTCCAGTCACGCCGATGCCATGCAGTACCGACGACTCCCACCGCTCACGCTGGCGGCGCTCACCGTAGCCACCATCTCGGCCGCCCAAGCGCAATCCACCGCCACGATCTATGGCCGCCTCAACGTCTCGCTCGAGCATGCCGAAGCGAGTGGCGCCCCGCGCGATCGCGCCGTCAGCCGTGAATCCAACAACCGCTCCGTCATCGGCTTCCGCGGCGCCGAGCACCTCGGCGACGGCTACCAGGCCGTGTTTCAGATCGAGGGCTCGCTGGCGCTGGACACCGGCACCGGTCCGTCGCTCGCCAACCGCGACACCCGCGTGGGACTGCAGACGCCTGCGGGGCTCGTCTTCGTCGGTCATTGGGGCACCCCCTACCTGCTGTCGACCAGCACCCTCGACCCCTGGTACCCCACCACCGCCGGCTACATGGCGCTGATGGCCAACGGCTCGGCGCCCAGCACCAACCACCTCGGCAACACCGCATCTTTCGACCGACGCCAGCAGAACGTGGTCCAGTACTGGACGCCCGCCTGGCAAGGCTTCGCCGGCCGTGTGGCCTACGCGCTGAACGACGGCGAGACTGGGCCGAACGGCTCGAGGCCCGATCTGTGGTCCGCGTCGCTCAGCTGGGAGGGCGGCCCATGGAGTCTCTCGCTCGCGCACGAGGCGCACCGCGGCTACCAGGGCCCGGGGCTCACCGACACCGCGACCAAGCTGGGCGCCGCCTACCGCGCCGGCCCGGCCCGTCTGACGGGCGCCATCGAACACCTGCGCTATGAAACGCCGCTCGGCGCCTTGACGCGCAACGCGTTCTTCATCGCGGCCACCTGGCAGATCGCTCGCTTCAACCTGCGTGCGAGCTTCACCGATGCCGATCAGGGCCACGGCCCGGCGGGCGCTCGGGTCGGATTCGTCTCGGCGGGCGACGCGACCGGCGCGCGGCAGTGGACGCTGGGCACGGATTACACGCTGTCGCCGCGCACCGGCCTCTATGCGTATGTCTCGCGCATCGACAACCAGGCGCGCGCCGCTTACGACTTCGCCATCAACCCGCTCGGCGTCGGCGCCGGCGAGACGCCGACCGTCGTCGCGCTGGGGATGCGGCACAGCTTCTGAGGCTTCGCGATCGCTGTCCCTCATTGCAGCCAGGCATATCCATATGCGAGGGACGGCACGCGACTGGTGGCAACATGCCCCTTCCTACGAACAACGAGGGGCCTCATGAAAGCCTTCCGCACCTCCCTGATCGCCGCCGCGCTGCTCGCCGGTGCCTCCCTCGCGGCCCAGGCCGCCGACCTGCTCGACGATGTGAAGTCGCGCGGCACGCTGCGTGTCGCTGTCGAGGGCACCTACCCGCCGTTCAACTTCAAGGACGCCAAGGGCCAGCTCGACGGCTTCGATGTCGACATCGCCAAGGCGATCGCCGCCAAGCTCGGCGTGAAGCCGGAATTCACCACCACCGAATGGAGCGGCATCCTCGCCGGCCTGCAGGCGGGCAAGTACGACGTCATCGTCAACCAGGTGGCCGCCACCGACGAGCGCCGCAAGACCTTCGACTTCAGCGCGCCCTACGTCACCTCCTATCCGCAGCTGATCGTCCGCGCCAATGAGTCCCGTCCGCTGCAGTCGCCGGCCGACCTCAAGGGCAAGAAGATCGGCGTCGGCCAGGGCAGCAACTTCGCCGACCTGGCCAAGACCTGGGAAGGCGCCGAGGTGCGCACCTATCCCGGCGCCACCGAGTACCTCCAGGACCTGGCCACCGGCCGCATCGACGCCGCCCTCAACGACAGCCTGCTGATCCCCTACCTGAAGGAAAAGACCAAGCTGCCGATCAAGGCCGGCGCCGCCATCGGCAAGCCCGCCACCAATGCGATCCCGTTCCGCAAGGGCAGCCCGAAGTTCCAGGCCGCCATCGACAAGGCGATCGCCGATCTCCAGGCCGACGGCACCTACGCCAGGATCTCGACCAAGTGGTTCGAGCGTGACGTGAGCAAGCCGATCGACAACAAGTGATCGCGCGCCGGCCCGCGGTCCACGCCGCGGGCCGGCTGACGCGGACCACCGCTCAACTGGCCAGCGCCTCTCTTCCCTTCGGGCGCGGCAGCTCGTCGACCACGCCACCGTCGAGCACGATCACCCGCTCCGCGCCGGCGATCGTGTCCGATCGGTGCGCGATCATCAATCGCGTCACCGGCAACTGGGCCAGGTTCGCGGTCACCGCCCGCTCCCGCGCGACATCGAGGTGGCTGGTCGCCTCGTCGAGCGCCAGGATCCTCGGTCGGCGATAGATCGCCCGCGCCAGCAGCAGCCGCTGCTTCTGTCCGCCCGACAGGCCGCTGCCCAAGTCGCCGACCAGGGTCTGGTAGCCCATCGGCATCCGGCAGATGTCCTCGTGGATCTGCGCCAGCATCGCGCTGGCCTGCACCCGCTCCAGGTCGGGCTGCGTGTCGAAGCAGGCGATGTTGTCCGCCAGCGAGCCGGTCAGCAGGACGTCCTCCTGCATCACCGTGCCGATCTGGCGGCGCACATTCCTCAGCCCGAGCTGCCGCATCGGCATGCCGCCGTAGCGCACCTCGCCCTCCTCGGGCTCCAGCAGACCGAGCAGCACCTTCAGCAGCGTCGTCTTGCCCGAGCCGCTCGGGCCGGTGATGGCGATGCTCTGGCCCGCGGGCACCGTCAGGTTCACATGGCGCAGGATCCAGGGTTCGCGATCGCCGTAGCGGAAGCTGACGTCGCGCAGTTCCAGGCTGGCTGAAAGATGCGCCAGGTCGTGGTCCGGCACCTCGTCGGGCTCGGGCGGTTCGAGCGCGATGTCGGCCAGGCGTTCGGCATGCAGGCCCAGCATGCGCAGCTCCACCGCATAGTTGATCAGCGCCGACACGCGGCCGGTGAACTGGCCCTTGTAGCTGAGGAACGCGAACAGCATGCCCACCGTCATCGTCACCGAGCCGGCCTGTTGCCCATCCAGGATGAGCCCGGCGCCGAGGAACAGCACCAGCAGGTTCTCCACGCCGAAGAGGAAGGTGTTGGCGGTGCTCATCGCCATCGACAGCTTGGCGGTGCGGACATCGCGGTTCTGGACCTCGACGATCAGGTTCTGCCATTGCGCGCGCCGTTCCTGCTCGCGGCCGAACAGCTTCAGCGGTGTCATGGCGCGCAGGGTCTCGAGGAAGTGCGTGCTCTCCCGGGCGGCGGCGACCAGCCGTTCGGCGGCCGCGTCGCGCAGCGGGCGGTAGGCGGCCCAGCGCAGCAGGCCGTACAGCACGACGGCGGCGATGACGACCAGCGCCAGCGGCCAGGCATAGATCAGCATCATGACCAGCGCGGCGATGCCCATCAGGCCATCGAGGAGCGCCTCGATCGCGGCGGTGGTCAGCGTCTTCTGGATCGCGTCGACGGCGCCGAAGCGCGAGGTGATGTCGCCGAGATGGCGCCGTTCGAAGAAGCCGACCGGCAGCCGGAGCAGGTGGGCGAAGGTATTGCCCCGCCACTGCAGCGACAGCGTCTGTGTCAGCAGGATCAGCATCCAGGAGCGCGCCAGGCCGAGCGCCGTCTGGGTCACGAGCAGCAGGCCGAAGCCGACCAGCAGCACCTTGAGCAGGTCGCGATCGCCGGAGGTGAGGACGTCGTCGATGATGAGTTGGTTGCACAGCGGCGCGACGATCGCGAACAACTCCAGCACCAGCGCGACGAGCAGGATCTGCAACAGCGATCGACGCAGGCCCAGCACCTTGCCGGTGAGCGCGGCGAGCGAAACCCGCGGCGGCGGCGCGGCGGGCTTGAAGTCGGCATTGGGCGTCAGTTCGACCGCCACGCCGGTGAAATGGGCGGAGACCTCGTCCAGGCTCAGCCGTCGCTCGCCGACGGCCGGGTCCAGCACGGTGACGCTGTCGCGACGGACCTTGACCAGCACCACGAAGTGGTTCATGTCCCAGTGCAGGATGCAGGGCAGCGACAGCTTGGCGAGGAAGGGCATGTCCAGCTTCAGCGGCCGACCGGAAAAACCGATGCCTGCGGCGACCTCCAGCAGGTCCCGCAGCTTCATGCCCTTGAGCGCGGCGGGAAAGCGCCGTCGCAGGTCCTGCAGCGTCGTGGATTGCCCGTGGGCCGTCGCGATCATCGCCAGGCAGGCCAGGCCGCACTCGGCGATCTCGGATTGGAGGATGGGAGCGGGGCGGGTCATGGGTGCTCCTGCCGCATGCCGATGACGTACTTGCCGCCGCTCGGGGTGACCAGGACCTCGTGGACCGGTCCGTCCAGCGGGACGATCACCGCGGGACCGCGTGGCGTCTGCCGAGTCTCCAGGGCCACGCGCGTGCCGCTCGCATCGTGACCGATGACGGTCAGCGCTTCATCGAGCGGGTAGAAGGTCACATCGGCGCATCGGATGTCCCGCGCCTCCAGGGCCTGCAGCCAGCCCTGGGCCTTGAACATGGCCACCGCCTGTCCGCAGGCGGCGCGAAGACGCTCGGCCGGATAGCGATCATCGGCGCGCGGCGCGATCGCGATCCAGTACTCGATCGACACGCTGCCCTTCGGTCGATTGACGACGAAGCGGGCGCGCTCGGCATCGACCGCAAAGGCGGTGGGCAAGGGCGCCCATCCTTTTCTTGTCGGAATGGCGACGATCGTTTCGGCGTCCTCGACCGCGAGCGTGAGCTTGTCGAAGGAAAAGCTGGACGGATCCGACGGCGACAGGCGGAGGTACCACTGCACCAGGTCTTGTGGACCCGGGTACGACTTGACGAAGGCCATGGCCTGCCTCGCCGTGCGAAAGGAAAGGTGATGGCGGTGGACAGCGGTCTGTCCGGAGATCTCGGATCGGGGGAGCGGGATCGGATCCCTCGGTTCGGACTCGGCCGAGGCGCCGCCGAGGACGGCGAATCCGATCAGCCCGACAAGGCCGGTGAACAAGGTGCGTTTCATTGCTGGAAGCTGCCGTGCGCCCTGGCGGCGCGACGCTGTGAGTGGCCGACCACCGTGGTGGTCGGCCGTTCGTGAGGTCGAGGCTTCGTCCTGACGCCGATCCGGTCGGCCGGATCACTCCGGCCCCCGACCCGGCACAGGAGGTCGAGTCAACGCGAGGTCTGTGCATCCGCGTCAGCAGATGCGCGCCGCCGCCGGCCCGAACAGTCCGAAGTGCGCGCCGAGATAGGACGCGGCGCAGCGGCCCATGAACTTGGCGAACTTGGACAGGAATCCGCCACCGCCATGCACTTGATCGATCTCTTCTTGAGTCAGTTCAGTCATTTCAATCTCCTTCAGTTGAGTGGCCGAGAACGGTCGGCCGCCGTTTCTCCCGCGCCGATCGCTCGGCGACGGAGAGCCTTGAGCGCTAGATCCGCTTGGCGGTTGCCAGCAGCGGCTCCAGCAGCCATTCCCAGATGCGCCGGTGCTCGAGCGTCACGTCGGCGTCGAGCGCCATGCCGGCGCGCAGCGGGACCTTCCGGCCGTAGGCGTCGATGGACAGCCGGTCCAGTCGCACGTCGATGCGGTACAGCGGCTCATTCGCCTGCGCCGCGCTGACCAGCGCCTGCGCCTGCCCCGCCGGCAGGTCCTGCGGCGCGATCGGCGTCGGGCTCACGTGTTCGACCTCGCCCTTGGCCATGCCGAATTTCTGATACGGGTAGGCCGCGTATCGCAGCCACACCGCCTGCCCCGGCTGCACGAAACCCACCGTGCGGCTCGGCGCGTACAGCTGCGCGACCAGTCGCGGCGTCGGCTTCGGATCGGCTGCATCGCGAGGCGTCTCGTCGTGCGGCACCAGCGTCACCAGGGTTTGTCCCGCTTGCACCGCCTGCCCGGCGTGCAAGGGCATGGCGCTGACGCGGCCATCGCGCGGCGCGGTCACCGCCACGCCCGCTCGGGCTTCGATCTCCGATCGCTCCTGCGCCAGCTGCGCCACCCCGCGATCGAGCTGCGCGAGCGCTGTCGCGAGCGAGGTCGGAATCGCGACGAGTTCCGCCTCCAGCGACCTCGCCTCCCGCGTGACCGCCTCCAGCGCGCGCTGTCCGTTGCGCTCGCGCGCCCGCAGGTCCAGCAGTTCCTCGTCCTTCTGCTGGCGCTGTGTCTCCGACACGAAGCCGTCCTCCGCCAGCGACGCATAACGCTCCCGGCTGCGCCGGGCGAGTCCCACCCGCTCGCGCACCAGCGCCAGTTCCTCGCCCGCCTGCTCCGCCTCGGCGCGCAGGCTGCGCAACCGCGCGGTGATCGTCTCCCGACGTTCCTCGGCCTGGCGCTGCTGCAGCCGACGCTCCTGCGCCAGGCTCCGGGCGCGCGCCTCGATCGCGCGCAGCGCAAGCGCCGTCATGTCGCCGCCGTCGACGATGCGCTCGCTGCGCACCCGGATCAGCGGCTGACCGCGGCGGACTTCCTCGCCCTCGCCGACGAGCAGCTCATGCGCATGACCCTGCAACGGCGAGGCGACCTGCAGCAGCCCGCCCGACGGCATCAGCAGCCCGGGCACGCGTGCCTTGCGTGTGACCTGTCCGAGCAGCGCGAACCCGATCAGCGCGATCGCGAGCACCACCGCGATCGCCGCGACGACGGCGAATGCCGGCCGCTGTGCCACGCGGATGGCGCCCATCCACGAGGCTTGTTGAGACGCTGTGACCGCCGCTCGAAACATCTTCCGTCCCCTGTCTGTCGACGCCGCCGAAGCGACCAGAGGGCGGATTCTTTTGCCGGATCGGCGCGTCGATCGGCGTGCGGAGTGGGAGCACCTCTTGAGGATTGCGCCGCACGGCAAAGCGTGCTGTGCCGACGTTCGGCGAACTGGATTGCTGAGAACGGGGCAGTCGACCGACTTCGAAAAGTCGGTCAGGCGCAGGCGCTAGCGACCGAGGTGGCATGAGCCGGCGCACGGATTCAACAAACCCTACAGCCTCATTGATCGAGATGGCCCAGCGCAGCCATCGGGCTTGGCGAGAAGTTTGGTCGCCCATGTGGCGCGGCGCCCACGCCAGTGAAGGCGGGGCGCCGCGGAGGCGAAGGGGGAGATGAACGCGCGCCGGTCGCGAGCAGCGCGGCGGGCGCCTTACTGCTTGCGGTCCTTCATCTGCTGGGCCGCGTACTGCTTGACCTGATCCAGCGTCAGCGAGCCGGTCTTCTGGGTGTCGATCTCGTCGAAGTGCTTGGCCAGGCGGGGCATGCCGGCCTGGGCCTCGGCCTTGGTCAGCTTGCCGTCGTGGTCTTTGTCGGCGGCGTTGAACCGTTCCTCGAGCTTTTGCGCTGCCTTGCCGCCCTGGGTTTGGGCCTGGGCGGGCAGGGCGACGAGGGCCAGGGTCGCGATCACGGCGCCGGCCGTCGCGGTCAGGACTGCATTCATGGGGCTACTCCGCTGAAGTGGAGCCCGAAGGATCGCTCCCTCATGTGCAGCGCTTCATGCGGCGCGGGTAAAGCTTCGTCAAGCCGATGACGTGTCGCAGAAAGCCGGATCCGGCGACATGACCGATTGGCGAAGGTACGCGTTCAGGAGGGTCCGCAGGAGGTCTCTACACTGACGCCCCTCACCGGATCCCCCATGCAAGCGCTTCTCGACCTCATCGCCACGCTTCCCCGGCCCAGCGGCCCCGGGCGTTTCTTCCACGGTCGCGGTGGCCTGTTCCCCGGCTGCGAGCACTGGGCCTTGGACTTCTATCCGCCGGTCTGGCTGCTGACCAGCTTCGCACCGGTGACCGAGGAGGACCTGGCTCGCATCGGCGAGGCGCTCGCCGCGCGCTGGGCCGAGGTCGCGCCGGGCGAGCCGCTGAACTGGATGTTCCAGCACCGCGACGAGCACCGTCCCGCCAATCGCCTGATGGCCGGCGCGATTCCCGACGAGCATGTCGTCGAGGAGGACGGCGCGCGCTTCCTGGTCCATCTGGCGCAGGGCCAGAACCATGGCTTCTTCCTCGACATGGCCGAAGGCCGCCGCTGGGTGCGGCGCTGGGCGGCGACGCATCCGGGCGGACGGGTGCTCAACCTGTTCGCCTACACCTGCGCGTTCTCGGTCGTCGCGCTGCAGGCCGGCGCCGCGGCCGTGGCGAACTACGACATGGCGCGCGGCGCGCTCGCGACCGGTCGCCGCAACCACCAACTCAATGGCGTGCAGGACCGCGCCGCCTTCCATGCGCACGACATCTTCAGCTCGTGGGGCAAGATCCGCCGGGGCGGCCCTTACGACCTCGTCGTGCTGGACCCGCCGAGCTACCAGAAGGGCAGCTTCGTCGCGACCAAGGACTACGCCCGCCTGGTGCGCCGGCTGCCGGAACTGCTGGCCCCCGGTGGCCACGCGCTCGTGTGCCTGAACGCACCCAAGCTGGACACCGCCTTCCTGCGCGACATCGTCGCCGCCGAGGCGCCCGGGCTCGCCTTCATCGAGCGTGTCGCCAACCCGGCAGCCTTCGCCGACGTGTCGGAGGAGCGGTCGCTGAAGGTGCTCGTCTACCGGCAGCCACCCGCCTGAAGGCCCGGTCCGACGGCGTCAGAAGCTCCTCGCCTCGATCGCCGACCGGACGCGGTCCAGCGCCGTGCCCAGGCGCGTCAGGTCCACCGATCCCAGCGCCAGCCGGATCGCATGCGGCGCCTGCGGCGTGGTGGCGAAGGGCTCGGCCGTCGAGACGGACACCCGCTCGCGTTGCAGCGCCATCGCCACCTGATCGGCACGCACCGCCTCGCCCAGCGGCAACCAGACGAAGTAGGACGACGGATGCCCGATGCGCTTCATCGGTCCGAGGCGTTCCGCGACGAGGCGCTGCCGGCGCCGCGCGTCCTCGCGCTTGTGCGCCTCCAGCCGGGCCACCGTGCCGTCCTCGAGCCAGCCGGTGGTGATGGCGGTCATCACGCCGGGCGTGTTCCAGGTCGTCGCGCGGATCGCCCGTTCCAGCGCATGGACCCGGCCGGATGGCGCGACGGCGAAGCCCACCCGCAGACCGGCCGCGACACTCTTGGAGAAGCCCGACACGTAGACCGTCCGCTCCGGCGCCAGCATCGCCAGCGGCGGCGGCGGATCGTCGGCGAGATAGGCATAGGCGCCGTCCTCGACGATCAGCAGGTCGTGCCGTCGCGCGAGCGCCGCCAGCTCGCGCCGGCGCGTCGCCGCCATCACCCAGCCCAGCGGGTTGTTCAGCGTCGGCATCGTGTAGATCGCCTTCACCCGGCGGCGCCGGCACAGCGCCTCGAGCGCGTCGAGGTCAGGGCCGGCGCCGGCCGCCGGCACCGGCGCCAGTTCCAGCCGCTGCATCCCGGCCACGAGGCGGAAGCCGGGATAGGTCAGCGCATCGACGGCGACCACGTCGCCCGGTTCCAGCAGCGCCATCAGCGTCACCGCCAGGCCGTGCTGCGCGCCGTCCACGACCAGCACCCGGTCGCCCTCGACCTCCAGGCCACGTTGCCGCAGGTGCCGCGCGATCGCGGCGCGGTCGGCGGGCCGGCCACCATGGGGCTGGTAGCGCAGCAGCGCCTCCAGGTCGCCCGCGCCGGCCAGCTGGCGCAAGGCGCCCCGCAGCAGTTCCGCCTGCCCCGGCAGCGACGGGTAGTTGAAGCTCAGGTCGACCATGTCCGCCGCCACCGCGTCCAGGTCCACGCCCTGACCCGGCGCGAGCGCGGTCTCCTTGACGAAGGTGCCGCGGCCGGTCTCGCCGCTGATCAGCCCCATCGACCGCAACTCCGCGTACACCCGGGTCGCCGTGACCAGCGCGAAGCCCTCCCGGGTCGCGAGGTCCCGATGGGTCGGCAGCCGCGCGCCCGCCGGCAAGGCGCCCGATCGGATCTCCGCCGCCAGCCGGTCCACCACCGCCTTGTACCTGGGCTCCGCCATGCGCCACCGCCTGTATCCATGACAATTTTTTGATTGTATTGATCGGTCCGCTTACCCTGCGGTCCTCTTCCATCGAGGCAACGGGGACATGGACACCGCATCGCGAGGCTGGCTGAACGGATTCATCGGCGTGCTGATCTTCAGCGGCTCGCTGCCGGCGACGCGGGTCGCGGTGGCCGACTTCGATCCGGTGTTCCTGACCGCCGCGCGCGCCACCATCGCGGGCCTGGTCGCGCTGGCAGTCCTGGTGCTGCTGCGCGCGCCGCGGCCCTCGCGCGCGCAGGCCGGGCCGCTCGCGATCGTCGCGGCCGGTGTCGTCATCGGCTTTCCGCTGCTGACAGCACTGGCGCTGCGGCATGTCACCTCGGCCCACTCGATCGTGTTCATCGCGCTGCTGCCGCTGTCGACGGCGGCCTTCGGCGTGCTGCGCGGCGGTGAGCGGCCCCGTGCGGCGTTCTGGATCTTCTCGGTCCTCGGCAGCCTGTGCGTCATCGGCTTCGCGGCGGGGCAGGGCTTGCGCGCCGCGCCGGTGGGCGACCTGCTGATGCTGGGGGCCATCCTGGTCTGCGGCCTGGGCTATGCGGAGGGCGCCAGGCTCTCGCGCACGCTGGGAGGCTGGCAGGTGATCTGCTGGGCCCTGGTGCTGTCGCTGCCGCCGATGCTCGCCCTGGCCGCCTGGCGCGTGCCGGCGAGCTTCGCGTCGGTCGGCGCCGCGGCCTGGGCGGGGCTCGGTTATGTTTCGCTGTTCAGCATGCTGATCGGCTTCGTCTTCTGGTACCGCGGCCTGGCGCAGGGCGGCATCGCGGCCGTGGGGCAACTGCAGCTGCTGCAGCCGCTGTTCGGCCTGGCGCTGGCCGCGGGCCTGTTGCGGGAAGCGGTGAGTCCGGCGATGCTCGCGGTCACCGTCGCCGTGATCGGTTGCGTGGCGGGCGCGCGGCGTTTCTCGCGTCCCCGCTGAGCGCTTCCGTCGCCTCCCGAGGCCGGCGCCGGGGAAGCCGCCCTGCTGGCCGGTCCGTGCGGGCCGAGCCGGCGAAATGGGCAAGCCTTCCGTCGGATCAGGCAAGCCGCGTCGCCAGCCGCCTTCCTAGACTGCTGGGCAACCCGATGCAGCCATCAGGAGGTCGACATGGGTGCTCGCTTCGCAGCGGATTTCTCGATGCCCAGGCCGTGCGTGCTCGCCTGCTCGGCGATGCTGGGCCTGCTGGCCGCGGTGGCGCCGGTCCACGCGGCCGACGGCGCCGGCTTCCAGCCGACGCCGATCTCGACAGCGCCGAATCGTCAGGACGGCCTGGCGGCCTTCGCCCAGCTCGAGCGCGTGCTGCTCCATCCCCGATGTCTGAACTGTCATGTGCCGAATGCGCCGCTGCAGGGCGATTTCAGCCGGGTGCACTATCCGCCGGTCCAGCGTGGCGCGGACGGCAAGGGCGTGGCGCCGCTGCAGTGCGCGACCTGCCACTCGACGCGCAACAGCCCGCTGCAGCATGCGCCGCCCGGGCTGGAGACCGATGGCAAGCCGGGCTGGCAGATGCCGCCCGAGCACATGAAGATGTCCTGGCTCGGCCTGAAGGGCGCGGCGCTGTGCAAGGTCTTCCGCGAACCTGCGACCAACGGCCACCGCTCGCTGGCGATGCTCGAGCAGCACCTGGTCACCGACCACCTCGTCGCCTGGGGCTGGGAGCCGGGGCCGGGCCGTGCGCTGCCGCCGCTGGACAAGGCGGCCTTCGACGCGCAGGTCCGGACCTGGATCCGCAACGGCGCACCTTGCGATGCCACGGAACCGCTGCGCAAGTCCATCGGATCGACCAAGGCCGCGTCGACGCGCGAGGTCGTCGACCACCTGCGCGCGATGGCCGGCGTCGCCGGCCCCCAGACCGACACCCCCATCCCCACCAGCGCCACGTCCGGCGCCAGCAGGAGCCAGCCATGATCTCGTTCCGCCTGAACGGCCAACCCCAGCAAGTCGACGTGCCGGGCGATACGCCGGTGCTCTGGGTCCTGCGCGACACGCTGGGCATGACCGGCACCAAGTTCGGCTGCGGCGTCGCGGTCTGCGGCGCCTGCACGGTGCATGTGGACGGCGAGCAGCGCCGCGCCTGCGTCACGCCGATCGAATCGGTCGCCGGCCAGCAGATCACCACGATCGAGGCCATCGGCGGCGATCGCGTCGGGCAGGCGGTGCAGGAGGCCTGGATCAAGCACGACGTCGTGCAGTGCGGCTACTGCCAGAGCGGCCAGATCATGGCCGCGGTGGCGCTGCTGCGACACCGCCCCCAGCCCAGCGACGCCGACATCGACGCCGCGATGAGCGCCAACCTCTGCCGCTGCGGCACCTACGTGCGGATCCATGCCGCCGTCAAGGACGCCGCCCGCTCGCTCGCCTGAAGGAGCTCCCCATGCGCCCCATGTTCCAGTACCTCAGCGGTGAGCTCGCCGCGGCCCTGGCCGATGCGCCCGAGTCGTCGGACGCGCCGGGCGAGGGCGGTCTCGGCCGCCGCGTCTTCCTCAAGCTGGGCCTGGCGGCCGGCTTCGCGCTGTACGCGGCCCCCGGCGGCGCGCAGGAGGCGTCGACCGGAGGCTCCGCGCCGGGCGCGCCGGAGCCGCTCAAGCCCTTCCAGCAGCCCTCGGCCTTCGTTGCGATCGACGCGGACGGCATCGTCACCGTCACGATCGGCAAGATCGACTTCGGCCAGGGCGTGCAGACGGCGCTGCCGATGCTGGTGGCCGAGGAGATGGATGCGGACTGGAGCAAGGTCCGCTGCGAGCTCGCGCCGGCGGGCGAGGCCTACAAGGATCCGTTCTTCCACATCCAGATGGTGGGCGGCTCCACCAGCATCAAGGCGTCCTGGCAGCAGTACCGGGAGATCGGCGCCCGCATGCGCGCGATGCTGGTCGCCGCCGCGGCGAAGCAGCTCAACACGCCGGCCGCGCAGCTGCGCACTGAGTCCGGCAGCGTCGTCACGCCGGACGGGCGTCGCCTGGGTTACGGCGCGCTGGCGCAGGCGGCCTTCGCCGAGCCGGTGCCGCCGTCGGTGCCGCTCAAGGATCCCTCGCAGTTCAAGCTGATCGGCAAGCCGGTCAACCGGCTCGACGCGCGCGCCAAGTCCAGTGGCCGCCAGGACTTCGGCATCGACCTGCAGCTGCCGGGGCAACGCACCGTCGTCATGGTCCATCCGCCGGTCTTTGGCGGTCGCGTCGCGCGCTTCGACGCGGCGCCGGCGCTCGCGGTGCCGGGCGTCGAGGAGGTGCTGCAGGTGCCGCTCACCGGCGGCGCGACCGGCCTGGCCATCGTCGCCAACGGCTTCTGGCCGGCGCGCAAGGCGCGCGAACTGGTGAAGGTCGACTGGGACCTGGCGGGTGTCGAGCGCGTCGACAGCGCGGCGCAGCTGGCGCAGTTCCGCGCGCTGGCGAAGCAGCCGGGCATCGTGGTCCAGCGGGCCGACACCGCGGCGCTGACCGCGAAGCCGGCACCGGCGCTCATCACCGCGGAGTTCACCTTCCCCTACCTGGCGCACACGCCGATGGAGCCGCTGAACTGCACGATCGACTTCCGGGGGGACCGCTGCACCGTGTGGGTCGGCTCGCAGTTCCAGACGGTCGACCAGGCGCAGGTCGCCGGGGTGCTGGGCCTCAAGCCGGAGCAGGTGACGCTGCACACGATGACCGCCGGCGGCGGTTTCGGGCGGCGCGCGACGCCGACCTCGGACTATGTCGTCGAGGCCGCCCAGGTGGCCAAGGCGCGCCATGCCGCGGGCAAGCCCGGGCCGGTGAAGATGATCTGGACGCGCGAGGACGACGTGCGCGGCGGCTACTACCGGCCGACGCACCTGCACCGGGTCGAGATCGCGCATGACCGCCAGGGTGGGGTGCTGGCCTGGAAGCATGTGATCGTCGGCCAGTCCATCACCATGGGCACGCCCTTCGCGGACTTCATGGTGAAGAACGGCGCGGACGCCACGATGACCGAGGGCGTGGCCGAGAGCGCCTATCCGTTCCCGATCGCGCTGGAGGTGCATCACCCCAAGGCCAATGTGCCGGTGCTGTGGTGGCGCTCGGTGGGGCATACCCACACCGCCTTCGTGATGGAGACGCTGGTGGACGAGCTTGCCCGCGCCGGCCGCCTGGACCCGGTGGCCTACCGGCGGCAGCTGCTGGCCCGGCATGAGCGCCATCTGGCGGCGCTGGACCTGGCGGTCGCGAAGTCGGGCTACGGCAAGACGACGCTCGCCAAGGGCCGGGCCTGGGGCGTGGCGGTGCATGAGTCCTTCAACACCGTGGTGGCCTATGTCGTCGAGGTCTCGATGAAGGGGGGGCGGCCGGTGCTGCACCGGGTCACGGCGGGCGTGCACTGCAACCTCGCGGTGAACCCGCGCACGATCGAGGCGCAGGTGCAGGGCGCGCTGGTGATGGGCATCGGCATGACCTTGCCCGGCGCCGCGATCACGCTGAAGAACGGCGAAGTCGAGCAGAGCAACTGGCACGACTATCGGGTGCCGATCCATGTGGATGCGCCGCCGGTGGACCTGCACATCGTGCCGTCGGCCGACCCGCCGACCGGCATGGGCGAATGCGGCGTGCCGCCGATCGCGCCGGCGATCGCCAACGCCGTCGCGGCGCTCACCGGCAAGCGCTGGCGCAGCCTGCCCTTCCCGGCCTGACGCGCGCGGGCGGCGGCTTCAGCGGCGGCCGCCGGCCCGTGCCACATCCCTGAGCCAGGGTTGCGCGGCCCAATGCGCGGCCGCGAAAGCCTCGATCCGATCGCGGTAGGTCATCGAGAGCCCGATCGCGTCGAGCCCCTCGAGCAACATCCGCTGGTGCCTCGGCAGCATCTCGAATCGCGCCTCGACACCCCCGGCGCTGCGCAGCGAGAGCGTCTCCACATCGATCGTGACGACGTTGCCCGGCACCGCGTCCGCCTCGTCCATGAGCTGGCGCACCTGGGCCTCCGGCAGGCTGACCAGCAACAGCCCGTTCCCCATCGCGTTGGAGTAGAAGATCTCGCCGAACCCCGGCGCGACGACGGCGCGGATGCCGGCCTGCTGCAGGCCCCAGACCGCATGTTCCCGGCTGGACCCGCAGCCGAAGTTGTTGCCGCCGATCAGCACCGACACATCGGCATACGCGGGCTGGTTCAGCACGAACCCGGGCCGTTCGCGACCCTCGCCGTCGAAGCGCAGGTCGTGGAGCAGGCCTTCGCGCAGCCCCTGCTTGTCGATGCCGCGCAGGAACTGCTTGGGCATGATCTGGTCGGTGTCGAGGTTCTCCAGACGCAGTGCCGCGCTGCGGCCTTCGATGCGGCGGACGGGATTCATCGCGGGGTCTCCTCGCTCACGGGCGCCAGTCGGCGAACGTCGGTCAGGTGGCCGGTGACCGCGGCGGCGGCGGCCATCGCCGGACTCATCAGGTGGGTGATCGCGCCGCGCCCCTGCCGGCCTTCGAAGTTGCGGTTGGTCGTCGACGCGCAGCGCACGCCGTCGGCGAGCACGTCGTCGTTCATCGCCAGGCACATCGAGCAGCCGGGCTGGCGCCATTCGAAGCCCGCATCGAGGAACACGCGATCCAGGCCTTCCGCCTCCGCCAGCGCGCGCACGGCGCCGGATCCCGGCACGACCATGGCGCGCACGCCCGCTGCGACACGGCGGCCGCGCAGCACCGCGGCGGCGGCGCGCAGGTCCTCGATGCGGCCATTGGTGCAGGAGCCGATGAAGACATGCTGGATCGGCGTGCCGGCCAGCGCCGCGCCGGCCTCGAGCCGCGTGTAGCGCAGCGCGCGCTCGGCGCTGTCGCGCGCCGGGCCGGCGGCCATCCGCGCCGGATCGGGGGCATGGCCGTCGATCGCTGCCACCTGGTCGGGGCTGGTGCCCCAGGTCACCTGCGGCGCGACCTCGGTCGCGTCGAAGCGATGCTCCACATGGAAGCGGGCGCCCGGGTCGCTGCGCAGGGTGCGCCAGTGGGCGAGGGCGGGTTGACGCCAGTCGCCGGCGAGGTCGGGGCAGCGGGCGAGCACATAGTTGATCGCCGCCGCATCGGGCGCGATCAGCGCGCCCCGCGCACCGGCCTCGACGGCCATGTTGCAGAGCGTGAAGCGCGCCTCGACCGACAGCGCGTCGATCGCCGTCCCGCAGAACTCGACCACATAGCCGCGCGCGCCCTGCGCGCCGATGCGGCCGATGATCGCCAGCACCAGGTCCTTGGCCGTCGTGCCCGCGGGCAAGGTCCCGTCGACGCGGATCCGCATGTCCCTGGCGACCCGGTAGACCAGCGTCTGCGTCGCCAGGACGTGCTCGACCTCGGTGGTGCCGATGCCGAAACCCAGCGCGCCCAGCGCGCCATAGGTGGTGGTGTGGCTGTCGCCGCAGATGACGACCATGCCGGGGCGGATCATCCCGTGTTCCGGCGCGACCACGTGCTCGATGCCCTGCAGCGCGTCGGTGGTGTCGAAGAGCCGGATGCCGTGGCGATCGCAGTTCGCCTTCAGGTTGCTGGCTTGCAGGGCCGAGGGCGGATCGGCGATCACACGCAACTTCGGCGGCACCGCATGGGTCGGGATGATGTGGCTCACCACCGCGACCTGCTGTCCGGGCATCGGCACGCCGCGGCCCTGCTCGCGCAGACCGGTGAAGGCCTGCGGGCTGGTGTACTCGTTCATCAGGTGCAGGTCGCAGAACAGCAGCACGTTCTGCGCGTCGAGCGTCGCGACGGTGTGGCTGTCGACCAGCTTGCGGTAGAGCGTGCGCGGCGGGGCGGCCGAGGACTGCGCATCGGGGGTCGCGGACAGGGCGGTCATGGCAGGCGCTCCTCGCCAGCGGCGATGTCCCGATCGGTGGCGGTCAGGAAGGGCAGGACCCGATCGAGCAGCGCCTGCGGCGCCTCCTCGGGGATGTAGTGGCCGCAGGGCAGGGCCTCGCCGCGCAGGTCGGTCGCCAGCGGGCGCCACAGCGCCAGCGGATCGAAGCAGCGATGCACGACGCCGTGCTCGCCCCACAGCGCCAGCAGTGGCATGGTCAGCCGCCGCCCGGCGTCGCGGTCCTCGCGGTCGTGGACCAGGTCGATGCCGGCGCTGGCGCGGTAGTCCTCGCAGATGCCGCGGGCGGTGCCGGGCAGCGCGAGGCAGCGCTGGTACTCCGACAGCGCCAGCGGATCGAACGGCGCGAGGCCCGCGCTGCGTCGCCCCATCACGTCGCGCAGGTAGGCGGCGGGATCGGCCTCGATGAGGCGCTCAGGCAGCGGCGCCGGCTGGATGAGGAAGAACCAGTGCCAGTAGGCGCGCGCGAAGGCGTCATTGGCGCCGGCATACATGTCGAGGGTCGGCGCGATGTCCAGCAGCGCCAGCCGCCGCACCGCCGTCGGGGCGTCCATCGCGAGCCGGTGGGCGACGCGCGCGCCGCGGTCGTGGGCCAGCACGTCGAACCGGGTGTGACCGAGCGCCTGCATCACGGCCAGCATGTCCGCAGCCATCGTCCGCTTGCTGTAGGGGGACGCGCCAGCGGCAGAGGTCGAGGCGGCGGGCGAGGCGGCGGCGGCCGTCGTCGCGGCCGATCCGGCGGAACCCGGGACCAGCGGTTTCGAGGAATCACCATAGCCGCGCAGGTCGGCGACGACGACGGTGAAGCGTTCCGCCAGGGCGGGCGCGACCTTGTGCCAGATCGCGCGCGTCTGCGGATGGCCATGGAGCAGCAGCAGGGCCGGCCCGGTGCCGCCGGTCGAGAGGTGGATGCGGACGCCCTCGGTCGTGGGCACGCTCAGGTGCTCGAAGCCGGGGAACAGCGCATCGAGGGCAGCGGACATGCGGTCTCCTGATCGGGTCGGTGGGGAGCGCCCGCAGGGGCGCTCGTCGGTCCGATTCTGGAAGTGAATCGACCGCACATAATTTCCGTTCCGGCAGTTCTTTCATTCCTGGAGTTCATCAATGGACGGCTTCTCCGACCTGGCCTTCTTCGCGCTGCTGGTGAAGCAGGGCAGCCTGGCCGCCGCGGCGCAGCAGCTGGGCGTCACGCCGCCGGCGGTCAGCAAGCGGCTGGCGGCGATAGAACGCCGGCTGGGCGTGCGGCTGCTGCAGCGGACGACGCGCCGCATCGGCCTGACGCCGGAAGGCGAGACCTACCTCGTCGACGGCGCGCGCGTGCTGGAGGAGCTCGAGGCGCTGGAGCGCACGGTGGCGGGAAGCCGGGCGGCGCCCAAGGGGCTGCTGCGGGTGTCGGCGAGCTTCGGCTTCGGTCGCAAGCATGTGGCGCCGGCGCTGTCGCGCTTCGCTCGCCAGTTCCCGGACGTCGAGGTGCAGCTCGAGCTCACCGACCGGCCGGTCAATCCGGTCGAGCAGGGCCTGGACTTGCAGGTCCATGTCGGCGCGCCGCCGGATGCGCGCCTGACCGCGCGGCTGCTGGCGCGCAACCGCCGGGTGCTGTGCGCCGCGCCGGCCTACCTCAAGCGTGCCGGCGAGCCGGCGACACCGCGCGAACTGACGCGACACGCCTGTCTCTTCATCCGGGAGAGCGACGAGACCTTCGGCACCTGGCACTTCCAGCAGGGCACGCGCAAGGAGACGGTGAAGGTGCGCGGACCGCTGGCGGCCAATGACGGCGAGAGCGTGCTGGCCTGGGGGCTGGACGGGCACGGCGTGCTGATGCGCTCGCGGTGGGAAGCGGCGCCGATGCTGCGCTCGGGCCGGCTGCGGCCGCTGCTGACGGACTGGTCGCTGCCGCCGGCGGACATCCACCTGATCTATCCGCCCCGCGCGCAGCTGTCGGCGAAGACGCGGGCGCTGGTGGACTTCCTGATGGAGCGCTTCGCGCCGCACCGCGACGGGCCCGACGACGACGGCGCGTGGTGAGGGGGCGCCCGCGCCGAGCCCCTTCCTCATGGGACTCGGCGGTGATCGGGGGCGCTGCCAGAATCCCCGCGTGCGCATCGGACTGACGCGGGACAAGCGTCGGCGGCATGCGTGGATCAATGCGGCGCTTCCTCGTGCCGCGAAGGGAGGATCCATGAAGGCAATCCTGGCCGAGGTGATCGGCACGTTCTGGCTGGTGCTGGGCGGCTGCGGTAGCGCCGTGCTCGCCGCCGCCTTTCCGCAACTGGGCATCGGCCTGCTGGGCGTCTCGTTCGCCTTCGGGCTCACGGTGCTGACGATGGCCTTCGCCATCGGCCACATCAGCGGCTGCCACCTCAATCCGGCGGTGTCCATCGGCCTGTGGGCCGGCGGTCGCTTCGAGACGCGGCGGCTGCTGCCCTACATCGCGGCCCAGGTCATCGGCGGCGTGCTGGCGGGCGGCGTGCTCTACCTGATCGCAAGCGGCAAGCCCGGCTTCGCCGTGGGCGGCTTCGCGTCCAACGGCTTCGGCGAGCACTCGCCCGGCGGCTATGCGATGGGCGCGGCGCTGGTGTGCGAGGGGGTGATGACGGCGGTGTTCCTGTTCATCATCATGGGCGCGACCGACAAGCGCGCACCCGCCGGCTTCGCGCCGATCGCGATCGGCCTGGCGCTGACGCTCATCCACCTGATCAGCATCCCGGTCACCAACACCTCGGTGAATCCGGCGCGCAGCACGGGCGTGGCGGTCTTCGCGGAGCCGTGGGCGCTGCAGCAGCTGTGGGCCTTCTGGGTCGCGCCGATCGTCGGCGGGCTGATCGGCGGCGCGGGCCATCGCGCGTTGGCGAGCGACTGATCCCGGCTCGACGCGGGGCGGCCGCGGCGTTGGGCGCTTCGGCCACCGCGGGCAGGAGGTCAATTTGTCCTAGGGCGATCTGTCCTAGGACGATCTGTCCCTTCCGGGTGATCGCGCAATGCCCAACACTGCGGGGCCATGGACCCGCTCATCCTTGCGCGCATGCAGTTCGCGCTCAACATCACCTTCCACATCCTGTTCCCGACGATCACGATCGCACTCGGCTGGGTCGTGCTCCACCTGCTGCTGCGCTGGCGGCGCACCGGCGATGCCGCCTGGCTCGCGGCCTACCAGTTCTGGACCAAGGTCTTCGCGCTGAGCTTCGCCCTGGGCGTGGTCAGCGGCGTCACGATGAGCTTCCAGTTCGGCACGAACTGGCCCGGCTTCATGGAACGCGCCGGCAACATCGCCGGCCCGCTGCTCGGCTACGAGGTGCTCACCGCCTTCTTCCTCGAGGCCGGCTTCCTCGGCATCATGCTGTTCGGCCGGGATCGCGTCAGCCCGCGCCTGCACCTCATCGCCACCGCGACGGTGGCCTTCGGCACGACGCTCAGCGCGTTCTGGATCCTCAGCCTCAACTCCTGGATGCAGACGCCGGCCGGGTACGAGGTGCGCGACGGCGTCGTGCATGCGCTCGACTGGTGGGCGGTGATCTTCAACCCGTCCTTCCCCTACCGGCTGACCCACAAGCTGCTCGCGTCGGGCCTGACCGTGGCCTTCCTGCTCAGCGGCGTCAGCGCCTGGCAGATGCTCAAGGGCGCGGAGCGGCCGGAGACGCGGCGGGTGATGCGCCTCGGTCTGACGCTGGGCGCGGTGCTGATTCCGCTGCAGATCCTGGCCGGCGACCTGCATGGTCTCAACACGCTCCGGCACCAGCCGGCCAAGATCGCCGCGATGGAGGGCGTCTGGCAGACCGAGCGCGGCGCGCCACTGCTGCTGTTCGCGCTGCCCGACGAGCAGGCGCGCGAGAACCGCTTCGCCATCGGCGTGCCGCGGCTGGCCAGCCTGATCCTCACCCACGACGCCGCGGGCGAGCTCCGCGGCCTGGATGAATTCGAAGGCGCGCATCCGCCGGTCCGGCCGCTGTTCTTCGGCTTCCGGGTGATGGTCGGCATGGGCGTGCTGATGCTGGTCTTCGCCTGGGGCGGCTGGTGGTTGTTCCGCCGCACGGGCTGGCAGCGCCTGCCACGCGCCTGGCTGTGGGGCCTGTCGCTGATGAGCTTCTCCGGCTGGATCGCGACCGTCGCCGGCTGGTACGTGACCGAGATCGGCCGGCAGCCCTTCATCGTCTACGGCTTGCTGCGGACGCAGGAGGTGGCGGCGCAGAACCCCGGCTCGATGATCGCCGCCTCGCTGGCGGGCTACGCGACCGTCTACCTGGCGCTGCTGATCGCCTACGTCGCCGCCATCAAGCGGATGGCGGAGAAGACCGGCGCGCCGCTCCCGGCCGGTGGAGCGGCTGCCCCCGTGATCTCGAGGACCTTCGCATGAACCCGCTCGCCGCAACGACGCTGATGGAGGGCGGCCCGCTGCCCGTGATCTTCATGGCCCTGATGGGCCTGTCGCTGCTGATCTACGTGGTGCTGGACGGCTACGACCTGGGCGTCGGCCTGCTGACCGCGGCGGCGCCGGAGGCCGATCGCGACCGGATGATCGCGTCGATCGTGCCGTTCTGGGACGCCAACGAGACCTGGCTGGTGCTGGCGGTCGGGCTGCTGCTGATCGCCTTCCCGAAGGCGCAGGGCGTGGTGTTGACCGCGCTCTACGCGCCGGTCGCGCTGATGCTGCTGGGACTGATCCTGCGGGGGGCCGCCTTCGACTTCCGCGCCAAGGGCGACCCGGCGCACAAGCGCTGGTGGGACGTGGCCTTCGCGGGCGGCTCGGCGCTGGCTGCGTCGACCCAGGGCTGGATGCTGGGTCGGTACGTCACCGGCTTCGACGATGGCGTCGGCCCGCAGGTCTTCGCCGCTGGCATCGCGATCGCGCTGACCGCCTGCTATGCGCTGCTGGGCGCGGGCTGGCTGCTGATCAAGACCGAGGGCGAGCTGCAGCGGCGCGCGGTCGCCTGGGCCAAGCGCGCATGGCCGGTGGTGGTCGGCGGCCTGGTGGTGGTGTCGATGGCCTCGCCCTGGCTGAGCGCCACGGTGCGGGCGCGCTGGTTCGACATGCCCGGGATCATCGCGCTCGCGCCCTTGCCCTTGACCGCCTTGCTGGCGCTGGCGGCGCTGCGAGGGCTGTTGAACTCCCACCGCGTGCTGGGCAAGCTGTGCTGGGCGCCGTTCGCGCTCATGGGGCTGGTGCTGACGCTGAGCTTCTTCGGACTCTCCTACAGCCTCTATCCATTCGTCGTCATCGACCGCCTCACGATCTGGGACGCGGCGGCGGCGGACGCCTCGCTGCGCTTCCTGCTGGTCGGTGCGGTCATCACCTTGCCGGTGATCCTGGCCTACAGCCTGCTCTCGTACCGGGTGTTCCGCGGGAAGGCGACCGCGCTGGCCTACTGACCTGGGTCGGCCCCGCGCTCGCTCGACCCCGAGCGGGCGATGGCGCAAGACCGGAAGGGAGGAGGGTGGGGCCGGGAGATGGCAACATCGCCACTTCCGCCGCGAGGCGCGCCGCTTCCCAAGAACTCCATGGACCTCCCGTCGTTGCTTTCCCTGGCCGAGATGGCCTGGCCGGTGCTGTTGAAAGGCACCGGCTACACGCTGCTGTTCGCGGTGATGGCGATGATCTTCGGCCTGCCGCTGGCGGGCCTGATCACGTTGGTGCGGGTGCTGCGCTGGCCGGTGCTGGACCGGCTGATGGCGGTCTATGTCAGCGCGATGCGCGGCACGCCGCTGCTGGTGCAGGTGTTCATCGTCTATTACGGGCTGCCGAGCATCGGCATCGAGTTCTCCCCGCTGGTGGCCGGCGTGCTGACGCTGACGCTGAACGTGGCCGCCTACATGAGCGAGACGATGCGCGGCGCCATCGGCGCGGTGGAGCAGGGGCAGTGGCTGGCCGGCACCTCGCTGGGCCTGAGCCGCCATCAGACACTGCGCTTCGTGATCGGGCCGCAGGCGCTGCGCGCCGCGGTGCCCAGCCTGTCCAACAGCCTGATCTCGCTGATCAAGGACACCTCGCTGGTGTCGGTGATCGCGGTCACCGAGCTGATGCTGGCGACCAAGGAGCTGATCTCCACCACCTTCCAGCCCTTCCCGCTGTACATGGCGGCCGCGGCGATCTACTGGATGCTGAGCTTCGCCTTCGAGCAGGTGCAGCGATGGATGGAGAAGCGGATGGCCTATCCGCATTGAGGCCGCGCGCCAGCGCAGCCGTGTGCTGCGCCCCACCGGGCATGTCTTCCGGCATCCCTCGCGAGGCGGGCGCGCATCGCCCGGTCCGCGACGCCGAGCGCCGATAGTTCCCCACCATGAGCGCCGCCCCGATGACCCATGCCCCCTCGCACCTCTCCACCCACCTGCGCCTGGTCGGCATGGCGGTGCTGTGGGGCGCGTCCTGGCCCTGGGGACGGGTGCTGGCGCAGGCGATGCCGCCGCTGGCCGCGGCCGCCTGCCGCTTCCTGATCGCCGGCGCGATCCTGATGCTGTGGCTGGCCAGCACCGGCCGCCTGTCGGCGCTGCGCAGCTGGAGCGCCTCGCGCTGGGCCGGCATGGTGGTGGCGGCGAGCTTCGGTGTCTTCGGCTACGCGACCTTCTTCATGAGCGGCCTGAAGCACGTGCCGGCCGGCAAGGGCGCACTGGTGATCACCCTGAATCCGGTGATCACGCTGCTGCTGGCGGCCTGGATCTTCCATGAGCGGCTGAACAAGCGCATCGGCCTGGGCATGGCGCTCGCGGCCGTGGGTGCGGCCGTGGTGATCACGCGCGGCGAGCCGTGGCATGTGCTGGACGGCCGTGTCGGCATCGGCGAGCTGTTGCTGCTGGGCTGCGTCGCGTGCTGGGTCGCCTACACGCTGATCGGCCGCAAGGTGATGGCCGGCGTCGATGCGCTGACCACCACGGCCGTCACCGCCGCGATCGGCGCGGCGATGCTGCTGGCGCTGACGCTCGCCGTCGATGGCACCACCGCCCTGGCCGGCGTGCTGGCGGCACCGCGCAATGCGTGGCTGTGCATGGCGGGCATCACCGTCGGTTCGACCGCCCTGGCCTACGCCTGGTATTTCGACGGCGTGAAGGCGCTGGGCGCCGGCGCGGCGTCCGGCTACATCACGCTGGTGCCGGTGTTCGGCGTCGTGTTCTCGGCGCTGTGGCTGGGCGAGGTCGTGGACGCGTCGCTGCTGGTCGGCGGCACGATGGCGATCGCCGGCACCGCGCTGATGAACCTCGGCCGGCGCTGAGGCGCCGGGCAGGGGCGACGCGCCGCCGGGCGTCGACCGGACGCCGGCGCCTGGGGACCGTCCTACTTGCGGCCGGCGCCGAGCAGCACCACGCCGCCCACCGCGATGGCGGCCACGCCGGCCCACATCGGCACGTTGACGCGCTTGGTCTCCTCGACCTTCAGCTCGATCGGGCCGAGCTTGGCGGCGGTGTTCTCCTTCGTGTACGAGAAGCCGCCGTAGACCAGCGCGAGCACGCCCGCCGCGATCAGGATCACGCCCACCCAACGAATGCCACCCATGATGTCCTCCAGTCCTTGCGATTGGGATTGACCGGCGGCCGCGTCGCTTCGCGCCCATCCCGCCGGGGTGGCCCATTGGACCTCAAGGCGACGGCGGGGGACGTAGGACGGCACCGCATTGTGGCGACGCCGCGGTGGTGGCAGAGGGGCAGCGCGCCGCGTGCGGAGAGAATGCGCCGATGCGTGTCCTCCGAGTCCTCGTCCTGACGCGGCGTCATCCGTCCGCCATCCTGTTGATGGTGCAGCTGCTGGGGCTGCTGCTCTATCCGCTGATCGAGTCCAGCCGCGCCGCGCCGCTGGCGCTCAGCGCCTTCGGCATCGTGGTGCTGGTCTTCACGACGCGCATGGTGCGCAGCACGCCGGGGCTGACCTGGCTGAGCGTGACGATCGCGCTGCCGGCGATCGGGCTCCTGCTGCTGCAGGCGTTCTGGGGCATGGACCAGCTCCTGCCATGGTCCGCCGCGCTGGAGGCGCTGTTCTACTTCTATGCCGCGGCCAGCCTGATCGCCTACATGATGAGCGACTGGCATGCGACCACCGACGAGCTCTTCGCCGCCGGCGCCACCTTCACCCTGCTGGCCTGGGGTTTCGCGCACCTGTTCGTCGTCGTGCAGGCGCTGTATCCGGGCAGCTTCTCGGCGGCGGTGGACCCGCAGTCGCCGCGCACCTGGACCGAGCTGATGTTCCTGAGCTTCGCGCTGCTGTCCAGCACCGGCATCGGCGACGTGATCCCGGTGAAGCCGCTGGCGCGGGCCGTCACGACGGTCGAGATGTTCGTCGGCGTCATGTACCTGGCGGCCGTCGTGTCGCGGTTGATCGGGCTGACGCTGATCCGGCGTCGCGAGCTGTCCGACCTCGACTGACGCTCGTCGACGGACGGTCCTCGACGAACCGTCCTCTGCGCCCTGGCCGGTCACCACGGCATCGACCGCTTGGACGAGGCGAGCGTTGCGCGGCCGCGGTCCGGCCTCGACCTTGCGAATCATCAAGCCCGCCGGCGCGGCGTGCAGCCGTCGCCCGCCGCGCGCCGAAGGGTGGGGCTGCGCTCGCTATCGTCGCCGCCTTTCACAACGATCCGCAGCGATCAGGGAGGCGGCGATGCCGATGGAACTCTTCAACGGGGGCGGTCATCGCTGCCTGATGTTCAGCGACTTCGGCCATGACGACGGGGTGCAGGCCAACCAGTTCCTGATCGTCGACGGCAACACCGGCGCGGTCATCGACCCGGGCGGCAACCTGGCCTACAACGACCTCTACATCGGCATGACGAGCTGCTTCCCGCCGCATCGGCTGTCGGCGATCCTGGCCTCGCATGCCGACCCGGACATCATCGCGTCGCTGGACCGCTGGATGACGGCGACCGAGGCGCCGGTCTACATCTCGGCGATCTGGGAGCGCTTCGTCCCGCACTTCTGCAAGCCGGGCAAGACGGCCGGGCGCGTGATCGGCATTCCGGACCGCGGCATGCGCATCGCCGTCGGTGCCAGCGAGCTGGTCGCGCTGCCCGCGCACTTCATGCACTCGGAGGGCAACTTCCAGTTCTGGGACGCGGCCAGCGGCATCCTGTTCTCGGGCGACCTGGGCGTGTCGATCGGCGTCGATCCGCAGCGACCGATCAGCGCGCTGGGGCCGCACATCGCGTCGATGGCGGCCTTTCATCGCCGCTACATGGTCAGCGGCAAGGTGCTGCGGCTGTGGGCCGAGATGGTCCGCCCGCTGCCCATCCGCATGATCGTGCCGCAGCACGGCGCGCCACTGGTCGGCCGCGCGGTGGAGGAGTTCATCGACTGGGTGGGCACGCTGCAATGCGGCATCGACCTGGTGACCCAGCGCGACTACGCGATGCCCTGAGCGGGCGACGTCAGCGCGGAAGGATCACCGTGCAGGCGGCCCGTCGCCGTGTCGTGCGGCGCAGCGTCGCTGCGGCAGTCGCAGCCGGAGCCGGAGCCGGAGCCGCCTAGCGTTTGGCCGGCGGCACATCACCGCGCGGCAGCTGATCGGCGTCCTTGGCATCGGGCGCGCGTGTCGTCAGGTCCTTGGCCCAGGCGAAGCCCTTTTTCGCGACGCCCATGGCCTGGTTGGCGGCCTCGGCGGTGGTGTTGCGGACCTGCTCGGCGCTGGGCAGCCGCTCCTGGGTCCACAGCGCGGCCTTGCGCGCCGCGTCGGCCGCCTGCGTGGCGGCGTCGCCGGCCTGTGCCCGGACCTGGTCGATGGTCGGCAGCTGCTGCTGCGTCCAGTCCGCCGCCTTGCGCGCCGCGTCCCAGGCGGTCGTCGCGGCGGTGGCTGTCGTCGCGCGGACCTGGTCGGCGCTGGGCAGTCGCTGCTGGGTCCAGTCGGCGGCATCGACCAGCACGGTCCGCACCTGGCCCGCTGCGCCGCCGGCCAGTCCCATGGTCTGGTTCCAGCGCTTGGACAGCTCGCCCGGCGGCGCCGTGGCGAGCAGCCGCACGACGGTGTCGAGCGCCTCGGTCTCGGCCGGCGTCAGCGGACCGCCGGCCTCGAGCATGCCGCGCATGAACACGCCCAGGTCCTTGGCGATGGCGGCGTGGTTGCAATCGGGATTCAGGTGGAGGAACTCGGCGCCCTCGGCCGCCATCGCGGCCAGGTCGCTGCCACCGAGCCGCGCCTCGACGGCGGCGACGGATTGCTCGACGAAGGCGCGGTTCAAGCCCCAGTCGCCGATCAGGTGGTCGACGAGGTACTGGCGCTCGGCGGCTTCGATGGTGCCGTCGACGGCCGCCAGCCGCAGCGACAGCGGCGCGATCAGGTCGAACAGCGCCAGGCCCAGCGTGTCCAGCGGGGTGTTGAGGTACTTGGGGATCTCGATGACGCGCTCGCCCTTGGTCGAGCTGAGCAGGCGGTACATGCCGTAGCAGGCGCCGCCCGAGGCGAGGGCGGCGAAGGCGACCCAGCCGATCGGCGTGGCCGACGCGCCCAGCAGCGACGCGACCAGGCCGGTCTTGGCGACCGCCGCGCCCGCGCCGGCGGCGCCGAGCACGTCCCACACCTCGCGACCGCGATTGATCAGGCGCAGCGAGGCATAAGCCTCCTCGCCGATGGCGAGCTTGGCCTTGAAGCGCAAAGGGTCGGCAACGACCTCGTCGACGCCCTTCAACTCGGGCGGGGGCAGCAGCAGGGGCGCGGGGGCGGACATGCAGGACGGCTCCAGTGGAATGGAGGGAGTCTAGCGAAGTGGAGACGGGAGGTTGGATCCGTCCACGTGTGTGACTGAGGCAACACCGGTGCGCGGAGGCGTGTCCAGGGCTGGCTAGCATCGGTGAGACCAGTTCAAGAGGGACCTAGGGATGGAGGCCAATCGAATGCAGACGTTGATGTCGGCCGCCCGGGTGAAGGCGCATCTGCCCGCGGTGGTCAAGGCTGCGGACGCGGACCGCCTGGCGCTTGGCTTCTTCGCGGAGTCGGTCTATGCGGAGTTCAGTCGCAAGGAGCAGTTGCTCGTATTGGTCGACGTCGAGGGCGACGAGGAGACGTACGCAGGGCATCTGCTGTTCGATGTGAAGTTTCCGAGGGCGCATGTGCTTCAGATCCATGTGGCCAAGGGCTTTCGAGGGCGGCAGCTTGGCGCCGCTCTGCTGAACGTCCTGAAGGCGCACCTGACGGATCTGGGATTCATCTCGATCTTCGCGCGCGTCGCGGAGGACCTCACCCAAGCCAACGGATTCTGGAACTCTCAAGGCTTCTATACGCAGCGCCTTACTCAAGGCGGGAAGAGCCGCAACCGGACCATCGTTGTGCGGGCCCACGAGTTGAAAACTGCCCAGCTCATTTCTGGCAGCGGCATCAGTGCGGCAGATCCTCTGGGGTTGGACTTTGGCGGTCGGCGGACACGACCCTTGTATCTGCTGGACTTGAATGTGCTTTTCGATCTCGGACCAAGGCGCGAACGGCACCCGCTCGCGCTGGACGTCTTTCGAGCCGAGCGCATGCAGACTTGTGCGCTGGCGATCAGCTCTGAGATCGAGACAGAGTTGACGCGCACGGCGCGCGACGCCAAAACCGACCCCATGCTCGCCTTCGCAGGGACGCTGGCGCGTTTCCCCGTTCCCGATACAGAGGTGCTGGCACGTTTGCTACCCAGCTTGGGAGAGATCGTATTTCCCGCTCGATCCCGCGTCGGCGCCCTCAGCGCCAATGACCTTTCCGACCTGAAGCATCTTGCGACGGCCATCCATAACGGCCTTCCCGGCCTGATCACCAGCGATGAGACGGTCTTGGCTGCCGCGCCATTGCTACGGAGGGCGTACGGGCTGGATGTTCTATCCCCGGTGCGCTTCCAAGCCCCGCTGGATGAACATGAATTGCCGGTCGTTCATGCGGCTCCAAATGACGACTCGATCACCATCGAGCGCGCACACCATGACGACGGTCCGGCGATTCAGGCGTTGCTCACCCTCTTGGGAGTCGAAGTGGTCGAGCAACTCTCGCAATGGGCTGCGGCAGAAGTCAGGACCACGGCGTGTGTGCGGCTCGTCGCTCGATGTGAAGGGTCGGTCGTTGGGTACATGGCCCTGCCCGCGAGCCCGCAACCGGCCCACATACGGGCGCATGTGGCCGTGCGGGAGGATCTGCCCGGGGCTGATGCCGCCGCCCATGCACTTCTTCTTCGCCTCCACGAGAGCGTTCCGATCGGCGGTGTAGGGAACATACATCTCAGTTGCCCGAAGCAGCAGGCCACACTCCGGGAAGCCGCTGCTTCGTTTGGCTACACGGCATCGCCAAGCGCTCCGACTGAGTTGATGAAGGTGTCCTTGAGGCAGCATGTGCGGGTGTCGACTTGGGCGACCACCCGACACGCCCTGATTTCCACCGCCGCCATGCAGCTTCCCGAGCAGCCGCCCAAGTACCGTCATGTGGATCAACAACTGCCGGTGCTTCGGCGGGACGGTCAACGCATGCACCTTTCCATCTTTCAACTGGAAGCGCTGTTGGCGCCTGCATTGCTGTGTCTTGAAGGCCGCGATGGTGTGATGGTCCCGATACAACGACGCTTTGAGGAACCCCTGATAGCGCAATCGCCGCAGACATCTTGGTTACCTGTGAACAAGGCGCAGCTGCGGCCTCAACGCCTCTATGTCAGTGGTCCAAATACATTGAAGAACTTTCGGCGGGGCGACCTGATGTTTTTCTATGAATCAGGCAAGGGCGGGGGGACGCGCTCGGTGATTGCCGTCGGCCGTGTCTTGCGAGCGTTCCATCGGGGACAGGGAGAGGCCGAGGTGGAGGACCTTGCTGGATCTGTCCTGACCGAAGACCAATTGCCGGAGGTTGGCGCGGCCGCCACAAAGACCGTCACCGTCTTCGACAATGTGCTCCGACTGCCGTGTCCCGTTGGCCTGGAGGACTTGAAGGCCTTGGGTTGCGGGTCACCTCAACAGCTGCTGACAGCTCAGCGCTTGTCAGCGCAACAGGTGCAGGGAATTCTGGAGAAGGGCTTTCAATGACGAAGCATGTCCTCATTTCGCTCGAGGAGCGACACGCCAACAACATCCTTGCGGGTACAAAAACGGTCGAGTTGCGTCGTCGATCGATGCACGTCGAACCAGGGACGTTGGTCTGGTTCTATGTCAAGAAGCCGATGGCCTGTGTCGTCGGATTTGCCGTTGCCGGGGAACGCTATGCGGCCGCTCCCGACAACGTCTGGAGAAAGTTCGGCAAGGTCTCGGGCCTCGAGCGCAAGGAGTTCATGGACTACTTTCTCGGATGCCGGGAAGCCTCGGCAATGCGCCTCGATGCGCCGACTCGCTTGCACAAGTACGTGGGCTTGGCTGAGCTCAGGGCCACCGTGCCGGGGTTCCATCCACCGCAGTTCTATGTGCGCATGCCCGACGAGTCTCCACTTCGCGACCTCCTGACGTCATACCTGTCCAAAAGACAGGCGACGCACCGGGCCGGTCGGAAGCTGCTCAGCTAGGCCGCGTCGCTCTGAACGGGGTCTGGTCGATATCAGACCCCGCCCGCGCCGGTCCTCAGCGCTTCACATACGCGTCGATCGCCTTGCGCGCCAGGAAGGACTGGTCGCTGAACAGGCCGTCCATGCCGAGCTTCAGGAAGGCGTCGATCTGGCCGGCGAGGTTGCCGATCGCCGCCGGATCGTCGCTGCTGTCGAACTCGTTGGGCAGGAAGTTGTTCTCCGCGCGGAAGGTCCAGCCGTGCACGATCAGGCCAGCCGCATGCGCATCCTTCACCAGCGTCGTCGGCGTGCCGAGCCGGCCGGCCACCAGCGGGATCATCAGGTTGGTGTTGGCGCCGATGCCCTGCGCATAGCTGGAGATCTCCGCCAGGCCGGCCGGCTTGGCCAGGTCGGCATAGGTGCGCTTGTCGCCGCTCAGCGTGAAGTCGTAGGGCTGGCCCGTGCCGTTGAGCAGCTGCACCAGCGGCACGCGCGTCATGCGGTTGAGCTTGCGCAGGTTGCCGACCTCGAAGGACTGGATGAAGACCGCCGCGTCCGGCCCGCGGTAGCCGTACTTGTGGAGCAGGCGCACCAGCGGTTCCTCCAGCGGCTTGCCGATGCCGGCGAAGTAGCTCGGATGCTTGGTCTCCGGATAGACGCCGATCGGCTTGAGCTTGCGACCGTGGCCCCAGCGGCCGTCGCGGCCGGCTTCCTCGCGGCGGCGCTCGTTGGCCTGCTGCACCAGCTGCAGCACCTCCTCGAAGGTGGGCACCTCGAACATGTCGTTGAAGCGGCTGTTGGCCGGACGGATCTGGGGAATGCGCTCGCGGGCGCGCAGCGTCTTGAGCTCGGCCAGCGTGAAGTCCTCGGTGAACCAGCCGGTGATGGCCACGCCGTCGATCGACTTGGTCGTCTTGCGCGACGCGAATTCAGGCCGCTCGGCGACATCGGTCGTCGCCTCGCGCACCGAGCCGTCGGCATTCAGGATGGCGATCGCATTCTCGTGGCGCGCGACCAGCACGCCGTCCTTGGTCAGCACCAGGTCCGGCTCGACATAGTCCGCACCCTGCTCGATGGCCAGCCAGTAGGCGGCCAGCGTGTGCTCCGGCAGGTAGCCGCTGGCGCCGCGGTGCGCGATCAGCAGCGGTTCCTTGGTGCGCGGCGGGTGGTGGGCCTCGTGCGCGCAGGCGGTGGAGGCCAGCGAGGCGGCCGCGACGGCGGCGAGCAGGGCGGAACGGAGCAGCTTCATGCGGAGGTCTCCTTCGAGCGGATGGTGTCGTTGGGGCGAGGTCGCGAGCGCTCGCCAGCGCAGCGGCCGGCGGCTCGACGTGACGATCGCGTGGTCGGAACGTGAAGCGCTCGAAGGGTAGGCGCTGGCGGATGAAGATTTGATGATCTCCGCGCTGCGGGAAGTCCCCTGAAACAGGTCTTACATGGGGGACGGCAGGGAACTGCTCGCGCTCAGGAGGCCAGCGGCAGGATCTCGTCGCCCGCCGACGCGCGGCAGTCCGGTGGCAGCGGCTGCCAGCCGCGGCGCACGACGATCTGACCGCCGCTCGCGCACAGCTCGATGCGCCGGGCCTGCGGCACCCGCTGGTGGGCAAAGGCCTCGAGCGCCGCCGGGGTCGAGACCTTCAGGCGCATCGCATAGAGGTCGTCGAGCGGATGATCGTCGCTGTGGATCAGCGGCACGAACTGGGCCGCGAACATCACCGCATGCGACGGTACGAGCACCGGCGCGGGGTCATAGCCCAGCGACCGCAGCGCGCGCTGCGCCTGCGCGCGGTCGGGCGCGCGATCCGGCGGGTCCTCGCCGCCGGGCGTCCAGGCGAAGCCCATCAACTCCGCGACCCACTGGTTGCAGTTCTGGTAGCGCGTGGCGAAGGCGTAGGCGCTCGCGCTGTAGCGCGGCGATAGCAGCGCGAGCGCCAGGCGGTTGTCCAAGGCGCGCGTGGCCAGTTGGTCGCCGGCCTCGCCGGGCAGCGTCACGATGGCGAGCCGGATCGGCGCGGTCCGGCCCGCGCTGAGCAGGAAGCCGGCCAGGCCCTGGTCGTAGAGCCGGGCCCGGGACTCGTCGCAGGCGTAATAGAGCTGTCGCACCGACCAGGGGCCGTTGCGGCTGTCCTTCAACGCCAGGCCGCTGTGGGAGTACTGCAGCTGGAAGCGACTCAGGTCGGTGCCGGAGCGCGACACCAGCGCGGCCTCCACGCCGCTGGCTTCCAGCACCCGGCGCGCGACCGCGACGACCTGGAGCTGGCGGTCCTGCTCGCTGGCGGGGACCTCGCCGCCGCGGTCGCAGAAGGTCGCTGCCTGGGCGCCCCGGACGAGCGCGAGTCCAAGGACCAGCGCGGCGACACGGCCGCCCGCGGTGGCGGCGCGCGGCCCGCGCGGGCTCACAGGGTCACCGGATGGGATTCCAGTTCGCGGTGCCAGTCGTCGCGCAGCGCCAGCAGGAAGGCCTGGCGGTTCTCGGCGCGGGCGAACTCGTAGCCGTAATCGCGCTGGCGGGCCAGCACATGGTCGCCCACCCGCAATGGCTGGTCGGCGACCGCCTGCTTGGGCACGTAGAGGAAGAAATCGGTGCCGCCTTCGGCGCGGACGGGCTGCAGGTGCAGGCGCGTCGTGTCGGCGCGGCCGGCGGCATCCTCGACGGCGAGGACCTTGTACTCGCCTTCGGCGACCTTGCGGTCCTTGCTGGAGCTGTCGCTCGACTGGCCGATCGAATCGGACAGCTGCTTCGACGACACCGAGCCGGCGCTGGAGGCCGAGGTCACGATGCTGTCGGCGCGTGCCGGCGCGGCGCCGAGGGCCGCGGCCGCGGCAGTCGCGGCGAAGACGAGGGAAAGGCGGGGGAAGCTGTGGCGCATAAGACCGTCCATGGGCAAGTCGAGCCGGCCGCGAGGGCGGCCGGACGGCGCAAGCATAGGCGAACGCGCAGCATCAGGCGGCTCATGCCCGCCGGGGAGGTTCAGGCTCAGTTGAGCTCGCCCGCGGGCACCACCGGCAGCACGACACTCGACGGCCGCAGAGGCCCGGCGTGGAGCGTCGTGACGTTGCCGTCGGCCTGGCGCTGCAGCGGCGTCGGCCAGATGCCCTGCGCCTGGTTGCTCGCGCTGATCGCGATGCGCAAGCGATGCCCCGCGCGGATCAGCGCCGCGACCGGGAAGACCTCCACCGGCACCAGCATCGGCTCGCCGGCCACCACCGGCAGCACCGCGCCGGAGGTGAACGGATGCCACGGCTGGATCATCGTGCCGTTGACGAAGCGCGAGCGGCGGGTGTCCACCGCCCGGTGCGCGGCCGACATCAGCCCGTGCGTCAGCGGCTTGACCGTGCCGGTGGCCGGATCGACGTCGTCGACGCGCACCGACAGCGCCGCCTGGGTGCGCGTCGCCGAGATCCACAGGTCCGCCTGGATCGGGCCGTTCAGGTAGAGGTCCTGCGCGAGCGGCGCGGTCTCGAAGATCGCCGCGCCCTGCAGCGACTCGACGCGCGCGCTGTCCGAGTAGCAGGGCCGCGGCAGCAGCCCGGCCAGGCCCAGCGTCCACTGCACCTGGCTCGCCGAGCAGTCGCTGTGGTCGCGCACCTGCACGCTCGCGGTGAACAGCGTCCCCAGCGCCGTGCCGCGGGTGGCGGTCGGCGCCGGCGGCTCGATCACCGTCCGCTCGGCCGTCTCCGCCGGGATGCGCGCGGCCAGGCTGCCGTCGGGTTGCAGGTACCAGCGCTGCGGCGCCATCCGCGGATGCGGCCAGTCGCTCGCCGTCGCGAAGCGCGGCGTGCCGCCGGTGCCGTAGCCGTCGACGAACTGCGTCACCGTCGGCAGCGCCTCGGCGCCGGTCGCGCGGCCCTGCAGGTACTGGTCGAACCACTGCAGCAGCAGGGAGGTCGTGCTCGGCGGGCCGTACGACGGTGCGCCGCCGTAGCCCGAGACGCCGGCCTGCACCGACTGCAGGTGCGCACCCGGCAGGATCGCCAGCTTGGCCGGCACGTTGCGCTTGAGCTGCTCGTACAGCAAGGGCTGGTCGCGCTGGAAGATGTCCAGCGACGCGCCGACGATGAAGGTCGGCACCCGGATCTTCCCGGCGCTCTCCACCGGTGAACGGCCGGCCCAGAAGCCGCCGTCGTCGGTGGCGATGCCGCTCGCGCCGCCGACGAAGCCGTCGAAGGTCGGCGCGTACCAGCCGTCGATCGCCGCGACATGATCCGCCGTCGCCGCGTTGATCTGGCTGGCGTACCAGGGATGGAGCAGCAGTTCCGGCGCGTTGGCCACGCTCAGCGACTGGGTCAGCGGCAGCCAGGTGCTGAGGAACTGCGCGTTGAACATCCCCCCGGTGGCCGCGACGCCGCGGTAGGCGTCGCCCATCGGCACCTGGGCGAAGACGGCCTTCACCGCCGGATGCTGCTGCCCGGCGGTCAGCAGCGAGCTGATGCCGAGGTAGGAGGTTCCCGCCACGCCGATGCTGCCGTTGAAGAAGGGTTGGCGCGTCACCCACTCGACCGCCTCTCGGTAGGCCTGCTGCTCCTCGTCGCCGATCAGCTGCGTGACGCCGCCGCTCATGCCGGTGCCGTGGGCATCGACCGCGACGGTGACATAGCCGCGGCGCACCATGAACTGGTCCAGGCCGCCGATCAGCAGGGTATTGCCGCCGGCCGGGGTGAAAACGCCGAGGAACTGCCCGACGTCGATGCGGTAGGCCGTCTGGGTCAGCACCACCGGATAGCGGCCTGACTTGGGAATGCCCAGGAAGTCCGCCGGCATCGACACCAGCACCGCCAGCTGCTTGCCCGACGAGAGCCGGACGAACTGCAGCGGCAGCGTCACCGCGCGCGCATGGTCGGGACCGCGGGTGTACGCGGCGGCGGGCCAGGTCGCACCGGCGTTGGCCGTCACCGCCGGATTGGGCGCGGCGAGCGTGCCGCGCGTGCCCAGCGTCGTCGTCTGCGCGAAGGCATGAAGCGCGCCGGCGGCGGCGAGCCCGACCAGCAGCGCGCGGCCCCGGGCGCGCCAGGAATCGGCCGCGCGGCGGGGCGTGAGGGAAGCCTGGGTCATCTCTTGTCTCCGTGATCCCGAGGTCGGGTGGTCGCTGCGGCGACTCTGTGAGGCATGAGCCGGCGACTATGCCGGGCGCCGCCCTCGCCGGGACGGAGGGGAAATCAGGAGTGCGATGGGTATGCGGCTTGCCTCGCCGGCCCGCGAGCGACGAGACGCGCCCAGACGCGACCAGACGCGGCCGGGTGCGCAGGATGTCACGCGGTACCGCATCGGCGATGTCGGGATCCGCCGCCGCGCCCGCGCTGTAGGTCAAGGCCCTACAGCAGCTGCGGCAAGCGGCGCTCATCGGGAATGGCAGCCGCTTGCTGGCGCCCGGACCGCCGGAAGCGGACCATGGCGTCCATGAAAGTCGCTGTCATCGAAGACCATGTTCCCGTGCGCCAGCTGCTGGTGCGCCGCGCCCTCAAGCTCGGCGGCCTGACGGTCGTCGCCGAGGCCTCCGGCGAGGACGAGGCGGTGGACGCCGTGATGGCGACCACGCCCGACGTCGTCCTCCTGGACCTGCGCCTGGCGCAGGGCAGCGGCCTGTCGGTGCTGACGCGCCTGCGCGGCCAGGCCTATCCGGGCCGCGTCTTCATCCTCAGCGGCGAGTCCTCCGGCGTGGTCGCCGGACTGTGCCGCCGTCGCGGCGCCGACGCCTTCTACGACAAGGCCTTCGATTTCGAGCAGCTGCTCAGCGACCTGCACGAACTCTGCAAGCGCAGCGCGGCCAACGCCCCGATGCACGCCCCGACCAGCGACGGCCCGCGCGCCGTCGCCGTCGGCTGAGGCCGCGCGACCCGCACCACCAGGGAGGACCCGCCATGAAACTCGCAATGACGCTGCCCCGCATTCCGCTGCCGACGCTGCCCAGGCTGTCCTGGTCGCCGCGCGGCGCCATGGCGTCCTGGCTGGTGGCCGGCAACCTGCTGGTGGTCGTCGCGCTGGTCGGCATGACGGCGCTCAGCCTCTGGAGCCACCGCGCGACCGAGACCGACCGCGCCCGCGACGTGGTCGAGAACCTGGCGCAGAACATGGCCGTGGAAATCAACGCCGAGCTGCGCAACGCCGACAACGCCCTGGCCACGATCGCGCTGCGCTACCGCAGCGCGCGCCAGTCGCCGGACCAGGCGGCGATGGTCGCCAAGCTGCTGCAGGAGCAGCGCGGCCTGCTGCCGCAGGTCACCGCGCTGCGCATCGCCGACATCCACGGCACGGTGAGCATCGGCCTGATGCCCGGCGAGCGTCCCTTCAACGTGGGCGACCGCGCCTATTTCTCGCAGGCCCGCACGACCGATGCGATGGTGATCTCCGAGCCGCTGAACAGCCGCGCCCAGAACCACTGGTGCATCATCCTGGCCCGCCGCCTGATCGACCATGACGGCAACTTCGACGGCATCGTCTATGCCGTGGTGACCGCCAAGCACTTCGTCGATCGCTTCAGCGGCGTCGCCCTCGGCCCGTCCGGCGCGGTGTCGCTGCGCTCGGAAGCGATGAACCTGGTGGCGCGCTACTCCGCCGGCGAGCCCGACTCGACCAAGGGCTTCGGCACCCGGTCGCTGTCGGACCAGGCGCAGCGCTCGCTGGAGCAGAACCCCGAACGCGGGGTCTACATCACCCCGACGGCGATCGACCAGGTCGATCGCATCACCGCCTACCGCAAGGTGCCGGGCTATTCGATGACGCTGTTCACCGGCATGAGCAGCGACTACTTCCTGGCCGGCTGGCGGACCCAGGTCGTGCGGCAGTCGCTGCTGGCGGCGCTGGTCGCCCTGGCGCTGGCCGCCGCCTCGGCACTGATCCACCGCATCCACCGCGGCGAGCGCCGCTCGCGGGAAGCGCTGGCGAAGCTGGCGCGCGAGCAGGACGCGATGCTGCAGAACGACCTGATCGGCATGGTCCGCGTCCGCAACGGCCACGCCGTGTGGAGCAACCCGGCGCTGGAGCGCATGTTCGGCTACGGCCCGGGCGAGATGGTCGGCCAGGCCGCCATCCGGCTGTTCCTCAGCCCGCAGGAGCATGCCCGCGTCCGAGACGCCGCGCTGACGATGATGCGCGCGGGCGGCCGCTTCCACACCCAGCTGCGCATGCGCCGCCAGGACGGCAGCGAGTTCTGGGTGGACCTGAACGGCACCGTCGTCTCGGAGACCGAATCGATGTGGATGCTGGTGGACATCGACAACCTCAAGCGCAGCGAAGAGCAGGCCCAGCACCTGGCGCTGCGCGACGTGCTGACCGGCCTGCCCAACCGTCGCCTGTTCGAGGAGAAGGTCGGCGACGCCATTCAGGGCGCGCGCCGCACCGGCCGCGGTTTCGCGGTCTGCTACCTGGACCTGGACGGCTTCAAGGCCATCAATGACCAGCACGGCCACGAGGCCGGCGACGAGGTGCTGACCGAGGTCGCCCAGCGGCTGCAGACCCTGGTCCGCGGCAACGACGTGGTCGCCCGCCTGGGCGGCGACGAGTTCGCGATCCTGCTGTCGGGCATCTCCCGTCCGGAGGATGTCGAGCAGACGCTGCAGCGCTGCCTGTTCTCGATCCAGCGCCGCATCACGCTGGACTGCGGCGAGAAGGTCTCGGTCGGCGCCAGCATCGGCGCGGTGCTCGGCGGCGGCGGCGACAACTGCCGCGAGCTGCTCCACGCGGCCGACGAATCGATGTACGCCGTCAAGCGCACCGGCAAGGGCCAGATCCAGATCGCCGGCCACCGGCATTCCGAATGGGCCGTGGCCGCATGAGCCCGCGCGCCCTGCGTGTCCCCACGCCGGTGCTGCGCGCCTGCCAGGCCGGCGCGTGCGCAGCGGCGCCGTCCGGCCTGCTGCGCCTGTTGCGCCGCCCGCGCGGGCGGTCCCTTCGATGGGCGACAGGCGGGGCGGCAAACGCCACCTCGCGCTCAACTTCCGGGCAGGATCTGCCGATGTGGAGGGAGACGCCCCTGGCGGGCGGCGGCTAGCCCGCACCCGCGTCGAGGGGCATTCATCGAGTCTGTCCAGGGGGGAGGGATCACATGAACATCGGCGCCTGGCGTCTGTCGACGCAACTGACCGTGTCCTTCGTGCTGCTGGTGGCGCTGTGCGCGCTGGTCGGCGGCATGGGACTGCTGCAGCTCAACCGGGTCCACGAGAACACGACCGAGATCGCGGAGGACTGGCTTCCCAGCATCCAGAGCATGGCCGCCATCCGGGTCAAGGCCAACCAGATCCGGCGCATGGAGCCGGACCATCTGCTCTCCGAGGACCACCAGGAGCGCGCGCAGATCGAGGGCGCGATCGCCAACGCCCGCAAGGAGCTGGCTGCGGCGGAGCAGGCCTACCAGCCCTTCATCACCAACGACGAGGAGCGCCGGCTCTATGCCGAGGTGATCGCCGCGCGCGAGGCCTACTTCAAGGCGCAGGAGAAGCTGCTGCACCTGTCGCGCAGCGAGTCCTCCGACGCCGAGGCGCGGGCCTTCTTCCGTGCCGAGTCGCGCACCAGCTTCAACAACTGGGTCCGGGCGATCGAGCGCAGCGCCGACTACAACGCCGCCGGCAGCGAGCAGTCCCGCAAGGACGCGGCGGCGGACTATGCGGCGGGGCACGGCTGGAGCGTCTCGCTGACGCTGGTGGCGGTGCTGGTGGCCGTCGGCCTGGCGCTGCTGCTGCTGGGGCATGTCCGGCGTCTCCTGGGCGGCGATCCGGCCGAGGCGGCGCGGCTGGTGCGGCAGGTCGCCGCCGGCGATCTCAGCGGCGACATCCGCGTCCGTCCCGGCGACGAGCGCAGCCTGATCGCCGGGCTGCAGGCGATGCAGGTCGGCCTGCGGGAGGTGGTCGGTGGCGTGCGGCAAGGCAGCGAATCCGTGGCCAGCGCAAGCGCGCAGATCGCCATGGGCAACAGCGACCTGAGCCAGCGCACCGAGGAACAGGCCAGCGCGCTGGAGCAGACGGCGGCGACGATGACCGAGCTCGGCGAGACGGTGCAGCAGACTTCCGAGAACGCGCAGCAGGCGGACCGCCTGGCCCGCTCCGCCAGCGAGGTGGCGCAGCGCGGCGGCGCGGTGGTGGCGCGTTTCGTCGACACGATGCGCGGCATCGACGAGAGCAGCCGCCGCATCGCCGACATCATCGGCACCATCGACGGGATCGCCTTCCAGACCAACATCCTGGCGCTCAACGCCGCGGTCGAAGCGGCGCGCGCCGGCGAGCACGGCAAGGGCTTCGCGGTGGTGGCGTCGGAGGTGCGGGCGCTGGCGGGACGCAGCGCCGAGGCGGCCAAGGAGATCAAGACGCTGATCGGCGCGAGCGTCGAGCGCGTCGAGCAGGGCACCGGGCTGGTGACCGAGGCGGGCGCGACGATGGACGAGATCGTTTCCGCCATCGGGCGCGTCACCGACGTCGTCGGCGAGATCAGCAGCGCGACCCGCGAGCAGTCGCAGGGCGTCCACCAGGTCGGCGAGGCGGTCAGCCAGATGGACCAGGTGACGCAGCAGAACGCCGCGCTGGTGGAGGAATCCGCCGCCGCCGCGGAGAGCCTGCGGCAGCAGGCGGACGCGCTGGTGCAATCGGTGGCGCGGTTCCGGCTGGGGTAGGTCGCCCGCTGCGGACGGGCGGTCCGCCTGCCGCCCG
>NZ_PEOG01000155.1 GCF_002761755.1 Roseateles chitinivorans
CCGCCGCGCTGCTGCGCGATGCGCCGGCGGCGCCGCTCCCGTCCAGCCAGGCCGGCGAATGGCCGCTGGGCCGCGCGATCGCGCAGATCCAGGGCATCTACGTGCTGGCCGAGAACGCCCAGGGCCTGGTGATCGTCGACATGCACGCCGCCCATGAGCGCGTCGTCTACGAGCGGCTCAAGGCCGCGCTCGGCGAGACCCGCATCGACTCCCAACCCTTGCTGATCCCGGTGACCTTCGCCGCGACGCCGGCCGAGATCGCCACCGCCGAGGCGCAGGCCGAGACGCTGCGCCGGCTCGGCCTGGACATCTCGCCGCTGTCGGCCAAGGTGCTGGCGGTGCGCGAGCGGCCGGCGCTGCTGGCCGGCGGCGACGTGGTGGAACTGGCCCGCGGCGTGCTGGCCGAGCTGGCGCAGTTCGACGCCAGCCACGCGATCGAGCGCGCCCAGCACGAGATCCTGGCCACGATGGCCTGCCATGGTGCAGTGCGTGCCAACCGGCAGTTGACGATCGACGAGATGAACGCGCTGCTGCGCGACATGGAACGCACCGAGCGCGCCGACCAGTGCAACCACGGCCGCCCCACCTGGCGCCAACTCACGATCCGCGACCTCGACGCGCTGTTCCTGCGCGGGCGCTGAGCCGTCGCCGCTCGCCCCGCCCTCCCGCTTTCCCGTTCGCATCGGCGATCCACCCTTTCACCAGAAGCAGTACCGACATGGCCACGCTCAAGCTCAACAAGAACAAATCGGCCGACGCCAAGTCCGCGGACGGTCCGGACAAGGGGTCCCGCCGCGCGCCGCTGCGCGGCCAGGGTGTCAACAAGCCGCGCCCGACGCTGGCCCAGGCCCAGGCGGACCGCGCCGAACGCGAGG
>NZ_PEOG01000156.1 GCF_002761755.1 Roseateles chitinivorans
ACGAGCGTACCGGCGACAAAGCAATTGGGAGGAGCCAGACAGCCAGCAGCGGCCGCATCCTCGGCTGCCTTGCCGGTCGTGCTATCCGGCGTTGCCTGTTCAGCGGGAGCCGTGCCTCTCGTCTCTGCGCTATCGGTCGTCTTTGACGTGGACGCGCCCGTGCCAGTCTTCGTAGCGTCCACGGTCTCCGGCAGCTTGTCTGCCGCAGCCGCCGCCTCCGCTGCCTCGGCTTCCGCCTTCGCGCTAACTCGAACTTCGATTTCTTCCAAAACCTTGTTCGTGAGCTTGCTCCCCGCACTCAGAGCGACCTCGGCGGCTTTGGCCCCCACGGCACCAGCCACGGTCCACGTAGCCTCTTCGCCCGCCGACTTGATCTGCTCGGGATCGTGGGAACTGACCTTCCCCACCTGGTTCATGAAGACGCTGATAGGCGCCAGGTCGACGACGAACTTCGTCACGTCGGTAGCGGTGATGTCCAGCGGCTTATCGCTGACGTACCACTGCATCGTCTTCGACTCGTAGGTGCTCGGAAGTCCCACGTTCAGCGCTGCGGACGCTCCCTGAGGTCCAGCGGCAGCCGCCCCTGTCATGGCGTTGTTCAGGCCGTTCAACGCATTGGCCGCATTGCTGAGGTTGCCGACCGTCAGATCCTTGCCATAGGCGAGTGCTTCTTTGCCGAGCGCCACGCCGGCATCCCACGCTTTGCCCGGCGCGCTCTTGATGCCGTCCACGTAATACTTGGCCTGTTGTGCAGCAAGGGTCGTCTGCTGCTCCTTGTTGGCCTCGTAGAGCTGATAGCTGCCGTCAGCCTGCGGCACCTGCACGTACGCAAGGTCGCTGCCAAAGATGAAGGTGTAGGTGCAAGCGCCCGCCGGCGCATTGCAGCCCGGCACAGGGAATGACGTTTGAGTCCTCGCTCCGTTGGGCATCGGCAACTTTCCGGGTTCAGTGCCAAGCCACGTGCCATTGGCCTGCTCGATACCGCCCGACGGCGTCTGCGCGGCCAGCTTGTAGCTGCCGATGGTTGTGTTCAGCAGTTCGGTGTTCTTAGTGTGATCGTCGTAAGCCGCCGTGCCTCGCGCATCCATGCTCACGCCGGAATCGCGCGCAAGGCTCGCCAGAATCTGCTCAGCCAATGGATCGTTGCTCAGATTGCCGAATGCGAGCTTGTAAGCGC
>NZ_PEOG01000157.1 GCF_002761755.1 Roseateles chitinivorans
CGCCATCGCTGCGCGTGCCGGCCCAGCCCGGCTGGCGCGGCGCCTGGCCGTCCGGTGGCGAGGCCTCGACGCCGCCTTTCGATGCCGGCGGCACCGCGGTGTTCCGGCGCCGCGCGGCGGAGGAATGCCTGGACCTGGTCGCCGTGCTGCGCGCCTACCGTGCGCCGCAACCGGACGAACACTGGCGCACCCCGATCGACTCGGAGCGCCGGCTGCTGGCGCAGATCAATGCGATCGTCGGACTGGGCGCGGATGCGCTCGACCAGGTCGCCGCCCTGGCCATCGACCCGGACCTGCCGGATCCCGGTCGCGTCTTCGCGGCGCTGCTGGTGCTGGGCTGCGTGGCCGGTGACCGCTGGCTGCCGGCCATGCGCCGGATCTTCGAGACCGCGGTGAGCCGCCATCCGGAGGAGGGCGCCCATGCGGTCGAGGCGCTGTCGCTGTCGCCCAGGAGCGACCTGCCGGCGCTGCTGAATCCCTTCCTGAGCCATGAGTTGCCGGCGCTGCGGGCCGCGGCCGCGCGGGTGCTGGCCTTCCGCTGGGAGCTGCCGGAAGGCGCCTGGGAGACGGCGATGCGGGATGCGGCGCCGGCGGTGGTCGCCGCCGCGCTTGGCGCCCCGGCGCAGCAGTTCGATCCGGGCCGCTGCGAGCCGCTGCTGCTGGCGGCGGCGCACTCGCCGATCGAGCCGGTCGCGCGGGCCGCGCTGCGTGTGGGCGCGGCCTTGCGCCTGCCGGCGATGCATGGCCAGGCCACCCGCATGGCCACCCGCGATCCCGGCTGGGCCGATGCCTTGCTGGCGATGGCGATGCACGGCCATCCGGGCGATGCGGTGCTGCTGCGCGCGATGCTGCGCAATGCCGATCGCTGGCAGGCCGCGCGCGCGGCCGGCGTGCTGGGCTTGCCGGCGCTGGTGCCCGACCTGCTGGCGCTGCATGACGACCCGCTGCGCAGCGACGAGGAG
>NZ_PEOG01000158.1 GCF_002761755.1 Roseateles chitinivorans
CCTGGCCACGTCGCGCGCCGCGGCGGTCCTGCATGCGCTGCCGCCGCGGGACGACGGACCGGCGCCGGAGGCGCTCGATGTCCCGGCCGATGGCGACGGACCGGACGCGCCGGCGGGCGCTGCGGACGACTGGCCCGAGCGCATGGCCTCGACGATCGCCACGCTGTGCGCCCGCGCCGATCCGGCCATCGTGAACTGGACGGTCACGATCCCGATGGACCCGGCGGTGCTGCCGGAGACGACGCTGCAGCTGAGCCTTTCGCCGCACTGGCTCGCGCTTCGCTTCTCGACGCTGTCGCCGCAGTCGCACCACCTAGTCTGCCGATACCGGCCCCGGCTGCTCGAGCAGCTCGAACGCCTGCCCCAACTGCCCCATGGCATCGACATCGAAGTCCTATGACGCCTGAGCTGCTGACCGCCACGACGCCGACCGCCGCCCCACGCCCGCGCGGCGCGGTCGCCCGTGCGGAGAGCCTGGCCGGCCGCCTGCCGGCGCTGCGTCCGGCCGCCGCGCGCGCGGCGCGCATCGGCTTCGACGGCCGCCTGCCGCGCTGGCTCGGCGAACGGCTCGGCATGGCGACGCAGGTGCATGCGGCACGGCCGCCGACGGACCTGCTGTCGCTCGATCTGCGCAGCGCCGCCGGCCGTGCCGACGTGGCGCTGGATCCGGCGCAG
>NZ_PEOG01000159.1 GCF_002761755.1 Roseateles chitinivorans
CGGCCTGGCCCTCTCGCTGCTGCCGCCGGGCGGCGACCGCGGCCTGGTGGTCGCGCCGATGGCCGCCGCGCCGCCGCCCTTCCCTACGCAGCGCCTGCACGACGCGCTGCTGCAGTCGCGCGTGCTCTACGCCATGCCCCGCGACCTGGCGGAGCTGACGCGCCTCAGCCAGCTGGCGCGGCGCACTGGCACGCGGGTCGCGCTCGACCTGGAGCCCGCGGTGGTCGGCGACGCGCAGGCGCTGTCGCAGCGGCTGCCGCTGGCGGACCTGGTGTTCTTCAACGAGGCAGGCTTCCGGGCCGGCACCGGTGAAGCGCCCTCCGCCGACGGACTGCGGCGCCTGCTCGACCAGGGGCCGTCCTGCGTCGTCGTCACGCTGGGCGCGCAGGGCGCGATCGCGGCCGACCGCGACGGCGTGGTCAGGCAGGCCGCGTTCGACGTGCCGGTGCGGGACACCACCGGCGCCGGCGACGCCTTCAACGCCGCCTTCGTGCTCGCCCGGCTCGAGGGCCAGTCGCTGGCGGCCGGCCTGCGTTTCGCGTGCGCGGTCAGCAGCTTCGTGATCGCGGAGGTCGGCGCCCGTGCCGGCCTGCCGTCGCGGGCCGCGGTCGAGGCGCGGCTCGACCAG
>NZ_PEOG01000160.1 GCF_002761755.1 Roseateles chitinivorans
AGTGCCGTCGCCGAGCACGAGGTGCGGCACGGCGCGCAGGACCTGCCGCTGATCCTCCCTGGCTTCATCGACACCCATGTCCACGGCGGCGCCGGCCGCGACCTGCAGGTGCTCGACGTCGACGCCGTCGTCGCGCAGCGAGCGCCGGAGCTGCTCGCCGAACAGGTCGGCGCCAACGCGGCCGAACACCGCCGAACGACCGCCCAGCCGCGACAGCGCACAGGCCGCGTTGGCGGTGGTGCCCCCGGCCGAATGGCCCGCCGCGCGCGCCATCACCTTGCCGCCGGCCTCGGGCCACTGGTCGACGTCCAGGCTCAGGTCCATGCAGGGATCGCCGAAGGCCAGCAGGTCCCAGCGACGGCGATCAGCCATGACGCCGCTCCTGCCAGTGACGCCAGGCCAGGTCGCCCAGGCCGGCCGCGATCGCGCCCAGGTCGAAGTCGGCGCGGTTGGCGGCTTCGAACTCGGCGCACAGGTCCGCCGGCACGCCGGCCAGTCCGCGCCAGGCACCGGCGATCGCGCCGGCCATGGTCGCGATGGAATCGGTGTCGTTGCCGATCGAGGCGCCGATCGCGATGGTGCGCATCGGATCGCCGCCGGTGTAGGCCACGATGCCGACCGCCGCGGGCACCGATTCCGCCGCGAGCACCGAGTTGCCGACCAGGCCTTCCATCCGCGACATGAAGCTGTGGTCGTCCGGCGCCTGCGCGGCGATCGCCAGCGCCGCCTCC
>NZ_PEOG01000161.1 GCF_002761755.1 Roseateles chitinivorans
GGTGGCGGCGCTGTCCGGCGCGCCGGTGGACGGTGCGGCCGCGGTCGTGCTGCTGGCGCTCTGGGCGCTGTCGCCGCTGTGGATCTGGTGGGCGAGCGCGCCGCGCCGGCCGCTGCTGCACCGCGAGGCCGCGCTGGATCCGCAGGGTCGCGACTATCTCTGGGGCCTGGCCCGAGACACCTGGCGCTTCTACGACGCGCATGTCGGGGCCGCCGACAACCACCTCCCGCCCGACAACGTGCAGCTGACGCCGCATCTGCTCGTCGCGCATCGCACCTCGCCGACCAACATCGGCCTGTACCTGCTGGCCGTCGCCTGCGCCCGCGAACTGGGCTTCATCGGCCTGGTCACGATGACCACGCGCCTGTCGGCGACGCTGGACACGCTCGAGCGCCTGCCGCGCTGGCAGGGCCATTTCTACAACTGGTACGACACCGAATCGCTGGTCGTGCTGGCCCCGGGCTATGTCTCGGCGGTGGACAGCGGCAACTGCTCGGCGCACCTGCTCACCGTGGCCCGCGCCTGCGAGCTGGCCGCGGAGATGACGCCGGACGAGCTCGCCGCGGCGCCGCGCCAGGCGCTGGCCCGGACGCTGCAGCGCCTGCGGGTGCTGCAGCCGCCGCTCGCCA
>NZ_PEOG01000162.1 GCF_002761755.1 Roseateles chitinivorans
CGTCGGAGCAGGCGCCGGTGCGGGCGTCGGAGCCGGAGCCGCCGCCGTGGTCGGCGCGGACGGCTTCGCGGCGGCGGAGAGCTTCTTCAGCTCCTCGACGTTGCGGGTCAGCTCGGCGACGCGCGCGGCCGAATCCTTCTTCTCGGTGTCCTTGGAGACCTTGGCCTCGCCGCCGGTGGCGGCACTGGGCTTGCTCAGCGTCAGCTTGTCGGGCGTGGCCGAGGTGGCCGGCTTGCGGTCCTCGACGGCCGCCTGCACCGAGCCCTTGGCCTGGCGGGCGTTCTCATCGGGCTTGAGCGTCGGCGCGGCTTCGGCCAGGCGCTGGCGGTAGCCGCCGAAATCGCTGCTCTGCGCCTGGATGACGCGACGCGCCTCCTGCGGCGTGATCGACTGGACCGACTCGCTGCCCGGCACCGACAACACCGCGCCCGACTTCAGGCGGTTCATGTTCTGGCCGATGAACGCGTCGGGATTGCTGCGGTACAGGCCGACCAGCATCTGATCGAGCGACACGCCCGCGGGCTGGGTGCGCGAGGCGATGCGCGACAGGGTGTCGCCCGGCTTGACGGTGTACTCGGAGGCGCCGGTGGCCGGTGCCGGAGCGGCCGGCGCGGCGGCAGGCGCCGGCGCGG
>NZ_PEOG01000020.1 GCF_002761755.1 Roseateles chitinivorans
GGCCGTCTCGCCATGAGCGCGCCCGACGCCACCCCTCGCGTCGAGCGCGACGTCGCCCCCGACGCCGCCGACGGTGTCGGCCAGCGCGTCCCGGCCCGACCGCGCGGCATCCGGCAGACGATGTCCGACCTGCACATCTGGACCGGACTGCTGCTCGGCTGGTTCCTGTTCGCGATGTTCCTCACCGGGACGGTCAGCTATTTCAAGGAAGAGCTGTCGCAGTGGATGCGCCCCGAGATCGCGCACCAGGCCGACCGGCCCGAGCCGGCCGTCGTTGCCGGGCGCATCGCCCGGACGCTGGAGACCGTCGCGCCAGGCACGACCCAGTGGAGCCTGCGTCTGCCCGACGAGCGCCATCAGGTCGCGAACGCGTTCTGGCGCGTGCCGCCGAAGGATGGCGCCAAGCGCGCCTTCAAGGATGCCAACTTCGATCCGCAGACCGGCCTGAAGGTCGCGGCCCGCGAGACGCTGGGCGGCGAATTCTTCTATCGCTTCCACTTCCAGTTCCATTACATGCCGGTGCCCTGGGGGCGTTGGCTCGCGGGGCTGGCGGCGATGTTCATGCTGGTGGCGATCGTCAGCGGCGTGATCACGCACAAGAAGATCTTCAGCGACTTCTTCACCTTCCGCTGGGGCAAGGGCCAGCGCTCCTGGCTGGACGCGCACAACGCGCTGTCGGTGTTCGGGCTGCCCTTCCACCTGATGATCACGTACACCGGGCTGGTGACGCTGATGACGCTCTACATGCCCTGGCCCGAGATGGCCGGCATCAACTCGCCGGCGATGAAGCGGCAGCTGACCTCGGAGATGAATGCCTTCCTCCAGCCGGCCAAGCCGTCCGGCGAGGCGGCGCCGCTGGCGTCGATCGAGGCGATGGTGCGCGAGGCCGAGCGCCGCTGGGGCCCGGGCAGCGTGGCGCGGGTCACCGCGGTCAATCCGGGCGATGCGGTGGCGCGCGTGGCGATCACGCGGGGCGAGGGCGGGCGGCTGTCGATGAGCCCGCAGTACCTGCTGTTCGATGGCGTCTCCGGCCGGCTGGTCGAGGAGAAGTTGGACGTCGGCGCGGCGGCCGAGACGCGCGGCGTGATGGTCGGGCTGCACCTGGGGCGCTTCGGCGACGGCGCGACGCGCTGGCTGTATTTCCTCGTCAGCCTGGCCGGCACCGCGATGGTGGGCAGCGGCCTGGTGATGTGGACGGTCAAGCGGCGTCAGAAGCTGGCCGATCCGCAGCGGCCGCACCTGGGCTTCCGGATCGTCGAGCGGCTCAACATCGCCGCGATCGCCGGCCTGCCGCTGGCGATGACGGCGATGCTATGGGCCAACCGGCTGCTGCCGCTGGACCTGGTCCGGCGTGGCGAGTGGGAGGTCCATGTGGTCTTCATCGTCTGGGCACTGGCGCTGGCGCATGCGGTGCTGCGGCCGCCCCGGCGCGCCTGGATCGAATTGCTCGGGCTGGGCGCCGCGGCGCTGGCGTTGCTGCCGGTGCTCAATGCGCTGACGACGGATCGCGCGCTGTGGCGCAGCCTGGCGCAGGGCGACGGGATTTTCGCCGGCGTGGAACTCGTGGGGTTGGCATTCGCGGCGCTGCTCGCCGGACTGGCGATGCGGGTCGCGCGTCATCGACCCAAGGGGACTCAGGCCGGCCGGGCGAGGACCACCGGCACATCGTCGCGACCGGCGTCCGACGCCGCGGCGGCGGTGGAGGGGGCGCGATGATGACCCATCTCGCGAGTCTGCTGATCTGCGTCGGTGCGTTCGCCGCGCTGGCGATGGCGACGGAGCGCGCGCAGCAGGACGTCCTGGGGCGGGCGCTGTCGCCCGACGCGACGCGCCTGCTGCGGATCACCGGCTGGGCCCTGCTGATCGCGAGCTTGGCGATCGTCGTCGGCGCCCAGGGATGGGGCCTGGGGCTGGTGAGCTACAGCGGGCATACGAGCGTGGCTGCGGGCCTCGTCTTCGTGGGGCTGATCGCGTCACAGCGACGCAAGGGCTGATCGCCGCTTCCGCTGGCGATGCGTCAGCGGGCGGCTGCCGATGCTGGTGACGACGCAGCAGCAGCAGCAGCAGCAGCAGCAGCGGTCATGGTCGTGGTGGCGGTGGCGGTGGCGGCCACAGGCGACGCCGACGCCGATGAACTCGCGGCCGGCAGCAGCGCGGCGCGGGCCTCGGCCTGGCGCCGGAAGTTGTCGTAGGCGCGGGTGGCATCGTCCGCGTCGCGGCTGCGCAGCATCATGACCACCGTGCTGTGGCGGGTGAGCGCGGCGAAATACTCCCGCGTCTCCGCGCTCCAGACCAGGCGCACCACCTCGTCGCCGAAACGCTGCCGGCGCAGGGTCTCCACCGCGCTGCCGAAGAAGCGCAGGTCCGGTCCGTCGGAGATCGGCGTCAGCGGCACCGCCGGCAGCAGCGGCTCGGGAAGCGCCGCTTCGGTCGCATCGGCCATCCGGCCGAGCAGCACCGGCCGCCCCACCTCGCCAGCGGCGGCGATGCGTCGGAAGCTGTCGAAGCGTTGCCAGGCCTCGGCCTCGTCGGAGGACACGAGCGTGCGCCGCACCTCGCCCTGCTGCAGGACAGCGACGTAGAACCGGCGCGGCATCGTGTGGGACCAGACCTCGATCGACACGTCGTCGACCTGGACGCGCCGCATCAGCAGCAGCGTGCGGGCGGCCAGTCGCGCGCGCAGATCGTCGATGTCGGTGGCCTCGGCGTTCACCGCCGGCGCGAGCGCGGCGGCCGGTGCGGTCGCCGCCACCATCGCCACGCTCGAGGCGCCACCCGACTGGGTGGCTCCGGTCGCCTTCGAGCGCCTGGCGTCCTTCGCGGGTGCCGAGGCCTTCGAGGCCTTCGGGGTCTTCGCTGTTTTCGCTGTTTTCGCGGCCTGCGCGGTCTTGAGGGTCTTCGTCGACGACCTTGCCTTCCGCGGCTGGGCGCCGGACGTCTTCGTGGGGGGCGGGGTGGCGGACTTCGTGGTCTTCGCCGCCTTCGCCTTCGCCGGTGCGGTCGGGGCCGGTGGCGTCTCGCGGGCGGCCTGGGCTGGCGGCAGGACGAGCCCCGCCGAGATCAGCAGCGCGAGGACGGAGCCGCGGAGACGCCAGGGGCTCCGGAACGGGCGAGGGAACGGATACATGAGCGGTCGGCATGGTACGACGGACAGCGCCGCCCCCGGCGCGCGGGCGCATCGTCGAAGCCGGTCGATCTCCGCGCTCCGGGATAATCCGCCGCCATGTCCTCGATGTTTTCCCCTTGGCGCCTGTCCGTCGCTCCCATGCTGGACTGGACGACAGCCGATTGCCGTTTCCTGCACCGGCTGCTGACGCGCCACACGCTGCTCTACACCGAGATGGTGACCACCGGCGCGATCCTGCATGGCGACCAGCCGCGCCACCTCGACTTCAACGAGGAGGAGCATCCGGTCGCCCTGCAGCTCGGCGGCTCCGAGCCCGCCGATCTGGCCGCCTGCGCCAGGCTGGCCGAGCAGTGGGGCTATGACGAGGTCAACCTCAATTGCGGCTGCCCCAGCGAGCGGGTGCAGCGCGGCGCCTTCGGCGCCTGCCTGATGGCCGAGCCGGCGCTGGTCGCCGACGGCGTCAAGGCGATGCGCGACGCCGTCTCGATTCCGGTCACCGTCAAGCACCGCATCGGCATTGACCGGATCGAGAGCTACGAGTTCGTCCGGGACTTCGTCGGCCAGGTCGCCGACGCCGGCTGCGAGGTCTTCATCGTCCATGCGCGCAATGCCTGGCTGCAGGGGCTGTCGCCCAAGGAGAACCGCGACATCCCGCCCTTGCGCTACGAACTGGTCCATCGGCTCAAGCGCGAGTTCCCGCGGCTCACGATCGCGATCAACGGCGGCCTGAAGGCGGACGACGAGATCGCCGAGCAACTGAACCACGTCGATGGCGTGATGATCGGCCGGCAGGCCTATCACGAGCCCTGGCAGATGGCGCAGTGGGACCAGCGCTTCTTCGGCGAGGCCCAGCCGCTCGTCACCCGACGAGAGGAGGTCGAGGAACAGTGGCTCGCCTACCTGGACCGGCAGGTCGCGCTGGGGCGGCCGTGGTCGCAGGCGATGCGCCATGCGCTGGGCCTGTGGAACGGCCTGCCCGGCGCGCGCCGCTGGCGCCAGGTATGGTCCGACCACAAGCTCAAGGCGATGGCGCCGCGCGAAGTGGCCCGCCTGGCCACCGAGGCCCGGCTGCAGGCCGCCGAGATCGCTAGCCAGCATCCTGCGTTCAAGCCGCCCGTCGGGGCCGCTCCTGCCACGGGTTGACCGCGCGGCGGATCAGGATCGCGTCATGGCGCCCCAGGTCTTCTTTCATTGCTATCCGACGGCGCTCGGCCACTGCGGCATCGCGTGGACCGAGCGTGGCGTCGTCGGCTCGCCACTGCCCGAGGAGACGCCGTCGCTGACCCGCGATCGCATGTGGGTGCGCTTCCCGGCGGCCCGCGAGGTGACCGCGTTCGAGCGGCTCCCCGTGGCGGTGCAAGCGGCCTGCGAGGGCGTGCGGGCGCTGCTCGCGGGCGAGGCGCGCGACCTGCTCGAGGTCGAACTCGACGACAGCGCGGTGCCGGCCTTCGACCGGGAGGTGCTGGCGCTGACGCGGCGCATTCCGGTCGGGCAGACGCTCACCTATGGCGAGGTCGCCACGCGGCTCGGCCATCCCGGCGCGGCGCGCGCCGTCGGCCGCGCGGAGGGCCACAACCCGTTCGCGCCGATCGTGCCCTGCCACCGCGTGATGGGCGCGCCGTCGGCCGGCAAGGCGGCGAACCTCACCGGCTTTTCCGCCGCGGGGGGCGTGGCGACGAAGCTGAAGATCCTGGCGATCGAGGCGCGGGCCACCGGTCAGCAGGCGGGCGAACAGCAAGACCTGTTCTGAGGGATGAGGGTCACCGCGGCGCGCGGTCCCTCACTCCCACGGCGCCGCTTCGGTGGCCAGGTCCTCATCCTTCGCAGGCGAGGTCGAGGCCGCCGCCGGCGCCTTCGCGCCGCCCGGCGCATGCTCCGCCGCGATCTTGGCCGACTGGCCGATGAAGTCCAGCTCGCCGCCCAGGCCCTCGATCATGTCGGGGATCAGCTGCGCGAGCTCGCCGGTCGCCAGCGCCGCGTCCACGTCGAAGGCCTCGTCCTTCGCCGGCTTGTCCCGCCCGTCGAAGACCACGTCCAGGAACTTGATGCCCTTGATCTGCATCGTGTCCGTCAGGGTGAAGGACACGCGCTCCTTCCAGGTCATCGCCAGGCGCGTCGGCATCTTGCCGCTGGTCAGGTGGGCCTTGACCTCGTCGGTGTCCAGGTTGTGGCGGGCGTAGCGCACCGCCGCCTTCATCTCGTCGGCGGCCTTGAGCTCGCAATCGCGGTCGATCACGAAGTCCTTCGGCGGCACGCCGTCCATCAGCCACGCCGCCATGCAGGCCGCCGGCGACTCGGCGCTCTGCAGCAGGTGCAGGTTGATCGACGAATCCGCCTTCACCAGCAGCGTGATCAGCTCGTCGGCCTTGCCGATCGAACCCGCATCCACCATCAGCAGGCCCTGCTTGGGCGAGATCCACACCCGCAGGTGCGATTGCAGCGTGAAGGCGCGCGGCAGCAGCTCCAGCGTGGCCTGCTCCTTCATGTCGCGCTGCTGCTTCTTGCCGGGCCGGCGGCCGGTCTCGAGCTCGATCCGCTCGACCATCTCCTCGACCTTCTCCCGCACCACCGAGCCGGGCAGCACCCGCTTCTCCATGCGCAGGCTCAGCAGCCAGTGGCCGTCGATCTCTTCCAGCAGCCGGGCGCCGGGCTCGCCGCGCGGCGGCACCCAGCCGGCCGAGAGGGCTTCGGTGGCGCCGCAGGGCGCGAAGCGCTCGTTCTCGAGGGCGTCCTCGAGCTTCTCGGCATTGGGCTGCCAGTCGTTGGACAGGCGGTAAACGATCAGGTTCTTGAACATCTTGAAACTGCGTCAGGCGGTGACGGCGCGCGAAAGCGCCAGGAATGACAACGGGGCCAAGCGGACGACGCATGGCCCCGTTCAAACGATGGGCGGATTGTCTCAAATCCGGCGGCCGGTCCGGACGCGGATCAACCCCCTTGCCAACCGGTGCGCATTCCTGACGGCGTGGATCGACCGGGCCGTTCCGCGGGGCGAATCGCCCGGACCCGTCAGGCCGTGGCTTCGCGCTGCTCGGCCGCGATCTGGCGCAGCGCCTGCTCGAAGGCCTCCGGCGGCTGGCCGCCCTGGATCAGGTATTTCTCGTTGATCACGACGGCGGGCACCGAGCTGATGCCGCGGCCCAGCCACAGCGATTCGGTCTCGCGCACGTCGTCGGCGAACTCGCCGCTGTCGAAGACGCGGGCGGCCTCGGCGGCGTCCAAGCCGATCTCGCGGACCGCGGCGAGCAGCGTCTCGCGATCCCCCGGATTCCGGCCGTTCGTGTGGTACGCCGTCAGCAGCGCCAGCTTCAGGTCGCGTTGCGCCTGCGCGGACTGCAGGCCGGCCCAGTGCAGCAGCCGGTGCGCGTCGAAGGTGTTCCAGACGCGGCTGCGCGCGCCCTCGGTGAAGGTGAATCCCACCTCGGCACCGCGCTGGCGCAGATGCGCGCGGATCTGCTGGCGCTGCTCGGTCGTGGAGCCGTACTTGCGGCTGAGGTGCTCCTCGATGTCCTCCCCCTCCGGGGCCATCTGGGGGTTGAGTTCGAAGGGCTGGAAGTGCAGGTCCACGGCCACGTCCGGCAAGCGGGTGAGGGCGGTTTCCAGCGATTTCAGCCCGACGGCGCACCAGGGGCAGGCGACGTCGGAGACGAAGTCGATGCGCAGCGGAGGCAGGGCGGTGGCGGTCGGGGCGGGGGTGTCGTTCATGCCGGCGACTCTAGCCAGAAGCTCAAGCCAACACGCGGTCGCTGGGCTTTGCCAGGTAGAACCACTCGTGACCCGGTTCGGCGTTGTTGTTGGGGAACACGATGCGGCCGCCGAAAGGCGCCAGCACCGGCGTGCCGTCGGCGCGCGTGCCGATGCGCTGGCCCTCGGCGATCGGATCGAAGCTGGCCCACTGGCGTTCGAAGCGGTCGTCGACGCTGTCGCGGTCGACCACCTCGTAGAGCTGCAGCAGCTCGACCGGCCGCTTCGGATCGGCCGGCTCGACGGCCTCCGGCGCGACCATGCCCAGCAGCACCAGGGTGCGCAGGATCGCCTTGAAGGCGACCTCCGGCCCCTGCGGGTCGGCATGCTGGCCGCACTCCAGGGTGATGCAGTAGCCGCCGGTGCTGCGCATGTATTCGGTGGTGCCCACGCCGTAATGCGGGTCCTGTTGCAGCGCCATGCGGCGCGAGCCGTCGCCGGCCCGCTCGGCGCGGCGCGTCAGGCCGAGCGCATAGGTCGACAGCCAGCCCTCGACGATGCGCGAGGTGCCCACCGCCAGCGCCAGCGCGCTCTCGGCGGCCTGGTGGCGGAAGGGCTCGAGATCGCCGTCGTTGTCGCGCGGGCCGAGCATCGCGAAGGCCGGACCGGGGTTGTTGAAGCTGTGCAGGTCCAGCATCACGTCGCTGGCGGCGATCCACGGGCACAGGCGGTTGGCGATGCGGTCCTCGAAGTCCTGCGGGATCGGATTCACCCGCAGGTTGCGATTGAGGTTGCGTTCGCCCTCGCGGCGCTGCAGGCGATGCGCGAGCGGATTGACGATGGGGATCATCGTCAGCGTGCCCTTGCGCAGCGTCAGCGCGCCTTCGTCCAGCATCGCCATCACCCGCTGGATCGCGCCGACGCCCGCGACCTCGTTGCCGTGCACCGCGGCCGTCACCAGCAGCTTGGGGCCGGGTTGCAGGCCGGCGAACTGGTGGACGCGGAGGTGGGTCGGGTGGGCGGTGGTGGCGTCGCTCATGGCGGGAAGGAGGGGCTCGACGAGGGGAAGCGCGAAGCATAGGCCCGCCCGGCGCTCCGGCGTGCGCCCCGCGCATGCCGAAAACGGCGGCGGGGATGAGCGCAGGTTGTGGCTGTGAACGAGCTCGTCCCGGGACGGCGAGGCTTCGGTGCCGGCTCCGCCGTGGATCGGGGAGCGCTCAGGCGCCGAGCAGGGCGGCCGGGTCGAGCGGCGTCTCGCAGGACCAATGGCTGTTGGGCAGGTCGCCGACAGGCGCGCCGTCGACCCAGCGCGTCAGCCGGTACAGCGTGCCGAAGGCGAAGTCCGGCGGCGCCTCGCCCGCGCCGGCCAGCAGCTCGCCGCCGCGGCGCACGTTGTCGGCCATCCAGGCCGGCAGGCGCAGGTGATACGGATTGCGGGCGACCTCGCCGTGGTGGCAGGCCAGCGCCCGCACCAGCCGCGCGGTATCGCGCTGGCCGGTTTCGACGAGCGTCGTCGGAGCGGGCTGGGTGGCCCAGAACTCGGTGTGCGCGAACACGGTGCTGAGCCTGGCCCGCGCCAGTGCCTCGCTGACCAGCAGGTGCACGCCAATGTGGGTGGGAATGCCGTCGCCCGCGTGGGGGACCAGGATCAGCGCGGGCCGCTCGGCGGCCAGCAGCTCGGCCACCAGCCGGACCTGCTCCTGCCACAGCGGCGTGCGCGCGGCGGCGGCTTCAGGCTTGACCTGCTCGAAGCCGTCGGCGGCGAGCAGGCGCAGGTCGAAGCCCAGCACGTCGCAGGCGGCGCCCAGTTCGGTCCAGCGCTCGGCGCGGCGCTGCTGCTTGCTGCCCAGCGTCACCGCGATGTTGGTCACCCGCCAGCCGGCTTCCTGGCGCAGCCGCAGCGGCAGCGCGCCGACGATGCATTCGTCGTCCGGATGGGGGGCGAACACCAGGACCAGCGGGGGGCGCTGCGTGGCGTGGCCGGTGCGGACGGGGGCGGCCGACGCCGCCAAAGGACTGACACCGGTACGCGGCGACTGCCTCAGGAGGGCATACCAGCTGCCGATCCAGGATTCCCAGTCCGCCTGGCTGGCGGTGGCGGCGGCGACGGTGGGAAGCGGGGGCGTGAGGGCCGGAGCAGGGGCGTTCGCGTTCATCGGCAGGGATGTGGCGGTCCGGAAGCAAGTGCCCCGGGCAACTTCGATCTACCCATCTTAGCGGGTGAATCCCTAAATGGTATTACATTGGTAGTAAAACTAGACAAAGACCGGTGGCGCTCGATGGTCCGACTGGTCTGGTCGTGCAAGAGCGAGGGCCGCGAGGCAGCGCCTCTTGGAGCGGCGGGACCGGCGGGGCGGGCGGCGCGGTCAGCGCGGCGCTCGGGCGGGCCAGGTGGCCAGCATCACGCCGCCGAGCGCGAGCGCATAGGCCACCAGCTGGATGGCGTTCATGCGCTCGCCGAGGAAGACCAGCCCCACCAGCGCGGTCGACACCGGCAGGAACACCATGAACACGCCGGCCTTGGCGGCGCTGACGTGCTGCAGGCCCTTCATCCAGAGCCAGACCGTGATGGTGCTGGCGGCGATCGCATAGAAGAGCAGCAGGCCCCAGTCCTTCACCGCGACGGCGCCGAAGTCGAAGTCCATGGCCTGCCACAGGCCCAGCGGTGTGACGAGCACCAGGCCCCAGAGGTTGATGAGCGCGCTGATGCGACGCGGCGGCAGATCGGCGGTCAGCCGCTTGCCGATGACGACGTAGCTGGCCTCGCAGCACATCGCGCCGACGAGCAGCAGCGCGCCCCAGCCGGAGGTCTGCGCGCCCGCGCTGTCGCCGTGCTTGCTGAGCGCGACCAGCGCGATGCCGCCGACGGCCATCGCGATGCCGGCCAGCGTGCGCGGGGCGATGCGCTCGCGCAGGAAGAGCCAGCTCATCAGCGCGACGGTCGCCGGGATGCCGGCCATGATCACGCCGGCCACGACGGCCGAGCTGTGCTTCATCCCGAACAGCAGGCAGATCGAGAACAGGAAGTTGCCGAAGAAGGATTCGAGGAACAGCAGGAAGCGGGTGCGGCCGGAGAGCGGTGCCTCGGCCGGTCCGCGCCGCAGCCACGGCAGCATGAACACGGCGGCCATGCCGAAGCGCAGGAAGGCCAGCAGGAAGACCGGGAAGACCAGGACCAGCAGCTTGGACAGCCCGACGTAGCTGCCGATCACGCTGGTGCTGGCGGCCAGGCTCAGGTAGGAGAGCCACGGGACGTGGTGGCCGTGATGGTCGCGAAGGCCGGGATGACCGAGGCGCTCGGACGGGGGGAGCGCCTCGGCGGGCGTGGCATGCGGGTCGGTCGTGGCGCTGGACATGGTGCGGGATGATGCCCGAGGCCGCGGCGGCGACGTCGCGACCGGGGCGGGGTTACTTCAGGCGACGCAAGGCCACGCGGATCGCGTCGATCATGCGGTCGAGGTGCTCCCGCTCCGCGATCAGCGGCGGCGACAGTGCCAGGATGTCGCCGGTGGTGCGGATCAGCACGCCTTGCTGCCAGCAGTCGAGGAAGGTCTCGAAGGCCCGACGGGTCGGCTCCCCGGCGCGCGGCGAGAGTTCGACGCCGCCGACCAGTCCGAGGTTGCGCACGTCGATGACATGCGGCTCGCCGCGCAGCGCATGCAGCTGTTCGGCGAAGTAGCCCTGGAGCTCCGACGCCCGCGTGAGCAGGCCGTCGTCGGCATAGGTGTCCAGCGTGGCCAAGCCAGCCGCGCAGGCCAGCGGATGCGCCGAGTAGGTGTAGCCGTGGAAGAACTCGATCACGTGCTCCGGCCCGGTCATGAAGGCGTCGTGGATGCGCTGCTGCGCGAGGACGGCGCCCATCGGCACGCAGCCGTTGGTCAGGCCCTTGGCGACGGTCATCAGGTCGGGCGTCACGCCGAAGGTCTGCGCGGCGAAGGCGTTGCCGGTGCGGCCGAAGCCGGTGATGACCTCGTCGAAGATCAGCAGGATGCCGTGCCTGTCGCAGATCTCGCGCAGGCGCTGCAGATAGCCCTGCGGCGGGATCAGCACCCCCGCCGAGCCGGCCACCGGCTCGACGATCACCGCCGCGATCGTCGACGCGTCGTGCAGCGCGACCAGGCGCTCCAGGTCGTCGGCCAGCTCCGCGCCACGAGCCGGCAGGCCGACGCTGAAGGCGTTGCGGGCGATGTCGTGGGTGTGGCGCAGATGGTCGACGCCGGCCAGCAGCGTCCCGAACATCTTGCGGTTGGCGACCATGCCGCCGACCGACATGCCGCCGAAGTTGACGCCGTGATAACCGCGCTCCCGGCCGATCAGCCGGGTGCGCTGGCCCTCGCCCCGCGCGCGGTGATAGGCGAGCGCGATCTTCAGCGCGGTCTCCACCGACTCCGAGCCGGAGTTGGTGAAGAAGACCTTGTTCATGCCGGCGGGCGCGATGTCGGCCAGCCGCGAGGCGAGCTCGAAGGCCTTGGGATGGCCCATCTGGAAAGGCGGGGCGAAGTCCAGCTCCGCCGCCTGTTGCTGGATCGCCCGCACAATGCGCGGCCGGTTGTGACCCGCGTTCACGCACCACAGGCCGGCGACGCCATCGAGGATCTGCCGCCCCTGGTCATCGGTGAAATACATGCCGTCCGCGCGCGTCAGCAGGCGGGGCGACTGCTTGAACTGCCGGTTGGCGGTGAACGGCATCCAGTAGGCGTCGAGGTCGGGACGGGCGGGGGTGGACATGGCGGGGCTCCCGGGGCGGCGCGCTGGGCGCGGGTGATCGATCGGGGCAGTCTAGGCAAGCCGGCGCGCAATCGGTGAGCGTTCCGGCGGCGGGTAAACCCGCAACGACGCAATCCCATGCGGCCAGAAGGCAGGTTCGTCGAACACAATGCCGTCCATGATCAAGGAAGTGCAACTGGATGCGATCGACCGCGCGATCCTCGCGGTCCTGCAGCGCGACGCGCGGATCTCCAACCAGGACCTGGCCCAGCAGGTCCATCTGTCACCGTCGGCCTGCCTGCGGCGGGTGAAACGGCTGGAGGACAGTGGCGTCATCGATCGCGTGGTCGCGCTGCTCAACCCGAAGGCGATCGGCAAGCCGGGGACGAGCTGGACGATCGTGAACGTCGAGCGGATGACGCCGGCCGCGCTGGCCGCCTTCGAACAGGCGGTCAAGGATGCGCCGGAGATCCTGGACTGCTTCTACGTCGCCGGCAGCAACGACTACCTGCTGCGCTTCGCCTATCGGGACGCCGAGGACCTGGAGCGCCTGCACACCCATGTGCTGATGCAGCTGCCCGGTGTGGCCAAGGCGAACTCCATGCTGGTGCTGCGCACGGTGAAGAAGTCCAGCGCGTTTCCGCTGGACTGAGCCGGGCCGGCGGCGCTCAGGCCGCGCGCGGCCGCAGCACGCGCAGCATCGGCAGCAGCTGGATCAGCAGCATCGCGCCGAGGATCAGCGCGCAGCCCAGCAAGCCGGCGGCGTCGAGCCGGTCGCCCATCATCAGGTAGCCGAAGACGGCGGCGAACAGGGTCTCGGACGACAGGATGATCGCGGCGTCCGCCGCGTGGGCATAGCGCTGCGCCACCACCTGGCCGGTGAAGGCGATGCCCACCGACAGCACGCCGGTGTAGAGGATCGGCCCGGCGGCGGCCTGGATGCCGGCCCAGCTCCAGGACTCGAAGCACAGCGCCCAGGCCAGCGCCACCACGCCGCAGAACAGGAACTGGCCGCCGGCGACGGTGAACGGCGCGTTCATCCGGTCCGCGACCCCGCCCACCAGCAGCACATGCACCGCCCAGGGCAGCGCGGAGGCGATCACCCAGGCGTCGCCCAGGCCGATGTCGAGTTGATGCGCGCCCGAGAGCAGGAAGGCACCGACGAGGCACGCCAGCGCGCCCGGCCATACCGACCAGTGCGGCAGATGGCGCAGCAGCAGCCAGCCCAGCAGCGGCACCAGCGGCACATACAGCGCGGTCAGGAAACCGGCGTTGGTGACGGTCGTGTACTGGATGCCGATCTGCTGCAGCGCCGCGCCGGTCGTCAGCAGCGCGCCCAGCCCCATGATCTTGAGCCCATCGCCGCCGCGCAGCACCGTCGCGCCGGGCGTGCGGCGCTCCCGCACGATCAGCGGCAGCACCACCAGCGCGCCGATCAGGAAACGGATGCCGGTGAACATCATCGGCCCGATGCTCTCCATGCCGTGGGCCTGGGCGACGAAGGCCGAGCCCCAGATCATCGCGATGAGGGTCAGCAGCAGGTTGGCTTGGATGCGGGTCATGGGTCGGGAGTGTCGACGATCGCGTGGGGCCGGCCGGGGCGCAGCTTCGCGCCAGCCTTCATGAGCGGAGATAGGCCAGTTCTTCGTCGCTGAAGCCAGCGGCGCCGCGGGCCTCGAGGTTGAAGGGCGGGCGCAGCTTCGGCGCCTCGAAGCGCTCGACCAACTCGGGGTAGAGCGCCACCGGATCCAGGCCGCGCTCGCGGCACAGGTGGCGGTACCAGTGGTTGCCGATGCGCACATGGCCGACCTCGTCGCGCAGGATCACGTCGAGGATCTCCACCGCGCGCGCATCGCCGGCCTTGGCGAACTTGGCCTGCAGCGGCGGCGTCGCGTCCAGCCCGCGCGCCTCCAGCGTGCGCGGCACCAGCGCCATGCGGGCGAGCACATCGCCGGCGGTGCGCATCGCCATCGTCCACAGGCCGTCGTGCGCGTCGAAGTCGCCATAGGCGCGACCCAGGCTGCGCAGGTGCTCGTCGAGCAGGCTGAAGTGCAGCGCCTCCTCGGCCGCGACCTGCAGCCAGTCGAGGTAGTAGGCGCGCGGCAGGTCGGCGAAGCGCCAGACCGCGTCCAGCGCCAGGTTGATCGCGTTGAACTCGATGTGGGCGATCGCGTGCAGCAGCGCCGCGCGACCTTCCGGCGTGTACGGCGAACGCGAGGCCACCTGCAGCGCGGCCACCAGTCGCGGCCGCGCCGGACGGCCGGGCGGTTCGGCGTCGGGGACGAGGACGGCGGTGGTGTCGAGCGAGACCGCGGGGACAGCAGCGATGGGCGCGCCAGCGCCGGCGGTCGGGGCGGACGGCGAGGCGATCGGGGCCATCGCAGCCGTCGTGGCGGCGTGCAGCGCCCGGGCCGCTGCCGCCTTGGCCTGCGGGTCCGCGATCAGAAGGACCTGCAGCGCGCGGGTTCGAAGTTCCATTCGTAGAATTATCCCTTTTGGAGAAACGCATGGCCGTCTACCGCCTCGGCGAACACACGCCGGAACTCGGCGCCGGCGTCTGGATCGCCGAAAGCGCGCAGGTCATCGGCCGCGTCACGCTCGAGGACGACGTCAGCATCTGGTTCAACGCGGTGCTGCGCGGCGACAGCGACCACCTCACCATCGGCGCGGGCAGCAACATCCAGGACGGCAGCGTGCTCCACGCCGACGCCGGCATGCCGCTCAGGCTCGGGCGCAACGTCACCGTCGGCCACCAGGTGATGCTGCACGGCTGCACGGTCGGGGACAACGCGCTGATCGGCATCGGCGCCGTGGTGCTCAACGGCGCGCGCATCGGCGCGAACTGCCTGGTGGGCGCCGGCTCGCTGGTCACCGAGGGCAAGGTCTTCCCCGATGGCAGCCTGATCATGGGCTCGCCGGCCAAGGTCGTGCGCGAGCTCACCCCGCAGCAGATCCAGGGGCTGGCGATGAGCGCCGCCCATTACGTGCGCAACGGGCGGCGTTACGCCGAGGAACTCGTCCGCATTGACGATCCGCAATCCGCCCCCAGATCCCCCGAATTCAAAGGAGTCCCATGACCACGTCCACCAAGCCCGCGCCGAGCGAGCTCCACAAGTTCCTCTTCGAAGGCCTGCCGGTGCGCGGCATGCTGGTCCGCCTGGACGAGAGCTGGAAGGAACTGCTGGGCCGGCGCAAGGAGCCGCTGACGCCGGCGGTGCGCGACCTGCTGGGCCAGATGACGGCGGCGGGCGTGCTGATGCAGGCCAACATCAAGTTCAACGGCGCGCTGATCTTCCAGGTGATGGGCGACGGACCGCTGAAGCTGGCCGTGGTCGAGGTCCAGCCGGACATGAGCTTCCGCTCGACGGCCAAGACGCGCGAGGACGTGCCGGACCAGGCCACGCTGCAGCAGATGCTGAATGTCCACGGCCAGGGCCGCTGCGCGATCACGCTCGATCCGAAGGACCGCCTGCCCGGCCAGCAGCCCTATCAGGGCGTCGTGCCGCTGAGCGGCCCGGACGGCCAGCCGCTGGAAAAGCTCAGCGATGTGCTGCAGCACTACATGCGCCAGTCGGAGCAGCTCGAGAGCACGCTGGTGCTCGCGGCCAACGACCAGCTCGCGGCCGGCCTGCTGATCCAGCGCCTGCCGATCGAGGGCGAGGGCAACCTCGAGGCGGGCGCCAGTTCCGGCGTCGTGCGCGAGGAGATGGAAGAGGCCTACAACCGCATCAGCATGCTGGCCGCGACGCTGACTGCCGAGGAACTGCTGACGCTGGACAGCGACACCATCCTGCGCCGGCTGTTCTGGGAAGAGACGGTGCGCCGCTTCGATCCGCAGTACCCGAGATTCGCCTGCACCTGCTCGCGCGAGCGCGTCGGCCGCATGCTGCTGGGCCTGGGTCGCCAGGAAGTGGACGAGGTGCTGGCGGAGCTCGGCGGCGTCGAGATCGGCTGCGAGTTCTGCGGCAACCACTACGTCTTCGACGCGGTCGATGTCGGCGAGCTGTTCACCGACCCGCAGAACCAGGCCCCCGGCTCCCGGCAGGTCCAGTGAGCCTCACATCGCCCTGCGGGCCGGCCCCGGCTTGCGGGTGCCTCAGGGCTGATCGACGCGCACCGCGCGGTCCAGGGCCGTGGCCTTCACCCGCTGCGTGCCCTGCGCCTTGAAGTAGGCCTCCAGCGCGTCGACGTCCATCGGCCCGGTCTGCAGGAAGCGCGCTTCGGTGAACGTCTTGAAGCTGTCGCCGCCGACTTGCAGGAAGCTGTTGATCGCGACCCGGACTTTCTGGTCGGGCGCGATCGCGCGGCCCTCGAGCATCATGCTGCCCGGCACCACCCGCGAGCCGACCGGACGGCGCTTGTCCCAGCGATAGCTGAAGCCCTGGGAGGTCTGCAGCGGCAGCCACTTCGCGTCGCCGGCCCACCACTGTTCCTCGAGCACGCGCTGCAACTGGACGCCCGACATTTCCACGACCACCAGCGCGTTCGAGAACGGCAGCGCCGCGAACAGGTCGCCGAAGGTGACGCTGTCGTCCGGACGATGGATCAGGCCGGTGCGCACGCCGCCGACATTCTGGAAGGCGACCTGCGCGCCGCCGTTCTCCGGCGCGCGCGTGGCCGCGAGCATCGCATCGGCCACGAGCTGGCCCATCGTCGTGCCGCCGCCGTCGCTGCGGTCCTCGCCGTCCTTGCTCAGCGCCTGCGCGAGGAACCCCACCGGGCGCTCGATCAGCGGCTGCGCGACCTGCTGGTAGCTGGTAATCAGCAGCGTCTGGCGCGGGTCCTTGGCGGTCTCCGGACGCACCACGACATTGTTGGCACGGGCCTCGGTCATGGTGCCGGTGGCGCGGTCCAGCGTCAGGTCGATCTCGGTGACCAGCGTGCCGTACTTGTCGCCGCTGGTGACCAGGCGGCCGTCGATGCGGCAGTTGTACGCGCGGTGCGTGTGGCCAGAGACGATCAGCCCGACGCGCTTGTCCAGCTTCTTGACGATGTCCACGATGGGGCCGGAGATCGCCGGGCAGTCGTTGATGCCGCCGCTCGGATAGCCGCCCTCGTGGATCAGCACGACGAAGGCGTGCACGCCCTGGCGCTCGAGCTCGGGAACGATGCGGTTGATGGTGTCGGCCTCGTCGTCGAAGCGCAGGCCACGGATGCCGGTCGGGCTGACGAGCTCCGGCGTGCCCTTGAGCGACAGCCCGATGAAGCCCACCGGCACGCCGTCGAAGCGCTTGATCGCGTAGGCGGGCAGCACGGACTGGCCGGTCTTCTCGTCGATGGTGCTGGCGGCCAGGTACTGGTACTTCGCGCCCTTGAACTCGGTGGGGCCCTTGCAGCCGTCCTTGGGATGGCAGCCGCCGCGCTGCTTGCGCAGCAGCTCGGTGATGCCCTGGTCGAACTCGTGGTTGCCCACCGAGGAGATGTCCAGCCCCATCAGTCCCAGCGATTCGATCGTCGACTCGTCATGGAACAGCGCCGACAGCAGCGGGCTGGCGCCCACCAGGTCGCCCGCGGCCACGAACACGTGGTTGGGATTCTTCGCCTTGATCTGTGCGACCACCGTGGCCATGCGCTCGGCGCCGCCGGCTTCCAGCGTGATGGTCTTGTCGGGGTTGTGCGGGTCGGGCAGCTTGATGCCGCCGGCCGGGGGCAGCAGGTTGCCGTGGAAGTCGTTGATCGCCAGCACCTTCACCGCGACCGAGCCGGTGGCGGCCTTGGCCGGCGCCGTGGGCGCTTCGAGCGACGGCGGCAGCGGCGCCTGGGGGCCGGTCGAACTCAGGGTGCCGCAGGCGGCGAGCAGCGCCGCGCTCAGCAGCATCGACAGCGCGCCCAGCGGGCGGCGCACGGAAGGACGATTCATCGGGGCAGGCTCCTGGAACGCCGGATTACCGTGGAATGGCGAGCTCGCAAATGTTTGCGGACCGCGAAACGGCGGATTGTGCCTCGACCCTGTGGCGATGCCGTGAGCGCCGCGTTCAGTCCGACGCGGGATCGCGCCCTGGATCGCTGGCCTGACGCGCGGCGGTGCGGCTGGCGTGCTCGCAGGCGGGGTCGTCGCAGAGCTCGCAGGACCAGTCGCCGCCCAGGCTCTCCCCGCGCTGGAGCAACCGGCCGAAGAGACCGTCCGCGCGCCCGAGGTGAGGGCGCAGCACCGGCCCCAGCGCGTTCAGCGCCTGCTGCAGCCGCTCGGGCCCGCTGCCGCTCACCAGGCTGTAACCCAGGCCGGCATCGCGCAGCGCGCGCCGCAGCAGGCGATCGGTGGGCTGCTGCGCATGGGGACCATCGCGCAGGCCGTCGGCGACCCACGGCAGGTCCAGCGCCATCAGCAGGGTCGCGTCCATGCGGGCCTGGACCTGCAATGCGAAGGGGTAGAGCGAGCGGTCATCGAAGAGCTGCTCGCTGTAGACCGCGGTCATCAGCGGCGTGGTGTCGTGCAGGACCAGGTCGTGGTCGACGGCGGCGGCCCCGGCGCGGCGCCACTGCTCCTCGGCGATCGCTCGCTGCTCGTCGGGGCGCGGCGTGCGGCCCTCGCGGTCGCACCATTCGCGCAGGTATTCACCCACCAGCGCGCAGCGCAGCCGCGTCTGCGACCGCAGACCATCGAGCAGGGCCATGCCGAGCTGGCTCTTGCCGGTGCTCTCGGCGCCGACCAGGGCGATGTGCAGCGTCATGGGGAGGGCCTGCGAGGGCGACGACGGGTGGCCGCCGGATCAGGCGGCGACCGTCGCCGGCCGCAGCTGTCGCTGCCAGGCGCGCCAGCCCGCCACGGACATCGGCACGAACACCGCGTACAGCACCACCGTCAGCCAGTAGCCCTTCAGCGCGAAGAGCCCGATGCTGACCAGGTTGACCATCACCCAGACGGGCCAGTTCTCCTGGTACTTGCGGCCCAGCAGCCATTGGCCGGTGATGCTGGCCACCGTGGGGAGGGCGTCCCAATAGGGGAGGGGGGAATCGGTGCGGTGCTGCAGGAACAGCCCGAGCAGCGGCCAGGCGGCCAGCGTGACCAGCAACGCCGTGACGCGGCCCTTCGGGCCGAGCGTGCGCACATGCAGCGTGTCGCCTTCAGCGGTGCGGCCGCGCAGCCACTGCCACCAGCCCCACAGCGCCAGCGCGGCGAAGAGCAGCTGCAGCGAGGCCTCGCCGTAGAGCTTGCCGCTCCAGAACAGCAGGAAGTAGAGCAGCGAACTGGTCAGCGCCAGAGGCCAGGCCAGCACCTGCACCCGCATGTTGCACACGACCATCCAGATCGCGAGCACGAAGGCCACCAGTTCCAGCCAGCTGATGGGACTGCCCAGCGCGGTGAATGCAGGCGAGAGGGCCCGGTTGAGCGATTGATCGAGGACGGCCGTCAACGGCCCGAGCAGCGCATCCATCCGCGAGAGCATGCAGGAAGTGTGGAAGTTCAGCGGCGCAGCGGGACGAAGACCTCGTCCGGCTTGACCATGCCCAGTTCCATGCGGGCCTTTTCCTCGACCATCTCGAGGCCTTCGCGCAGGTCGAGCAGCTCGGCCTGCAGTTGCGCATTGCGCGCACGGGCCTTCTCGTTGGCCTCGGCCTGCTCGCGCAGCTCGGCGCGCAGCTGGACGCCACGGGCCAGACCGCCCTTGCCGAACCAGAGCTGGGCCTGGATGGCGACAAGGAAGGCGGTGAGGACGATGGCCAGGGCTTTCACAGGCCGCGAGTGTAGCCGCCTCGCACGACGGCACGTGCCCAGGGCGCCCGCACGAGCCCCGGATTCACGGGGATCCGTGGCGTTCCCGACGCATCCGGCAACGAAAAAGGGCGAGCCCGATGGACTCGCCCCTTGGGTGGCCGACCCTCGACGGGGCGGCGTCCGCGCCAATGCTCAGCGCAGGTTGTAGAACGCGGCACGGCCCGGGTACACGGCGACGTCGCCCAGGTCTTCCTCGATGCGCAGCAGCTGGTTGTACTTGGCCATGCGGTCCGAGCGCGACAGCGAGCCGGTCTTGATCTGGCCGGCGTTCAGGCCGACGGCGATGTCGGAGATGGTCGAGTCCTCGGTCTCGCCCGAACGGTGCGAGATCACGGCGGTGTAGCCGGCGCGCTTGGCCATCTCGATGGCGGCGAAGGTCTCGGTCAGGGTGCCGATCTGGTTGATCTTGATCAGGATCGAATTGGCGATGCCCTTGTCGATGCCTTCCTTCAGGATCTTGGTGTTGGTGACGAAGAGGTCGTCGCCCACCAGCTGCACCTTGTTGCCCAGCTTCTCGGTGATGTGCTTCCAGCCGTCCCAGTCGCCTTCGGCCATGCCGTCCTCGATCGAGATGATCGGGTACTTGTCGACCCAGGTGGCCAGCATGTCGGTCCACTGTTCGGCCGTCAGCTGGATGCCGCCTTCGCCTTCCAGCACGTACTTGCCGTCCTTGTAGAACTCGCTGGCGGCGCAGTCCAGGCCCAGCGCGATCTGCTCGCCGGCGGTGTAGCCGGCCTTGTCGATCGCTTCCAGGATCATCTGGATCGCGGCCTCATGGTTCTCGACGTTGGGGGCGAAGCCGCCCTCGTCGCCGACGGCGGTGGACATGCCCTTGGCGTCGATGATCTTCTTCAGCGCGTGGAAGACCTCCGCGCCCCAGCGCAGCGCCTCGCGGAACGACGGCGCGCCCACGGGGATGATCATCAACTCCTGCAGGTCGATCGAGTTGTTGGCGTGGGCACCGCCGTTGATCACGTTCATCATCGGCACCGGCAGCTGGTTGCCGGCCATGCCGCCGAAGTAGCGGTACAGCGGCAGGCCCGACTCTTCCGCGGCGGCGCGCGCCACGGCCATCGACACGGCCAGCATCGCGTTGGCGCCCAGGCGGCTCTTGTTCTCGGTGCCGTCCAGGTCGATCAGGGTCTTGTCGAGGAAGGCCTGCTCCGACGCGTCCAGGCCCAGCACCGCTTCCGAGATCTCGGTGTTGATGTGCTCGACGGCCTTGAGCACGCCCTTGCCCAGGTAGCGCGACTTGTCGCCGTCACGCAGTTCGATGGCTTCGCGCGAACCGGTCGACGCGCCCGACGGCACGGCGGCACGGCCCATCACGCCGGACTCCAGCAGCACGTCGCATTCCACGGTGGGGTTGCCGCGGCTGTCGAGGATCTCTCGGCCGACGATGTCAACAATGGCGCTCATGGGAACAGTCTCCAGAAGTGAAAAAACTTGTCGGCGCGCATGGTGCCAGCAACGGGTTACCTGTGCTGAACAACCTGCGGCATGAAAGGGGGACGAACAGGGGGAGGCGTGGGGGCCAGCCGTCGGCGCAGAACGCCAGGCGAAAAAAAGCCACCGGGCCGTGTCGCCCGTCTGGACGGGGAACTGGCGCGATGGCTCGTGCGGGGCATGACCGGGATCAGATGCCGTCCACGACCACCATGCGCATCACGCCGGCGTGCTCGCGCAGCGACTTCGCATGCTGGTAGGTCTCGGAATCGTAGAAGCGCCGGGCCGTCGCGCGGTCGGGAAACTTCAGCACGACCAGCCGGCTCGGCGTCCAGTCGCCCTCCAGCACCTCGATCGTGCCGCCACGCACCAGCACCTCGGCGCCATGCTCCTGCATCGCCTTCGTGCTCCATTCGCGGTACTTGGCCATCTGGTCGGCATCGGTCACGGTCACGTCGGCAATGATGAAGGCGGGCATGGGCGGGGTCTCGGTCGTTGAGGACGGTCGGGGCGACGCGGGCCGGAGCGTTCAGGCCGCGGCGGGGGCGCTGACCTCGTGGCCGGCCTTGGCCTTATGTTCCAGCGCGGCCTTGATGAACGCGATGAACAGCGGGTGGCCGTCCCACGGCGTCGACTTGAACTCGGGGTGGAACTGCACGCCCATGTACCACGGGTGCACATTGCGCGGCAGCTCGACGATCTCGGTCAGCTTCTCGCGCTGGGTGATCGCCGAGATCACCAGGCCGGCGTCCTGCAGCTGGTCCAGGTACTGCTCGTTGGCTTCGTAGCGGTGACGGTGGCGCTCGTTGACGACCGGGCCGTAGATCTCATAGGCCAGCGTGCCCGGCTTGACGTCCGAACTCTGCGCGCCCAGGCGCATGGTGCCGCCGAGGTCCGACTGGGCGGTGCGCTTCTGGATCGAGCCGTCCGCATCCTGCCATTCGTCGATCAGCGCGATCACCTTGTGCGGCGCGTCGGGTTCGAACTCGGTCGAGTTCGCGCCCTCCAGTTGCGCCTTGTGGCGCGCGTATTCGATGGTCGCGACCTGCATGCCCAGGCAGATGCCGAGGTAGGGCGTCTTGTGCTCGCGGGCGTACTGGGCGGCGAGGATCTTGCCCTCGACGCCGCGCTTGCCGAAGCCGCCGGGCACCAGGATCGCGTCGTACTTGTCGAGCTGCTTGACGTGCTCGGCATCGAGCGTCTCGGAGTCGACGTACTCGATGTTGACGCGGGCGTGGTTGTGGATGCCGGCGTGACGCAGCGCTTCGTTCAGCGACTTGTAGCTGTCCGACAGGTCGGTGTACTTGCCGCACATCGCGATCGTCACCTCGGTCTTCGGGTTCTCGACCTCGTTGACCAGCATGTCCCAGCGCTTCAGGTCGGTGGACTTGGTGTTGAGCTGCAGCTTGGTGCAGATCAGCTGGTCCAGGCCCTGCTCGTGCAGCACGCGCGGGACCTTGTAGATCGTGTTCACGTCCCACATCGAGATCACGCCGTACTCGGGCACGTTGGTGAACAGAGAGATCTTCTCGCGCTCGTCATCGGGCACGCGGCGGTCGGCGCGGCACAGCAGCGCGTCGGGCTGGATGCCGATCTCACGCAGCTTCTGCACGGTGTGCTGGGTGGGCTTGGTCTTGAGCTCGCCGGCGGCGGCGATCCACGGCACGTAGGTCAGGTGCACGAACGCGACGTTCGTCGGCCCCATCTTCAGGCTCATCTGGCGGGCGGCTTCCAGGAAGGGCAGCGACTCGATGTCGCCAACCGTGCCGCCGATCTCCACGATCGCCACGTCCACCGCGTCGGCGGTGCCGTGACCGGCGCCGCGGCGGATGAACTCCTGCATCTCGTTGGTGATGTGCGGGATCACCTGGACCGTCTTGCCGAGGTAGTCGCCGCGGCGCTCCTTCTCCAGGACCGACATGTAGATCTGGCCGGTGGTGAAGTTGTTGGAGCGCTTCATCCGCGTGGTGATGAAGCGTTCGTAGTGGCCCAGGTCCAGGTCGGTCTCGGCGCCGTCGTCGGTGACGAAGACCTCGCCGTGCTGGAACGGGGACATCGTGCCTGGATCCACGTTGATGTAGGGATCCAGCTTGATCAGGGTGACTTTGAGGCCGCGGGACTCGAGAAGGGCCGCGAGAGAGGCCGATGCGATGCCCTTGCCGAGGGAGGACACGACACCGCCGGTGACGAAGACGTACTTGGTCATTGTCTTGCAGCGCCTGATTGCGTCCGGATGCATCGTACCGGACCTCAAAACGCCGTGGTGGTAAAGCGCGATTATAGCGACGCCGCCTTGCCCTTCATCTCGCCGATCAGCTCGAGCACCAGCCGGGCCGTCTCTTCGGGGCGCTCGAAGGGGTAGAGGTGGGTGCCCTCGAACCAGCGGAACAGGTCCTTGGCGAGTGCCTTGGAGCCGGCAGCCGTGGCCTGGCGCAGTTCCTCGGATTGCGTGCCCGCGATGAAGGCCACCGGGCACTTCGGCGCGTGGCTTCTGAGGATGCGCGGCAGGTTGTGCGGCAGCGTGTTGTAGATGCGGGTCTCGATCTCGCGGGTGAACCCCAGTCGCACCTGGCCGTCGGCATGGTCGTCGAAACCGCTGTCGATGTAGTCCTTCAACACGCGCGGATCCCAGCGTGCGAACTTGCCCTTGGCGGCGAAATGCGCATGCACGTCCTCGCGGCTGGGCCACTCGTAGCGGCGCTGGTGCGAGATCTTGCCGGGCGACACCTTCTTGATGAAGCCGGCGGACTTCGCCACCCGCAGGCTGTGCGCCCGCCAACCGTCGATGACCGGCGAATCGAGCATCACCAGCCCCTGGGCCAGCGCCGGCTTGCGGCAGGCCGCCAGCAGCGACAGCAGGCCGCCGAGCGAATGCCCGACCAGCATCACCGGTCCGGTCGGCTTCACCTGTTCCTGGATGAACTGCAGCAGCTCGTCGCGCAGGTGCGGCCAGTTGCTGGTGACCGGATAACGCGGATCGTGACCGATGCGCGGCAGCGCGTGCACCGTCCAGCCCGCGTCGCGCCACACGTCGAAGAGCACGCGGTAGCAGCCTGACGGAAAGCCGTTGGCATGCGAGAAGACGAGGGTCCGGGTCGATTCCATGGAGCGGGCTGGCGCGGCGGACGGCGACTCAGGCGCGGGTCGCGGCCAGCGTCTTGAGCTGGTAGAGCGCGGCGAGCGCCTCGCGCGGGCTGAGCGCGTCGGGGTCCAGGTCCCGCAGCGCGTCGAGCAGCTCGGACGGTTCCGCGGCCGCCGTGCCCGGCGCCGGCTCGGGCGGCGGGGCGAACAGGTCGATCTGCGTCTCGCCCTCGGTGGCGCGAGCCTCCAGGGCTTCGAGCGCGGCGCGGGCCTGCCGCACCACCGGCGACGGCATGCCCGCCAGCCGCGCGACCTGCACGCCGTAGCTGCGACTGGCCGGGCCGGGCTGGATCTCGTGCAGGAAGACGATGTCCTCGCCGCTCTCGACCGCCGACACATGCATGTTGACCGCCTGCGGGTGCTTGGCCGGGAATTCGGTCAGCTCGAAATAGTGGGTCGCGAACAGGGTGAACGCCCGGCACTTGTCGTGCAGGTGAGTCGCGATCGCGCCGGCCAGCGCCAGGCCGTCGAAGGTCGAGGTGCCGCGGCCGATCTCGTCCATCAGCACCAGCGACTGCTCCGAGGCGGCGTGCAGGATCGCGGCGGCCTCGGTCATCTCCAGCATGAAGGTCGACTGCGCATTGGCCAGGTCGTCCGCCGCCCCGATGCGGGTGTGGATCGCATCGATGGGTCCCAGCCGGCAGGCGGTGGCCGGCACATAGGCACCGATGGCCGCCAGCAGCGCGATCAGCGCGACCTGCCGCATGAAGGTGCTCTTGCCGCCCATGTTCGGGCCGGTGATGACCAGCAGCTTGGTGCGGGCGTCGAGTCGGCAGTCGTTGGCCATGAACTCGCCGGCGCCGGTCTCGCGCAGACGCGCCTCGACGACCGGATGACGACCGCCCTGGATGTCGATGCAGGGATGCGAGACGAACTCGGGGCGGCACCAGTTCAGCGTGGCGGCGCGCTCGGCCAGTCCGGCGAGCACGTCCAGCGCGGCGAGCGAGCGCGCCAGCCGGCCCAGCGCCTGCATTTCCTCGGACAGCTGGTCGATGACCAGCTCGTACAGCATCTTCTCGCGCGCCAGCGCGCGCTCGTTCGCCGACAGCGCCTTGTCCTCGAAGGCCTTGAGTTCCGGCGTGATGAAGCGCTCGGCGTTCTTCAGCGTCTGGCGGCGGGTGTAGTCGGCCGGGATTTTCTCCAAGCCGCTGTTGGTGACCTCGATGTAGAAGCCATGCACCTTGTTGTACTGGACCCGCAGGTTGGCAATGCCGGTGCGGGCGCGTTCGCGGGTCTCCAGCGCGATCAGGAAATCATCGCAGTTGGTCTGGACGGCGCGCAGGTCGTCGAGCTCCTCGTCGAAGCCCTTGGCGATGACGCCGCCTTCGCGGATCAGCGCGGCCGGTTCCTCGGCGATGGCCCGTGTCAGCAACTCGGCGATGTGCGGCGAAGCGCGCAGGCCCTCGGCCAACTGATCCAGCAGCGCGGCGCCGGAGGGCACCGTCTGCGCCAGTTCCGGCAGGATCTGCAGCGTGGCGCGCAGGCCGGCCAGTTCGCGCGGACGCACCTGGCGCAGCGCGATGCGCGCGGCGATGCGCTCGACGTCGGAGACCTGCCGCAGCGCCTCGCGCAGCGGTTCGAAGCCGGTCGTCAGCAGCTCGGCGATCGCGTCCTGGCGCTCGCGGGCCGTGGCGCGCTCGCGCTGGGGATGCAGCAGCCAGTGACGCAGCGCGCGGCTGCCCATGCCGGTGCGGCAGGTATCCAGCAGCGACAGCAGGGTCGGCGAGGTTTCGCCGCGCAGCGTCTGCGTCAGCTCGAGGTTGCGCTGGGTGGCGGGGGGCAGGTCCAGCAGGTCGGTCGCCCGCAGCACCTGCAGCCGCTTCACATGCGTCAGCGCGCGACTGCCCTGGGTGCTCTCGGCATAGGCCAGCAGGCAGGAGGCGGCCGCATGCGCGGCGGGCAGGTCCTGGGCGTTCAGGCCTTGCAGGCTGGCCACGCCGAGCTGCGTGCAGAGCTTGCGCAGGCCGAGCGCGGCGTCGAAGTGCCAGGCCTGGCGATTGGTGATTGGCAGCCGCGCGGCGAGCACCGCCTGCGGATGCTTCTCGCGGTCGACCAGCACTTCGGCCGGCGACAGGCGCGCCAGCCAAGCGCCGAGTTCGCGCTCGCCGCATTGCGCCAGGCCGATCTCGCCTTGCGTCATCGACAGCCAGGCCAGGCCGATGGTCTTGCCCTGCGTCGAGAGCGACAGCAGGATCGCGTCCTGCTTGTCGGCCAGCAGTTCCGAATCGGTGATGGTGCCGGGCGTGACGACGCGCACCACCTTGCGCTCGACCGGCCCCTTGGTCGCGCCGACCTCGCCGACCTGCTCGGCGATCGCCACCGATTCGCCGAGCCGGATCAGCTTGCCCAGGTAGGACTCGAGCGCATGGACCGGCACGCCGGCCATGACGACCGGCTCGCCACCGCTCTGGCCCCGCGTGGTGAGCGTGACGTCCAGCAGCGCGTTGGCCTTGCGGGCGTCGTCGAAGAAGACCTCGTAGAAGTCCCCCATGCGATAGAAGACCAGCGTGTCGGGATGGTCGGCCTTGATGCGGAAGTACTGTTGCATCATCGGCGTGTGCTGGCTGAAATCGTCGGTCGCGGCGCTGCTCATCGGAGGAGGGAAATGGACAACGCCCTCGGTCGGAGGGCGTCGCGGTGGGTGGCTGGGAAGGGAGTGTAGGGCATGGCCGGACGCGGCGAGATGCAGGCGTCCATGCTAGGCCCGGCCGCGGCGGCGCGGCCTCGTCCACTTGCGCCAAAAGCGACAAAGCCCTCCAGGGGAGGGCTTTGCTGGGACGGCGTCAGGAACGCCGCGGCGGCCGTTCAGGCCGATGGCATCAGGCTTCCGCGCTGTCGTCGCTCTTCTTGATCCGCACCGGGCCCCGCTTCTTGGGGGCTTCGCCTTCCGCGGCGGCCTTCTTCCGGGGGGCGGGCTTGTCGGCCGGTGTCTCGGCGGCGGCCGCGTCGGCGTCCAGCTCGTCCTGCGAGATGACGCGGGAGTAGGGCGCCAGGATCTGCACCAGCGGACCGTAGATGCGCGGCGTGCCGGCGACGATCTCGCGCTGGTGCAGGAAGTCCGGCTCACCGGTGAAGTTGCCTACCAGGCCACCGGCCTCGGTGATGATCAGCGAGCCTGCGGCCACGTCCCAGGGGTTCAGGCCGGTCTCGAAGAAGCCGTCGTAGTGACCGGCCGCCACGTAGCACAGGTCCAGCGCCGCCGCACCCGGGCGGCGCACGCCGGCCACCTGCTGGGAGACTTCCTCGAACATCTTCAGGTAGCGCTTGAAGTTGTCGCCCCGGCGGAACGGGAAGCCGGTGCCGATCAGCGCGTCGCTCATGCGGGTGCGCTTGGACACGCGGATGCGCTTGTCGTTGAGGAAGGCGCCGCGGCCGCGCGTCGCGTAGAACAGGTCGTTGCGGGTCGGGTCGTAGACGACGGCCTGTTGCACCACGCCGCGGTGGGCCAGCGCCACCGACACGCAATAGAAGGGCAGGCCGTGAATGAAGTTGGTGGTGCCGTCCAGCGGGTCGATGATCCACTGGAATTCCGAGTGCTTCGCGCCGTGTTCGCGGCCGGATTCTTCGGCCAGGATGCCGTGGTCGGGGTAGGCCTGCAGCAGCGTCTCGATGATCGCCTGCTCGGCGGCCTGGTCCACTTCGGTCACGAAGTCGTTGGGCGACTTGGTGTTGATCTTCAGGATGTCCAGGTCCAGCGACGCGCGGTTGATGATCGCGCCGGCGGTACGCGCCGCCTTGATGGCGACGTTGAGCATGGGATGGAGGGCGGCTTGCGTCATGCGGGACGATTCCTGTGGAAGAAGTGGACTGGCGAAGGGAAAGAGCAAGCGCCGGACGTCGATGTCGACCAACGTCCGGCGCGGATAATGCGCGATTTTGGCACAGACTCGTGGTTTCCCCTATGCCCTCGGCTGACTCCGGCCTGAACGCAACCGCCGTGGCGTCCGATCCGACACGCTTCGTGCTGATCGAGACCAGCCATCCTGGCAATGTCGGCTCGACCGCCCGGGCGATGAAGGTGATGGGCTTCCGGGACCTGGTCCTGGTGCGCCCGCGCTTTGCGGACGTGCTCAGCCAGGAGGAGACCGTCGCGATGGCCAGCGGCGCCGCCGACATCCTCGCCCGCGCCCGCATCGTCGACCGGCTGGAGGAGGCGCTGGACGGCTGCACCTTCGTCTGCGCCACCGCGATGACGCCGCGCGATTTCGGTCCGCCGACCCACCGGCCGCGGGAGCTCTTCGCACGGCTCGCCGACCCCGCCGGCGTCGCCCATCGGGTGGCCTTCCTCTTCGGGTCCGAGCGCTACGGCATGAGCAACGAGGACGTCTATCGCGCGCATGCGGTGCTGTCGATCCCGACCCATCCCGACTACGGCTCGCTGAACCTGGCCCAGGCCGTGCAGCTGCTGGCCTACGACTGGCGCCAGGCGCTCGGCGGCTACCAGGTCGCGGCCCGCACCGCCGACCCGCAACTGGCCGACGCGCGGGCGGTGCAGGGCCTGCTCGCCCATCTCGAAGGCAGCCTGGTTCACCTGGGCTACCTGGATCCCGCGGCGCCGAAGAAGCTGATGCCGCGGCTGAACCAGCTCTTCAACCGCGCCGGGCTGACGCAGGAAGAGGTCCACATCCTGCGCGGCATCGCCCGCGCGATCGAGAAGACCCGTCCCGCGGTGGACACGCCTCCCGCGCTCGGGGGGGACGAGTAGCCCGACGCGCTTCCCCATAAGGCCTGAGGCGGGCAAGGTTGAGGCCCGCCGCTAAACTGGCCGACCCTCATCACCCGAGCTCCTCGCGGGCTCGCATCGGGTTCCCCCACCATGTTCCAGCGTCTTCGCGAAGACATCGCCTGCATCCTCGAACGCGACCCCGCCGCCCGCTCGGCCTGGGAGGTGCTGACCTGTTACCCGGGTCTGCATGCGCTGATGGTGCATCGCTGCGCGCACTGGTTCTGGATCCGCGGTTTCCGGTGGCTGGGACGCTTCACCTCGCACCTCGGCCGCTTCCTGACCGGCATCGAGATCCACCCCGGCGCGACCATCGGCCGGCGTGTCTTCATCGATCACGGCATGGGCATCGTCATCGGCGAGATGACCGAGATCCACGACGAGGTCACGATCTACCAGGGCGTGACCCTGGGCGGCACCTCGCTGGTGAAGGGGGCCAAGCGGCATCCGACGCTGGAGCGCGGCGTGATCGTCGGCGCCAACGCCTGCATCCTCGGCGGCTTCACCGTCGGCGAGGGCGCGCGGGTCGGATCCGGCGCGGTCGTGACCAAGCCGGTGCCGCCGGGCGCGACCGCCGTCGGCAATCCGGCCCGGATCATCGAAGCGAAGGTCGATGCGCAGCGCGAGGAGGCCGCGGCCCGCATGGGCTTCTCGGCCTATGGCGTGACGCAGGGCGACGACCCGGTCGCGCAGGCCATGAAGGGCCTGATCGACAACGCCGCCGGTCACGAGCACCAGATCGCGCTGCTGTGGCAGGCGATCGCGAAGCTGTCCGAGGAAGAGCGCCGCGACTGCGTGCCGCAAGGCGCGCAGCAGGGCGAGCACTTCGATGCGGCGGAGCTGACGCGGCTGGTGAAGTGACGGCGTGACGCGGGCGAAGGCCCGCGTTTGCGCGCCGCTCAGTGGTGATGGCCGTGATCGCCGTGGGCGTGGCCGTGCTCGATCTCTTCCTGCGTGGCGGCGCGCACGTCCTTGACCTTGACGCTGACCTTCAGGTGCTGGCCGGCCAGCGGGTGGTTGCCGTCCAGGTGCACGGTGTCACCCTTGATCTTCACCACGGTGAAGACGTGGAAGCCGTCGTCCGCGGCCGGCTCTTCCTCGCCTTCCTTGGCCTGGCGGATCTGCAGCTGACCGCCGACCTTCACGCCGGGCGGGAAGTCCTTCTTCGGGATGGTGATCAGCAGGCTCTCGTCGCGTTCGCCGAAGCCGGTCTCGGGCGTCAGCTCGATGGTGGTGGCGAAGCCCTTCTCCTGGCCTTCCAGCGCCGTCTCGATGGCCGGCAGCGTGTTGCCGTAGCCGCCGATCAGCAGCGCCATCGGCTCGTCGGTCTTCTCGATGACCTGGCCGAGCTTGTTGGCGACCTTCAGCTCGACGGTGGCGATGGTGTCCTTGGTGATCTTCATGGGGTGTCGTTTCTCGTTGGGGCTTCTCGTGGAAGCGGTTGAAGCGTCGGCGGCGGTGGGAGGCGGCCGCCGTTGCGGTCAGGCGGGACGCGGCGGGCGTTGCGCGGTCTTGGGACGAAACGCGGCGCAGACCGCGTCGCGGGTTTCCAGATAGGGGCCGCCGATCAGGTCGATGCAGTAAGGCACCGCGGCGAAGATGCCGCTGGCCGCGGCGTGGCCCGCCAGCGTCTCGGCGATCGCCTTGGGCTGGCCCGGCAGGTTGATGATCAGCGCGCGGCCGCGGATCACCGCGACCTGGCGGGAGAGGATGGCCGTGGGCACGAAGTGCAGCGAGATCTGTCGCATCTGCTCGCCGAAACCCGGCATCACCCGATCGGCGACGTCCATCGTCGCCTCGGGTGTGACGTCGCGGACCGCCGGACCGGTGCCGCCGGTGGTCAGCACCAGGTCGCAGCCGGCCGTGTCGACCAGGTCCCGCAGCGTGGCGGCGATCTGCTCGCGCTCGTCGGGGATCAGCCGCGGCTGGAACTCGATCGGATTGATCAGCGCCGAACGCAGCCAGTCCTGCAGCGCGGGCAGGCCCTTGTCCTCATAGACGCCGCTGGAGGCGCGGTCGCTGATCGAGACGATGCCGATCCGCACCGTCTCCGGCGGCGGCAGCACGGCGGCGCCGACCGGCGCGGCGTCACTCATCGTCGCCCTCGCCGTGGCCGTCGCCGTCGTCAGCGTCGTCGTCCCGCGCTCCGCCCTTGGCGGCCAGCAGGTGCGACTTGATGAACTGGAACAGCTCGCGCCACGCGCGGCCGTTGCGCTGCTCGACCGCCTGCGCGCGGTCCTTGCGAGCGGCGCGGATCAGGCTGCGCAGCTGCTGGACGTCGACCGCGTCGAAGCTGTCGATGAAGCCCTGCAGCGCGTTGTCATCCTCGACCAGCCGCTCGCGCCAGCGCTCGGCCTGGTGCAGCTCGAGCGAGTCCTGCGCGCGGCCCAGCTTGAACTCGGCGACGGCCTCGCGGATCGGCGCCGGGTCGACCTGGCGCATCAGCTTGCCGATCAGCTGCAGATGGCGCTTCTTGCCGCTGCGGGCGGTGCCGGCCACGATGCGGCGGCCTTCCTTGATCGCGTCCATCAGCGACTCCGGCAGGTCGAGTGCGGCCACGCGCTTCTCGGGCAGCGTCAGCAGTTCGGCGCCCAGCGCCTGCAGCGCGTCCATGTCGCGCTTGAGCTGGCTCTTGCTGGGGCGGTCGTCTTCGAAGTCGTCGAAGTCCGCGCGGTCGTCGTGGTCGTCGTGATCGGGGTGCATGGGGGGAAGAAAGCGAGAAGCCCCGGCCGGAAGGGGCGGGGCACAGCGCCCGTATGATAGTCGCCACCCCGCCGCGGCCTCGGATCTCCCCAGGCCGCGCTGCTTTCACAGAGACCGCATTCATGAGTCAAGCCGAGCAAGGATTCGCCTACAGCCAGGACCATTTCCGCCAGTTGATCGAGGACGTCCTCGCCGAGGCCAAGCGCCTGGGCGCCAGCGACGCCGGCGCGGAAGTGTCCGAGGGCAGCGGCATGTCGGTGTCCGTGCGGCGTGGCTCGCTCGAGAACGTCGAGCGCAACCGCGACAAGTCGCTGGGCATCTCGGTCTACCTGGGCCAGCGCAGAGGCAATGCCAGCACCTCGGACTTTTCGCCGCAGGCGCTGAGGGACACGGTCCGCGCCGCCTACGACATCGCCCGCTTCACCGCCGAGGACGAATTCGCCGGCCTGCCCGACGAGCAGGACCTGTCGCTGGACGAAGCCGCGCGACCGGCGCTGGACCTGTTCCATCCCTGGGCGATCACCGCCGAGCAGGCCGCCGAACTGGCGCTGCGCTGCGAGGACGCGGCGTTGAAGACGGATGCGCGCATCACCAATTCGGAAGGCGCGGCCGTCTCGGCGCAGCAGTCGCACTTCTTCTCCGGCAACTCGCGCGGCTTCCGCGGCGGCTACGCGAGCTCGCGGCATTCGGTCTCGGTGGCGCCGATCGCGGGCCGCGGTGCCGGCATGGAACGCGACGCCTGGTACAGCTCGATGCGCGATGCGGCCGACCTGTCCTCGCCCGAATCGATCGGCCGTTACGCCGCCGAGCGAGCGCTGGCCCGTCTCAAGGGCCGCAAGGTCAAGACGGCGAACGTGCCGGTGCTGTTCGAGGCGCCGGTCGCCGCCGGCCTGCTGGGCGCGCTGGTGCAGGCCACCAGCGGGGGCGCGCTCTACCGCCGCGCGAGCTTCCTGCTCGACAGCCTGGACCAGCAGGTCCTGGCGCCGCATGTGGAGGTGGTCGAGGACCCGCATGTGCTCAAGGGCAAGGGCAGCTCGCCCTTCGACGATGAAGGCGTGACGACCCGGGCCCGCACCGTGGTCGAGGCCGGCGTGCTCAAGGGCTACTTCCTGTCGACCTACTCGGCGCGCAAGCTGGGCCTGCGCACGACCGGGCATGCGGGCGGCTCGCACAACCTGACGATGCGCAGCAGGGCCACCGCGCCCGGCGACGATCTGCCGACGATGCTGCGCCGGCTGGGCACCGGCCTGTTCGTCACCGAGCTGATGGGCCAGGGCGTGAACTACGTGACCGGCGACTACTCGCGCGGCGCGAGCGGCTACTGGGTCGAGAACGGCGTGATCGCCCATCCGGTCCACGAGATCACCATCGCCGGCAACGTCAAGGAGATGTTCCAGCAGATCGTCGGCATCGGCGCCGATGTCTACACGCTGGGCAGCAAGACGGTGGGGTCGATCCTGATCGAGCGCATGAAGCTGGCCGGCGCCTGAAGTGACCTGAAGTGATCTGAAGCGGCCCGAGCGGCTTCCTGGTTCCCCAATGAAGCGGCGCCCCGGCGCCGCTTCTGTTTTTTCGCGCGGCTGTCCTGGATCTCCCCCGGGCTTGTCAGGTTGACGCCAGCCCGGCGGTGGTTAATCCTGCGTTCGCCCAAGGCCGCCCCGGGAGGGCGGTCCATACCAACGAAAGCAGCGAAACAGGAGACTTCATGGAGCGTCGTTCCTTCGTCAAGAATGCCGGCCTGGCCGGCGTGCTGGCCGCCGGTGCGGCACCGGCCATCGTGCATGCGCAGGCCAACATCCGCTGGCGCATGGCTTCGAGCTTCCCCAAGCAGCTCGACACGATCTACGGCGGCGGCGAGGTCTTCGCCAAGAAGGTCAGCGAACTCAGCGGCGGCAAGTTCCAGATCAGCGTGCATGCGGGCGGCGAACTGATGCCGGCGTTCGGCGTCGTCGACGGCGTGCAGAACGCGACGGTGGAGATCGCCCACACGGTGCCGTACTACTTCTTCGGCAAGGACGAGACCTTCGCCATCGGCGCGTCGATCCCGTTCGGGCTGAACTCGCGGCAGATGACCGCATGGACCTACCACGGCAACGGCCTGAAGCTGATGCGCGAGTTCTACCGGAACTACAACATCATCAACTTCCCGGGCGGCAACACCGGTGCGCAGATGGCGGGCTGGTACCGCAAGGAGATCAAGTCGGCGGCTGACTTCAAGGGCCTGAAGTTCCGCATCGGCGGCTTCGCCGGCCGGGTGATCGAGCGCATGGGCGGCGTGCCGCAGAACCTGCCGGGGGGCGAACTCTATTCGGCGCTGGAGAAGGGCACGATCGATGCGGCCGAGTGGGTCGGACCGTATGACGACCTGAAGCTGGGCTTCAACAAGGTCGCGCCGTTCTACTACTACCCCGGCTGGTGGGAAGGCGGCCCGCAGGTCGACTTCTACATCAACACCAAGGCTTACGAGGGGCTGTCGGCCGAGTACAAGGCGATCGTCGAGGCGGCCTCGGCCTACACCCATGTGGACATGCAGGCCAAGTACGACGTGCTGAACCCGCAGGCGCTCAAGCAGCTGGTGGCGGCCAAGACCAAGCTGATGCGCTTCCCGAAGGACGCGATGGACCTCGCGTTCAAGGAGTCGATGGCGCTGTACAGCGAGCTGTCGGCGAAGAACCCCAACTGGAAGAAGGTGTACGAGGATTACGCCAACTTCCGGCGCGACCAGAACCTTTGGTTCCGCTTCGCGGAAGCCGGCTTCGACGACTTCATGCAGTCGCAGCGCTTCTGATCCGCCGCGAGCCGCTTCACAGGGCCGTGTCCGCAAGGGCATGGCCCTTTCTCGTTTCCGGCGCGAACCGCAGGTCCCCCAACGGCGGGCCGACTTCAGGACGACTCGCGCTATGGCAAGGCCTGGCACTGACCTTCATTGCAGCGATGCGCGGAGGTCGTCGTGGGTGTGTATGCGGTACGTGCGTTTCGCCGTTGGATGAAGGCTGAGGGCTTGGTCGACGCGGATCTTTGCCGTGCCGCCGCGGAGATGGCACGAGGACTGATCGATGCCGATCTTGGCGGTGGACTGCTCAAGAAGCGCATTGCGCGGAACGGTCAAGGAAAGCGTGGAGGTTTTCGGACGCTCGTCGCGAACCATCTGTCGAACCATTGGTTCTTCGTCTACGGTTATGCCAAGCACGACATGGCGAACCTCAGCCCGCGCGATGAGCGCGACTGCCGGCGCGCCGCGAGGCTCTTTCTGTCACTTGACGCAGGCGCGCGAGACGACCATGTCGCCGTTGGTGAACTCTCTGAAATGGACTGTGATGCATAAGCGCTTGAACATTGCCGACCTGCAGATGCGGGCCCTGTACTGGGACCTCTACAAATGCGGCCGCGTCAGCCGAGCCGAGTACATGGGTGTACAAGCGCGGCACCGGCCGGGACTTCAGTCGCGCGAAGCCGCGGAGCCGCTGCGTCCGCGCAAGCGTCGCGCCTTGGCCGCGGCCGGCCCACGGCGCTGAGCATCAGTCGCCGGCGCCCGTGCGCCCCAGCGCTTCCTGGATGGCGCGCGTCAGCGCCCCCAGCTCGATCGGCTTGGCGACATAACCCTGGAACCCCGCTGCGAGCCCCTCCTGCCGGTCGGCCACCATGGCGAAGGCCGTCAGCGCCAGCGCTGGCAACTCCTCGGCGCTGCCGCCCGGCAGCTGCCGCACCGCACGGATCAGCGAGCGGCCATCCATCTCCGGCATCCCGATGTCGGACACCAGCAGGTCGAAGCGCTCGCCGCCCGCCAGGCGCGACAAGGCCTCCGCTGCGCTGCCGGCGACGCTGACCTTCGCGCCCAGGCGGCTCAGCGCCACCTGGCCCACTTCGCGGGCGTCCTCCTCGTCGTCGACCAGCAGCACCCGCACGCCCGACAGCGTCTCTTCCGACAGTTCGACCGGCGCCGCGCACGGCGGCGGCGGCAGGGCCTGGTCGGCCAGCATCGGCAGGCGCAGCTCGAAGCAGGCGCCGCCGCCGGGGCCGGGGCTGGAGGCGCTGATGCGGCCCTTGTGCAACTGCGCGATCGCGCGCGCGATCGCCAGGCCCAGCCCCAAGCCGCCGACCTTGCGCGTCGACGAGCCATCCTCCTGCCGCAGCCGGTCGAAGACGAAGGGCAGGAACTCCGGCGAGATGCCGCGCCCGGTGTCCCGCACGCGCAGCAGCGCCTCGCCGTCCATCACCTCGACCTGCACCTCCACGCGCCCGCCGCTGTCGGTGAACTTGATCGCGTTGCCGATCAGGTTGGTCAGCACCTGCGCCAGCCGCTGCGCGTCGCCGGCGATCCACACCGGTTCGGGGGCGAGGCAGTTCAGCGCGACGCCCTTGCCCTGGGCCTCGTGCAGCGCGCCCAGCACCGACTCCGAAGCCAGCGCCGACAGATCCAGCGGTGCCGTCTGCAGCACCAGCTTGCCGGCGGCCACCGCGCTCATGTCGAGCAGGTCGTTGATCATCCGACCCTGCAGCTGCGCGTTGCGCCGGATCACCGCCGAGGCCTTGCCCAGCAGCGGATGGGCGTCCGAGAAATTGGCCAGGATGTCCGCCCAGCCGGTGATCGCGCTCAGCGGCGAGCGCAGCTCATGCGACAGCACCGCCAGGAACTGGTCCTTCAGCTCGTTGGCACGCTCCGCTTCCTCCTTGCCCTGGCGCAGCGCCTGCTGCGCCTCGTAGGCCGGCGTGGAGTCCCGGATGATCTTCGAGAAGCCGGTGGGCGCCCCCGACGCGCTGAACAGTGGCGTCACCACGCCCTCGGCGCGCAGCCGGCTGCCGTCCTGGCGCATCAGCCAGCGGTCGTCCCGGGCCGCGCCCTGCGTCAGCGCGAGCGCCAGTTCGTTCTCGAGCACGCCCGCCGCGCGGTCCTCCGGCGTCAGCAGGATCTCGGCCGACATGCCGCGCACCGCCTCCAGCGCATGGCCGAAGATCGTGCCGGCGGCCCGGTTCCAGTCGCGGATCCGTCCCTCGGCGTCCAGCAGGATGACCGCATGGTCCTGCAGCGAATCCACCACCCGCGCGTACAGCGCATCGGCCTCGCGCAGCTGCGCCTCGACCTGCCGCTGGGCATCGCGCTGGCGCACCTCGCGCAGCGCACGGTCGATGGCCACCGGCAGCCGGGCCAGGCGGCCCTTCATGACGTAGTCGGTGGCGCCGCGCTTGAGCAGCTCCACCGTGTTCTCCTCGCCGATCACGCCGGACACGAAGATGAAGGGCGTGCCCGGCACCAGTCGCTGTGCCAGCGCCAGCGCCTCCGCGCCGGTGAAGCCCGGGAGCTGGTAGTCCGACAGGATCAGGTCGAAGCGCTGCGTCTCCAGCGCGCCCAGCAGCCCCGGCTCGTCCTTCACCCAGGTCACGCGCGCCCGCGGATGGGTGGTCTCCAGCGAGGCGAGCAGCAGTTCCGCATCGAAGGTGGAATCCTCCAGCAGCAGGATCTCCAGCGGCGGCGTGTCGGCCGCGACGCCGGGCGCGGCGCTCGTCGGCGCGCCGGGCGGGGGGAGGGGCGCGGAATCGGTCATCGGTTCATTCATAGCGCCGCGCGGCGCGCAGCGAGCCGGGCGGCGGCTCGTTCAGCACCGCCCAGAAGACCCCCAGGTCGGCGATCGCCGCGACGAACTGCTTGAAGTCCACCGGCTTGACCACGTAGGCATTCACCCCCAGCGCATAGCTCTGCACCACGTCCGACTCGGTCTGCGACGAGGTCAGCATCACCACCGGGATGCTCTTGAGCGTCTCGGTGGCGCGCACCGCCTTGAGCACTTCCAGCCCGTTGACCTTGGGCAATTTCAGGTCGAGCAGGATGACCGCCGGATTGCCCTCGGCACGGTCGGCGTGCGCGCCTTCGCGGTTGAGGTAGTCCAGCGCCTCGGCGCCGTCGCGCACGATGATCACCTCGTTGGCGAGCTGGCTGCGTTCGAGCGCGACCAGCGTCAGCTCGAGGTCGCGGGCGTCGTCTTCGACAAGCAGGATGGGCTTGAGCATGGCGTTCGACTTCAGGAATCAGGAGAGAGGGAATCGGCGGCACGAGGCGCCGCTGCGCCGCCGGACGGGAGGGGATCGAGGGCGTCGGCGTCGACCGCCGCCGTGCTGCCGGGGGGGGATTGAGCCTCCTGCATCGCGCGCGTCGGCAGGGTGAAGCTGAAGCGCGCGCCGCGCTCCGGCTCGCCCCAGGCGTCGACCTGGCCGCCATGCCGCTCGACGATCCGCCGCACGCTGGCCAGGCCGATGCCGGTGCCCTCGAAGCTCTCGCTCTGGTGCAGCCGCTGGAACACGCCGAACAGCTTGCCGACGTACTTCATCTGGAAGCCCACGCCGTTGTCGGCGATGCTCAGGCCCACGCCGGTCTCGTCCTCGATGGCGGTGATCTCGATGCGCGCCAGCTCGCGCGGCCGGGTGTACTTGACCGCGTTGGCCACCAGGTTGCGGATCGCCACCTGCAGCAGCACCGGGTCGCCCCAGAGCCGCGGCAGCGGGCGCTGGATCACCCATTCGATGCGGCGATCCTTGTTCATCGCGTTCTGCTCGGCCACCAGGTCGTCGATCAAGGGACCGGTATGGATGGACGCATGCTTGATCGCCGAGCGTCCCATCCGCGAGAAGTCCAGCAGCGCGTCCACGAGCTGGCCGGCGTGGGCGGAGGCCTCCTTCACATGCGCGAGGTAGCGCTGCGAGCGCGCCGACAGCGACTGGCCCTCCATCTCCAGCACCAGGTCGACGAAGCCCGCGATGTGACGCATCGGCGCGCGCAGGTCATGCGACACCGTGTACGAGAAGGCTTCCAGCTCCTTGTTCACGCGGCCGAGTTCCATCGCGACCTCGGCCATCTCCTCGGCGCGGCGCAGCACCACGCCGATCAACGCCTGCCGCAACTCCTGCACCGCGTGCACTTCGCCCGACGTCCAGGGCAGGGACCGGCCGCCGACCTGTTCCTTCCAGCTCGAGAAGCTGCGCCGCGGATGCAGCCGCGCATCGCCGTCCGTCGCCGGCGTCTTGCGGGGGTTGCCGGCCCAGACCACGGTCTGCACGATCTCCGGGCGGAACCAGACGATGTGGTGGCGATGCAGCCGGGAGATGGAGATCGCCAGCAGGCCGGCGGTGCCTGCCAGCGCCCCGGCCAGCGATGGCGGCGTGTCCTGCGCCAGCCGGTCGCTGTGCCAGACCGGATCGACGCGGTTGGCCAGCCACTGGCCGAGCGCCAGCAGCGTCTCGCGGTCCGGGGTCTCGCCGACCGACCAGCAGCTGTCGTTCAGGATCACCGCCGCGCCGGTGGCGCGGCCCAGTCGCAGCAGCGGCCCCGGTTCCTCGACCAGGCGCTGCAGCGTCGCATCGCTGTCCGACAGGTGCGCGACGATCGCCAGCGTCAACTGGCGCAGGCGCAGCTGCTCGGTGACCTGCTCGTTTTCTTCCTTCGCCTCGATCTGCAGTGACAGCAGTTGCCCCAGGTGCTCGCAGGCCATGCGCGTCTGCCAGGACAGCTGGCGCGGCGCATGGTCATGACAGGACACCAGCCCCCACAGCCGCCCGCGCACGATGATGGACACCGACATCGACGCCAGCGTCCGCATGTTGCGCATGTACTCGAGATGGACCGGCGACACGCTGCGCAGCGCGGCTTGCGACATGTCCAGCGCCGTGCCGTCTCGGCCGTCGACGAAGCGCACCGGCACCGGTTGGTAATGGGCGTCGGCGATCAGGCGGATGTGATTGATGCGGTAGAGCTCGCGCGCTTGAGGCGGAATGTCCGAGGCCGGGAAGCGGTGGCCGGCATAAGCGTCGTAACCGCCGTCGAGCGCTTCGGCGAGCACCTCGCCATGGCCTTCGGCGTCGAAGCGGTAGGCCAGGCAGCGGCCGAAGCCGGTCAGGCGCTTCATCTCCGCGACCACCACCCGGCAGAGCTCGTCCACCGCGGCGGTGCGCTGCATCATCGGCACCAGGTGCCGGGCCAGGCTGTAGATCGGCGCCCGGTTGCCGCTGTCCTCGACGTCGGGCTCGAGCTCGAAATAGGCGCGCTCGCCGAGCCGGTGGCCCGACACATGCAGGCGGCGCCCGCCGATCACCAGCGTGCCGCAGGACACCGGGCCCTCGCCGTCGACCCAGGCATGGCGGGCCGGACGCACCGGATCGAGCGCGCCCTCGATCCGCGCCGGCAGCAGGTCGGCCGAATCCGGCAGCAACGCGCGCCAGTTCTCGCTGTAGGCAACCAGGGCGCCGTCGCGCCAGTCGACCGCCGCCAGCCAGCCGTGGGGCTGTATCGCGCCGGGGATGCGGATCGGCTCGCTCGCGCACTGCGCGATCTGGCGGTCGATCGACGTCGGCGTCGATGTCGATGTCGTCGTTGGCGACAGGGCGGGGGTCATGGCGGCGCCGTCCGCGTTCATCGCGCAGTCGCGCCGGCGGCGCCCGTGTCCGGTGATGTGGCCGTTGCGGTCGGCAGGTCCGATGCCGCGTGGCCGACCGGCGCGAAGGTCTCGATCAGCGCCTGGAAGGTCTGGACGGCCGCTCGGCAGGCGGCGGCCCGGTCCGCCTCATCGGCGCCGGCCTGCGCCTCGGCAAGCTGGCGGAATTCCCGCCACATCGCTCCGGTGCGGGCGCCGAAGCCGTGGAAGTAGGCGGTCCCGTGTTCCGGGGTCAGGCCGTGCCGGGCCTGCAGCATCGGCGTCAAGACCTGGCCCCCGAGCGCGGAGCCCTCGAGCACATACAGCGAGCCGAGCGCCGCCGCCGGGGTGTCCAGCCGCAGCCGGTGCTGCGAGGCCCGCGCCGCGGCCCGCATCGCGGGGTCGTCCGGCAGCGCCAGGGCCGTCAGGTCGCGTGCGGCGAACGGGGCGCGCCTGCGGGCGTCGAACCATGGCCGCAGCGACTCGGGCAGCGCATGGCGCACGCGCTGCTCCCACAACTGGAGGAACTCATGGAAGCCGCGCAGGATGCGGCCGTAGCGCGCGAGCGGCATCGGCGCCCCCAGCCGGAGCAGCGCCTCGATCTCGTCGTGCAGGGGAGCGGTGCAGCGGCGCAGGCGGGGCAGCAACTCAGTGGCGATCGGGGCGTCGGTTGTCGTCATGGAACTCGGCGGGCAGGCGGGCGCTCGGACGGCAGGGACGGCGGCAGGGCCGGACCCGGCCGCGAAGCCGCGGATTATGGGCAGAAAGGCGCAGGGCAAAGATCCGTCCCGGCCCCCCGCGTGCGCGCGACCCCCCCATCCCGGTGGTTGCCCGCACGGCCGTTCGTTCCTCGGTGCGGCGCGGAGTGCGGGGGAACGGGAATTGCCATGGAGGCCCCATGCCCGCCCGCCGAGCGTCGCTCTCCGGCGCGCCGGCGGAACTTCCCCCTTGGACCTCTTGCCGCAGGGATTGCCATGCAACCGTACGCCGTCATCGTCGACGACAACCTCGAATCCAGCGAGACGCTGGCCATCCTGCTGGAACTGGAGGGCTACACCGCCGCCACCGCCGCGACCCTGGCGGAGGCGCGGGCCCGCATCGCCGCGCGCCGCCCGGACGCGCTGATCCTGGACCGCGCGCTGCCGGACGGGCAGGGCATGGATTTCGTCAGCGAGGCGCTCAGCGCCGGGCCGATGACGGTCGTCATGCTCACCGGCACCTCCGATCCGGGGGACGCGGCCGAGGCGATCCGACGCGGCGCGAGCGCCTATCTCGTCAAGCCGGCCACCATCCAGCAGCTCAAGGCGGTGCTGGACAAGGCGCAGCAGGCGGCCAGGCAGGCCGCCTGACCGGGGACGGCTTCAGCGGAAGTCGTCGAGCTGGATGCCGTGCCGATGCAGCTTGTCGTACAGCGTCTTGCGAGGCGTGCCGAGCAGTTCCATCGCCGCCGGCACCTTGCCGCCTGAGCGGCGCAGCGCCTGCTCGATCAGCGCCTTCTCGACCATCTCCATCTGGCGCGCCAGGGCCAGGTTGGGCACCGCCTGGATCGCGGCCGTGGAGTCCAGGTCGTCCAGCGCCAGCACGAAGCGGTCGGCCGCGTTGCGGATCTCCCGCACGTTGCCGGGCCAGTCGTGGGCCATCAATTCGCGCAGCTTGTCCGGCGTGAGCTCGGGCGCCTCGCGCTCGTAGCGCTTGCAGGCCTGCGCGACGAAGTGCTCGAACAGCAGCGGGATGTCCTCGCGGCGCTCGCGCAGCGGCGGCAGCACCAGCGTGGCGATGTTGAGCCGGTAGTAGAGGTCGCTGCGGAACTGTCCGCGTTCGCCCATCTCCTTGAGGTCGGCCTTGCTCGCGGCGATGAAGCGCACGTTGATGACCTGCTCCTCGTTGGAGCCCAGCCGCTCCACGCGCCGCTCCTGCAGCACCCGCAGCAGCTTGATCTGCAGCGGCACCGGCATGGTCTCGATCTCGTCGAGCAGCAGGGTGCCGCCGTTGGCGTGCTCGATCTTGCCGATGCGGCGCTTGCCGGCCGAGGTGAAGGCGCCGGACTCGTGGCCGAACAGCTCGCTCTCGAACAGCGCCTCCGGCAGGCCGCCGCAGTTGATGGCGACGAAGTGCCGGTCGCGGCGCGGACTCTGGTCGTGCAGGCAGCGCGCGACGAGCTCCTTGCCGGTGCCGGTCTCGCCCAGGATCATCACGTCGGCCGAGGTGGTGGCCAGGTTCAGCACCTGGCGCCGCAGCTGCTGCATCGCCGGGGACTTGCCCAGCAGCGCCGCCTCGATGCCGCTGGCGGCCGAGAGCTGCGCCCGCAGTTCGTCCGCGGAGTGGCGCAGCATCCGCAGGTCCAGCGCGCGGCGCGCGGTGTCCAGCAGCCGCTCCGGCGCGAAGGGCTTCTCGATGAAGTCGTAGGCGCCGTTGCGCATCGCCTGCACGGCCATGTTCACGTCGCCGTGCGCGGTGATCAGGATCACCGGGATCTGGGGATCGGTCGCCTGGACATGCGCCAGCAGCGCGCGGCCGTCCATGCCGGGCAGCCGCACGTCGGTGATGACGATCACCTGCGCGCCGGGCTGCACATGCGGCAGCGCCTCCTCGGCCGAGCGGCAGGGCACGACGCTCAGCCCCTCGAGCTCCAACGTCTGGGTCAGGCTGACCCGCACCGGCAGGTCGTCCTCGACGAACACGACCTTGTAGCCCTCAAACATACTGACCCTCCTCGGCCTGCCAGGTGTCGACCTCCAGGTCGAATTCGAAACTCATGCCCTGGTCCAGCCGGTGCGCCCGCAGCGCGCCGCCGAACTCGTGGACGATCTTGGACGAGATCACCAGTCCCAGCCCCAGGCCTTCGCCGGCGGGCTTGGTGGTGAAGAACGGCTCGAACAGCCGCGGCAGCAGCGCCTCGCTCAGGCCCGGTCCGGTGTCCTGCACCTGCACCAGCACCCGCCGGCCGTCCTCCGCCGGCACCGCGGCCACGCGCAGGCGGCGCGGGTCCCCGGGGCCGTCGGGCGGCGGCTCCGACGCGATCGCGTCGATGCCGTTGCCCAGCAGGTTCACCAGCACCTGCTCGAGCCGGTTGGACTCGGCGCTGACCCTCAGCCCGGGCGGCACGTCGACCTCCACCGGCAGGTCCAGCGCGCGGGTGCGGTGCTCCAGCAGCAGCCGCGCGTTGTTCACGCAGGCCAGCAGCGACACGGCCGTGCGCGCCGGCTCCGCCTTGCGGGCGAAGCTCTTGAGCTGGCGGGTGATCTGGCCCATGCGTTCGACCATGTCGTCCATCGTCTGCAGGTTGTCCGCGACCGCTTGCAGGCGGCCGGCCTCCAGCAGCCGTTGCGAATTCCGTGCCAGCGCGCGCAGGGCGGTCAGCGGCTGGTTCACTTCATGCGACAGGCCGGCCGACATCTGCCCCAGCACCGCCAGCTTGCTGGTCTGCAGCAGCTCGCCCTCGGCCTGGCGGCGCTGCGCGATCTGCTCGAGCAGTTCCTCGTTGATCTGGCGGAGTTCCGCCGTGCGTTCATCGACGATGCGCTCCAGCTGCGCATGCGCGTTCTGCAATTCGGTCTTCGCATGGAAGAGCTGCCGCAGCGCGCGCCGGCGCGACGCGAGGTACAGCAGCAGCATCCCGATCGCCGCGCCGAAGGCCGCGCCGCTCCAGGCCGCCAGCCGCGCCTGGCGCCGCACCTCGGACAGGTCGGACAGCGCCAGCAGCCGCAAGCCCAGCGGCAGCAGCTGGCGCTCCTGCGCCAGCAGCGTCGTGCTGGCGGGGGCCGGCGCCCGCACCAGCAGGCTGTTGTAGGCCTCCAGCGCGCCGGGCAGACCCAGGTCCGGACCGACGCGCGGATAGCGCGCGCTGGCCTGCAGCCGGTCGCGCTCGGACGCGTCGGCGCGGTTGAGCACCGCATAGCGCCAGTCCTCGACCGAGCTCATGATCACCACGCCCTGGTCATCGGAGACCAGGATGCGCTCTCCCTGCGAGCGCAGCCCCAGGTCGACCCAGGTCGATTCCAGCGGCGCCAGGTTCAGCTTGACCACGATCACGCCCTGCAGCTGCTGGTTGCGGCGCAGCGGATGCAGCAGGAAGAAGTTGGTCGAACCGCTCAGCCCCGCCTGACCCGCGTCGGAGGCGAAGAAGTGGTGGCGGTCCTGCTCGATGGCCTGCTGCAGGCGCAGCGGCGGCGTCAGCGGTTCGCTGGAGGCGAGCACGCGGCCCTCGGGGTCGGCGACGAAGATCTGCGTCGTGCCCGCGCGCACGTTCACCCGCGCCAGCACCAGGCTGGCCGACTTGCGCAGCGCCTCGTCGTCGGGATGCTCGACCAGCTGGGTGACGTCGCTGTCGATGGCCAGCAGGCTGGGCAGGTAGGCATGGCGGCCCAGCTCGGTCTGCAGGTTGGAGGCGTAGAGCTCCAGCCGCTCGGTGGCCAGGGCGCTGAGCTGGTCGAGGCTGGCGCGCTCGCTGAGGCGGTGGCCCAGCAGCAGCCCCAGCAGCATCAGCACGCCGGTCAGATAGAGATAGAAGGTCGGCCGGCCCAGGAAGTGCGCCAGCCGCTGGCGGGCGGAGGAGGTGGCGAAGGAGGAGGTGACGACCGGTTCCATGGGAGACGAAAAATCGCCGCCCAGTGTGCCCAAGTTGGCGCGCGCCTTGCACCCGGCGCACCGGCTTTTTTGTGACTGGCGAGGATTCGCCCGGCTGGCTAGGCGGTTTGTGCGGATTTCCGCACTTCGTTGCGTCGCCGAGACTGGGGAGACACGCCCGGCGGGTGCGCACAGGGGCGCCCGCGTCGGTGAATACCCTTGAAACGGACGGATTGGCACGCGGGTTGCACCCGCAAGCGCCGTCACGCGGCGCGAGCCGTGTCCAACAACATGCTGGGGCCTTATGGAGATACTTTTTCAGCAGATCATCAACGGGCTGGTGCTCGGGAGCATGTATGCCCTCGTCGCGCTGGGCTACACGATGGTTTACGGGATCATCAACCTCATCAACTTCGCGCACGGCGAGGTGCTGATGGCAGGCGCCCTGGTGAGCTGGACCGTCGTCACGGCGCTGGCCGGCCTGGGCCTGCCGGGCTGGCTGCTGATGATCATCGCGCTGGCCTGTGCGATCGTCGTCTGCACGCTGCTCAACTTCGCGATCGAGAAGATCGCCTACCGGCCGCTGCGCAACGCGCCCAGACTCGCGCCGCTGATCACCGCCATGGGCATGTCGCTGCTGCTGCAGACGCTGGCCATGATCATCTGGAAACCCAATCCCAAGCCCTTCCCGCAGCTGCTGCCCACCGATCCGATCCAGATCGGCGGCGCGGTGATCACGGTGACGCAGGTGCTGATCCTGGTCACCACGGTCGTGATCCTGGGTGGCCTGCTGTTCCTGGTGAACCACACCAAGATGGGACGCGCGATGCGCGCCACCGCCGAGAACCCGCGGGTGGCCGCGCTGATGGGCGTCAAGCCTGACGCGGTCATCTCGCTGACCTTCATCATCGGCGCCGCGCTGGCCGCGGTGGCCGGCCTGATGTGGGCGGCCAACTACGGCACCGTGCAGCACTCGATGGGCTTCATGCCCGGGCTGAAGGCCTTCACCGCCGCGGTGCTGGGCGGCATCGGCAACCTCGCCGGCGCGATGGTCGGCGGCGTGCTGCTGGGCCTGATCGAAGCCATCGGCGCCGGCTACCTCGGCGACCTGACCGGCGGCGTGCTGGGCAGCCATTACGCCGACATCTTCGCCTTCATCGCGCTGATCCTGGTGCTGACGCTGCGTCCGTCGGGCCTGCTGGGCGAACGCGTCGCCGATCGCGCCTGAGGAGCCTCACATGCACAACAAATCCAAGCTGATCACCTTCCTGATCGCCGGCGTGCTGCTGCTGGTGCTGCCGCTGTTCGCGCAGTCCTTCGGCAACGGGCCGGTGCGCATCATCGACCTGGCGCTGCTGTACGTGCTGCTGGCGCTGGGCCTGAACATCGTCGTGGGCTATGCCGGCCTGCTGGACCTGGGCTACGTCGCGTTCTACGCGGTGGGTGCCTATCTCTTCGCGCTGCTCAACAGCCCGCACCTGGCGGAGAACTTCGAGCACATCGCCGCGGCCTTCCCCAACGGGCTGCATCTGCCGCTGCTGCTGGCGATCGCGCTGGCGGCGCTGCTGGCGGGGCTGTTCGGCGTGTTGCTGGGTGCGCCGACGCTGAAGCTGCGCGGCGACTACCTGGCCATCGTGACGCTGGGCTTCGGCGAGATCATCCGGGTGTTCCTGAACAACATGGAGTACCCGCTGAACATCACCAACGGCCCGCGCGGCATCGGCCAGATCGACGGCGTGCACTTCCTGGGCTTCCAGTTCAGCCAGAACCACACCTTCTTCGGGATCGAGGTCAACTCGGTGTCGATGTACTACTACCTGTTCCTGGCGCTGGTGATCGCTTCGGTGGTGATCTGCTACCGGCTCGAGAACTCCCGCATCGGCCGCGCCTGGATGGCCATCCGCGAGGACGAGATCGCCGCCAAGGCCATGGGCATCAACACCCGCAACATGAAGCTGCTGGCCTTCGGCATGGGCGCGACCTTCGGCGGCGTGGCCGGCTCGATGTTCGGCGCGTTCCAGGGCTTCGTCTCGCCGGAATCGTTCAGCCTGCAGGAGTCGGTGATGATCGTCGCGATGGTCGTGCTGGGCGGCATCGGCCACATCCCGGGCGTGATCCTGGGCGCGCTGCTGCTGGCCGCGCTGCCGGAAGTGCTGCGCTACGTGGCCGGTCCGCTGCAGGAGATGACCGACGGCCGCCTGGACGCGGCCATCCTGCGCCAGCTGCTGATCGCGCTGGCGATGATCGTGATCATGCTCATGCGTCCGCGCGGCCTGTGGCCGTCGCCGGAGCACGGCAAGTCGCGGCCGCTGCCCCCGGGGGCACAGCCGCCCGCGAACACCGGCAGCGCCATCAACGCCTGATCCGTGCCAGGAGCCAGAAAGAATGACTGAAACCGTACTGAAAGTGGCCGGCGCGTCCAAGCGCTTCGGCGGCCTGCAGGCGCTGTCGGATGTGGGCATCGAGATCAAGAAGGGCCAGGTCTATGGCCTGATCGGTCCCAACGGCGCCGGCAAGACGACCTTCTTCAATGTGATCACCGGCCTGTACGTGCCCGATGGCGGCACCTTCGAGCTGGGTGGCCAGGCCTACAAGCCGCAGGCCGTGCACCAGGTGGCAAAGACCGGCATCGCGCGCACCTTCCAGAACATCCGGCTGTTCGCCGAGATGACCGCGCTGGAGAACGTGATGGTCGGCCGCCATGTGCGCACCCATTCGGGCCTGATGGGCGCCGTGTTCCGCACGCCCGGCTTCAAGAAGGAAGAGGCCGAGATCACCGCCCGCGCCCGCGAACTGCTGGCCTATGTCGGCATCGAGCGTCACGCCGACTTCAAGGCCCGCACGCTGTCCTACGGCGACCAGCGCCGGCTGGAGATCGCCCGCGCCCTGGCGACCGATCCCAAGCTGATCGCGCTGGACGAGCCCGCCGCGGGCATGAACGCGACCGAGAAGGTCGTGCTGCGCGAGCTGATCGACCGCATCCGCAACGATGGCCGCACGATCCTGCTGATCGAGCACGACGTGAAGCTGGTGATGGGCCTGTGCGACCGCGTCACGGTGCTGGACTACGGCAAGCAGATCGCCGAGGGCACGCCCGCCGAGGTGCAGCGCAACCCGAAGGTCATCGAGGCCTACCTGGGCGCCCATGCGGCGCACGACGCCCACGCGGCGCCCTGATCGACCGACGAAAGAGATCGAAAAGATGGCAGACAACATCCTCCTCCAGGTCGAGGGCCTCAAGGTCGCGTACGGCGGGATCCAGGCGGTCAAGGGCGTGGACTTCGACGTGCGCCAGGGCGAGCTGGTCTCGCTGATCGGCGCCAACGGCGCGGGCAAGACCACGACGCTCAAGGCCATCACCGGCCTGCAGCCGCTGGCGGTCGGCGACGTCAAGTTCATGGGCCAGTCCATCAAGGGCCAGGGCGCATGGAACCTGGCCAAGCAGGGCCTGGTGATGGTCCCGGAAGGCCGTGGCACGTTCACGCGCATGACCATCACCGAGAACCTGCAGATGGGCGCGTTCATCCGCAACGACAACGAGATCCAGGCCGACATCGAGAAGGTCTTCGGCCTGTTCCCGCGGCTGAAGGAGCGTCGCAACCAGCTCGCCGGCACGATGTCCGGCGGCGAGCAGCAGATGCTGGCGATGGGCCGCGCGCTGATGGCGCGTCCCAAGCTGCTGCTGCTGGACGAGCCGTCGATGGGCCTGTCGCCGATCATGGTCGACAAGATCTTCGAGGTGGTGAACGACATCCACCAGCAGGGCGTGACGGTGCTGCTGGTGGAGCAGAACGCCAGCCGCGCGCTGGAACTGGCCACCCGCGGCTATGTGATGGAGTCGGGCGCGATCACGATGAAGGGCGACGGCAAGGCGCTGCTCAACGATCCGAAGGTGCGCGCCGCCTACCTCGGCGAGTGAACGGCATCGCGGCGAGCCCGTCTCGCCGCCATCAACGGCACAGGGCCCCGCTGGGGCCCTGTTTCATTGCGATCGCCGCCGCGCCTCAGGCTTCGCCGGGGCGGTCGCGGGGCACCATCTCGAGGTAGTCGGCGATGCGGCCGCCATCCAGCGGCTTGACCATCACCCGCAGCGAGTTGACGCGCTGGCCCATGCTGATGCCGTCGCGCCGGCGCACCTCGGAAAAGCCCTGGCGCTCCCAGAAGCGCTCGGCGCGGCCATTCCCCACGACCACCCCCAGACGCACCCAGGCGGCGCCGCGGCGCCGCATCCAGCGTTCGAGTTCGGCGTAGATCTCGCGCGCGGCCGGCGAGCCATGCAACTCGGTGGCGACGATGAACAGCCCCACCAGCCAGACCCGCGGCGCCATCAGGTCGGACACCAGCGAAGCCATCGCGACCAGCTCGCCCTGGTCGTTCGCGTAACCCAGCAACCGTTTGGCGCTGAAGCTCCAGCCTTCGGGGGGGAGGTCGCGGATCTCCTCGCGGGCCTCGTCGGGACGGGGTGGGGCGCCGTTGACCTGCTCGAAGTAGAGCGGGTTCCGTTCATAGAACCGCTGCAGCAGGTCCTCGTCGCTGGCCTGGAGTTCGAGCACGTGAACGCGCGGCAGCGACAAGGAGGGGGGAGGGGGGATCGGCATCGGCGAGGTCCACGAGCCGGCGCCTTGCGGCGCCGTCCATCGGAAAGATCACCGAGCGTACCAAACGTCACGCGAGCCGAAATCCCGCGTGGCCCTTCCCCCGAAGGTGGGGGAAGGGCGGCGGCCGCTCAGGCCGCGACGGTGCTCACTGGCGGATGAAGGCCAGCAGATCGGCGTTGACGCGCTCCTTGTGCGTGTCGGTCAAGCCATGCGGCGCGCCCGGGTAGACGATCAGCTTCGCACCCTTGATCAGCTTCGCCGACGCGCGGCCGGAGATGTCGATCGGCACGATCTGGTCGTCGTCGCCATGGATGACCAGCGTGGGCTTGTCGAACTTCTTCAGGTCCTCGGTGAAGTCGGTCTCGGAGAAGGCCTTGATCGAGTCAAAGGTGTTCTTGTGGCCGCCTTGCATGCCCTGGAACCACCAGTTGTCGATCAGGCCCTGCGAGACCTTGGCGCCGGGGCGGTTGAAGCCGTAGAACGGGCCCGAGGGAATGTCCTTGTAGAGCTGCGAGCGGTTGGCCAGTTGCGCCGCGCGGATGCCGTCGAACACCTCCTTGGGCACGCCGTTCGGGTTCTTGTCGGACTTGACCATGATCGGCGGCACGGCCGAGACCAGCACCGCCTTGGCCACGCGCGCGGTGCCATGGCGGCCGATGTAGCGGGCGACCTCGCCGCCGCCGGTGGAGAAGCCCACCAGCACCGCGTTCTTCAGGTCCAGCGTCTCGATCACCGCGGCCAGGTCGTCGGCATAGTGGTCCATGTCGTTGCCGTCCCAGGGCTGGCTGGAGCGGCCGTGGCCACGGCGGTCATGGGCGATCACGCGATAGCCCTGGTCCGCCAGGAAGATCATCTGCGACTCCCAGCTGTCCGAGTTCAGCGGCCAGCCGTGGCTGAAGACGATGGGCTGGCCGTTCTTCGGGCCCCAATCCTTGTAATACAGCTGCACGCCGTCCTTGGTCGTGATGAAGCTGCCGGACGGCTGAGCGCTCGCGACCGGAGCGGGTGCCACTTTGGCGCCAGCGGCGAGCGCGGGCGTGGCGACCGCGCCAGCGGCGGCGATGGCCAGCGTCGAGAGCGCGAGCAGCTGACGGCGCGATTGGCGGGCGAGGGTGGAGAAGGCATTCATGGTGGGGCTCCTTGAGGGTATTGCGACAGGCGCGATGGGGTGGTGGGGAAGCAGGGGCAAGCGATCGAGGTCTGATTGCTTGCTAATAGTTTGTGTACGAATTAAATGACAGGCGTGTTGATGGGAGGGATGGCAGTGACAAGGGCGGCTTCAGCCGGATTTGCGCGCCATCCGCTCGCGCAGTGCGAGCAGGCGGTCGCGCAGGTCGATGAGTTCGGCCAGGTCGGTGTCCGAGGCATCGACGATGCATTGGGGCAGGTGGCTCGCGCGCTGGCGCAGGGCACGGCCCGCGGCGGTCAGCGTGATCAGCACCTGACGCTCGTCCTGCGGGGAACGATCGCGGCTGACCAAGCCGGCCGCCTCGAGGCGCTTGAGCAGCGGCGTCACCGTCGGGGAGTCGAGGAAGACCCGCTCCGCGATCTCGCCGACGGTCAGGCCATCACGTTCCCACAGCACCAACATGACCAGGTATTGCGGATAGGTGATCTCGAGGTCCTTCAACAGATCGCGGTAGACCTTGTTCAGTCCCAGCATCGTCGAGTAGATCGCGAAGCAGAGCTGCTCGTCGATCTGCTGCGGGACGCAGACGGCGGGCGTGCCGGTCGCGGTCTGTCGCTTGGAGGTGGAGGTGCGTGCCATGGGAACGAAATTTACTTTGTGTGCGAATTAATGGCAAGCAAAAAGATTTGCCGGAGTCGGCTGCAGGGGCTTCGGCTGGGCAGAATGCGCCGCGGGAGGAAATGAACGATGCAAGACAGGCACGAGTCCCCGGCGCCCGACGCCGGCGGATCTCCACCGGCCCCGACGATGGCCACGGTCACGCGCAACCCGCGCACCTGGGGCCTCAGCGGCTGGTTGGCGGTGCTGCTGGGCGCGCTGTACGGGCTGTTGATGCGCGCTTCATCCTGACGCCGCTGTCGGCCGGCCGCACGCGGCTGGACATCGAGGCCCACTTCCGCGTCACCTCCAGCTTCAACGGCTATGCGGTGGCAGTCTCGGAATTCCTGGGGCGGGACTTCGTCGACGGCCTGCTGGCGCTGTACAAGCGCCGCGCGGAAGTTCCGGCCTGAGTCCGGTCCGGAACGAGGTCGCGGCGCGGCCCTTGGCACGGTGACCGGGCCTCGCTCGAGGGGCGCGCGGCCCCCCGCGCTTGCCCGATGGCGCGACGGCGTCGACGGGAGCAAGATCGCCCCCCGAGGAGACAGCATCGATGAATGTCCGCCGCTTCGCCGGGTTGCGCCGTCGCGCCATGTCGATCGCGTGGGGGGCCGGCCTCGCGCTGGCCGCCGTGGCGCAGGCGTCGTCGGGCCCGACCGCCTCGCCGGTAGGGAACAAGGAAGCGCCGCGTCGGGTGACCTTCATCGCGCAGGACTTCCGCAACGGCGGCATCGCCGCCGTCTTCCGCGGATTCGAGGAGGCCTGCCGGGAACTGGGCTGGACGCTCACCGTCAGCAACGGCAGCGGTGAGCGCGCCCAGGTGCGGGCGCATTTCGAGCGCGCGGTCGCCGGTGATGCCGAGGGCATCGTGCTGGGCGGCTTCAACGAAACCGACATCACCGACCTGATGCCGACCGAGGCCGGCGCCGCCAGGCCGATGCTGGTCGGCTGGCATGCGGCCGCCCGCCCGGGCGTCACGCCGCTGCTCCGCGCCAACGTCACGACGGAACCGGCGGCCGTCGCCGAGAAGGCGGTGGAACTGGTGATCCAGTCCGAGCGCGCGCGCGTGGGCGTGGTGATCTTCAGCGACAGCCGCTTCGAGATCGCCAACGTCAAGACGCGGCGCATGGTCGAGGTGTTGCAGCGCTGCGCGCGGTGCGAGGTGCTCGGCGTCGAGGACCTGCCGATCTCCGATGCCTCGCGCGCGATGCCCGCGGCATTGACGCGGCTGCAGCAACGCCACGGCGCGCGCTGGACCCATGTGCTGGCGATCAACGACGTCTACATGGATTCGCTGAGCTTTCCGCTGCGCGCGATGGGGCGCCCCGACATCGTCGGCATCGCGGCCGGGGATGGCTCGCGGACCGCGCTCAGCCGCATCCGATCGGGCCGGTCGATGCAGTTCGCCACGATCGCCGAGCCGACCGGGCTGCAAGGCTGGCAACTGGCGGACGAACTGCGGCGGGCCTTCGCCGGTCAGCCCGCCAGTGGTCGCGTCGCGCAGCCGATCGCGGTGACGACCGCGCTGCTGCAGGGGCTGTCCGCATCGGCCGGCATCGACGACGCCTTGTCCTACCGCGAGACCTATCGGCTGGAGTGGTTCGGCGCGTCGGCGGGCTCGCCGCGACCCTGAGTGACCCGGGGGGGCCGCCGCGCCGTCAGGGGCCGATCGCGGGCGAGGGCAGCGGATCCGCCTCGCCGTGATCGCGCTTGCGGCGGCAGAAGAACTCCCACACCGACTTGGGCTTGCCGTAGCGGCTCAGCGTGCGCTTGTCGAGGTGCTCGATCTCGAAGCAGGCGCTGAGCACCTCCTCCAGCTTCGCGCGGGTGAAGAACTGCTTGGCGACGCCGTCCACCGGCGTCAGCGCCCAGCTCGAGGCATCGTCCGGCGCGCCGTAGTGCCAGTCGTCCTCCGCGTTCACGCAGCCGATCAGCTTGCCGTCCGGGGCCAGCACGCGGGCGATCTCGCACAGCGCGCGGCGCGTGTCCTCGCGATCGAAGTAATGCAGCGACAGCTGCGCGACAGCCAGGTCAAACTCGCCATCGCGCAGCATTGGCATCGTTCGCACGTCCGCCAGCAGGTGACGTGCCCGCGGCGACTGTCGGCGGCAGCGCGCCAGCGCCTCGGCCGAAATGTCGATGCCGGTGACGTCGACGCCCAGTTCCAGCAGGGCCGCCGTCTCCCAACCATCGCCGCAGCCGATGTCCAGCGCGCGACGCACGCCCGGCAGGCGGTGCTGCCAGCCGCTGAGCCATGCCTCCTGGCGGCTCAACGGATGGGCGGCGTAGCGGCGGTCCCACACGGCGGAGGGCGGCTCGTCGATTTGCGGTGAGCCGGCTTCCGTTCGTGGCGGGTCTTGGTCCGTGCGGTCTGTGTGATCGGGCGGCGGTGCAGTCATGCGCCGCAGCGTACCGCGATGACGATCGCTCCGCCGTGCGCCGGACCACCTTCGCCCGATCCAGGCGACAGGGCCGGCGCCGGCGGCGTCATCCCTCGCGCGTGCTCAGAACTCCTTCGTCAGGCTGACGTAGACCGTGCGGCGCTGGCCGTACTGCGGCGCGCCGACGCCGATGCCCGAGCCATCACGCAGCTGGTAGACCTTGTCGAACAGGTTCACCACCGACAGCCGCGCCTCCACCGGACCGCCGCCACCGAGGTCCAGGCGCTTGCTGAGGTCGGCATTGAGCGTGGTGTACGACGGCAGGTGCGTGGTGTTGGCGAAGCCGTTGCGCAGGCCGGATCCGAACAGCGCGCTGGCACCGACCGCATAGCCATCGCCGACGCGGACGTTGACCCCGGCCGAGGCGCTCAGCTTCTGCTCGTGGTCCAGGTGCACCCAGTGGTTGGCGATGAAGTCGAGCTCGTCCTGCTCGAAGTTGAACTGGCCCGTCTCGACCTGCCTGGCCCGCGCGTGCGTGGTGCCGAGGTTGGCGTAGGCGGACCAGTCCTTCTCCTTGTAGTTCGCCGTCAGGTCCACGCCGTAGATGCGGCCATGCGCGTAATTGAAGGCGGAGTAGATCAGCGCGTTGCCGAACTGGCCCTCGTCCTGCAGGTGCTGCACCGCGCGGTAGTAGCCATCCACGCCCAGGGTGAGCTTGGGCGTGACCTGCCAGACCGCGCCGGCATCGTAGTAGTTCGAACGCTCCGAGCGCACCGCGGTGTTGGCATCCGACGGCAGCGCGTTGGTCGTGCCGGCGAAGGCGCTGACCGAGGTGGTGTCGATCTTCTCCGTCGGCGGCGGCGTGAAGTAGCGCGCATAGCCGGCATGCAGGCGCAGCGCCGGGGTCGCGTCCCAGACCAGACCCACGCGTGGGCTGAGCTGATGTTCCTTCGTGACCGTGTCGACCTGGTCGTAGCGCGCGCCGTAGTTCAAGGTCAGCGTGCGGTCCAGCTTCCATTCGTCCTGCAGGTAGGCGCCCCACAGGTGGCCGCCGAGCCGGCCGCTGTCGGCGATGCTGATCGGCGTGGTGCTGGTCGGGTTGCCGTCGTCGTCGGCGGGGAAGACCAGCGCGTCGTTGCGCGTGCTGGCGTGCTCGCGCTGGGCGAAGAGGCCGCTGCGCAGCGTGTGCGCGCTGTCCAGGCGCCAGCTCAAGTCGGCCTGCACGCCGTTGGCCTCGTTGCGGCGCAGGATGTCTGCGGCGACGCCCAGGTACTGCAGGTCGCCGACCGTGTCGGGCGAGTAATGCACGTCGGTATAGCGGTGGAACAGCGAGACCTGGTAGTCCACCGTGTCGCCGATCGCGCTCTGGTAGCTCACGACCGCGAAGCGATTGCGCTCGCGCTGGTGCGCGTCGAGCGTGCTCGAGTCCTTGTCCGGCGTGCCGTCCAGCGCGAAGGCGGTCGACTGCCCCGGCGAGTCGGGAATCTGGAACCGGTTGTTGGTGACGCCGGCCATCGCGGTGATGCGGCTGTCGTCGCCCAGCAGGTACGAGACCAGGCCGAAGGCCTTGCCCTGGTGCGTGCGGTCGTGGAGCGCGTCGCGCGAAGGTGTCGGGTTCTCGATGCCCAGGTCGTTGCCGAGGAAGGAGCCGCTGAACTCATAGCTGAGCCGTCCCTGCGTGCCGTGGACCGAGAGGTCGAGTTCGCGCGAGCGCTGGGTGCCCAGCGTGATCCCGGCGCTGCCGGCGAAGGGCTTGTCGTCGTCGCCGACGCCCTGGGTGGTGATGTCGACGATGCCGGCGGTCCGGTAGCCGTATTGGGCCGGCAAGGCGCCGGTGAGCAGGCTGATGCTGTTGGCGAAGCGGGTCTCCAGGGTCTGGCCGAAGCCGCTGATCGCCTCCGGAATGACGACGCCGTTGATGCGGTACTGCAGGTTGGCATGGTCGCCACGCACATGCAGGCCGCCGTAGGAGTCCTGCACCACGCCGGGCGCCTGCAGCAGGACCTGGTTCAGCGGCGTGTCGTCGCCTTGCGGCAGGCGGCCGATGTCGGCCTTGCTGAACTTGTAGATCGTGCTGCCGGTGTCGGGCGACAGGCCATTGCGCGCGGCGTCGAGGCGACTGCGCGCGCCCTGGACCTGGACCGTGGGCAGCGCCTGGCCGGCGGCGGCCGAGGCCGCGTCGGCGGTCGCGGTGGAAGAGGAGGGCGTGGCGTCGTCGGCGCGTGCGGGCAGGGCGTGCAGCAGCGGATAGGCGAGCGACAGGGACAGCGCGAGCACGCGCAGCGGAGGATGAGTCATGGTGTTTCTCTGGAAATCTGGAATCGGTCGAGCGCGCGCCAGGCGCCGCGCCTGCGCTTCAAGAAGGCGTTCAGGCGTGGGCGGAAGGCGCAGCGGTCAGGGGCGGATTCAGATCGCCAGGGGCGGGCCGCGACTGCGTGGCGGCGGCGCGGGGAGCGCGCGCGGGGCGAGCTCGGCGCGCGCCGTCTGGACATGGACGGCCTCGGCGAGCGCGAGCACGGGGGGCTCGGCGCGGGCCGAAGCGGCCAGGTCGTCGAAGGCCAGGCAGGTCTCGCACAGCGGGTCGACCGGCAGCGGATCCGCGTCGGCATGGGACTGGCCGTCCCCCGTGTCGACGCCGTGAGCGACGGTCGCGCCGGCCGGCGCATGCGCCCGCGCATCGGTCAGGTGACCGATGCCGTGCCACACCGCGCCCTGCTGCGACAGCAGCATGAGCAGCGGGAGCAGCCAGTGCAGGAGGTGCTTGCGCATGGGGCGCGATTATGGGGGGCTCCGCGATCCGCGCAATTGGTCACGCGCGTCGGCGCTTTGACTGGTCAACTCCCCCCGGAGGGCGATGGGCCTTCGCCCATCCGCCGGATAGTGTGGCGCGTCGCGCGCCCTGGCGGCGCGGCCCGCCCTGATTCCACCTGTTTCGTTCTCGATCCATGACTGCCCCCGCGTTCGTTCCCGATATCGTCGGTATTGACCTCGGCACGACTCATTCGCTGGTGGCCTACTGGCGCGATGGCGCCTCCCGCCTGATCCCCAACGCGCTGGGCCAGACGCTCACGCCGTCGGTGGTGAGCCTGGACGAAGACGGCAGCGTGCTGGTCGGCCTCGCGGCGCGGGAGCGCTTGCAATCGCATCCGGATCGCACGGTGGCGAGCTTCAAGCGCGGCATGGGCACGGGCACGTGCTACACGCTGGGCGAGCGCCAGTTCCGCGCCGAGGAGCTCTCCGCGATGGTGTTGCGCGCGCTGCGGGCCGACGTGCGGGCCTGCTTCGGCCAGGACGTCGATCGCGCCGTGATCACCGTGCCCGCCTACTTCTCCGATGCTCAACGCGCCGCCACTCGCAACGCCGGCCTGATCGCGGGCTTCGTCGAGGTCAGCCTGCTCAACGAGCCCACCGCCGCCGCGCTGGCTTATGGCCTCAACCAGCAGGAGGACAGCCAGTTCCTCGTCTTCGACTTCGGCGGCGGCACCTTCGACGTGTCCATCCTGGAGCTCTTCTCCGGCGTGATGGAGGTGCGCGCCACGGCGGGTGACAACCAGCTTGGCGGCGACGACGTGGATGGCTGCATCGAGCGCTGGGTGATGGGCGCCGCTGGACTGCCCGACACGCTGCTGCGCGACGAGCGCTTCGTCTCCAAGCTCAAGGCCCGATGCGAGGCCGCCAAGCGCGCGCTGGGACCTTCCGGCGCGGTGCCGATCGCGTTTCAGCACGACGCCCACGTGGTCGACCTGAGCTTGCGCGCCGAGGACCTCGAACGCCTGATCCAACCGGTGCTGGAGCGGCTGCGCCAGCCGGTGGAGACCGCCATCCGCGACGCCCGCATCAGCACCGCCGACCTGTCGGCCATCGTGCTGGCCGGCGGCAGCTCGCGTCTGCACGCGGTGCGGCAACTCGTGACCCGGATGTTCGGGAAGTTCCCGAGTGCGAGCATCAACCCGGACGAGGTGGTGGCGCTGGGCGCGGCGGTCCAGGCCGGACTGAAAGCCAACGCGGCGGAACTGGTCGAGCGGGTGATGACCGACGTCTGCCCCTATTCGCTGGGCATCGAGAGCGCCAAGCAGGTGAGCGCCGACCGGCTGACGGCCGGTTTCATGTCGCCGATCCTGCCGCGCAACACCGTCGTGCCGGCCAGCCGCGTCGAATCGTTCTCTCCCATCCACCCGCAGCAGAAGGTGATTCAGGTCCGCGTCTACCAGGGCGAGGCGCGGCTGGTGAAGGACAACATCCTGCTCGGCCAGTTCGACGTGGACCTGCCGCGCTTCAGCGCCGAGCACAAGCCGCATGTCGACGTGCGCTTCACCTACGACATCGACGGCCTGCTCGAGGTTGAAGCCACGCCGATGCTGGCCGGTCGTTCCGCTGGCGAGCCGCAGCGCCTGGTGATCCAGAACTCCGACGAACGGCTGTCGCCGCAGGAGGTGGCCCAGCGCTTGAAGGCCCTGTCCGAGCTGAAGCTGCATCCGCGCGAGCGCATGGAGGTGCGAGCGCTCGTCGCCCGCGCCGAGCGGCTGTTCATGCAGGTCAGCCGCGACGACCGGGAGCAGTTGGGGACGGCGATCACGCGCTTCGAACTCGACCTCGACTCCCAGGATCCGCGCCGCATCGAGCAAGGCGGCGAGATCCTGCGTCGCCTGGTGCACCAGATCGAAGCCGATTCGCCGCTGGGGGTGTGATGCCTGTCTACCTGCCCAGCTACTTCGTCGCGCTCGGCCTGGACGAGACAGCCACCGAGGCGGACGTCAAGGCTGCCTACGCCTCCCGGCTCAAGCAACTGGACCGCGCGCGCGATCCCCTGGGGTTCCAGGACCTGCGCGGCCACTATGAGGCCGCGATCGCGCACTTGCGCGAAGGGCGCGGCTTCCTGGAGATCGAGTTCCTCGGCGACGAGCCGGAGACCGCGCCGGCTTCAGCGCCGGCTCCAGCACCGGCTCCAGCACCGGCTTCAGCGTCGTCGCCGTCGCCTCAGCCGGACCTGGAGATCGATCCCGCGCGCGTCGCGGAGGCGGCCTACGAGGCCTTCCTCGCCGCCTTCTGGCGCCTCGACGCTCGGGCGCTGGCCGCCGCCGTGGGTGTGCTGCGGGATGCGCTGGCGTCGCCGGCGCTGGCCTCGCTGGCAGCGCGGGAGGCCTTCGAGCGGCGCGTTGTGGGCGCGCTGCTGAGCCGCAGCCTCCGACGCCGCTCCGGCCTGCTGCTCTTCGCCGCGATCGAGGCCTTCCGTTGGTCGGAACGAGTGCCGCTGGCGCCGCCCGGCAGTGACGAGTCCGGTCTGCATCGATGGATGGATGCGGCGCTGCTGCTCGATGAGCGCGACCGCACCGTCTGGCTCTGGCTCGCCGAGGAGCCGCGCCCGATGTTGATCGGTGCGGCGCCTTTGCACCGAAACTTCGACTGGAACAGTGCCGTCCGCGAAATCTGCTGCCAGCCGGGTGAGCTCGGAGCTTGGCATGCGCTGGCGGCCGGCGAGCCTGTCGCGCCATCGCCGGCGGACGCAGCGCCGGCGCCGCGGCTGGGGGATTCACCGCTGCCGTCGCGCACCACGCTGCGGGAATGGCTGCAATGGCTGATGTCGCCCGCATTCCTGCTGCTGGTCGCGCCCCTGTTGATCGCCGGCCTGGTCATGGGCCTGCTGTGGCTGCGCGGCGAGGGCCGCGAGCCCGAGAACCGGCTGACCTGCGCGGCCCGCTTCGCCGCTGCGGCGCAGGGGCATTGGAAGGGCCTGAGCATCGGGCAGGTGGAGCAACTGAACCGCTGCGCCCATGAAGCGCCGCCGCCGACGTGCGAGGACCGTGGGCGTCTGAAGCGGCTGAACCGCCTCGCGGCGGTGTTGATCGGTTCGCAGGATGGCGGCCCTGCCGACGTGGGCTATTTCTTCGGCAAGGACGAGGTGGTGCTCGATCCGGAGGATGGGCAATGGGTGGCGACCCGCGGCGAGCCCTGCGGCCGGGCGGCATGGGAGCTTTATCGGACCGGCGGCTGGCTGCGGCTCGGCCACGGACCGACGGCCGAGGCCATCGTGCGCCGGGGCGCCGTCTGTACAGAGATGGCCGGCTCCGGGCGCGGCGGGAACGCCTCCCCAACGCACGGCGTCGCCAGCGAATGGGCGGCTGACGACTGGGTCTTCAAGCTGCTCAGTCGGACCGACGCCTGGCAGGTCGCCACGCACCCGAATGGCCTGGAGGGCATTGCGCCGGCGCCGATCAAGCTGGATTCACTTGTCTCCACCGATCCGAAGCTCACCGAAGCGCGGGTCGAAAGCTGGGAAGGCAAGGCACCGGCCTGCGTGGCCGCCGGCGGCTGACGCGCGGCCAAGGGTCGAAGCGCTGCGCCGTCGCCACGCGCGGGCCGAGGGCGCAGCCATGACCCCGTTGCCCGCCCCCGGTCGCCGCTCACTGCATGCACATCGCTGATCGCTGTTGGCCGCCCGCTCGCCGCCATCCGCTCGCGGTTTCCCGCCATCCGCCGCAGCGCAGGCGATGCCAGCATTGCCGCGGCCCACAGTGGCATCTCCTCCACCGAGATCCGGGGTGTGTTGCATGTCGTCTCCGAAGCGTCCCCCAATGGCCCGTCTGCGCGAGTGGCTGCGCGAGAACCGCGGCTTCCTGCTGTTCCTGGTCGGCTTTCTGTTCTTCCGCACCGCGATCGCGGACTGGAATCCGGTGCCCAGTGCCTCGATGCGACCGACCATCCTCGAAGGCGACGTCGTCTTCGTCGAGCGCGTGGCCTACGACTGGAAGCTGCCGCTGACCGACATCTCGCTGCGGCGCACCGGCGAGCCGCGGCGCGGCGACGTGGTCACCTTCGGCTCGCCGCGCGACGGCACCCGGCTGATCAAGCGCATCGTCGCCGTGCCCGGCGACACGGTGGAACTGCGAGGTGATCGGTTGATCCTCAATGGCGAGCCCGCGACCTACGCGCCGGTCGAGGAAGTGGCCGAGACGCTGGTGCCCGGCGTCGCAGTGCGGGGCCTGCGCGAGATCGAGCAATGGGGCGGCCAGCGCCGCGTGGTGCAGTTCCTGCCGGAGGTCCGCGCGCGGCGCGACTTCGGCCCGGTGGTCGTGCCCGCCGATCAGTTCTTCATGATGGGCGACAACCGTGACAACAGCGAGGACTCGCGCTTCATCGGCTTCGTGCCGCGGCGGCTCATCATCGGGCAGGCGCACCGGGTGCTCGTCTCGGCCGACATCACCGGCCGCTGGGCGCCGCGCTGGGACCGGTTCGCCGCGCCGCTGCGGTGAGGGCGCCTCGATGACGGCGACGCCGTCGACCGGGGGCATCGAGGGACGAAACGCAGCGGATGGCCGAAGCGACGCGCGTGGGAGACGCGATCGCGGATCGGAGACGCCCTTGGTACGGTCCGCATTGACCTGTGTCGCGCAGGGTCTCTGATGGCGCGCCGAGAATCGCCCGTCCTCTACCTCCAACGATCGACGAAACCCTCATGACGGACCTGTCCCGCTTTCCCATCACGAAGAAGTGGCCCGCCCAGCATCCCGACCGGCTGCAGCTCTACTCGCTGCCGACGCCCAACGGCGTGAAGGTCTCGATCGCGCTCGAGGAGCTGGGCCTGCCGTATGAGCCGCACCTGGTCAGCTTCCAGACCGACGACCAGCTCACGCCCGAGTTCCTGTCGCTCAACCCGAACAACAAGATCCCGGCGATCATCGATCCGGACGGCCCCGGCGGCCAGCCGCTGCCGCTGTTCGAGTCCGGCGCGATCCTCGTCTACCTGGCCGAGAAGACCGGCCGGCTCATTCCGCAAGACCCGGCACGGCGCTACGAGACGCTGCAGTGGGTGATGTTCCAGATGGGCGGGATCGGGCCGATGTTCGGGCAGGTCGGCTTCTTCCACAAGTTCGCCGGCAAGGACTACGAGGACAAGCGGCCGCGTGATCGCTACCTCAACGAATCGAAGCGCCTGCTGGGCGTGCTCGAGCAGCGCATGACCGGCCGCGACTGGATCATGGGCGACGAGTACACGATCGCCGACATCGCGATCTGGCCCTGGGTCAACAACCTGGTGGGCTTCTACGGCGCCGGCGAGCTGGTGGGCTTCAGCGAGTTCAAGGAAGTCCAGCGCGTGCTCGCCTCGTTCCTGGCGCGCGACGCGGTCAAGCGCGGGCTGAACATCCCGGCGCGGTCGGCGGCCTGAGCGCCCTCTGACCCCCTCTCCCGCTCGCGGGAGCGGGCAGGGGAGAGGACCAGTAGCCGTCGAAGGACTTCAATAGTGCGGCGGCAGCTCATCGCGCAGCGAGCCCGCGCCGTCGCCTCTTCCCTCGGGCACCTGCTTGCGCAGCTGCGCGATCTCGCGCACCAGCGCGTCGATCTGCTCCTGCTGCCGCGCGACCTGCGCGTTCAGGTGATCGACGAGGTCTTCCGCGAAGCTGGCCTTGATCTCCAGCTCGGTCACCCGGGCCTCCAGGACCCGGACCTCCGCGGCCATCCCGGTGCCTGCTCCGTCCGCGCTCATGGCTTCGCCTTGGGCGCCGCGGCGGCCGGCGCGGCCGGCTGCGACATCAGTTCCGCGATCACCGAGACCGGCGCGTTCCCGTAGCTCAGGAACTGCTCGTTGAAGGCCTTGATGCTGAAGTCCTTGCCCAGCGCCTGCCGGCGCTGCTCGCGCAGTTCCATGATGTCGCTGTAGCCGCTGAAGTAGCTCGTCAACTGCACCGAGGTCAGCTGCACGCGACGCCACTTCTCGCGCGCCTCCCGCTCGGTCTGGAAGGCCTGGCGCTGCAGCAGGTCCAGCGCCTGCGCCTCGGTCATGCCCAGCACGTGGACGCTGTAGTCCAGGATCGTGTTGGTGACGCTGCGCAGGTTCCACTTGCCCCACATCAGCCACATCTCCGGCGCGTTCCCGCCGTAGCCGGACTCCAGCATCATCCGCTCGCCGAAGACGGCCCAGCCCTCGACCATCGCGCCGTTGCCGAACAGGGTCTTGACCAGCGACGGCGACTTGTTGGCATAGACCAGCTGCGTGTAATGGCCGGGCACCGCCTCGTGGATGTTGAGGATCTGCAGGATCCAGTGGTTGTACTCGCGCAGCGAGCTTTCGGCCTGCTCGGGCGTGAGGTCGTCCAGCGGCGTGACGTTGTAGTAGGTGCGGTCCTGCGGACGATAGGGCCCGGGCGCCTCGATGCCGGCGCCGGCGACGCCGCGCTGGTACACCGGCGTCTCGCGCACGATCAGCGGCTTGCTCGCGTCCTGGGTCAGCAGGTCGTGGTCGTTGATCCAGCGCTCCAGCTGCGGGATCTGGGCGCGGATCTCCTTGACGAAGTCCTCGCGCTTGACGTGCCGCTCGCTCAGCTTGCCGATCACCGCGCCGATGCGCGCGAAGCGGTCCTCGGGCCGGGGCGCGTCGCCCAGGGTCTGGGTCCAGAGCTGATCCGACAGCTGCGCCATCTGCGTCAGCAGCGCTTCGCGCGCCTGGAGCGCCCTTTGGTACATCTGCTCGGCCGAATGCGTGGACTGGATGTCGTAGCCGAACTTCTTCTCGTACAGCGCCTGGCCGAGCCGGAAGCTGCGCGCCTGGCCGCTGGCCTTGCCCGCCGCCAGCGACTGCTTCAGCTGCGCGGTGTAGCGGTTGACGGCCGTCTTCGCCGCGGCGATGCGCGCGGTGAGCTGCTGGCGCTCGGTGGCTGTCAGCGATGCGGCGTCCGCTCCCTGCGCGGCCTTGGCCACTTCATCGAGCACATTCAGCACGCCGGGCGCCTGGTCGATCGCCAGCTGCGTGTGCTCCAGCGTCGGCTGCTTCAGCAGCGCGGCGCCGGCCCGGTAGTAGGCCGGCACCTGCGCCAGTCGCGCCGAGATCGTCTTCAGCCGGGCCGGCAGCGGCGCGTAGTCGGTCGCCAGGATGTAGTCGATCGGTCCGGCGATGTTGAGGAAGGACGGATTCCACTCGTATTCGCGCAGCTCGGTCAGCTGGAAACGGTCGCTGCGCAGCTTGTTGAGCAGCTGGCCCAGGTCGGTGCGCGAGGCGGCGCTCAGCGTCGTCGCATCGACCGCCTCGAAGCGTCGCAGCCAGTCCGACGCGAAGGCCAGCGAGCGCGCGCGCATCGCGCGGTCCGGCGCCGGCAGTCGGTCGGCATATTCATAGCGGCCCGCGGCGATGGCGGCGTCCGGATCCAGGCGCCAGAGCGCCTCGATGTAGTCGTTGGCCAGGCGCTGGAAGCGCGCGTCGGCGGTGGTTGCCGCGTCGGGCTCGGGGCGCAGCACATTGCGGGTCGGCTGGGCGGCCGGATCGGCCGCGAGCGCGGGCAGGGCGGTCCAGGCGCCGACGGTGGTCAGCGCGGCCACGGCCAGCGCGCGAAGGGTGGGGCGGTGCGTCATGGGGCGCGAGCATAGCCCGGCCGGGCCGGCGCGATGCGCGCCGGCCGCCCTCAGGCCAGCCACCAGCGGCTGATGTGGAAGGTCAGCCAGGAGGCGAGGTAGGCCAGGCCGAACAGGTAGGCCAGCATGACGGCCGGAATCTTGTAGCCCCCGGTCTCGCGCTTGACCGCGGCGAGCGTCGAGATGCACTGCGGCGCGAAGATGAACCAGGCCAGCAGCGAGAACGCGGTCGGCAGGCCCCAGGTCGACGAGATCAGCGGCGTCAGCGCCTGCGCGGTGGCGTCGTCGCCGGTGGCCGAGAGCGCATACACCGTGCCCAGCGCGCTGACCGCGATCTCGCGCGCGGCCATGCCCGGCACCAGCGCCAGGCTGATCTGCCAGTTGAAGCCGATCGGCTCGAAGATCGTCGCCAGGCCGCGGCCCAGGTAGCCGGCGAAGCTGTACTCGATCGCCGGTCCGGTGGCGCCCTCGGGCGCGCCGGGGAAGGTCGACAGCACCCACAGCAGCAGCGTCAGCGCCAGGATGATGCCGCCCACGCGCTTAATGAAGATCTCCGCGCGCTGCCACAGGCCGATCGCGACGTTGCGCGCATGCGGCCAGTGGTAGCTGGGCAGTTCCATCATCAGCGGGCGCACCTGCCGGCCGGCGTCGGTGAAGCGCTTGAGCACCCAGGCCACCGCCATCGCCGCGATGATCCCGGCGAAGTACAGGACGAACAGCACCAGCCCCTGCAGCTCGATGCCGCCCCACAACTCGCGTTGCGGGATGAAGGCGCCGATCAGCAGCGCATACACCGGCAGCCGCGCGGAACAGGTCATCAGCGGCGCGATCAGGATGGTGACCAGCCGGTCGCGGGGATTGGCGATCGAGCGGGTGGCCATGATCCCGGGAATCGCGCAGGCGAAGCTCGACAGCAGCGGGATGAAGCTGCGGCCCGACAGGCCCACCGAACCCATCAGCCGGTCCAGCAGGAAGGCCGCGCGCGGCAGGTAGCCGGACTCCTCCAGGATCAGGATGAAGAAGAACAGGATCAGGATCTGCGGCAGGAACACCAGCACGCCGCCGACGCCCGCGATCAGGCCGTCGACGACCAGGCTGCGCAGGTGGCCCTCGGGCAGCAGCGCGCCGGCCTGCTCGCCGAGCCAGGCGGTGGCGGCCTCGATCCAGCCCATCGGCGCTTCGGCCCAGGCGAACACCGCCTGGAACAGGAAGAACAGCAGCACCGCCAGCAGGATCGGTCCGAAGACCGGATGCAGCACGATGCGGTCGACCTTGTCGCTGGGCAGCTCGCCCTGCAGCGCGTCCAGGCCGAGTTCCTTGAGGATGTGGCCGATGCGGGCGTTGTCCTCGCCCTCCGGCACGGCGCTGGCGGTCTTCCACAGCTCGGGCTGGTCCAGCACCGCGCGCAGGTCATCCAGGCCGTGGCCGTCGGTCGCGACCGTGCGGATCACCGGCACGCCGAGCAGGCCGCTCAGCTTGGCCGTGTCGATCTCGATGCCACGGCGCTGGGCCAGGTCGGCCATGTTCAGCGCGACCACGCAGGGCAGGCCCTGGCGCTGCACCGACAGGAACAGGCGCAGGTTGCGACGCAGGTTGGTCGCGTCCAGCACGCAGACGATCAGGTCGGGGCGCTTCTCGCCCTGGGCGCGGCCGGCGAGCACGTCGACGGTGACGCGCTCATCCGGGGAGCGGGGGTACAGCGAGTAGGTGCCCGGCAGGTCCAGCACCCGCAGCAGCTTGCCCGCGGCGGTCTTCAGCCGTCCTTCCTTGCGCTCGACGGTCACGCCGGCGTAGTTGGCGACCTTCTGGCGGCTGCCGGTCAGGCGGTTGAAGAGGGCGGTCTTGCCGCAGTTCGGATTGCCGACCAGCGCCAGCAGCGGCCCGGCCGGGTGGATGTGGACGACGGCCTCACGCATGGGCGGCCCCCGCTTCGCCGGCCGCGGCGTCGATCGGCGCGGCGAGGCGGCCGGTCGTGCCCCCCTCGAGCAGCACGCAGTCCGCCTCGGCACGGCGCAGCGCGAAGGTCGACTGGCCGATGCGCACCACCAGCGGGTCGGCGCCGGGCATCGCGCGCGCCAGCACGGCGACGTGCTCGCCGGCGACGAAGCCGAGTTCCTCCAGCATCTGCTTCCATTCCGGCGCATGGGCCGGCGCCTGCAGCGACTTGACGCGGTGCGCCTGGCCGAGGACGGCCTGCGCGAGGGTGGGGACGGGAAGGACAGCGCTCATGTCGTGGGGATCTCGGGCGGAGCCAGCGGGCTTGCGAAGCGAAACATTCTAAATGATAGTGATTCTCAACTTGCTCGGTCGGACCGGGGTGACGATTCAGTCAATCCCGGGGCGCCTGGCGATCCCTGCAAGTCGGCACGGGAACTGCTAGCGGCTAGTGCGTATTCCAGCAGGACGCAATGGCCTGATTTAGTGAGGCGGCCCCTGATTTGATGAGCCCGCAAACGTTTAGCGTTTTCCTTGACCTGACTTACACTCGCGCCTTCTTAGAATGCCCGGCTGCTCCTCACCCCTTCGCATCGAGACCGCAATGATGAAGCCCTTCCTGTCGTTCGCCCCGACCGTCACCTCGATCGCCGCAGCCCTGGCCCTGGCGACCGGCGCCGCGGCCGCGCAGACCACTCCGGCGGTGATCTTCGACATGGGCGGCAAGTTCGACAAGTCGTTCAACGAGGCCGCCTACCGCGGCGTCGAGCAGTGGAAGAAGGACACCGGCGGCAAGTACCTCGAGTTCGAGATCAGCAACGAGACCCAGCGAGTGCAGGCGATCCGCCGCATGGCCGAGCGCGGCGCCAGCCCGATCATCTCGGTGGGCTTCGCCCAGGCCTCGGCGCTGAACCAGGTCGCCAAGGACTTCCCCAAGACCAAGTTCGTCATCATCGACGAGAAGGTCAACCAGCCCAATGTGCAGTCGGTGCTGTTCAAGGAGCAGGAGGGCAGCTTCCTCGTCGGCGCGCTGGCCGCGCTGACCAGCAAGACCGGCAAGGTAGGCTTCGTCGGCGGCATGGACATCCCGCTGATCCGTAAGTTCGAATGCGGCTATGAGCAGGGCGCCAAGGCGGCCAATGGCAAGGTCGAGGTCTTCAAGAACATGACCGGCACGACCGCCTCCGCCTGGAACGATCCGACCCGCGGCGGCGAGCTGGCCAAGGCGCAATTCGCCAAGGGCGTGGATGTGGTCTTCGCCGCGGCCGGCGGCACCGGCGTGGGCGTGTACCAGGCGGCCAAGGACGCCGGCAAGTTCGCCATCGGCGTGGACAGCAACCAGAACCACCTGCAGCCCGGCACGATGCTGAGTTCCATGGTCAAGCGCGTGGACGTGGCCGTCTACAACGTGCTCAAGGAATGGAAGCCCGGCATCAGCGTGCTGGGCCTGAAGGAAGGCGGCGTCGAGTACGCCGTCGACGCCAACAACGCCAAGCTGATCTCGCCCGCGGTGAAGACGAAGCTGGACGGCTACAAGGCCGACATCATCGCCGGCAAGATCAAGGTCGCCGACTACATGGCCGACAACGCCTGCAAGAACTGACCCCCTCGCGAGCGAGCCTTCCTGACATGACACAGTCCCCACGCGGCGCCGCCGCGCCCGCGGTCCGTCTGTGCGAGATCTCCAAGCGTTTCGGCGCGGTGCAGGCCAACCGGGCGGTCAGCCTGGCCGTCGAGCGCGGCACGGTGCATGGCCTGGTCGGCGAGAACGGCGCCGGCAAGAGCACGCTGATGGCGATCCTCTACGGCTACTACCACGCCGACGAGGGCCACATCGAGGTGGACGGCCAGCGCGTGACCATCGCCAGTTCGCATCAGGCGATCGCGCTGGGCATCGGCATGGTGCACCAGCACTTCATGCTGGTGGACACGCTGTCCGCGCTGGACAACGTGATGCTCGGCGCCGAGCCGGCCTTCTTCCTGTCGCGCGCCAAGCGGCAGGTGCGCCGGGAGCTCGAGACGCTGATGCGCGACACCGGCCTGACGGTGCGCCTGGACGCCACCGTGGCCGACCTGCCGGTCGGCGAAATGCAGCGGCTGGAGATCCTCAAGGCGCTGTACCGCGGCGCCCGGATCCTGATCCTGGACGAACCGACCGCGGTGCTGACGCCGCAGGAGACGGACCAGCTCTTCGAGGTGCTGCGCCGCCTGCGCGAGCGCGGCACGACGATCCTGCTGATCACGCACAAGCTGCGTGAGGTGATGGCCCTGTGCGACGCGGTCACCGTGATGCGGGCCGGCACCGTGATCAAGACCTGCGCCATCGGCGACACCAGTCCCGAGGACCTGGCCGAGAGCATGGTCGGTCGCAAGGTCAACCTGGGCCGCGACGGCGGTGCCGCGCAGCCGCAGTCGGATCGGCCGGTGCTCCAGGCCGAGGGCCTGACCGTCGCCAGCGACACCGGCTCCGGCGTGCACCTGCTGAGCAATGCCACGCTGGCGCTGCGACCCGGCGAGATCGTCGGCGTGGCCGGCGTGTCGGGCAACGGCCAGAGCGAGCTGCTGGAAGTGCTGGCCGGCATGCGCGCGCCCGACGCGGGCACGCTGCACGTCGCGGGCCGGGATTTCCATGCGGCCGGGTGGATGGACCCGCGCACCGCGCGGGAGCTGAAGCTGGCGCACGTCCCCGAGGACCGCCACGCGCTGGGCATGGTGCTGAGCTTCCCCGCCTGGGAGACGGCCGCGCTCGGTTATCACGAGCAGGACCAGTACTGCGCAGGCCCCCTCGGGCTGGGCATGGACCAGCGCCACCTGCGCGCGCAGACCGCCGAGATGATGGAACGCTTCGACGTGCGGCCGCGCAACCCGGAGCTGGGCTCGTCCAAGTTCTCCGGCGGCAACCAGCAGAAGCTGATCCTGGCGCGCGAGATCGGCCAGCAGCCGGCGGTGCTGCTGGTGGGCCAGCCCACGCGCGGCGTGGACATCGGCGCGATCGAATTCATCCACAACCAGCTGCGCCGGCTGCGCGATGCCGGCTGCGCGATCCTGGTCGTGTCCAGCGAGCTCGACGAGATCCTGGCGCTGGCCGACCGCGTCATCGTCATGAACGCCGGCCGCATCACCGGCGAGCTCGCGATCGACGCGTGCACCGAGAAGAACCTGGGCCTGCTGATGTCCGCTTCCCCTTCCCACGAGAACGCCGCCGCCGCGGCGACCGCCGCATGAGCGCCCAAGCCTTGCAGATGCCGCGCTGGATGGACCTGGTCCTGCTGCCGCTGTGGAACCTGCTGATCGCGCTGGCCGTGGCCGGCGGCGTGGTGCTGCTGATCGGCGCGAGCCCGGTGCAGGCGCTGTCGGTGTTGCTCGAGGGCGCGCTCGGCAGCGCGCGCGGCCTGGGCTACACGCTCTACTACACGACCACCTTCGTCTTCACCGGGCTGGCCGTGGCGGTCGCCTTCCACGGCGGGCTGTTCAACATCGGCGGGGAAGGGCAGGCGACGCTGGGTGGCATCGGCGTGGCGCTGCTGTCGCTCTGGCTGGCGCCCAAGTTGCCCGGCTTCGTGATGATCCCGCTGGCGATCCTGGCGGCGGCGCTCTTCGGCATGGTCTGGGCCGCGGTGCCCGGCTACCTGCAGGCCTGGCGCGGCAGCCATGTGGTCATCACGACCATCATGTTCAACTTCCTCGCCGCCGGCCTGAACGGCTACCTGCTGGTGAACTGGCTGCGCCCGGCCGGCTCAATGTCGGTGGAGAGCGATGCGTTCGCCGATTCCGCCCGCATGCCGGCGGTGCATGAGCTGTTGGCGAAGCTGGGCGTGGAATGGCCGTCCTCGCCGCTGAACCTGTCCATCCTGCTGGCGCTGGCCGCCAGCGTCTTCGTCTGGTGGTTCCTGTGGAAGAGCCGCGCCGGCTATGTGCTGCGCGCGGTCGGCTCCAACCCGAGCGCCGCCCATTACGCCGGCATCCGGCCGCGTTGGCAGGTGCTGGCGGCGATGGGCCTGTCCGGCGCGCTGGCCGGCTTGGTCGGCGTCAACGAGATCGCCGGCGTGCAAGGCAAGCTGACGCTGGACTTCGTCGCCGGCGCTGGCTTCACCGGCATCGCGGTGGCGCTGATGGGCCGCAACCACCCGGTGGGCATCGTCCTGGCGTCGCTGCTGTTCGGCACGCTGTACCAGGGCGGGGTCGAGGTTTCGTTCGAGGTGCCCGGCTTCAGCCGCGAGATGGTGGTGACGGTGCAGGGCCTGATCGTGCTGTTCGCCGGCGCGATGGCGATGGTGAGCGCACCGATGTTCGCGAAGCTCTACGCGGCGTTCGCGCGCAAGCAGCGCGCGGCGGAGGGGAAGACCCATGGATGAGGTGCTGATCGGCTCCGTGCTGGCGTCGACGCTGCGCGTCACCACGCCGCTGCTGTTCGCCGCGCTCGCCGGCCTGCTGTCGGAGCGCTCCGGCGTGGTCGACATCGGCCTGGAAGGCAAGATGCTCTCGGCCGCCTTCGCCGCGGCCGCGGTGGCCAGCGTGTCGCATTCGACGACGCTGGGTCTGCTGGCGGCGATCGGCGTGGCGGTCGCGATGTCGATGGTCCACGGCTTCGCCACGGTGACGCACCGGGGTGACCAGGTGGTGTCCGGCGTCGCGCTGAACATGGTGGCCGCCGGCCTGACGGTGGTGCTGGGCATCGCCTGGTTCGCGCAGGGCGGCCAGACGCCGCCGATCGACTCGGCGCAGCGCATCACCGGCCTGCTGCCGCAATGGGCCGAGCCCACGCCGGGCAGCTGGGTCGCCTCGGTCATCGGCCACGGGCTGCTGAGCCACAACGCGCTGGTCTACCTAGCGTTCGCGCTGGTCGTCGTCGTCTGGTTCTTCCTGGAGCGCACCCGCCCCGGCCTGCGCCTGCGCGCCGTCGGCGAGAACCCGGCGATGGTCGATGCCGCCGGCGTGTCCGTGCCGCGGCTGCGCTACACGGCGCTGGCGCTGAACGGCGTCCTGTGCGGCCTGGGCGGCGCCTACCTGACGCTGGCGCAGAACGCCTCGTTCTCGCCCAACATGACCGCGGGCCGCGGCTTCATCGCGCTGGCCGCGATGATCTTCGGCAAGTGGAAGCCGGTGCCGACGCTGTGCGCCTGCCTGCTGTTCGGCTTCCTGGATGCCGTGGCGATCCGCCTGCAGGGCGTGTCGCTGCCGGGCATCGGCGAGGTGCCGGTGCAGCTGATCCAGGCGCTGCCCTACATCCTGACGGTGGTGCTGCTGGCCGGCTTCATCGGCCAGGCGATCGCGCCCAAGGCGCTGAGCAAGCCTTACGTGAAGGAGCGCTGATCATGGCGTCGTCCCAAGACCTGATCGCGTCGATCGCCCTGCCGGCCGACCTCGTCGAGCGCCTGCTGAAGGCCGCGCTCGACGCGCGCCAGCACGCGCATGCGCCGTATTCGAAGTACTTCGTCGGCGCCGCGGTGCTGGACGAGCACGGCCGCATCCACGCCGGTTGCAACATCGAGAACGCCGCCTATCCGCAAGGCTGGTGCGCGGAGACCAATGCGCTGGGTCACATGATCATGGGCGGCGGGCGCATCGCCCGCGCGGTGATGGTGACCGGCGCCGGCTCGGAAATCATCACGCCCTGCGGCGGCTGCCGCCAGAAGCTGCGTGAGTTCGCGCGGCCCGAGGATCTGATCGTGATCGCGGGCGACGCCTCGGGCGTGCGCGCGCACTGGACCCTGGAGCAGCTGCTGCCGGCGAGCTTCGGTCCCGACCATCTGAAGAACTGACATCGACGCGGCCAGGACGGCCGCGACAGGAGAGAACCATGTCCATGCCCCTGCAAGGCGCCGAGCTCGACGCCGCCATCACGACCAGCATCGCCACGCTGAAATCCACCTTCGGCGAGCAAGGCCCCGAAGTCGCCGTGGTGCTGGGCTCCGGCTGGGCCGGCGCCGTCGACCAGCTGCAGGACGCCACGCACCTGCCGTATGCGCAGCTGCCGGCCTTCCCGCAGCCCAAGGTCGAGGGCCACGTCGCCGAGATCGCGGTGGGCCGCGTCGGCCAGCAGCGCGTGGCGATGCTGCGCGGCCGCGCCCACACCTACGAGAGCGGCGACTGCACCGGCATGGCCGGCGCGATCCGCAGCCTGAAGGCCTGGGGCGTGAAGGTGCTGGTCCTGACGAATGCGTCGGGCAGCCTGCGCTCGCACCAGCCGCCCGGCAGCCTGATGCTGATCTCGGACCACATCAATGCGCCGCAGCGCTCGCCGCTGACCGGCCTGCCGGGCAGCGACCGCTTCTGCGACATGAGCGTCGCCTACGACGCCGAGCTGCGCCAGCAGGGCTTCAAGGTCGCCCGCGATCACAACATGGTGCTGACCGAAGGCGTGTACGTGTGGGCCGTCGGCCCGCACTTCGAGACGCCGGCCGAGATCCGCATGTTCGCCGCCTGGGGCGCCGACGCGGTCGGCATGAGCACCGTGCCGGAGACCATCCTGGCGCGTCATGCCGGGCTGCGCGTCGCGGGCCTGGCGCTGATCACCAACATGGCCGCCGGCATGTCGGACGAGGCGATCACCCATGCGCTGACGCTGCAGCAGGCCAAGGCGTCGAGCGAGCGTGCCTCGGCCTTCCTGGCCCAGTACTTGGCCTCGTTGGCGACGCTGGAATCGCTCAAGGGCTGATCGCCGGGAAGGCGCAAGATCGGGCCGGCGGTCCGGCCTCCACGAGGCCGCGACCGCCCCTCCGTCCGGAGCACGGGGCGCGCGGCGCCGTGCGTCGGCCAGCCACAGCCGCGCGCTGCATGACGCAGCCCTGGGAGCAGTAGATGAAGACCGAGATGAGTCTTGAACAAGCGGCGCGACTGGCGCTGCAATGCCTGGACCTGACCAGCCTGAACGACGGCGACACCGCCGCCGACATCGACGCGCTGTGCGTCCGCGCCATCGGCGCGCCGGAACGCGGCCACGTCGCCGCCGTCTGTGTCTGGCCGGGCTTCGTCGCGCGGGCGCGTGCGGCGTTGCCGGCGGACATCCGTGTCGCGGCGGTCGCCAATTTCCCCGACGGCAGCCTGGATCTGCCGCGCGTGCTGGCCGAGGTCGACGCGATCGCGCAGGCCGGCGCACAGGAGGTCGACGTGGTGCTGCCGTACAAGGCGCTGATGGCGGGGCAGTCGACCGAAGTGGCGGAGTTCCTCGCCGAGGTCCGCCACGCGACGCGCCCGCTGACCTTGAAGGTGATCATCGAATCGGGCGAGCTGGGCTCGCCGGCGCGCATCGCCGAAGCCACGCGCCAGGCGCTGATGGCCGGTGCGGACTTCGTCAAGACCAGCACCGGCAAGAGCAAGGTGTCGGCGACGCCGGAGGCGGCCGCGACGATGCTGCGCGAGATCGCGGCGAGCGGGCTGGGCAACGCCGGCTTCAAGGCCTCGGGCGGGATTCGCTCGGTGGCGGATGCGCGCGGCTACCTGCAGCTGGCCGCCGATGCGCTGGGCGTGGGCGCGCTGACGCCCCGTCGCATGCGCTTCGGCGCCAGCGGCCTGCTGAGCGACATCGAGGCGGTGCTGGCCGGGCAGGACAGCGCGGCGGTCAGCGCGGCCTACTGAAGGCGCGCCTTCACCCGCGACGACACCCGCGACGACATCACGACGACGACCGCGACGACCTCGCGAAGCCAAGCCCCGGTGCACAAGGGGCGCTGAGACAACGACCACACATCGAAGGGACGCGGCGATCATGCTGGCGCAGGAAATCATTCGGGCCAAGCGCGAGGGGCGCGCGCTGGACGAGGCCCAGATCCGGCACTTCGTGCGCGGGCTGGTGGACGGCAGCTGGAGCGAGGGCCAGGTGGCCGCGCTCGGCATGGCGGTGTTCCTGCGCGGCATGGGGCGCGACGAGGCGGTGGCGCTGACGCGGGCGATGATGGACAGCGGCCGGGTGATGGCCTGGCCCGACATGCCGGGACCGGTGCTGGACAAGCATTCGAGCGGCGGCGTGGGCGACAAGCTCAGCCTGATGATCGCGCCGATGGTGGCGGCCTGCGGCGGCTATGTGCCGATGATCGCGGGTCGCGGTCTGGGTCACACCGGCGGCACCGTCGACAAGCTCGAGGCGATCCCCGGCTACACCACGACGCCGGCGCCGGCGGACTTCGACCGCATCGTCCGCACCCTGGGCTGCGCCATCATCGGCCAGACCAGCGACCTGGCGCCCGCCGACAAGCGCTTCTACGCGGTGCGCGACATCACCGCCACCGTCGAGAGCGTGCCGCTGATCACCGCGAGCATCCTGTCCAAGAAGCTGGCGGCCGGCCTGCAGGGCCTGGCGATGGACATCAAGTGTGGCAATGGCGCCTTCGCGGCGACGCCCGAGTTCGGTCAGGAGCTGGCGCGCAGCATCGTCGAGGTGGCCGGCGGCGCGGGCCTGCGCACGCGCGCATTGATCACGGACATGAACCAGGTCCTCGGGTGGGAGGTCGGCAACGCGCTGGAGGTGCGTGGCGCGATCGACTACCTGACCGGCAGGACGCCGCGGGAGGCGCGAACCCATGAACTCACCCTCGCGCTGTGCGCCGAGATGCTGGTGCTCGGCGGGCTCGCGCCTGACACCGCCGCGGCGCGCGTGAAGCTGCAGGCGGCGCTGGACAGTGGCGCGGCGGCGGACCGCTTCGCCCGCATGGTCGCGGCGCTGGGCGGTCCGGCGGATCTGCTGGAACGGCCGGAGGCCTACCTGACCGCCGCGCCGGTCGTGCGTCCGATTCCCGCGCCGCGCGCCGGGCGCGTGGTCGGCATGAACACCCGGGACATCGGGCTGGTCATCGTGGAGCTGGGCGGCGGACGCCGCCTGCCGGGCGATGCGCTGGACATGCGCGTCGGGCTCGATCGCTTCATCCAGCTCGGCGACCTGGTCGCCGCGGGTGACCCGATCGCAGTCGTCCACGCCGCCGACGAAGCGGCCGCGGAGCGCGCCATCGCACAGGTGAGCGGCGCGGTCGTCATCGACGACGCGGCAGCGCCTTGGGAATCCGCGCCGCTCGTCATGGCTGAGGTCGGCTGAGCGCCGCGGAAGCGGGCAGGGGGTGAGGGGCCCCGTGTCCCGGCCGCCGATCGGTAGAATCCCGCCCCTCGTTTCCCGATTCGCGATATGTCCGATTCCATCGACGCCAACGACCCGCCCGAACTCGATCAGGGCGGCGAGGTTGCCCAGCACCCCCGCGCCCGCATCCGGAGCTTCGTCGTGCGCGCCGGCCGCATGGGCACCGGACAGATCAAGGCGCTCGCGGAGCTCGGTCCCAAGTACGTGCTGCCGTTCAAGGCCGAACCGCTCGACTACGAGGCCGTCTTCGGCCGCAAGGCGCCGGTGGTCTTCGAGATCGGCTTCGGCATGGGCGGCCCGACCGCCCAGATCGCCAGGACGCTGCCCGGCATCGACTTCATCGGCTGCGAGGTCCATGAGCCCGGCGTGGGCGCGCTGCTCAAGCTGATCGGCGAGCAGGACATCCCGAACATCCGCATCTTCCAGCACGATGCGGTCGAAGTGCTGGACCAGATGATCCCGCCGGGCTCGCTGGCCGGCGTCCACATCTACTTCCCCGATCCCTGGCACAAGAAGCGGCACAACAAGCGCCGCCTGGTGCAGCCGCCGTTCGTCGCCAAGCTGGTGAAGCACCTGGCGCCGGGCGGCTATCTGCACCTGGCCACCGATTGGGAACCCTATGCCCAGCAGATGCTGGAGGTGCTCGGCGCCGATCCGGACCTGGTGAACACCTCGGCCCGCGCCGACGGCTACGCCGACAAGCCCGACTACCGCCCGCTCACCAAGTTCGAGCACCGCGGCCTGAAGCTGGGCCACGGCGTCTGGGACCTGGTGTTCAAGCGCAAGGGCTGAATCCCGCCGCCGGCGCTCGAGCCGCCGGGCGGGCGGTACCCGGGTGACCAAGGTCAGGCCCGCGCCGGCCTGCAAGGCCTTTCAGGGCCGGCCAAAAGGGGCGCGCTGGTAGAGTTCCGCCCCATGTCCGAATCCAACTCCCTCGCCGGTCGGCACATCCTGCTGGGCCTGTCCGGCGGCATCGCCTGCTACAAGATCGCCGAGCTGACCCGGCTGCTGGTCAAGGCCGGCGCCACGGTGCAGGTCGTGATGACCGAGGCCGCGGAGGCCTTCATCACCCCGGTGACGATGCAGGCGCTCTCGAACCGGCCGGTCTTCACCAGCCAATGGGATGCGCGGCCCGAGAACAACATGGCGCACATCAACCTCACCCGCGAGGCGGATGTGATGCTGATCGCGCCGGCCAGCGCGGACATGATCGCCAAGCTGGCGCAGGGACGCGCCGACGAACTGCTGTCGCTGACCGCGCTGGCGCGTCCGGCCCAGCGCTGTGCGCTGCTGCTGGCGCCGGCGATGAACCGCGAGATGTGGGCCCACCCCGCCACGCAGCGCAACCTGGCGCAAGTCCGGGCGGACGGCGCGGTGGTGCTGGGCGTCGGCAGCGGCGATCAGGCCTGCGGCGAGGTCGGCGACGGCCGGATGCTGGAGCCGCAGGAGTTGCTGGCGCATGTCGTCTCGCACTTCCAGCCCAAGGTGCTGGCCGGGCGCAAGCTGCTGATCACGGCGGGGCCGACCTACGAGGCGATCGATCCGGTGCGCGGCATCACCAACCGTTCCAGCGGCAAGATGGGTTTCGCCATCGCGCGCGCGGCGGCGGAGGCTGGCGCCGAGGTGACGCTGGTGGCCGGACCGGTGCATCTGCCCACGCCGCTGGGCGTGACCCGCATCGACGTGCAGAGCGCGCGCGAGATGCTCGAGGCCGTGCTGCCGCGCGCGGCGACGCACCAGGTCTTCGTCGCGACGGCGGCGGTGGCCGATTGGCGACCGGCGCAGGCCGCCGAGCACAAGATCAAGAAGAACGCCAAGGCCGGCGAGGCGGTCGCGCCCGCGCTGGAACTGGCCGAGAACCCGGACATCCTGGCGACGGTCGCCGCGCTGCCGCAGCCGCCGCTGTGCGTCGGTTTCGCGGCGGAGAGCCAGGACCTGATCAAGCATGCGCGCGAGAAGCGCCAGCGCAAGAACGTGCCGCTGATCGTGGCCAACGTCGGGCCGGCCACCTTCGGCCAGGACGACAACGCGCTGACGCTGGTCGACGCGCGCGGCGAGCGCGAGCTCTCCCGCGCCGACAAGCTGACCCTGGCGCGCGAACTGGTGCGCGAGATCGCGCAGCGGCTCACCACCTACACTGCCTGACTTTCCGCCGCGCGCGGCGCGCTGTCCGCCGCGCCGGTCGCCCGAAGCGCTCGCGCTGCCCGGACCTTCCGGCTGCGAGGAGGGTGCGATGGGCGATGGCGTTGTCCCGACTCCCTTCCCCGTTGAATCCATGACCACCATCGATCTCAAGGTGCTCGACCGCCGCATGGCCGAGCAGCTCCCCGCCTACGCGACGACCGGCAGCGCCGGCCTGGACCTGCGCGCCTGCCTGGACGAGGCGATCACCCTCGCGCCGGGCGACACCGTGCTGGTGCCGACCGGCCTGGCGATCCATATCGGCGACGCCGGCCTGGCGGCGATGATCCTGCCGCGCTCGGGCCTGGGTCACAAGCACGGGGTGGTGCTGGGCAACCTGGTGGGCCTGATCGATTCCGACTACCAGGGCCAGTTGATGGTCAGCGTGTGGAACCGCGGCAAGGACACGTTCACCATTCAGCCGATGGAGCGCATCGCGCAGATGGTGATCGTGCCGGTGGTGCAGCCCAGCTTCCGCGTCGTCGACGACTTCGATGCGTCCGCGCGCGGCGAGGGCGGTTTCGGCTCCACCGGCAAGGCCTGACCCCGCCTCAGTCCCCGTGCCCGTGGCCGGTCTCCACGCCGGCCGCTTCCGCATCCACCGGCACGCTCGCATTCGCGCCGTCGAAGAAGAAGGGCTTGCGCGCCTTCTTCGCCGGCCAGACCTCGTTCATCGACGGGATGTCGAAGACGCGGCCGCCCTGGACGACCCGGGCGATCCGGTCGCTCTGCCGGAGGTCCTTGAGGATGTCGCCGTCCAGGATCACCAGGTCGGCGAGCTTGCCCGGCTCGAGTGAGCCGATGTCCTTGTCCAGCCCCAGGTAGCGCGCCGGATTCAGCGTCGCGGTGCGGATGGCCTCCAGCGGGCTCATGCCGCCCAGGCCCATCATCCACATCTCCCAGTGCGCGCCCAGGCCTTCGCGCTGGCCGTGGGCGCCGATGTTCACCGGCACGCCGGCGCGCTGCAGCTCGGTCGCGGTCTTCGCGACCTGGATGACGTTGAAGTCCTCCTCCGGTGCAGTCTCGCGGCGCACGCTGCGCGGCTCGAGCACCGCCTTGGGCACGAACTTGCCGAGGAGCGGATGGCGCCACACGTCGGTGCGCGCGTACCAGTAGTGCTCGCCGTCCAGGCCGCCATAGGCGACGTTGAGCGTCGGCGTGTAGCCGACCTGCGTCTGCGGCCACAGCTGCTTCACGTCGTCGTAGACCTTGGCCACGGGCAGCGCATGCTCGATGCCGGTGTGGCCGTCGATGACCATGTTCATGTTGAGCTGGAACAGCGAGCCGCCTTCGGGCACGACCATCATGCCGGTCTCGCGCGCGGCCTCGAGGACCTGCTGGCGCTGGTCGCGACGCGGCTGGTTGTAGCTCTTGACGCTGATCGCGCCGGCGGACTTCAGCCGCTTCAGGTGGGTGCGGGCGTCGTCGAGGCTGTTGATCACCGCCGAGAAGTCGGCCTTGGCGCCGTACAGCACCGTGCCGGTCGAGAAGATCCGCGGCCCGACCACCCGACCGGTGCGCTGCATCTCGGACTGGGTGTAGATGTCGCTGGTGCGGTTGGACGGGTCGTGCAGCGTGGTCAGGCCGAAGGCCAGCGAGGCGTAGTTGATCCAGCTCTGCTGCGGGATGATCTCGCTCTCGGCCATCGTGCCGTGCCAGTGGGCGTCGATCAGGCCGGGGATCACCGTCTTGCCGGTGGCCTGGAGGGTTTCGGTGCCGGCCGGGATCGTCACCGAAGCGCGCGGCCCGACCGCCGCGATGCGGTCGCCGTCGACCAGGATGACGCCGTCCTCGATGACCTCGTCGGGCTGGCTCGCCTTCATCGTGACGATGCGCGCGCCGACGATGGCGAGGCGGCCCTTGGGCTTGTCGGCGATCAGCGTCAGCTTGATCGGCGCGCCGCGTTCGGCCGGCTTGAAGCCCGGCTGCAGCGCCTGCGCCAGCGGCACGGTGAACAGCTCGTTGCCCAGCGCGTAGTGCAGCGTGTAAGGCCGTGCCTGGCCGTCGCCCGACCACTGCAGGTCGTCGCCGGCATTGACGTCGAGCTTGCTGACCGGCATCGCCTCGGCCTTGGGGCCGACGGTCTGCAGCTTGCCGGCCGGCGCGAGCGGCGTGACGTAGGTGTGGAAGCGTTCGCTGAAGCCCAGCCACTGGCCGTCCGGCGACACGGTGAAGCGCGTCGCGAATTCGCTCTTGGCGACCGCGATTTCGCTGCGTTCGGCCAGGTTCAGGCGGATCAGCTGGTGATTGGCATCGACCTCGCCGGTCGTCTGCTTGCGGGTGACGTAGAGCGTGTCGTTGTCGGCGCCGAACTGCGGTGCTTCGCCGTCCTTGGTGACGCGGCGCGGCTGGCCCTTGCCGTCGGCCGGTGCGAGGTAGATGCCCGGCTCAAGGCTGTTCCAGGGCGAGGTCAGGTAGCCGCCCTTGGCCTTCTGGTAGGCGATGGTCCGGCCGTCCGGCGAGAAGGTCGGCGCCAGGTACTTGCCGGGCTCCGGCGTCACGACGGTGTCGCGGCCGCTGGCCAGATCGAGCACGCGCACGCGCCCCTGGTCGGCGTCGTTCCAGCCGAGGTAGACCAGCTGGCGGCTGTCGCGCGAGAAGGCCGGGAAGTATTCGAAGCGCTCGGTCTGTGTGGTCAGGCGACGGGCCTCGCCGACGGGCTGTCCATCGCGCAGCTCGCTCGTGTAGAGATAGCCGGCGGCGGAGAAGACGACCCGCTTGCCGTCGGGCGAGACCTTCACCCAGCGCAGCATCTTCGAGTCGAAGCTGGCCGGCGCGACCTCATGCGAGAAGCGGACCGCGGGCGTGAACTGGCGTTCGTCCTTCACATGGAAGGGGATCTCGGCGGCCGTGGACTTGAACGGATCGATGCGCCAGAGCTTGCCCTGCGCCCAGGCGACGAGCTGCCTGGCGTCAGGCGTCCAGGCGATGCCGGGGTAGACGCCGTGCACCGACCAGGACTCCTGCAGGTCGCGTTCCATGCCGGTCCAGGCCGGGAACTCGCGGCCGGTCTTCAGGTCCTTGAGGAACAGCGTGGAGCGGCTGCCGCTGGCGTCGCGCAGGCGGCGGATGAAGGCGAGGTACTTGCCGTCGGGGGAGGGGGTGGGTCGGATCGCGCCGCCGGCGCCGGTGACGAAGGGCTCGCTGGTGCCGTCGGTCAGGTCCTGCCGGTAGATGCGGAAGATCTCGCCGGTGCTGTCCTTGTTGTATTCGAACTGGCGACCGGGGGTGCTGTCCTGCGAGTAGTAGAGGTACTTGCCGTCGGGCGAGAGCGCGGGCTCGCCCAGGTCCTTCTGCCAGTTGGGCTTCTCGTTGAGCTGCTGGCCCTTGCCGCCGTCGAGGTGGTAGAGCCAGATCTCGCCGCTGCCCAGCGAGCGGGTGCCGGTGAAGTGCTTGCGGGCGGCGATGTACTTGCCGCCTGGATGCCAGACCGGGTTGTTGAGCAGCCGGAAGTCTTCGGTGGTGATCGCGCGGGCATTGCTGCCGTCGACGTTCATGACCCAGATGTTGTCGCCGCCGCCGGCGTCGGAGACGAAGGCGATCTGCTTGCCATCGGGCGAGAAGCGCGGCTGCATCTCCCAGGCGACGGAGTGGGTGAGGGCCTTGGCCTCGCCGCCTTCGATCGGCATGAGGTACAGGTCGCCGAGCAGGTCGAAGACGACCTGCTTGCCATCGGGGCTGACGTCGACCGACATCCAGGTGCCGGAGCGCACGTCGAGCTTGGCGATGCGCTGCTCCCGCGGCGGCTGGTTGACCTGCCACTTGGCCGCGGGGGCCGCGGGCGCGGAAGCCGCCGCGGCGGGCAAGGGCGCGGGGGCGGGCGCATCGGCCGCGACGGCCACGCCGGCCTGTAGCGCGAGTCCAAAAGCGATCACGCCCGCGCGGGCGGGCGTGACGGTGAAAAGGGTCGAGAGCGTCGGCTTCGTGAGCGTCTTGGTCGGCATGCGGCACCCTGGGATGAAGAGTGCCGGCAGCATAGGGGCCGCTTGCGCGCCGGGCCGACCGGGTTTGCGAGGGCATGACGAATGGCCGTGCGGTGAGCGCGCCACGCGGGTCATCGGCCTACCTTCCGTGCATCAGCCCCTCTTCCCACACCACGGAGAGGTCATTCAGCAAGGACTTCGGAATGCGTTCGTCGCCGGGCGCCTGCTCAAGGGTGTCTCGCATGGCGGCAGCAATGCGTGCCAGGACCGCTTTGGGGCGCTCGACCCCGCAGAGCCTGCCGAATGCGATCAGTTCCTCGGTGGTCGGATAGGCCTTCGTCGCATGCCGGCCGGCAAAGAGCTTGAGCGCCATGGTGCGGTCGACCAATTCAGGTCCACCCGCATATTGGGTGTAGCGATACACCGCCGTGGTGACGACATCGAACATGGGCGCGAGCCAGGCGTCCTCGGGGGACCGATACAGGATGCCGAAGTTCTTGAGATGCGCGTCGCCGTTTCGCACCATGACCGAGAAGGCCACTTGCTCGAAGAAGCGATGCAACTGAGATGTCGGAAGGCGGATGAGTTGCAGCAGTTCGCAGATGCGCTGATAGCTCCCGTGGTACTTGCGCTCCGACAGGATGTCCCGGACTCGCTTGCCCGACAGGGCGGCCACGTCCTCGAAGCCCAGGCGCTCGACATGCCCCCCCGGATGCGCGACCACATCGAAGCGGTCGACGAGCAGCAGTTGGCCGTCGTCGGAAAGGTCAAAGCCTGGCACCTCGATGCCCGCCCGCTTCGCCGCGCTCAAGCAGAGGAACTCATTCGCCGCCAGACCGGGATAGGCCGGGCTGGCCGCCTTGACGATGAGCGACGGGATGGGAATCGTCGGCCGGTCCGGCACCATGATCTTCGGCTGCATCCCGGCGATGCCGGCACCGGTGTTCAGGTAGGCCCGAACCAGCTCGTCGAACAACGCCGGCGTGTAGCGCATCCGGAGCAGCGCCTCCCGGTTCAGCGTCTGAGCGCGCGGCGAAGGTGCCACGCCCGGGATGGTGAATCCCAATCGTCCGATGCCGTTCTCGCCGATCAGGGAGAGCAGGTGCATCGGCGTCGTGGGCTGTTTTGGAAACAGCTGTCGGATCCTCATGAACAGGTCGCCTTCCGGCAGGTTCTGGTCCATGGAGGGGAACAGGTCGCCGGACTGCCAAGTGAGCTTTGCGCTCGGTGGCATCAGCAGCGAGACCGCGGGCTGATCGGGCGACGGATCGAGGTAGCGGAATTCGTAGGTGGAGCCCTTGATGAGCTGGCCCGCCTGGCGCAAGGCGCCGATGCTGACGTCCAGCAGCGGCAGCTTGTCAGGCAGCATCGTCGTCATCCCGGGCAAAGCGTTCGGCGAGTTCCTCCATCGTCGGCATGCCCGCTCGCTCGAAACGAATTCGCAGCCCCAGCGCACGCGTCACCGCCATCAGCGAGGACACGGTGGATTCCTGCCCCGCTTCCAGGCGATAGATGACCTCGCGCACACGGTTCGATTGCGCCGCGAGTTCTCGCTTCGAAAGACCTCGGGCCTCGCGCTGTTCCTTCAGGATCAGCCCGATGTCTTCCGGAAAGCTCGCCGTGTCAGTCATGACTTGCAATTTATGGAAATTTTGCTGGTTTTGCAAGCCGTGGCTGACATATAGCCAACCTGAATTGCAAGCTATGACTTGCAATTCGACGGAAATTCGAAGAAGTTGCCAGCCATGACTGGCACAAAAGAAAACGGGCCGCGAAAGCGGCCCGCTGTGAGAGGGCACCTCAGGTGCCGATTCAGTCGATCGTCCGGATCACTTCGCCCTGGCGGTCATGATCGCGTCCGCGACGTTCTTCGGTGCTTCGGAGTAATGCTTGAACTCCATCGTGTAGGTCGCGCGGCCCTGGGTCGCCGAGCGCAGCGCGGTCGAGTACCCGAACATCTCCGACAGCGGCACCTCCGCCTTGATGATCTTGCCGCCGCCGACCATGTCGTCCATGCCCTGCACCATGCCGCGACGGCTGGACAGGTCGCCCATCACCGTCCCCGCATAGTCCTCCGGCGTCTCGACCTCCACCGCCATCATCGGCTCCAGGATCACCGGGCTGGCACGCCGGCACGCTTCCTTGAAGCCCATCGACGCAGCCATCTTGAACGCGTTCTCGTTCGAGTCCACGTCGTGGTACGAGCCGAAGGTCAGCGTGACCTTCACGTCCACCACCGGATAGCCCGCCAGCACGCCATTGGGCAAGGTGTCGATCACGCCCTTCTCCACCGCGGGGATGTACTCGCGCGGCACCACGCCACCCTTGATGGCATCGACGAACTCGAAGCCCTTGCCCGGCTCGAGCGGCTCCACGGTCAGCACCACATGCCCGTACTGGCCCTTGCCGCCGGACTGGCGCACGAACTTGCCTTCCACGTCCTCCACCTTCTTGCGCACCGTCTCGCGATAGGCGACCTGCGGCTTGCCCACGTTCGCCTCGACGCTGAACTCGCGCTTCATGCGGTCCACGATGATCTCGAGGTGCAGCTCGCCCATGCCGGAGATGATGGTCTGGCCGGACTCCTCGTCGGTGCGAACGCGGAACGACGGATCTTCCGCGGCCAGGCGACCCAGCGCGATGCCCATCTTCTCCTGGTCGGCCTTGGTCTTGGGCTCGACGGCCTGCGAGATCACCGGCTCCGGGAACACCATCTTCTCGAGCGTGATGATCGACTCCGGATCGCACAGCGTCTCGCCGGTGGTGACGTCCTTCAGGCCCACGCAGGCGGCGATGTCACCGGCCAGGATCTCCTTGATCTCCTCGCGCTGGTTGGCATGCATCTGCAGGATCCGGCCGATGCGCTCCTTCTTGCCCCGCGTCGGGTTGTAGACCGAGTCGCCCGACTTCAGCACGCCCGAGTACACCCGCACGAAGGTCAGCTGGCCCACATACGGATCGGTCATCAGCTTGAAGGCGAGGGCGCTGAACTTCTCGTTGTCGTCGGCCTTGCGGGTCGTGTCCTGTTCGTCGTCGTCGGTGCCGTGCACCGGCGGAATGTCGATCGGCGACGGCATGAAATCGATCACCGCGTCCAGCATCCGCTGCACGCCCTTGTTCTTGAACGCGGTGCCGCACAGCATCGGCTGGATCTCCCCCGCGATGGTCCGCTGGCGGATCGCGCGCTTGATCTCGTCCTCGCTCAGCTCGCCGCTCTCGAGGTACTTGTTCATCAGCTCCTCGTCCGCCTCGGCGGCGGCCTCGACCATCTTCTCGCGCCACTCCTGCGCCTTGGCCTTCAGGTCGGCGGGGATCTCCTGGTACTCGAACTTCATCCCTTGCGAGGCCTCGTCCCAGATGATGGCCTTCATCTTGAGCAGGTCGATCACGCCCTTGAACTGGTCCTCGGCGCCGATCGGCAGCACGATCGGCACCGGGTTGGCCTTGAGCCGGTCCACCATCATCTGGCGCACCCGATAGAAGTCCGCGCCGATGCGGTCCATCTTGTTCACGAAAGCCAGCCGCGGCACCTTGTACTTGTTGGCCTGGCGCCAGACGGTCTCGGACTGCGGCTGCACGCCGCCCACCGAGTCGTACACCATCACCGCGCCGTCGAGCACCCGCATCGAGCGCTCCACCTCGATGGTGAAGTCCACGTGCCCCGGGGTGTCGATGATGTTGATGCGGTGCTCCGGGTAGGACAGGTCCATGCCCTTCCAGAAGCAGGTCGTCGCGGCGGACGTGATCGTGATGCCGCGCTCCTGTTCCTGTTCCATCCAGTCCATCGTCGCGGCGCCGTCGTGCACCTCGCCGATCTTGTGGTTGACCCCGGTGTAGAACAGGATGCGCTCCGTCGTCGTCGTCTTGCCGGCGTCGATGTGCGCCGAGATGCCGATGTTGCGGTAGTGCTCGATGGGGGTCTTGCGGGACATGGTGGTCTCCAGTGGCGATGAACGACCCGGGGACGCCAGCTTCATGGGAGGCGGCCGCCGAGTCCGAAAGCCGATCAATGTAGCGACAAGCCATGACGGCCGCCATCCGCCGCATGGAAGAGCCCCGGCGCCCTGGGGATGAGTCCTTCGGCTCCCATCCTGGGGCGCGCAAGCGTCACTTTTTCCCTCGAAGTGGTCGGCATCCCCTGAATGAGGGGCGCCCTGAAGGGCGAATTCCGGAGTTTCCGGGCGGTTACGTCACGTCACACCTATACATTCGTTCACTCGAACGAGGTACCAGGGAGTTGAAGTGAGATCGCATGTTTTTGTCAGCCTGTTGGGAGCAGGCGCCCTTGTGATGGGCCTGATGTCCGGCCCGGTCGTCGCCCGGGCCGCCCCGGTGGTGGAGGTCGGGATGAGCTGCACGGTCGCCGATGGCTGGTGGTCCTTGGACCGCGAGCGGCCGGTGCAGCCGGAGCCGGTGAAGGTGCTGGCGATCAAGGCGCTGACCACCGGCGCGCCCGGCGCCTGGGTGCAGCCCTCGCGGGGCAAGCTGACCGAGCACCAGCTGCACATCGCGCTGGACCGCCTCAGCGACTGTCGCTGACGCGCGGCAGAGGCGCCCGCCGGTGCGGGCCTCGCAGGGGCGCGCCGGCGGGGGTAAACCCGGGTCGCCCGGCGGCGCTGGCTAGAATGCCGGGCTTCACCGCCGCGGCGCGCGCGGCGCAACCCCCTGGGATCCCATGGCCAGCACCACCTCCTCCAAGCATCTGATTCACTTCGAGGGGGGCAATGCCCTCTCGTCCTTCCGGGCCGCGGCGCTGCTGGCGCGTCTGCAGGCCGTCAGCGACCGCATCACCGCGGTGCATGCCCGTCATGTCCATTGGGTCTGGACCGACACGGCGCTGGATGCGGAAGGCCGCGACAAGCTGGCCTCGCTGCTGGACTATGGCGATCGCTACGAAGGCACCGCCGAGGGCGCGCTGATCGTCGTCGCCCCGCGCCTGGGCACGCTGAGCCCCTGGGCCTCCAAGGCCACCGACATCGCCCACAACTGCGGCCTGGCGCTGCATCGCGTGGAGCGGGTCACCGAGTTCCGCTTGACCCTCAAGTCCGGGCTGCTGGCCGGGCTGACCGGCGGTGCCAAGCCGCTGACCCAGGAGGAACTGCTGGCCTGCGCCGACCTGCTGCACGACCGCATGACCGAGAGCGTGCTGCTGTCGCGCGAGGACGCCGCCCACCTGTTCGACGAGAAACAGGCCCAGCCGCTCGCCCATGTGCAGGTGCAGGCCCGCGGCCGCGCCGCGCTGGAGGAGGCCAACGGCGCCTGGGGCCTGGCGCTGTCCGACGACGAGATCGACTACCTCGTCGCCGCCTTCACCAAGCTGGGTCGCGATCCCAGCGACGTCGAGCTGATGATGTTCGCGCAGGCCAACAGCGAGCACTGCCGCCACAAGATCTTCAACGCCCAGTTCACCATCGACGGCGAGGCGCAGCCGCTGTCGCTGTTCGGGATGATCCGCAACACCGAGAAGGTGTCGCCGCAGCACACCGTCATCGCCTACGCCGACAACGCCGCGGTGATGGAAGGCCACACGATCGAGCGCTGGATGGCCGCCGGCGACCGCCGCGCGCCCAGGTACGAGGCCCGTGCCGAGACCGCGCATGTGCTGATGAAGGTCGAGACCCACAACCACCCGACGGCGATCTCCCCGCATCCGGGCGCGTCCACCGGCGCAGGCGGCGAGATCCGCGACGAGGGCGCCACCGGTCGCGGCGCCAAGCCCAAGGCCGGCCTGACCGGCTTCTCGGTCTCCAACCTGCATCTGCCCGGACTGAGCGAGCCGTGGGAGAAGGACCCGGTCGGCAAGCCCGCGCACATCGCCAGCGCGCTGCAGATCATGACCGAGGGCCCGCTGGGCGGCGCCGCCTTCAACAACGAGTTCGGCCGGCCGGCGCTGGGCGGCTACTTCCGCGTTTTCGAGCAGGACGTGGACGGTGTCCGCCGCGGCTATCACAAGCCGATCATGATCGCCGGCGGCCTGGGCGCGATCCGCTCGGACCTGACCAAGAAGATCCAGTTCCCGGCCGGCTCGCTGCTGATCCAGCTCGGCGGTCCGGGCATGCGCATCGGCATGGGCGGCAGCGCCGCCAGTTCGATGGCCGCCGGCACCAACACCGCCGACCTGGACTTCGATTCGGTCCAGCGCGGCAATCCCGAGATCCAGCGCCGCGCGCAGGAAGTGCTCAACCATTGCTGGGGCCTGGCCGAGCGCAATCCCATCCTGGCGGTCCATGACGTCGGCGCGGGCGGCATCTCCAACGCCTTCCCCGAGCTGGTCAACGATGCCGGCCGCGGCGCGATCTTCGACCTGCGCAAGGTCCCGCTCGAGGAGAGCGGCCTGGCGCCCAAGGAGATCTGGTGCAACGAGAGCCAGGAGCGCTATGTCCTGGTGATCGCGCCGGAGAGCCTCGAGCTGTTCACCGCGATGTGCGAGCGCGAGCGCTGCCCGTTCGCGGTCGTCGGCGTGACCACCGAGCAGCGCGAGCTGGTGCTGGAAGATGGCCCGGCCGGCGAGCGTGCCATCGACATGCCGATGGACGTGCTGCTGGGCAAGCCGCCCAAGATGCACCGCGACGTGAAGCGGGTGACGCGCTCGGGCGGGACGCTGTCGCTGGACGGCGTCGACCTGGCCACGGCCGCGCGCACCGTGCTGCGCCATCCGACGGTGGCCAGCAAGCGCTTCCTGGTCACCATCGGCGACCGCACCGTCGGTGGCCTGAACCACCGCGACCAGATGGTCGGTCCCTGGCAGGTGCCGGTGGCCGACTGCGCGGTCACCCTGTCCGACTTCAAGGGCTTCACCGGCGAGGCGATGAGCATGGGCGAGCGCACGCCGCTGGCCGCCGTCGACGCGCCCGCATCCGGCCGCGTCGCGGTCGCCGAGGCCATCCTCAACCTGCTGGCCGCGCCGATCGAGCTGCCGCGGGTGAAGCTGTCGGCCAACTGGATGGCCGCCTGCGGCGAGCCGGGCGAAGACGCGGCGCTGTACGACACCGTCAAGGCCGTCGGCATGGACCTGTGCCCGGCGCTGGGCATCTCCATCCCGGTGGGCAAGGATTCGCTGTCGATGCGCACCCGCTGGTCGGAAGACGGCGTCACCCGGCAGGTCACCGCGCCGGTCTCGCTGATCGTGACGGCCTTCGCCTCGCTGGCCGACGTCCGCGGCACGCTGACGCCGCAGCTGCGCGATGGCGACACCACGCTGGTGCTGGTCGACCTCGGCCAGGGCCGCATGCGCATGGGCGGGTCGATCCTGGCGCAGACGCTGAACCAGTTCGGCCCCGAGGTGCCCGACCTCGACGATCCGGCGCTGCTCAAGGCGCTGGTGGGGGCGGTCAACGACCTGCGCGGCCAGGGCAAGCTGCTGGCCTACCACGACCGCAGCGACGGCGGCCTGTTCGCCGCGGCGCTGGAGATGGGCTTCGCCGGCCAGCGCGGCGTCAGCCTCAACGTCGACATGCTGGTCACCGAGGGCGACGGCATCAGCGACAGCCGCGCCGAGATGGGCGACTCCAAGAACTGGGCCTCGCAGGTCAGCGCGCGCCGCGAGGAGCTGACGCTGAAGGCGCTGTTCAACGAGGAACTGGGCGTGCTGCTGCAGGTCGCCACCGCCGATCGCGACGCGGTGCTGCAGACGCTGCGGGCCCATGGCCTGTCGCGGATCTCGCACGTCGTCGGCAAGACCAACGACACGAAGCAGGCCGAGGTCTGGCGCGATGCCCGGAAGGTCTTCGCCGCGCCGCTCAACGAGCTGCAGCAGGAGTGGGACCAGGTGTCCTGGCGCATCGCCCGCGACCGCGACAACCCCGCCTGCGCGGACCAGGAGCATGCGCTGGCCGGCACGCCCGGCAAGGGCCTGCACTGGTTGCCGAGCTTCGATGCGAAGGACGACGTCGCGGCGCCGTTCATCGCCAGCGGCGTGCGGCCCAAGGTCGCGATCCTGCGCGAGCAGGGCGTCAACTCGCATGTCGAGATGGCCTATGCGATGGCACAGGCCGGCTTCGACGCCTATGACGTGCACATGAGCGACCTGCAGGCCGGCGCGGTCGACCTGAAGGACTTCAAGGGCTTCGTCGCCTGCGGTGGCTTCAGCTACGGCGACACGCTGGGCGCGGGCGAGGGCTGGGCGCGGTCCATCCTGTTCAACCCGGTGCTGAAGGCGGCGTTCGAGGCCTTCTTCGCCCGCCCGGACAGCTTCGCGCTGGGGGTCTGCAATGGCTGCCAGATGCTGGCGGCGCTGTCGCCGATGATTCCGGGCGCCGAGCACTGGCCGAAGTTCGTCCGCAACCGCAGTGAGCAGTTCGAGGCCCGCCTGGCGCAGGTCGAGATCGTCGATTCGCCGAGCATCTTCTTCACCGGCATGGCCGGCAGCCGCCTGCCGATCGCGGTCGCGCACGGCGAGGGTTTCGCGGACTTCTCGCAGCGCGGCAACCCGGACCGGGTGCTGCGCGCGATGCGCTATGTCGACGGCGACGGCCAGCCGACCGAGCAGTACCCGCTGAACCCCAACGGCAGCCCGCAGGGCCTGACCGCGGTGACCACGGCGGATGGCCGCTTCACCGCGCTGATGCCGCATCCGGAGCGTGTCTTCCGCAACATCCAGATGAGCTGGAGCGGCGGCGACGCGGGCGAGTTCAGCCCCTGGATGCGGATGTTCCGCAACGCGCGCAAGTGGGTGGGATGACCCCGCGACGCTGACCGCGACGCGCAAGACAAAGGGCCACGCTCATGCGTGGCCCTTTTCATTGCCGCTTCGTTGTCAGCCCGCCATCACTCCCGACAGAAGCTCATACGAGCGCCTGCGCGCGGCGGAGTCATGCACCGCGCAAGCGACGATGAACTCGTCGGCGCCCGTGCGCTCGAGCGTTGCCGCGAGCCCTTCCCGCACGGTGCGCGGTGACCCGACGATGGACTCGGACAGCATCCGCTCGACCGCCAGTTGCTCGCCCGCGGTCCAGAGGTCGGCCATCTGGTCGACCGGCCGCGGCAGCGGCCCGCGCTGGCCGCGCTGCATGCCGAGGAAGCGCTGCTGCAAGGAGGTGAACAGGCGCTGCGCCTGCGCGTCCGTGTCGGCGACGATGACATTCAATCCCACCGCCGCGTAGGGCCGCGGATGCCGGGCGCTGGGCCGGTACTGCTCCCGGTACATCTCCAGCGCCTGCATCAGCATCGCCGGCGCGAAGTGCGACGCGAACGCGAATGGCAACCCCAGGTAGGCCGCCAGCTGCGCACCGTACAGGCTCGAGCCCAGCAGCCAGATCGGCACCTCGGTGCCCTGGCCCGGGATCGCGCGCACGACCTGGCCCTCCTGCTCGGGCGCGAGGTAGGCGGTCAGCTCCAGCACGTCCTCGGGGAAGCGGTCCTCGTGCGCCGTCGACAGGTGACGGCGCAACGCGCGCATCGTCGGGCCGTCGGTGCCAGGCGCGCGGCCCAGGCCCAGGTCGATGCGGCCGGGGAACAGGGTCGCCAGCGTGCCGAACTGCTCCGCGATCGTCAGCGGCGCGTGGTTGGGCAGCATGATGCCGCCCGAGCCGACCCGGATCGTCGAGGTCGCCGCCGCGATCTGGCCGATCAGCACCGCGGTGGCCGAGGAGGCGACGCCGTCCATGTTGTGATGCTCCGCGACCCAGTAACGGGTGTAGCCGAGCCGTTCGGCATGCTGCGCGAGGGCGATGCTGTCGTGGAGGGCCTGGGCGGCGGTGCCGCCCTCGACGATGGGGGCGAGGTCGAGGATCGAGAGACGAGGATGCATGGGCGCGCAGTCTAGGCGCGGGTCCCGGACCGGGGCGGCGGCAGGGTTATCGCCGGATGCGGTAGGACGCCGCCGCCGACCGGGCCGCCGCGATGCCGTCCCTCAGTCGCTGCCGAGCTGTGCCTGCACCTGCCGCGTCTTGCCGCCGTTCCACACGGTCAGGGTGACCTTGTCGCCGACCTGGCGCTCCTCGAGCTCGCTGAGCAGTTCGTCCAGGTCGGCCACCGGCTTGCCGTTGACCGCGGTGATGACGTCACCGCCGACGATGCGTCCGTCGCGGCCGCGCATGAAGGGCTGCAGGCCCGCGCGTTGCGCCCCGCCGCCGGCCTGCAGGCCGATCAGCACCACGCCCTTGGGCAGGCGCAGCACCTCGCGCAACTGCTCGGTGCCGGCGGTCAGTCCCAGCGCCGGTCGGATCACCCGGCCATGCTTGATCAGCTGCGGCACGACGCGGTTCACCTCGTCGGCCGGGATCGCGAAGCCGATGCCGTTGCTGCCGCCGCTCGGACTGAAGATCGAGGTGTTCACGCCGATCAGCCGGCCCGCCGAATCGAGCAGCGGCCCGCCCGAGTTGCCAGGATTGATCGCGGCGTCGGTCTGGATCGCACCGCGGATCGTGCGCTGCGTCATCGACTCGATCTCGCGGTTCAGCGCCGAGACGATGCCGCGGGTGAGCGTCTGGTCCAGGCCGAAGGGGTTGCCGATCGCGTACACCGTCTGGCCGACCAGCAGGTCGCGGCTGCTGCCCATCGGCACCGGCTGGAGCTTCTCCCGCGGCGCGGCGATGCGCAGCACGGCCAGGTCGCGGTCGGGATCGACGCCGACCAGCGTCGCGTCGTACGCGGTCTGATCGGACAGCGTCACCTTCGCCGCCGACGCGCCGCGGATCACATGGAAGTTGGTGACGATGTGCCCCCGCTCATCCCACAGGAAGCCGGAACCGGTGCCGCTGGGCACCTCCGTCACGTTGCGGGAGAAGAAGTCGCGCTGCTGCGCCAGCGTCGTGATGTGCACCACCGAGGGCGACACCTTGCGGAACACCGCGATGTTGTTCTGCTCCTGGGCGTCGAGCGGGCCGCGCGGCGAGACCGGGCGCGGTTGTTGGGCGTGGGCCCAAGCGGAGAGAGTGAGGGCCAGGGCGGCAAGCAGGAGGGTCGTCGTGCGGCGCATGGCGCGGGATTATGGCGGGGGATGCGCTGGCGGGGGCTCCCGTCCTGCGCCGGACCGGGCGTTGGCCGCCGATGCATGGGGCACCGGCGGCAAGCGCCGGTACCCCACGCATCGCCGTCCCCGATCACCGAGGCCCTCCCGCGTGGTGGGGAGGACCGCGGTGGGGATCAGGGGGAAGGACTGCGGGAGGTCATTCGGGGGCGGCCATCGTCGACTCGATCCAGTCCTGCTTGCGGCGCAGCGTCTCGTCGTCGTCGGCGAAGCGGCGCGCAATCTCCTGGAACTCGTCCTGGATGCGCAGGAAGGCGTCGACGACCTCCGGATCGAAATGGCTGCCGCGGCCCTGGACGATGATCGCGACCGCGTCTCCGTGCGGCATCGCGTCCTTGTAGACCCGGCGGCTGATCAGCGCGTCGTAGACGTCGGCCAGCGCCATCAGCCGTGCCGACAGCGGGATCGCCTCACCGCGCAGGCCCTCCGGATAGCCGGAACCGTCCCATTTCTCCTGGTGGCCGTAGGCGATGTCCTTGGCCGTCGACAGGAAGGCCACTGGCGTGCCGAGCTGGGCCTCGGCCTGGGCGATCGCGTCGCGGCCCAGCGCCGGGTGGGATTTCATGATCTCGAACTCGTCCGGCGTGAAGCGGCCCGGCTTGAGCAGGATGCGGTCGGGGATGCCCACCTTGCCGATGTCGTGCAGCGGCGCCGACTTGAACAGCGTGGCGATGTACTCCGGCGTCAGCAGCGCCTGCCAGCGCGGATGCCCGCGCAGCGCCTCGGCCAGCGCCTTGACGTAATGCTGGGTGCGCCGGATGTGGTTGCCGGTGTCGCTGTCCCGCGTCTCGGCCAGCGAGGCCATCGCCAGGATGGTCACGTCCTGGATCGCCGCCAGCTCCGCGGTGCGGCGCGCGACCTCGGCCTCCAGGTAGGCCGCCTTGTCCCGCAGGAAGTCCGCGCTGGCCTTCAGCCGCAGGTGCGTGCGCACGCGCGCCATCACGATCGGCGGACTGATCGGCTTGGTGATGTAGTCCACCGCGCCCAGCGCCAGCCCGCGCGTCTCGTCGGCCACGTCGGACCGGGCGGTCAGGAAGATCACCGGCACGTCGCGCGTGGCCGGGTCCGCCTTGAGCCGCTCGCAGACCTCGTGGCCGTCCATGCCCGGCATCATCACGTCGAGCAGGATCAGGTCGGGCCGCGGCTCGGCGCCGGCGATGCGCAGCGCCTTCTCGCCGTTGTTGGCGATCTTGACGCGGTAGCGGTCGCGCAGCAGCTCGCTCATCAGCGCGAGGTTGTCGGGCGTGTCGTCGACCACCAGCACGGTGGCGCCGTCGGTCGGGTCGGGGATCGGCGCGGGGTGGGCGGTCATGCGGGGCTCCCGGACGACGTGGGATCGGTGTCCGCCTCGGTCGCGAGGCCGCGTCGGCCCGAGGCATCGGCGCGCACCAGCACGAGCGCGCCGTCGAAGTCGAAGCGCTGCGCCGCGTCGGCCGCGCGGCGCAGCGTCCGCAGCCGTGCGGTCGGCAGCGGCAGGCGGTCGAGCAGGG